>NZ_RCWE01000012.1 GCF_018448925.1 Photorhabdus akhurstii | reverse complement strand
AGATAAACGGGCTCATATCGGAGAAAGACAGGTTTTGCAGGACCGGCAGGCGGTCAAGAAAGGCCCGGAGTTCATCGCGGATAGCATCAGCGACAGGGCGGTAACCCAGTTTTTCGGCCGCCTGAGCTGCGATAGCGTGCCCGTCCAGCCAGTAAGGGGCCAGTGTCAGACTCTGTTCTATCTGTTGCAGCAGGGATTTGTCCGCCGCCGGGAGTTTCGTCAGATAATCTGCGGTACGGTCTGCCGCAGTCGGCGCCAGCGGTGTTTTGCCTGCGCCATTCGCCATCGGCGCCGTGGTCAGGGTGTGCCAGATCGCATAACGACGCAGCCGGTAACCCACAGGAGAATCAGGCTGGCGTTCGCATAGCAGGTCGGCCACGGTCAGGAGCGTCTGCTTCCAGGCTTTTTCACCGGAACTGTCTACAGTGACATCCGGTATAGGTGCGGATGTCAGTGCTAAAGTGTTTGCCGATTGTGCCGTCGTTTCTGTCGATTCAGCCGGCGCGGCGGCCGGTTTTGGCTCAGGCTTACGGGCATAACGGGGGCGTAACTGGTCGATCTCTTTAGCTAGTGCCGGTTCATCGGTATGCCAGCATTGTGCCAGATGAGCCAGTGCGCCCTGTGCCTCTTCGCGCTGAGTCTCATCAGCCTGTTCGCAGAAGCCGGGTTGCGCAGAGTCAAAACGTTTAATCACCTGTTGCGCCAGGCGGCGCTTGAGCAGCGGTTTTTGTGGCCAGGCTGTCTGCCAGTAATGCCGGATGTAATCGGCTAACAATTCCATTGCCAGGATGAGTTCAGCGGGATTACTGCCGTGTTGCAGTGTGCGCAGTAAATGAACCATCAGTCTGAAATCTTTGCTTTTTTCGCTGAACAGTTGCAGTGCCTGACGCTGGATCTCTTCAATATTGATGCTGGAATGAGCCAGCGATCCCAGCTTAACCATCTCTCCATCGATATATTCCCAGGCGGGTTCGTTTTCATCCAGCTCCCGGCTGATAAGTTCATCCGACAGGGGCGTCAGCAGGAGGCCCTGCCAGTCAAATTGTTTCCTGATATCCATTGGGATCACCAGCGGCAGGCGGAGCGTAAAGGTTTCACCGCCTGTTCCAGTTGAGAAATGTTGAATGTCATTCGGTTTCCGTTGCCGGTTTTGATGGTCAGGGTTTTTCCTGTCATCAGTCGTTTTAGCTCTTCAATGCCCGGCAATCCACGGCTGGATTCCAGCAGGTAGCCGTTTTCACGCAAGAACCAGTCAGCACTGAATTGGGTGATTTCCGTCGAAATCATCACCGTGCCGCTATCTTGTGGTTTAGCCAGGGCAATTTGTATTCGGGTAATGCTATCGATACAACTCAGCATCAGTACTGGCCGTGGTGGTGGAACACCAATTGCGGGGGTGGTCAGTATGACGCGAGTCGGTATGCTTTCAGATTGGGTGGTGATAAAACCGGTTGAATGGTCAGTTCGTTTCATCTCCTGTTCCATTGCCTGTCTCCAGACAGGGCCAGTTTTTTCTAACGGGATAACGGCAATATTATCGACTTTATCCAATAGGCGGTCGTAGCAATCGAGCCTGACCAACGGCGACGGTTCTGCCCGGCATTGCAGTAAAGCGGGTAGTGAAGGCGCTGTTGGGGTTTCCTGATCTGGCTGAATATCGGGTTTGCCTGTCAGAGAGGCGATTAGTGAACTGACCATTAACAGAAAACTCATAATTTACACCTGTATTTCGCCAGTTTGTAAGTCAGTGTACGTGGTGCAATACCTAAGCTTGCGGCAATCTGTTTGGTGTTATTGCCGTAAATATGTTGGCGTTGTATCAGTACTGCGCATTCGAACTCTTCGAGCGCCTGAGATAAGTCGTCGATTTTGCTGTAATCGTGGGAGACGCTGGCTGATGTTTTGTTTTCTGCTGTAGTACTTAACGAAGCCAGCAATTCATCAAGCTGTTTTTCTTTCTGGCGCTGTGTCTGAAAAACCTGGCGGATCTGGCGTAATTGTTCACGCAGTTGTTCCAGTTCCTGCAATTTTTTTAATCGGTGTTGCATGACGAGGCAGTAGATGTAAAACATGTTGCTATCGTCAGCAAAACGACGGACATCTTTGGCGAAAACAGCAATCACGCCACACGCTTGCCCGTTGCAATTAAACAACGGGATAGCATGTAGGCCGCAGCGATTAGGGAGTTCTTCGACGAAGAGGCGAAAGTTTCGATTGTCTATTCGTACTCCCTGATTGAGTGATTCCCAGGTCGTAGGGGTACCTTTGTACAGGATTTGTATCAGTGGATGGTTAATATCACCGATATTGACATCCAGTTGTAGCGCGCTTATCTGGTTTGGCGCCGGCAGCCGGTAACATTCCAGACGGTTTTCATTCACGTTAAGCAGAGAGACCAGCAAGGCGTCAAAACGCTGGCGTTGGTGATTCACTTGAAGAAAGTGGTGAACCAGTTGCTCGATAGAGTCATTTTCCAATAACGCTAATGCGCTTTTCAGCCGTTGTTTCATGGTATCTCCTCAACCACCGCGTTGAATTGATGGTCGTTAACAGTTAGCTGGATAGTGCTGATCTGCTTTCCGGCAGCCATTTTTTGCAACAACAGCAGAGATAATGGTGGCAACAAAGCGCCATCAATGATCGATTCCAGCATGCGTGCGCCATTTTCAGCACGGGTTGCCCGTTGCAGTATCTCTTCAACCACATCATCACTCAGGGTGACTTCGGCATTGAAGCGTTGACGTAATAAGTTATCGAGGCGCGCCAGTTTGCCCTGAATAATGGTTTTCAGGGTGTCTTGTCCCAATGGCAGATAAGGCACCACTTCCATTCGCGCCAGTAATGCGGGTTTGAAGAAGGCCGCCAGTTCAGGATAAAGCAGGTCATTCATCTCTTCCGGTTTATCGGCATTATCGACGATAGTTTGATAGCCCAAATTGGAAGTTAAAAAGAAGACCACATTTTTACAGTCAATCACTCGGCCTTCCCCATCGGCCAACTCACCTTTGTCGAAAGCTTGGTAGAACAGGTTCAGTACATCAGGATGGGCTTTTTCTACTTCATCAAGTAGAACGGCGGAATAAGGTTTCTGGCGAATAGCTTCGGTGAGTACACCTCCTTCCCCATATCCAACATAGCCCGGAGGTGAGCCAATCAGGCGGGAAACGGTGTGTTTTTCCTGAAATTCCGACATATTGATAGTGGTCAGATATTGACGTCCGCCAAACATCAATTCTGCAATCTGTAAAACGGTTTCAGTTTTACCGACGCCACTTGGTCCTGCCAGCAAGAAGGCGCCCAATGGACGACCGGGACGGCGCAGGTCCGCTCTGGCAGTCAACAAATGTTGATGCAGGCATTTAATCGCGAGATCTTGTCCTTTGATGCTTTGTCCCAAATGAGTTGGGAGTTCAGTCACCACGGAGAGTTCACTTTGTGACAGGCGATTAAGTGGTACGCCAGTCCATTCAGCGATAACCGCCGCAATCTGGTTCTTATCCACGTGAGGAGAAACGAGCGTTTGTTGTTGCTGTAATTGTTCCAACTGTTCATTGAGTTCAGCCAATTGTGCAATCAACTCGTCAGTGGTCATTTCGGCCGATGTTTCGCTCTCTTTTGTTTCGTTAGTTAATTCTGTTTCGTCGGTTAATAGCTGACGGCGTAGTTCAATAACTTGCTGAACTAATTGTTGCTGTTGTTGCCAACTGGCTTCCAGTTCAGCCAATTTCTCCGTGGTTTCCTGCTGTTGTTGCCGCAGTTCATCCAGTCGATCAGTGTGCTGGTTTAGCCCCATGCGCTGTTCCCTCTCCAGCACATCTGATTCCATTTTCTGCTGATGTAGTTGGTTTTTCAGGGCAGAAATTTGGCGCGGAGGTGAAGTCAAGTTGATGGCGACGCGGGCACAGGCGGTATCCAGCACATCAATGGCTTTGTCCGGTAATTGGCGCCCGGAGAGGTAACGGTCGCTTAATACCGCAGAGGCTTTTAGCGCTTCATCATCGATTAATACGCCATGAGATTGTTCATAGATTGCCCGCAGGCCACGCATAATAATGATGGCTTCTTCCGCGGTCGGTTCGGCCACTTTAACTAATTGAAAACGGCGGGAGAGGGCAGCATCTTTTTCGAAATATTTTTTGTATTCGCCCCAAGTGGTCGCAGCAATGGTTTTCAATTCGCCACGTGCCAAAGCGGGTTTTAGCAGGTTGGAGATATCCAGTCCGCCTTGTTGATTACCTGCGCCAATCAGGGTATGAGCTTCATCGATGAACAGAATAATCGGTACGGATGACTGATTTATTTCATTCATAATGCCTTTGAAACGTTTTTCAAATTCACCTTTTACCGCCGCACCCGCTTGTAGTGCGCCCAGATCCAGCGTCATCAATTCACTGTTACGCAGTTTTTCCGGTACTCGGTTGTCGATAATGCGCAGAGCCAACCCTTCAATGAGCGCGCTTTTACCGACGCCCGCTTCACCCACCACAATCGGGTTATTTTTACGGCGACGGCAGAGAATATCGATCATTAGGTCGATTTCTCTGTCACGGCATAGAACAGGATCGAGTTTTCCCTGACGAGCTTGTTCCGTCATATTTTGAGTAAAACGGGCGAGCAAGCTATCACTGTTGGCGGCAGCTTTGTTTTGTCCGTTTTGATCGTTTTCCACAACCGGTTGTTCGGCAGAGCCTGCGGTCCATTGGGCAAAATTCTGGCGTAACAATTCGCGGTTTATTCCCGATAAAAGACGTGCGGATTGTGGCGTCAGGTAACGTAATGGGCTGAACAGCAAGGTCATCAGCATGACGCCGCTGCGTAATTCCTGATGCTGCATCTCAGTCGATGCTAACAGCCAGCTATCTTGTAACCACTCCACCAGCATTGGAGAGAAGCTAGGATAGGCTTGAACCATTGCTTGATGGTGAGGGATCATCTGATCAAGTTGTTCTTTCAGCAGATCACTGTCCACTTCCGCTTGATTGAAGATCGCTCTGACATCACTGAGAGGGGTGTTGATCATTTGCAACAATAGCTGTGAAACCGTTATCTCAGGTTGCTGTTGGCTGACACATTGCGCTGCCGCCGCTTCCAGAACGTGCCGAGTCATCGGATTTAAGCGATTAACTAATGTAGGTAGATCAATCTGAATCATCGGTTTCTTTCCTAGCTCAGTAAGTTATTTAGTTGTTGTAAGATGTTCTGGGTTTGGTTATGCAGACGGATAGCGTAGAAGCCATAAACGATAGCGAGCAGAGTAATACCGCTCCAGAACAGATGTTTAATAGTCAGACGCTTACCCAGGCGATAGCGATCATCACGCTCGTTGGCGTTACTGTGGAGAATGATGGGAGGAGCTTCGCCCCGCAACGCATGCAGTTGTTGGTGTAATCGACGGAATAAACGTTCAAAATCATCACTTTTCTGTGAAGCAACTTTATAGCGACCACGGTAACCGAGGCAGAAACAGAGATAGATAAACTCCAGTAGATGTTGGTAGCGCTGAGGTTCACCCATCAGACGATCCAACAACTGAAAGACTTTTTCACCACCCCAGGTTTCGTTGTGGAATTGCACCAGCAGTGATTGTTGTAGCCACTCATTCTTGCTGTTCCAGCCATGCCCCAGTGCGGTTTCATCAATGAAGGTACAGAGCATGTAGCGGAAAGAGACAATTGCCCCCGGCTCATAGCCTTTGGTTTGTAGAAGTTGTTCGATTGCTTGGATATCAGTAACGACCTGTGGGTAAAGCTGGTCCGGCAGTGGCTGATCACCCATGTCTTTTAGACGCATGACCATACCAAGCAGCGGTGTGGCGGCATCAATCATTGGGTTCAGGCTTTCTCCGCGTAACGGTAACTGGTACTGACGATGTAGAATCGTATCGGTTTCCGTCTCCGTCTGCATCAGAATGGTGTTGTCACTCATGGCTTCGGTTTTCATTAGGCACTCCCATTCCTAACCGCCCAGAATTGCATGTCTAATCCTGGGAATTCTCCCGAAACGTGAAAGGCGATGGAGTTACTTTTTAGAATGTCTTTCCATGCGTCGCCTTGTTGATCAAGCCGGAAGTAGGTGTAACCAGCATGATAAGGCAACTGACGTGGGGCAGAGGGAAGCGCAACCAGTGCTACAGCGGGCAACTGGATGCTGACCATTTCGCGGATCCTTTCAGCCGATGTAACTTTAGTCTGTTGGGCAAACTGGCGGAGTAATTGATCATGCGGAACCTGTGCGCGGATTGCCAGAATGAATTCCGCATTTGTCAAAACATTGCGATCATGGATGTGCGCCACCCGGATACCATTGGCTTGAGTTTGTAGCTTAATTGGGATCGCCCGCGGAGTCAGTACAACGCCCATTGCTTCGTGCATGAGGATCATGACTTCCTTGAATGTTTCCGTCAGGTTGTCGTGTTTGTAAATCGGCATATCGCCGGCCTGACGGGATTCATGAGTAAATGTTCTCAGTTCACCACAGGTTTGGATCAACTGAGTGAAAAAATCTTGCGGATGTAAAATGGCTTGTCCGGCGTAGTGGGTAAACCACGGCTGAACTCGGTTAACTAGCTGGAGCATCATAAATTCAGCAACATCAGCGACCCCTTGCTGGCCGGGAGAACCAATCCGGTTAGCGAGTGATCTACCTCGTTCTGTCATCGCCCTATCCACTTCATCCATATAATTTTTTAATTGAGTAGAGACCCTGATCGATGTACAGGTTGGTATGAACTCTTCATCCAGTATGATAGTTCCGGTAGGGCGCTTTTCTATTATCTGGCATAGCGGTAGTGCGGAGAAAGCGCTGAGATCTTCTGAGCCCTGTTTCAGAATCGGCGTCAGTTGTGCCAGCATGACTTGGCAGATATCACCGCCATCTGTATGCAGGTCACGGATATCTTCCATGTGTTCACGGTAGCGCATAGCTCCTGCACGATTGGATTCTGAATGAGAGATTTCATTGAGAATATCGTTGGCTATTGGCAGTGCCAGATAGATATTTTTACTGTTGTTTTCGTGAATATTCACAACATCAAGCGGTTGAGGAGTTGCATCCTGATGAGGAATAGAGAACACTGTGCCGTCTGGCATGATACCGCTGGCTTCGATGATACCGATGCGTCCCAGAGCGAGAAGGTCTTCGTCCAGCGTCAAAGAACTGAAGCCATAACTATAACTGGTTAAGGAGGTCTGGCGACTATGAGCCAGATAGTCATTATGTTTTTGTTGTTGCTGAAAGTGTTGTGGCTTGATGAATAATCCTTCACGCCAAATCACCCGATTCTTACCTGACATAGTTATTGTTCCTCTTTTCTAAGTTCAACTTCGTTCGCTCTGATGTGCACCAGAATGTGGTATTGCTGTCCTGTGTCTTTCACACGGATGACCTTTTTCCATTCGGATTGATTAATATCGGCATAGCGAACGATAACGCCGATGTAACGGCTATTTTTTTCCAGCGGGATGACTGGCAGTGGTTTGTACTGCCCCGGCAATAAGGTGTAATCCTGATGGTCGATGTAATTTTTCCCCAGCGCTTTATCCAGTTTGTCACTCGCCAGTTGGTCATAATCAGCGGCAAGTAGACGGGAATCTTCACTGAGATAGAGCAGATGCATTTCAACCGGAGTGGCTTCTCCATTTTTATTGGGGTTAATATCAGGTTCTGCCAGCAAAGTGATCGCGACGGTGGAAGGTAAGTTCGCAGGTTGACCAACAGGAGTTGATGGGTCCCAGACTACCTGTCCGACTTTCTTCGTTGCTTGCCATGCACTGCTACAGCCGCTTAATATTAGCGCTGCCAGCAATACGAACCATACGGTATAACTACCGGACCATGAGGTGTTACAGCCGGAGCGTTTCATTACTGGCTATCCTCTAAACCTTGACGCAGAGCACGGTCATAAGCTTGTTCATAGACTTCACCGAACAGTTTTTCGAATCCCTGTTGGCGGCTGGAAGCCAATTCGCGGTAGTAACTGGTGTACATTTCCCATGCCCAGGTTGCATTTTTTTCCTGTGTCTCATTGCTGCGGCGGTATTGGGCAAAACGACTCAGTAGGTGTTCCGGTGAGAAAGCATCCAGCATGGTGTTCAATGCGGCAGTGATCGCAATCCGGTTAGCCTGATAGTGTAATTGCAGGTTATGTAAGCTTTCAGCGACAGCGGAAGGAGCAGAGAGATGGACTGGGCTTTTTTGATCCGCAAACATCACCTGCATAGTGGTGTTGTAGTCCATGTTCAGCCGTAGCGGATTATCTTCGATAGGACGCAATTGCTTATCACGCAGCCCATGCTGTGTACGTTGCAGTACCAGTAGACCTTCAATTGCCGCTTTCATGGTCTTACCCATTTCTTCCAGAAAGTCGTTGGCCTGTTGGCTGTTATGCAAAGGCAACTGTGTGTTCAATCCTCGCATCAATGGTGTGATAGCAACATGTTGCTGTTCCATGTCCTGATACTGTTCATTAAAAGGCGAAGAGATACCGGGTAAATCAACAAAATCCTGATCCATAGCATTGCCTCTGTTATCTGAGAGGGAAGAAAAAAATAATGGGGCGCGGTAGTGGTCTTGTTGCAGGCTTTGGTCTACCTCGTTACTCACTGACGTCTGGTCCAGAGTGGTCAGATTTTCGCTATCGAGAACCTTGAGTGGATCATGGCTGAAATCGTGTTTGATCGTGGGGGCCAAAGAACCATGATCAGTGAAAGCGGAATCTTGAGCGGGATCTTTTTCCATCATAGCGTCCAGTGGATTGCTATAGCTGGAAACCAGTGATTCCGGTGATACCGTCATGGGATCAATGCGATCTGCATCGGAAAAACTGATATAACTTTTGATCACTAGTTTACCAATGGTAATTTCATCCGCTTGTTGCAGGCGGATGAAACCAGCGTCAGCAGTCAGGGGTGACTGATTCACAAACAGGGGACCCGCAATCATTTGCAGACAGAATGCACCATCACGCCACTGGATAGTAAATTGTGATGGATTGATATTTCCTTGCAGATCCTGAACGGACCAAAGATGGCTTTCACTGCTGCCAACTGTGCCACCTTGAGTCGAGAATAGGCAGCTAGCCGCTTTGCCGCTTTCCAATTGATCGCTGTTGATCACTCGTAATGAGAGAGTTGGCTGTTGTTTTTCCATCGTCTTTATCCATTCACTGAAATCGTGATAAAGGGTTTCTTTTCCGGCTCGCCGAGAAAGCTGGTCCACCCCAGGTTATTGTTTAATTTTGTGCCAAGCACCATGCCGCCTGCTTGGTTTTCGGCCAATCCAAGACGCAGATCCCAAGCCATCTGATCACGCAGGACAAAACAGAGAAACATTACCAATGGCAGGAAATTCTTGCCGTCTGGGAGAAATGACAAGAAGTGTTCTCGTGATAGATTATTGATACATAAAATAAATTTACTATCGCAGCTTCTCACCCATGAACCGAGGAAAAAATTCTTTCCCATTACGGATTGTTTGATCTTTTGTTTCCGTCCCTTTATTTTCAGTGTTCCACCTAGGCGATTTTGTTGCGATGGCTCAATAGCGACTTTTCTGATCTGCAAACCGCGTACCGTTACATCGGGTAGATCAAAACAGTGTGAAACCAGGCTGCATATCACTGCTGGTGATCGACCAGGACTGGCTAACAAACCGGCATAGGCCAGCATTTTGCTGTGATTGATATTCAAGTGAGAACGATTAACATCACTACCAAGTCCCACCAGCGCAAACATGCGCTGAGAAAATCCGTCTTGCCCGTTTTTGTCAAAACAGATGTAATAGCGATATTTTCGCCAAATCTGATGAAGCATGACGACTGAACGGTGATTGAAAATATTCAGAAAATCAGTCAGTCGATTTTCATCCTGAGCGTCTTCCCATGCCAACGAATCAAGGTAATAACCTGGCATAGGTGATTGGCTGCCATGTAGTCCAAGAAAAGAGACTTCCACCTGGAAGCGACCCTCCTTAGAACGTTTCACAGAGGTAATGTCTCTGGTTGGGAAAGCCAAGCTTGCACTGGATTTAAATAGGATTGCTTCACGGTCCGGGCGGTTGGTTTGCCCGGTTTTTTCCCACGCTACCGCCAGTTGGTTGAGTAACTCAACCAACTGATAAAAGTTATACCTTGACACATCCAGTGTCTGATTTTCTGGCGAGTTTTCGCTCGCTACATCAACGCATGTTGACCTGTCTGTTCCGGCCATTGATAACATTCCTGATTATCTAAATTGATCACCTTCAACATGTGGAAGGAGTTAACGCTGGCATATAAGGCAAAAAAGCGTGACAGTATGTTGCAGAACAGATAAAGCTCGCCTTCAGAACAGAAAGCCTGTTGCCGGATATACAATGTTGATTCCGAACCACGTACCGGGAGACCTTTAAATAGTCGGTCTATTTGCCTCGTTTCAATCCGTTCAATTGCATCTAGCCGTTTTTGGGATGAGCGTGAGGATTGTCGGTTATATCGGCTGGGGAGATCGTAAGTTCTTAGTACCGCCTTTAGTGCGTCTTTGTCCAATAATGTCATATAGTTCAGTGACATATTGGAAATAAGCGACCAGTGATACTCACCGCTCATCAATGGATAGAGTGGAACGGATGGGCGGGTTATGTTGCGGAATGTCGCAAATGACGAGCTTCCCGATAAAGGGTAATCAATATCACCTACTCGGAGTTGCAGTGGCAGTTCGCGATTGGTGCAAGTCAGTTGAATAGAGACATTTTCTTCACTTAGTAGAAGCTGAGATTCATCACCACGGACAAAAGAGATGTAGTGTTCAAGACCTTTACGAAATGGAGATTCTTTGATTCTGATACGGAAATAGCGAGTATTGAGCTCGCTTTCATGTTCGATCTGATGATGAAAGCTTTCAAATGGTACATAAGTCCGTCTGCCATCGCGGCTTGGTTTGGGTTTACCATCAGGTCCGACTAGCCAGCTTTCTACTTTATCCACAGAGAAAATATCGTAACGATTGGGATGACTATAGCTGGCTCTTAATGGATATTCAGACTGACTGCCATTTAGTTGAATAACTTCGCTATCCATCGGGAAGAGATTGATTGCCGGGACACAATGCAGCCGGAAAGTATCCTGACGGATTTTGATTTCTGGTGGTAGTGCTTCTGAGAAATAGAGATTCAACGTGAAATCTTTGGCTTTAAGATCTGCTGGTAACTTAGGGAAACCAATGACATCGAAAAACAGAAAACCTTCAGAAAAACAGAAGTACTCTTGTAAGACGCGATAACCCATATAGGCATTTTTGGGGTACGGCAATAGGGCGTCTTCCCGATTGAAACCCACTGGAACGAAGTCGAAATCTGGTAATGAAATCGTGGTATCGCCTACGACAAGTTTTGCGTCTTCAAGATGGTAACTGAGCCAGAAATAGAGTTGTGTACTGCTGTAATCATCGCCGCTTAGATAAAAACGCAGTTTATCAAGTTGTAGTTCTTGTAAGTTAAGCTCTGTTTTTGAGGTGAAATTCAGGCCGATGACACCCTGCTCATTACTATTATTGACCGAAATGTCTCGGATAGACATCGGAAACAGCCAGACATCACGGCATAAAGTGAAAGTACAGCGATGATTGTCTTGGTCTGTTTTTTGAGTATTGGCATTGCTTAAGTAATTATCTTCATCCTCATCATTTTCGCTATCATCCGCCAGCGGACGGCTTTTGATTTGAGTTCCACGCGGGATCTGCGTTGCTTTTGTGATGGCATTATCATTAGGTGTATATTGGATAATGGTCATGCTAGGCGTTGGCCGCAGGTAATTTGGCCATAGCATATGCAACAATCCATGAGTGAGTTCAGGGAATTCATCATCAATTTTTGCCCGTAAGTTACCCGCGAGAAAGGCAAATCCTTCTAGTAAACGCTCAACATCCGGGTCAGAGCCTTGTTCAGACAAAAATGAGGCGAGGTGAGGATGTTCAATTGCAGCTTGTCGCCCCAATTGCCTAATGTAATCCAATTCCTCTCTAAAATATTTTTCAAGTGACATTTTATTGAGTCCTCTCTAGGCAATAACGCCGGTTGTTATCCAGTTGAATGTTAAATTCAACAGCGTCATGAATATCATCCAGGGATACCTGCGCGCTGATGTGAAAACGTAACAACAGCGGATCACTATCATCATGAATTGCACTGACAGTGACTGACGATATTCTTGGTTCATAATTTGTGATGCAATGCACTATTGCTTGCTCAATACTCTGTTTAAAGTCAGTTGCCGTGGTTGTGGCGTCATTGAGATCA
This sequence comes from Photorhabdus akhurstii, assembly GCF_018448925.1. GTDB lineage: Bacteria > Pseudomonadota > Gammaproteobacteria > Enterobacterales > Enterobacteriaceae > Photorhabdus > Photorhabdus akhurstii. Next base: position 123,922 of record NZ_RCWE01000012.1, on the reverse strand, counting down.
ATGACGCCAAGATCAGCCGCACTCTGACAAGCACCCGGATGAGTATTGAGAACATGATTCAGGTGCCGTTTTATGGAGTTGAGCAGTTCACGCATTCTTGATTGGCGGGAAGAACCGGAGTTCTTCCCCTGAATACGCTCGAACAAGCTGGCAGAGCCTTCTCTATTCCAACTGTACAGCGTAGCCATAACTCATTACTCCTTATCCAAACGGCCTACTAGTGACAACTCAAAGCTAGCTCCCATATATTTGAAATGAGGGCGAACCTGCATTGCCACTTGATACCAGCCTGGATCTCCTTCCACATCCAAAACCTGAATTTGGGCAGAACGCAGAGGGCGACGGCTACGGACATCCGTTGGCGGATTTTCCTGATCAGCAATGTACTGTTTCAGCCAGGTGTTCAGTTCACGCTCCAAATCCTGACGCTCTTTCCAGGAACCAATCTGCTCGCGCTGCAACACTTTGATGTAGTGTGCAAGACGGTTGATGATGAACATATAGGGCAGTTGAGTACCCAGTTTGTAGTTGGTTTCAGCCATTTTCCCTTCGCGAGTATTTGGGAAAACTTTTGGCTTCTGGACTGAGTTGGCAGAGAAGAATGCGGCGTTGTCACTGCCTTTACGCATTGTCAGGGTGATAAAGCCCTCTTCTGCCAATTCGAATTCACGGCGATCAGTAACTAAAACTTCTGTCGGGATCTTGGCTTGGATCTGTCCCATTGCTTCGAATAGGTGAACCGGTAGATCGCTGACAGTTCCCCCGCTTTGTGGGCCGATAATATTCGGACACCAGCGATATTTGGCGAAGCTGTCAGTCAAACACGTCGCTAGCAGATAAGCGGTATTACCCCATAGGAAATGTTCGTGATCTTTGCTGACATCTTCCTGATAGTTAAAGTTTTTAATTGGGTTTTCGACAGTTGAGTAAGGCAGACGCAACAAGAAGCGTGGCGCTGTCAGACCAAGGTAACGTGCATCCTCCGATTCGCGCAGCGAACGCCATTTAGTGTGTGCCGGACCTTCGAAGACAGATTTCAGATCTTTAATCGCTGGCAACTCGGTGAAGCTGCTGATACCAAAGAAATCAGGTGAAACGGAAGAGAGGAATGGCGCGTGAGCCATTGCGCCAACCGCACTGACGTATTGCATTAGTTTGATATCGGGTGAGCTATTGCTGAATGCATAGTTACCGATGACCGCAGCGACCGGTTCGCCGCCAAACTGGCCATAACCTGTCGAGTAGACATGTTTGTATAAGCCTGATTGAATGATTTCTGGTGAAAATTCGAAATCTTCCAGTAACTCTTCTTTGGTCGCGTGGATGATGTTGATTTTGATGTTTTCACGGAAATCGGTACGATCAACCAGCAATTTCAGTGAACGCCAGGATGATTCCAGTTCTTGGAACTCTTTGGCATGCATAATTTCATCAACTTGAGTGCTGAGTGTTTTATCAAGCTCAACAATCATTCTATCAACGACAAGCTTGTTGACAGGTTCTTCGCTAGTACCGGTATCCAAAATGCTGCTGATAAAAGCGGCTACACCCTGTTTCGCGATGTGGTAGCCATCATTTTCCGGCGTCATTCTTGCCTGAGACATAATCTCGTCAAGTAAAGAGGTAGTGGACCCTGGGGTTAATGTTGTACTGCTCTCTTCATGCAAGGACATGTTAAAAACTCCTTTTCAGTCAATTACTTTTGATTGACGATTTCAAGTTCTTTTAGAAGTTGTTCGCGGACTTTCTCATCACCCAATAATTCCTGTAAGCGGGTGCGGAATGCCGGAATATTTCCTAATGGCCCTTTTAGTGCGACAAGCGCTTCACGTAGCTCTAAAAGTTTATTTAATTCAGGCACTTTTTTCGCTACGTTGTCGGGTGAGAAATCATTGAGTGATTTTATTTCCAGGTTAATCGGCAGGTCATCTCCGTTATTATCGTTGAGGCGATTGGGGACACTAAAAGTGAGATTGATATTGGCTTCATTCATCACGGCATTAAAGTTATTTTTGTGCACAGAAACAGCTTGCCGTTCTTCAATTGGCATATCTTCTTTTGTTCCTTTAAGGTCACCGACGATAAGCAGGTTGAGAGGTAATTCAATTTCGGCTACTTGATCACCGGTATTCGGAACGTATTTGATATTAATCCTTTCTTTTGGCGCTACGCTACCTGAACTATCTTTACTCATATTAGAATCCTTTGGGTAATACAATTAGGCAATTAGGAATTATCTGATAACAATATTGGATGAGAGAGTTGCCCTTAGATACCTACCTATATGTGACGGAGACCATAAAATTCTCCCGGATTAAGGGGCGGGAGATTCACTGCATTGAATTGGATAGTAAGCTGACTTTCTATGAGCATATAGATAAATACGAAATTCAGAATATTCTTACTCATCGAACAATAGCATCAATATAGAACACTTTGCAAAGCAAAGTCTCGCATTTTGTTTTTTTATTGTAAAGCTAAAATATATATAGGTATACCCCCCTATTCGGCATTTTGATGATTTTATGATATTTGGCAATAAGTTACAATTAGGTGTTTTCTTAAGCTGTTTATTGGTAAAAGAACTCTATATAGTTATTGAGTATCATCTATTTTTTTGTATTTGTGATTTTTTGTTTCATTGTGTAACAAAGTATTTCTAGATGTATTTTTGTTTACATTTTAGAATTAGTTTCATCTTGTAAATATTAGTTTTGCACTTAACTAAGTGGATGGGCTTATTTTTTTTGACCCAGATCTCAATTTTTGATTGATCAAAATATAATTTAGATTGGCATTGTTAAAATTGTTGTATTTCATATGGATATGTCATTTCATCTTTAAATTAAATGAGTGTGAACAGTTAGTTATTCTATCAATATAGCCAATTTTAAATTTATTTTTTTAAAATGGCATTAATTATAATATTTTCATTTGTTGATGATAGGTTGATAATTTTGCAATTTAGATTTTATTTTGAAATGAGCTGGTTGGTATTTATTATTCGTTTCAGCGTTCAATACATTGTAAGTGATTTTTTCCAAGATGAAATAATCACTATTGAAAGTAATATGAGCGTTACCTTAATGTTGACACAATCTCTATAAAGGATATTTGCAATGCCAACTCCATGTTATATTTCCATCACTGGAAAAACACAGGGTAATATTACCGCGGGTTCATTCACTGCTGAATCAGTGGGTAATATTTATGTTCAGGGCCATGAAGATGAAATGCTGGTTCAAGCATTTGATCATGTCGTCACCGTACCAACTGATCCTCAATCAGGTCAGCCATCAGGTCAGCGTGCTCATAAACCATTCCGTTTTACTGTGGCATTAAATAAATCTGTTCCATTGCTTTATAACGCATTGGCTTCGGGTGAAATGCTGACAAGTGTAGTATTGAAATGGTATCGCACTTCGGTTGAAGGGAAACAAGAACACTTCTTCACGACGCAGTTGGAAGATGCCACTATTATCGACATCGATTGCAATATGCCTCATTGCCAGGACCCAACAAAAGCTGAATTTACTCAGTTGGTTCGTGTTTCTCTGTCTTATCGTAAGATTAACTGGGAGCATACAACCGCAGGTACTTCCGGCGCAGATGATTGGCGTGCGCCTATTGTTGCCTGATAGGTAATATAATTATTCAGCCAATGAAATATCTCTTCATTGGCTGAAACACTTAATTTTTCTTTATTTTAAGTTGAAGATTTCTAATAACTGTCTTCAACTTTTTTCAGCTTTTTTGATTTTCTTCTTTATTTTCCCTTCAATTTTTTACACGTACTATTTAACGATATTGCTTAATAGTCTCGATAACATTAAGTTATTTTTTCTGGTTTTTCTTTTGATCATTTTTCCATAAGCGAGAGTTAACATTTTCCAATCTCTGTTCCTGATTGGTGATTTCGTGAGCATTAACATAAAATCTCGTATATTTAATTGTTCGTTTGATGTCTTGTTTTTTTAATTGCACAATTCTTATTGTTTGTAATTACGTAAGTATTACTTATGATTATCAGTGAAAATGTAAATAGTATTACTTAATTAAACATCGTGTTGGTCTGGGCAGAGTTTTTCACTTATCCTAAATTTTTATTAATATGATTAAAGGGATCGTCAGGAGAAAGATGAGGAGCCTGACATTTTTGTCGTTAATGGGGCTATAATAAGGCCTTACTATCTGTCCCATCTACTGGGATGGGTTTTTAGTTGTCAGGTACTCTATCTGACAATCAACCTATTCTCTGCTCTGGGGTCTGAAATTAATGCTAAGTTATCGCCACAGTTTTCATGCTGGTAATCATGCCGATGTGCTCAAGCACACTGTACAAAGCTTAATCATTGAATCTCTTAAAGAAAAAGAAAAACCTTTTCTCTATCTGGATACTCATGCTGGTGCGGGGCGCTATCAACTCAGCAGTGAACATGCTGAGCGTACTGGTGAGTACTTGGAAGGGATTGCCCGCGTTTGGCAGCGTGAAGATTTACCGCAGGAATTGAACGCTTATATAAGTACAGTGGCCGCACTGAATCAGAGTGGCAACTTACGTTACTATCCGGGATCGCCTTTTATCGCCCGCCATTTACTACGGCAGGATGATAGGTTCAATCTGACAGAACTGCATCCGAGTGATTTTCCTTTATTACGTAATGAATTCTCCCGCGATAACCGCGCCAGGGTTGTGCGTGAAGATGGTTATCAGCAATTAAAATCACAATTGCCGCCGCCGAGTCGCCGTGGGTTCATTCTTATTGATCCGCCTTATGAACTGAAATCGGATTATCAGGCGGTTGTACAGGCAATTCAGGAAGGTTATAAGCGTTTTGCAACCGGTGTTTATGCGTTGTGGTACCCAGTGGTATTACGCCAGCAGATCAAACGACTGGTTAAAGAGCTGGAAGCAACCGGCATCCGCCGTATTCTACAGATTGAGTTGGCTGTCCGGCCTGATAGCGATCAACGAGGAATGACCGCCTCTGGCATGATCGTGATTAACCCGCCTTGGAAACTGGAACAGCAGATGAAATCGGTGTTGCCGTGGTTACATCAGGTTCTGGTGCCGGAAGGAATTGGTCACACCTTGGTTAAATGGGTGGTGCCAGAATAGCTTTTAGCAATGGCAGCGAGAGCCAGAACCATCGCGACTGCTTGATATTTTTTGCCATAATAGGCTTTGGGTATTAACTCCCTTGAATTGATTAGATGGAAACAATCCGGATGAGCAAACATTACGATTATATAGCGATTGGTGGTGGCAGTGGCGGCATAGCATCAATTAACCGTGCGGCTATGTACGGGCAGAAATGTGCCTTAATTGAAGCCAAGGCATTGGGTGGAACGTGTGTCAATGTGGGGTGTGTGCCGAAGAAAGTGATGTGGCATGCGGCGCAAATTGCTGAATCTATCCACCAATATGGGCCAGATTATGGCTTTGATACGACAATCAACCGCTTTAACTGGAAGACGCTCATTGCCAGTCGCACTGCTTATATCGATCGTATCCACCAGTCTTATGAACGTGGCTTGGGTAACAATAAAGTTGATGTGATCCAAGGGCTTGCCCGTTTTGTTGATGCACATACTGTTGAAGTGAATGGTGAAAAAATCACCGCAGATCATATTCTGATTGCGACAGGCGGCCGTCCTGTGCGGCCTGATATACCAGGATCAGAATATGGTATTGATTCTGACGGTTTTTTTGCATTGGAAGAAATGCCAAGGCGGGTTGCAGTTGTTGGCGCAGGCTATATTGCTGTAGAAATTGCCGGTGTATTGCATGCGCTTGGTAGTGAAACCCATCTATTTGTGCGTCAACATGCACCGTTGCGCTCTTTTGATCCGATGATTGTTGAAACACTCTTGGAAGTTATCAATACCGAAGGACCTACTTTGCATACAGAATCGGTGCCAAAATCAGTATGTAAAAATGCGGATGGCAGCTTGACCTTGCAATTGCAGAACGGCAAAGAACAAACCGTTGATACCCTAATCTGGGCTATTGGCCGGGAACCTGCAACGGATAATCTGAACCTGTCTGTAGCCGGTGTTGAGTTGAATGAAAAAGGCTACATCAGAGTTGATAAATACCAGAACACGAATGTGAAAGGTGTTTATGCAGTGGGCGATAACACTGGTGCAGTGGAGTTAACTCCCGTTGCAGTTGCAGCAGGTCGTCGTCTGTCTGAGCGTCTGTTTAATAATAAACCAGAAGAACATCTGGATTACACCAATATTCCAACCGTCGTATTCAGCCATCCGCCTATTGGTACTGTGGGGCTGACTGAACCTCAGGCGAAAGCGCAATTTGGTGAAGAGCAGGTGAAAACTTATCAATCTTCTTTTACTGCGATGTATACCGCTGTCACTCAACATCGCCAGCCGTGCCGGATGAAATTGGTATGTGTCGGGCCGGAAGAGAAAATTGTTGGCATTCATGGTATCGGCTTCGGAATGGATGAAATGCTGCAAGGTTTTGCTGTTGCATTAAAGATGGGGGCAACGAAGAAAGACTTTGATAACACGGTTGCGATTCATCCCACTGCGGCGGAAGAGTTTGTAACGATGCGGTGATATTGTTGAACCCTATCTATAATATTTTTCTAAAGGCCGATTCCATTCGGCCTTTCTCTTATCAATCTCTCTTATCGGAGTTAGGTGTAAGGATTTGCGCACAAACGAATGAAACACACGGAAGCGCATATTATTTGTGTAGATTTAACATTATACCTGTTCATTACAGGCTGATTGACGTGGTTGGCTAAATACTGCAATTATCTTGTTATTCAATGTCTAATTCTTTAGTAAAAACTGCCGTAAACCCTCGATAGGGTAGGAAGCAGTCACATTCAGTGAGCTTTTTTGAGGATTCAAATAAGGACTTAAATGTGGAAAAAACTCAACAGCAAAGCCGAAGAGCTTTTCTTAGCCAAACGGGTAAATTCACTACCGCTTGTGCGGCGGTTTCCTTGACCGGGGGGATCGTACAGGCTATACCATCAACCACTGCCGCTAATACATCATTGATGCAGACTACCCTTACTGATAGCCATTACTATCTGAGAGATGTGCTATTGGAGGATGGGTTTGAATATAATGGCGATACTGTGATTGGCACGCATGCCGCATTATATACATTGGAAATTAAAGATGGTCGGCTCGCTGCAATCCATGCTGCGAGTGTGCTACTAAATACGCATTTGCCGTGCTATCAAGCGCAGGGACAACTGTTGTTGCCTACTTTTCGTGATATGCACATCCATCTAGATAAGACTTTCTACGGTGGTCGGTGGCAGGCACCGTTACCTCGCCAGGGTAAAACCATTATGGATATGATCGCTCAAGAACAAACTCTGATCCCCAAGCTGTTGCCTACCTCTCAGCAGCGAGCAGAGGGTTTGATCGCTCTGTTGCAATCGAAGGGCAGTACGGTAGCCCGTAGCCATTGTAATATTGATCCGGTTAGTGGTTTGAAGAGTTTGGAGCATTTGCAGTATGCATTAGATAATCACCGTGATGATTTCAGTTGTGAAATCGTTGCTTTTCCTCAACACGGTTTGCTGCACTCTAAAGTGGAGGGGCTGATGCGTGAGGCGATGCAAATGGGGGTACAGTATGTTGGTGGGCTAGATCCTACTAATGTAGATGCTGCGATGGAGAAATCACTGGATACCATGTTCCAGATTGCTCTCGATAATAACGCAGGTGTGGATATTCATCTGCATGAGACAAGTCCAGCAGGTGTTGCGGCTATCAACTACATGATTGATATAGTGGAAAAAACATCCGCTTTGCGGGGCAAAGTCACTATCAGTCACGCTTTTGCCCTGACCACATTGGATGAGGGGAAACTAACAGAGACTGCTTCCCGCTTGGCGGAACAGCAAATCACGATTGCTTCTACAGTGCCGATCGGTAGCTTAATGATGCCGTTGCCGCAACTCAGAGATAAAGGGGTATTTATTATGACCGGTACTGATAGTGTGATTGATCACTGGTCGCCGTTTGGCACCGGCGATATGTTGGAAAAAGCGAATTTGTACGCACAATTGTACCGCGGCTCAGATGAATTTCACCTTTCCCGCTCTATGGCTATTGCTACTGGCGGTGTGTTGCCCCTTAATGACCAAGGGCAGCGTATTTGGCCGCGAGTAGGTGATAAGGCTGAATTTGTCTTGGTGACAGCTAGTTGTTCTGCCGAGGCCGTGGCACGCTTACCTGCCCGTCAGGCAACGTTCCATAAAGGGTGTTTGGTGTCTGGAGCGATAGTTAAGGCGTGATCAAATAAAAGTACAACTATTTAGCGCTCCAGTTTCAGCCATTCGACAATAAAATCAGCCACCTGTTCAGGCTGATTGATATTCAATTGTGGCAAAATAGTCTCCAGTTTTTCATCACTGGCAATAGCAATTACATGTTGATCAAGCAGATCGCTTAATCGGTGGTTAAGAGTGTTGCGGTATAGAACGATCTTATTGATTGGTTCATCTTTAAAACCTTCCACTAGAATCAGATCCAGTGAATTTGGATCAAAACGGCTGACAAGATAGTTCAAATCTAATTCCTGCAAATCTGGCGTTTCCGTCATTAATGCCCAGCGTTGCTGGTTGGCAACCAGAGTTTGCTCTGCGCCAGCTTTGCGCAGCTCATAACTGTCTTTGCCCGGTTTATCCACATCCACATCGTGATGGGTGTGTTTTATCAGACCGACCCGGATTTGCCGCTGACGTAATAGTGGGATCACGTGTTTGAGAAGTGTGGTTTTTCCTGTTCCGCTATAGGCTGTTATACCCAGTAGCGGAAGCGGTTTGGTACTCATTTTCTGATCTCCTGTGTATTCTCCCAATGTTGGCAATCTTCCGGTGTGTTTAGGTTAGTAAAGGCAGTAGGATTGTCATCAAACTGAACGGCTATCGCTTTGATCTTATGCATAAATAGTATCAATTTGCGCTCACCATCAGCCAGATAATTTTCTAATTGAGGAAAAAGACTGCGGTGTAGTAAAGCGATGGTAGGGTGAGCCCAGTTGCCATCATTTACATAGGCTGCTAATGCTTGCTGTTTTCCTTGCCATAAGCGAGTGACCAAATCAGTAGGGAGATTTGGTACATCACAAGGAACAAACATAACCCAGTCGTGACTAGCTGATTTTAGGGTTGTCAGCATTCCTGAAAGGGGGCCAGAGAAGTCTGGTGTTAAATCTGGAACAATTTGATAACCACTTTGTCGGTAAATATCCAGATTGCGGTTAGCATTGATAATTAATTCATCTACTTGTGGAAGTAGCCTATCCGCAATATGTTGGTACAGTGGTTTTTTATTTAAAAAAATTAACCCTTTATCATTGCCGCCCATACGGGTGGCGCGACCTCCTGCAAGGATCACTCCGCTTATTTTTGGTTGCATAATGTTCAAGTTATCAACTGAGGTAGTTATCAACGCTAATATAACCTCTTTTAGCTTGATTATTTGGGCTCAGCCACGTGTTTTTAAAATAGGAGCACGGGATAACTTGCTGATAAAAGAGTCATCTTTACGCTTATTGACAGAGCAATCCTTTCTCTAGGCGGTCATCCCTGTTAATTTGTATAGGCTTTATTTGTGAGGGATTCGGTATGCAATGTCATTTATCTGTGTTGGATAATGGCTGAAATAAGGATTACAAGTGGATTTTCAAACTGCGCTATTGCGTACCGTGGCGTTATTACAGATTAATCAAGAGAATAGAATGTGCTAACAAACCAGTCTGCTTTTAATTTCCGGGAGTTAACGCCGGATTTGATTATGGATGCATTGGTGCAGACCGGGCTGTATATCGATTCCGGGCTGACAGAGCTAAACAGTTATGAGAACCGTGTTTATCAGTTTACGGATGAAGATCGTAAACGTTATGTTGTGAAATTTTATCGACCACTGCGTTGGGACCAGCAGCAGATTCAGGAAGAGCACGATTTTGCTTTGGCGTTACAACAGGCTGATTTACCTGTTGCGGCACCTTTGGTATTTAATAAGCAAACTTTACTGACGTTTAAGGATTTCTTTTTTGCCGTTTTTCCAAGCATTGGGGGGCGTCAGTATGAATCCGATAATCTCTTTCAGTTAGAGGATGTAGGGCGTTTGCTAGGGAGAATTCATCAGATTGGCCGTCGGCAAAAATTCACTTATCGTCCAACTATCGGGTTAAATGAGTATCTGCATCAACCACGACAGGATTTGGCTGCATGTGAGTTGATTCCTGAGGGACAGAAAAGGCAATTTTTGGCAGTATTGGATGATTTGATAGATGTCGTAGCATCATATTGGCGCGATGATTGGCAAATATTGAGGCTTCATGGTGACTGTCATCCGGGTAATATCTTGTGGCGTGACAAAGCTTGGTTTGTTGACCTTGATGATGCGCGTAACGGCCCAGCAATTCAGGATTTATGGATGTTGCTTCATGGCTCTCGTCAGGAACAGCTATTGCAGTTAGATACACTGCTGGAAGCCTATAGTGAATTTGCAGATTTTGATCCGAAGGAATTGTCATTGATAGAACCATTGCGTGCTATGCGGATGATCTATTATTTGGCATGGGTTGCTCGACGTTGGCAGGATCCTGCTTTTCCCAAAGCGTTTCCTTGGATGACAGATACCGATTTTTGGTTAAAACAGACGTCACTTTTTTCTGAACAGATTAAGCTGTTGCAGGAACCACCTTTGCAGCTTAACCCGATGTATTAATGTTTATCATGGAGATAGTTATGAAGAAGTTTTGGTTAGCTTTAGTCGGAGTGGTGATGGCATTTAGCGCATCTGCCGCCAATTTTACCGAAGGAAAACAGTATACTGAATTGAAGTCGCCGGTGGCGGATCAACCACCGGTGTTAGAGTTCTTCTCTTTCTATTGCCCCCACTGTTATCAGTTTGAAGAGATTTTTAAAGTTCCTCAGACGGTGAAACAGCATTTACCGGAAGGGACAAAACTTGTCCGTTATCATGTGGATTTTTTAGGGCCACTGGGTAAAGAATTGACTACTGCCTGGGCTGCGGCAATGGCAATGGGGGTTGAAGACAAAGTGACTCCGGTGCTGTTTGAGGGTATTCAGAAAACACTGGCTATTAAGACTACGAATGATATTCGCAATGCCTTTATCAAAGCTGGGGTGACGGCTGAGGATTATGATGCTGCCATGAGTAGTTTTGTGGTGAAATCCTTAGTTGTTAAGCAGCAAAAAGCCGCGCAGGATTTGCAACTGCGAGGTGTACCGGCAATGTTTGTTAACGGCAAGTATATGGTGAAAAATGACGGCATTGATGCCTCTTCTGCTGATAACTATGCAAAATCCTATTCAGACGTTGTTAACTTCCTGTTAAATCGGAAGTAATACTTTGACATCTAAGAGGGTATCTCCCCACCTTCGCACTCTGTGACTCAGGAGGGGGGGATTCCCTTAGAAAATACAGGTGGAAAATATTCAGTGAAGTGATTTGGAGTCACTCATTGGGTAACACTCGGCTAATGATAGCTTTGAATGTATTTCCCTCCCTATTATCAATCAATTCAATATCTGGGTATGCTTTGATTGCACGTTTAATGCCACTTCCCAAGCCTCTGTATGGCAATACCTTAGAAGCAAATGAAGCCAAGATTGGGTTGCGAATATTTGAGTTCCCCATCTTAATGTTCTCAATGGTTAAATTATTGGGTAAATGGCCGGGGCTAATAATTTCAATTCGATCTGCAAAAACCAGCACTTTAACGGGGGCTGACACAAAGTAATCGCGATGAATAAGCGCATTGGAAATCAGCTCTTCTAAAACAATCCTCGGGATTTCAGCCTCGCCAAGTGAGTTAAAGCTCTGCTTATTTTGAATATGTCGTATATTTGCCAATACAAACCCCAGCACCTTTTGGAACACATCCGACAGCTTGCCATTGATATCTTGACTATCAATATAGTGCTCATCTTCAATATCCACGCCGGGGAAGGCAACAGCCTTTACGATAAAAACAGGAAGGCGAATCTGAGGCCGCGATACAAACAACAAAGTACCACAAATATTCAACTGACCATTTTTAGCCAAATTCATATTCTCTAAAAGCTGAGAGCGAGATACACCTTGTTCCTCAACCCTCTCGCCGTATTCCCCCTCAAAAAACGAATCAAAGAACTCCTGATCGATGTCGGCTACTGACGTACCACTTACCGGTGTCTCATCTGCATGAATCAGTGCCGCCTCCTGAAACATTCGCTGCAACTCTTCGCGAGCGGTCACCCTTCGCTTATCAGAACCATTTTTCACCCAAACATAGCCCTGAGTATCCATATAAGGTTTACTGATGCCTTGCTCTATATGTACTGCAATGACCAGGCCATTGGGGAGTTGAATGTTTTCCGTAACAGGATTTATTGGGGGGCGAACATTATTTGTAGCAGCATTCGCTATGATTTGATTAATTCGACCGATATCTTCTCTCGTCAATCCAGATCGAGACCCATCGCCATTGTTAACACCAATGAGAATTAAGCCTCCAGTACCATTAGAAAACGCTACCATTTCGGCACCTAACGAAGATGCATTGTTGACGTCTGCTTTAAATTGATGGCGGCTATCTTCATCACGTGCAATTATTGCTAAGAGTTCTTGGGTTTCCATGCTTCATATACCTGTTTACGTTTCTCGAAGGCTTCTGCACCACCTTCCATAATACCGACTATACGCTGCTGAACATCCGCGCAGTCAATGCTGCCACTGACAATATTAATATGATCATCCTTATATTCACAGGCGATGACTTGCTCAGCATCGCCTAACACTGGAATGTTGGCGTTATGAGTGGCAAAGACGAACTGCGTTTTTGGCTTTAACTCACGAATGAGTTTGATAACATCGTCATAGATCGTCTGGTTATCCAAGTCGTCTTCTGGTTGATCGATGATCACAACATCATTTTCTTGTTGGCTTAGAACAAACAGTATTAATGCAGATGCGCGCTGCCCTAATGAATGATGAGCCAGAGCCTTACCGTGGTATTCAATGGTGAAAACATTCGGCACCTGCCAAGTCAGCAAAGCGTCTAGATTATCTTCAAAATACTGACAGAAGGTATCGAACGAACCACCAAGCAGCGCTTTCAACTTATCCTTTTCTCGCCATACCGCACCAAAATCGCTGAACTCGTCCACCACTGTTTTCAATGTAGCTTCTCGAATACAGCTACTTCGGTATAAATCTTGAATATGCTTGAGCATGGCCGCTTTGTTATCTTTAAATTTCGGCACAATTTTTAACGGCGAATCCACTCGATTGATTTTATTCAGCACTTGCTCAATAGCGCAGTATTCTTCAAACCAAAGACTATTCAGTTGAACCAATTCCCGTTCAACTCCTTGATTCAAATCCGTATATTGCTGCTCACTCTTGGTCAATACAGCCAGCATTTGCTCAGCATGATCGAGCTGACTTTTAAGCTGTTTAAACTCTTGCGGACTGATTGCTTGTGCACCCGCTTGTTGAAACTCACTGGCTAACTTGCGCTCGATTTCCGCAAATTCTTCTTTCAACGCTTGTTTTTGTTGTTGAAAGCCCACCAACTTTTGCTGCAATTGCTGAACTGTCGCTTGGTCACTTCCAGTCACTTGCTTAATTCCATCAAAGCCGGTGAGCAACTGTTGATAGACCGCAAAAAAGTCATCAAAAAAAGGCTGATTCTGTGCTGATTTATACAGAATTTGGTTTTTCAGTTCATCTTCAAAGCTGGCAATAAAGCTATTTAGCTCAGTCAGATAATGCTGCGCCCCTTGGATCACCTGCTGCGCTTTGCGCTCATCCCGATCAAAATCAATCTGCTTTTGCAGTTTGGCTTCTACGCCGTGTTGCTGGTAAAACCTTAACTTAAACTCAACATCCTGCTTTTTTTGCTGCCACTCTTGTTTCTGCAAGGCATCACGGGTTAAACGTTTAATCTGATCAATAGCATCCACTACACGCTGACGGCCTTGCTCTATCTTTTGGCGAACAGAAATTAAAGCTTCCCCAACCAGCTTTTCAATGAGGTCTTTTTCAAACCCTGCGCCAGTGCTCGACAAGTCTTTTTGACCAAAGTAAATGGGTTGATGTAGGACGGTTTCTCGAATCGACACACCCGGCTGTAATTGCCCGTTAACATATACATCAGGACGTTCACCTAATATACGGCGTATCTGGTAAGGCTGGCCTCGCCGGTCAATCGCGTCGATAGTGATCTTCCCGCCACTACATAGCAGGTGCTTTACTAAACCTTCTTTGTATTCAACATCAGAGGACTTATCGCCAAACGGGATATTCAGGGCATAGCGAATGCCTTCCAATACGGAAGATTTGCCACTGCCACGAATACCAATCAGAGTATTCAGTTCCCGTGATAGACAGATTTCAGTGCCACCCAAGGTACCCACACCTTCAAAACTGATTTTACGAATAAACGAATGGCGATAGTCAGGTAGCTTAGCTTGTACGCGAGACGTCTTATCCCGCAAGGCAAATTTTACAGCCTCAAAGCTGAACGTACCGAGTTTGAGATAACTGGCTTCCTTTCTGGCCGACATATCGGCAAGGTTCTTGGCGCCGCAACCTTCCACTTCAGCAGGATATAAGTCACCCAGTGCTTGCTGGATCTTAGAGCGCTCATCTCGGGTGCGAACCTTTTGGAATGCCAAAGCTCTGCATTGAACAAAAGCATTGTCGAAAAGTTCTTTTATCCGACTCGGCAATAAACCACCCCATAAACCGTTGGGTGCTTCCACATGAGCAAAAACTAAAAAGTAGTCTTTGTGATAATTATCCAAAATTTTAATGGTTTCGAGAATATCGTGATTCGAACACGCATTTTCCTGCTCAAAATTAGCTTGCTTGGCAAAGGTCACATTGAGAAAGTCCTGGATATAATTTTTTTGCTCCTTGTTGCTTATCCATTCATCGGAAAACACTACCAGGGTATGCACACCCGCTTTCCCATCTTTTACTGAGAGCTCAATACCGGGCAGCAAACCAATGCCGGATTTTTGGGCCTTTTTGCGCAGACTCTTAAATTCAGACATATCGAATTTGTTATGGTTGGTAATCACACCAAGGCCAATACCGGCATCTTTTAGCGAATGTACGTATTGATTCACGTAGTCGTTATCTGCACCCGTGTATTTGAACTCTTTATCCGCACGGGTGTGGAGGTGAAAATCTGTCTTGAGCCACCGGCTGCCATATTCAAAAGTGTCGTCACTCATTAATACCCCCTTCCAAAAATATTTTGTTAAAGAAGATTCGTGTCAAGACCAGCAGCTTTAAGATGAGGGGTCAAATTACGTATTTTACTAAACTCCGTGCCGAAGCTCGGGTGAAGACTTACACCTTCACAAAACTCCCTCGCTATAATGTGTTTTAATTCGTCGGCATGTTTGAGCATTTGCAAATGTAACTCAACCGTAAACTGGTTTCTTGGCGCTTTGTCAAAAGCAAGCTTTATGCGTCTGTAAATCTCGTTTTCACTCATATTTAACACTACTCACGTGCTTATATAAAGGATATAAAAAAGCAAGAATTGACATTGAAATCGAACAACTTCTGGTAAGGCAAAAGTAAGTTACATCACAAACGGCCTACCCACCAACTTGAGAATCTTTGGCACAATGCATGCTAAAAAGATTTTATGTAAAACAAACTCTGGTTATATCCACAACTCCGTGATCTATAAGGCAATATGACAGTTTGATGACTAAGATTATAAGTCATTGATTTTTTACCAGAGGTTGATAAGTTTTTTTTATCAACGATCACTACCTAAATAAAACTTGTAATATCTATACACAAAGTTATCCACAGAATTTATAGTAGAGTGTGAATATCTGAATCGGGTTTCAGCAAAGAAAATTCACATAAAATTCGTTTCCTACTTCTTGCTGTGGCATCCTAGTTCCTTATCACACCCGTAATAAATACAGATAATGAAGAAGATTTATGGCTCAGATAGCAGACAATCCCCTGATTTTGGTTGATGGCTCCTCATACCTTTATCGTGCTTATCATGCTTTCCCTCCGCTGACGAATAGCGCAGGGGAGCCGACCGGAGCCATGTATGGTGTATTGAATATGCTACGCAGCTTGATAATGCAGTATAAACCAAGCCATGTAGCGGTGGTATTTGATGCTAAAGGCAAAACTTTTCGTGATGAATTGTTCGCTGAGTATAAGTCTCATCGTCCTCCTATGCCGGATGATCTGCGTACTCAGATAGAACCGCTACATCAGATGGTCGAAGCTATGGGATTACCATTGCTGGTGGTGCCAGGAGTAGAAGCTGATGATGTTATCGGGACTTTGGCGTTACAGGCAGAAAAAGAGGGACGTGCGGTACTTATCAGCACTGGCGATAAAGATATGGCGCAACTGGTAACGCCAAATATCACGCTTATCAATACCATGAATAACACCATTTTGGGGCCGGAAGAAGTCGTTGAAAAGTATGGTGTGCCGCCAGATTTGATTATCGATTTTCTGGCATTAATGGGAGACTCTTCTGACAACATTCCTGGCGTACCTGGGGTGGGAGAAAAAACCGCACTGGGGTTACTGCAAGGGATTGGTGGCATGGATGATATCTTTGCCAATCTGGATAAAATTGCCGGGCTCAGTTTCCGTGGGGCGAAAACGCTGGCGGATAAGATGGAGCAGCATAAAGATGTCGCTTATCTCTCCTATAAATTGGCAACTATCAAAACCGATGTTGAGTTGGATAAAACCTGCGTTGCTTTGTCAGTTAAAGAGCCTGATACGGAGAAACTGCACCAGTTGTTTTCTCGTTATGAGTTCAAACGTTGGTTAAGTGATGTGGCAAACGGTGATTGGTTGGCAGAGAAAGGCAAAAAACCAGTATCCACTGGCAATGATGAATCATCTCCGACGGAGGATAAATCTGCGGCGGCCACACTCTCTTCTGATAATTATCAGACTATTCTTGATCAGCAAAGCTTTGATGAGTGGATTGAGAAACTGAAAAAAGCGTCTGTTTTTGCTTTTGATACTGAAACTGACAGCCTTGATACTTTGACTGCTAATCTGGTGGGGGTGTCATTCGCAATTTCTGCCGGCAATGCGGCTTATCTACCTCTAGGCCATGACTATCTGGGCGCGCCTGAACAACTTGACAGAGAAGTTGTGTTGGCTGCATTAAAACCGCTGCTTGAAGATAGTAACCTACTGAAAATTGGGCAGAATATTAAGTTTGATCGTGGTGTGTTGGCGCGTTACGGCATTGAACTGCAAGGCATTGCTTACGATACCATGCTGGAATCTTACGTACTGAATAGCGTTGCAGGCATGGGTCGGCATGATATGGATAGCTTGGCTGAACGTCATTTGAATCATAAGACCACGACTTTTGAAGAGATTGCCGGTAAAGGTAAAAATCAGCTTACTTTTAATCAGGTCCCGGTGGAACAGGCCGCAATGTACGCCGCAGAAGATGCAGATGTTACTTTATTGCTGCATCAGGCTATGTGGCCGCAATTGGAGAAAGCGCCGACGCTAGAAAAGGTATTTCTGAAAACAGAAATGCCACTGGTCATGGTGCTTTCCCGTATGGAACGTACAGGTGTGCTAATTGATGCGAATATTTTGGCTGAACATTCAAAAGAGATCACAGCCCGTTTGGATGAGTTGGAAAAAGAAGCACATGAATTGGCAGGTGAGGTTTTCAATCTGGCTTCGCCAAAACAATTACAGACGATATTGTTTGAAAAACTGCAATTACCGGTGGTAAAGAAAACGCCGGGCGGTGCTCCATCTACGAATGAAGAAGTGCTGGAAGAGTTAGTGGATAATCATGTGTTGCCGAAAGTGATTTTGGAGCATCGTGGGTTGGCAAAATTGAAATCCACTTACACCGATAAATTACCACAGATGGTCCATCCGCTGACCAAACGGGTGCATACTTCCTATCACCAAGCGGTAACGGCAACCGGGCGTCTCTCTTCACGTGATCCTAATTTGCAAAATATTCCTGTCCGTAATGAAGAGGGCCGCCGCATTCGTCAGGCATTTGTGGCACCTGAAAGTTACCGGATTATGGCCGCTGACTATTCTCAGATTGAGTTGCGGATAATGGCCCATTTATCTCAGGATCAAGGGTTGTTGAAGGCTTTTGCTGAGGGGCAAGATATTCACCGGGCAACGGCGGCGGAAGTCTTTGGTTTGCCACTGGAACAAGTAACCAGTGAGCAGCGCCGTAGTGCCAAAGCGATTAACTTTGGTTTGATCTATGGAATGAGTGCATTTGGCCTTTCCCGTCAGTTGGGTATTCCTCGCGGCGAAGCTCAACGCTATATGGATCTCTATTTTGAGCGCTATCCGGGGGTATTGGCGTATATGGAGCGTACTCGTAAACAAGCGGAAGAGCAGGGTTACGTTGAAACGCTGGATGGCCGTCGTCTTTATCTGCCAGATATCAAATCTCGCAATGCCATGCGTCGTAAGGCAGCAGAACGTGAAGCTATTAACGCGCCGATGCAGGGAACTGCGGCGGATATCATCAAAAAAGCGATGATTGCGGTGGATGACTGGATTGTCAGTGAAGCGCCGAAAGTTCGTATGATTATGCAGGTTCACGATGAGCTGGTATTTGAGGTTCATGAATCAGAACTTGAAAATGCAGAACAGAAAATTCGTGAATTGATGGAGAAGAGTATGGTGCTTGATGTTCCGTTGAAAGTAGATGTAGGTATCGGTGACAATTGGGATCAAGCGCATTGATATGCCAGTTTGATAAGTGATAGGTTAAGCTAATACGTTAAAAACATCAGCAACTGCGTTGGGACATTGGTTCTTCCTGATGCCAACGCAGTATGTTAAGCCTTTCCTCTCTTTGACGACCTAACATGCTAAGTGGTTATGAGTCATGTTCATGGTTAAGCTAATTGTATTCACCTCGTGGTTTATTCTCCCAGCCTCCCCAAGCTACTCTTCGGCCATCTGCCCGCCAGGCGGCGAATGTATTTCCGGTCCCTGTCACGCTGACAATATCCCGTAATTGGGCAATTTCGGGTGGGACTGGGCTGCCTGTATAACCTTCCTTCCAACCCCAGGCAACGACACTGTGATTAGTACGCAGGGCTGCATATGAACCGCTTGTTGCACTTATGCTAACAATATCCTGTAATTGGGCAATTTCGGGAGGAACTTGGCCAGCGCTATATGCATTGCCCCAAGCGACGACGCTGCGGTTTGTTCTTAAAGCTGCGAACGCGCTTGCCGTTGGATATAGGCTGACGATATCTTTTAATTTGGCAATTTCTGACGGAACTTGGCCGCCGCTATTAAGGGAACCCCAGGCGACGACGCTGCGATCTGATCTCAAGGCTGCATAAGTATCTCCTGTTGCACTTATGCTAACAATATCCTGTAGTTTGGCGATTTCTGGCGGAACTGTACCGCTAACGGCTCCACTCCCCCAAGCAACTACACTGCGGTTAGCACGTAGGGCTGCAAATGAAAACCCTGTTGAGTTCAAGCTAACGATGTCTTGTAATTGAGCAATTTCAGGAGGAAGTTGACCACCACTAAGATTGTACCCACAGGCGAGCACGCTGCGATTTGCTCGCAAGACAGCTAAGGATGAGAATGGCCCGTCTGTAACAGCCAGGTCGACGATATCCTGTAGTTGTGCAATTCGGGGAGGAAGTGGTGTTTCCCAAAATTTTCCCCAAGTGACGACGCTGCGATCTGCACGTAGGGCCATAAAAGCATTAGATATTGGCGTTAGACTAACGATATCCTGCGCTCCAACAATTTCTGGCGGGAGTTGCCCTCCGTAACGTAGATCTCCCCAGACGACTACACTGCGGTCTGCCCGTAGGGCAGCGAATGCGTAAGCTGTTGAACTTAGGCTGACGATATCCCGTAATTCGGCAATATTGGGTGGAACGTAGCCACCAACGCTTTGATTCCCCCAAGCGACCACACTGCCATCCAGACGTAAGGCGGCGAATGCGCTTCCCGTTGTACGCAGGCTGACGATATCCTGTAGCTGGGAAATTGCAGGAGGAACCTGACCGCCAAAGTTTGGCAACCCCCAGGCAATTACATTGCGATTTTGCAGCAACATGGCGGCGGCAGCTTCATTAGCGACGACGGTGTTATCTTGATTATTATTGCCATAGACGTTGTATTTATCATCCCTTTCTTTGAGGTGGTTCCCGACATCCGTGTCCATTGAGGAATCGTTATGTTGATTCATATTATTCTCCTGGTTAAGGTTGTATCGGATTTATTTTTCCCACAGGGGTTTACGCTTTTTCATGGGAATTATTCACCAAAAATAACTGCTTTATGGTATTTATATAGATTCTATATTTTTCCTAATTAATATTAGTAGATAGATTTAAAAAGTGAAGAAATTGGAAGGTTGTTTAAAGATGTGTTCTTGTAACCTTAATATTACATTTTTGTAATGTTTTTTACATTTTCATTGTTTCATTAGCGGAGTTAAAACATGGCTTCAGTTGTGAGTAAAACAGAGCAATTTTTGTTTTTCCATTTAGCAATATTACTGACCTAGAGGTAGATAAGTGTAATGTGAAAAGGTTACTTGGCGGTTTTAAGTTCATGTATTGCTGTAAAGTCAACATAACTAATGTAATATTTTTTGTACTCATTAGTACTGATTTGTTGTCCATGTAATGCATATTAGATCCAGATCGCATAAATATGTAATTAAACTACATTTAATGGCGTCAAAATGAACAAAATTACCGGCTGAATCGAGGTAATTTCTGAAAATAAATTACAAAAAGGCTTTTTCTAAGAAATAAAATAGGGTAGAGTTATTGGCGTAGGGTACAGAGGTAAGATGTTCTATCTTTCAGACCTTTTACTTCACGTAATCGGATTTAGCTGAATATTAGCTGCCCCAGTCAATTTTGACTGGGGCATTTTTTTCAACTGAATTTAACACGTAAGTGTATAAAGAAAGGATGGATTAACTATGGTTTTCAACTTGAGCGGCTTTCTGGCTGAACCATATATCCAGTTTTTGTTGTAGTTTATCGATACCGATTTTTTTCGGGGTCGAGAAATATTCCACTTGAATATCCCCATTAAGCGCCAGTAGGGCGTCACGAACTTTATTTAGTTGACTTTTGCGGGCGCCAGACGCCAATTTGTCGGCTTTAGTCAACAACACCATAACCGGTACCTGCATTGCAACTGCCCATTGGATCATCTGCTGATCAAGATCTTTCAATGGGTGACGGATATCCATTAGTACGACCAGTCCGATCAGGCATTCGCGTTTTTGCAGATATTCACCCAATGCTTTTTGCCATTTGCGTTTCATCTCTTCCGGCACTTCGGCATAGCCATAACCCGGTAAGTCAACCAAGCGAATACCTTCTTCTACTTCGAATAGATTGATGAGTTGAGTTCGGCCAGGGGTTTTACTGGTACGGGCGAGGCTTTTCTGTTTTGTCAGAGCATTCAGAGCGCTAGATTTACCTGCATTTGAGCGACCGGCAAACGCGACTTCAATGCCCATATCTTGAGGCAGATGGCGAATATCAGGTGCACTCGTGATGAAACGGGTCATATGATAGTTGTGGTTTTTGATGGTCAAAATGATTATCTCCCTGAGAAATGCACTGAATATATGGCAAAGGAGATTATACCGATAGCCACTGTTGGTTGACAGGATTAAAAATAATGACATATTTCTGATGGGTTGAACCAAGCTTGCTATTTTGTTACCGATGGTGATCCGGTTTGTGAAATAAAATCTAACCTATTATTGAAAGGATAAATTTTTCTTTAAAGCCCCCGTCGATTGATAGCGTAAATGTAGGTAAATATTGAGCACGATGTTGAAGAGATTATTAGAATTGATTTAATTTGTGTTGTTGACCTTAATAATATAGGAACCCAGAATGTTTAAACGTATTTTAGTAGCACTTGTAACTGCATGTTCTCTGAGCGCAATGGCGCCTCTGGCTTTGGCTGTGGGAGAAACCCATGTGAAGCTGACCACAACGGAGGGTAATATTGAACTGGAATTAAATGACCAGAAAGCACCAATTACAACGAAAAACTTTATTGAATACGTCAATGAGGGTTATTACAACAATACAATCTTCCATCGGGTAATCCCTGGATTTATGGTGCAGGGTGGCGGTTTTACCAAAGATTTACAGCAAAAAGCGACTAAAGCCGCTATTAAAAATGAGGCAGATAATGGACTGCGTAATTTACGCGGAACTATCTCTATGGCACGTACCGCCGATAAAGATAGTGCTACCAGCCAATTCTTTATTAATGTAGCGGATAATGCTTTCCTTGATCACGGTCAGCGTGACTTTGGTTATGCAGTATTTGGTAAGGTCGTAAAAGGCATGGATGTTGTGGATAAAATCTCTCAAGTCAAAACGGGAAACGTTGGTCCATATCAGAATGTGCCGGTTAAGCCTGTCGTTATTCTATCTGCGGAGATTATTCCTTAATTTTATTATCTTGATTGTGGTAGTTTCTAGTTAACTCTCATCAGATTGAAAAACTGGCCTGCATTAAATGAAGGCCAGTTTCGCCGTTATTCATACATCTTTTGGGTAAATTCTTTATTTACTTCGGTTTGTGGATAATATCTGTCTTTGTAACATTTTTTCTCTTTACTCTCACAATGTACCCCATTACTTAAAGTGTAAGATGAAAAGTCAATATATTGCCCATCACCAAACTCTTTTTTCAGGCGTCCTGCGGCTTTTTTCCCTAAATACCTTTCGGTTAATTTTATCGATATCCCTTGTTGATCAGAGCAATATTTTCCTTTTTTATCACAAACCACCCCTTTTTCCGGGAAGAAAATGTTAGCAGTTTTGGTAACAGCTAGCGTGGAGAAGGACAGCAAAAAAAGAGATGCTATAATCAGTTTTGTCTTCATAACAATTACCTTTACTTATTGAATATCAAAATAGAGCCTATGTTTTGTAGGGTATGAGAGTAAGTTGGTTGAGGAAAAAATAGCCATCGATTTTGTTATACTATGCTACAAATATTGATGTGCTATGATAGCCGCCCCGTTGTCGCGAGGCCGTTTTACCTGGAGCCATGTTGTGCAGGATAAACAAATTGCAGGAGTGGCAGGGCAACAAATACAGCGATAAAAATGAGTAGGATAGACTCCTATGTTACTAATAATAGATAACTATGATTCTTTTACGTATAACTTATATCAATATTTTTGTGAATTGGGTACAGATGTTTTAGTTAAGCGCAATGATGAATTGCAACTTGAAGATATTGAGAGATTGATGCCTACTCATTTGGTGATTTCCCCAGGTCCTTGTACTCCAAATGAAGCCGGAATTTCTCTGGCGGCGATTTCTCATTTTTCGGATAAATTGCCGATTCTTGGTGTTTGCCTTGGGCATCAGGCAATTGGGCAGGCGTTTGGCGCCAGCGTGGTAAAAGCCAGGGAAGTGATGCATGGAAAAACTTCTGCTATTCACCATAATCAGCAAGGTGTGTTCAAAGGTCTTAACCGGCCATTAACCGCGACGCGTTACCATTCATTGGTGATTGCCGCAGAGACATTACCGGCCTCATTTGAAGTCACCGCATGGAGCCAGCATAATGGCAATGTCGATGAAATTATGGGCATTCGTCATCGCACTCTACCGTTGGAAGGGGTACAGTTCCATCCTGAAAGTATTCTCAGTGAACAAGGTCACCAGTTACTGAGCAACTTTCTGAGATATTAACCAGATATCGATAATTTCTTCATTTATCCACCTTTTTCATTTGCCCATCTTTGATTTTTTATGCATATTCAGTGATTATAATTTCACTTCTGAATGGTGTATATATAAAAAACGGGTGGGAAAATGAAGGGGCATGCCGCAGTAAATAGAAACACATACGATCAAGTTATGTTGCCAATTTATTCACCGGCGCAGTTTATTCCGGTGAGAGGGCAAGGTAGTCGTGTATGGGATCAACAAGGGAAAGAGTATATTGATTTTGCGGGGGGGATTGCTGTTGTGGCTTTGGGCCATTGTCATCCTGCGTTAGTGGATGTTTTGAAGCAGCAAGGGGAGAAACTTTGGCATATCAGTAATATTTTCACCAATGAACCGGCTTTGATTCTGGCGCGGAAACTGATTGATGCGACTTTTGCTGAGCGGGTATTTTTTGCCAATTCAGGAGCGGAAGCGAATGAAGCGGCATTTAAACTGGCTCGCCACTATGCAATTACTCGTCACAGCCCCTATAAAACCAAAATTATCGCATTTCATCAGGGTTTTCATGGTCGCACCTTATTTACCGTCTCTGTGGGTGGTCAGCCAAAATATGCTGATGGTTTTGGGCCAAAACCCGCGGATATTATTCATGTGCCTTTTAATGATTTAGACGCAGTGAAGGCCGTCATAGATGACCATACTTGTGCTGTTGTATTGGAGCCTGTTCAGGGAGAAGGGGGAGTTACGTCGGCAGCACCGGCATTTATTCGTGGGTTGCGTGAGCTTTGCGATAAGCATCAGGTATTGTTGGTGTTTGATGAAGTACAAAGTGGGATGGGGCGTACCGGTAAACTATTTTCTTATATGCATTATGATGTTGCGCCGGACATCATTACCACAGCAAAAGCATTGGGAAATGGCTTTCCTATCAGCGCTATGCTGACGACAGAGAATATTGCTTCGGCGATGACGCCGGGAACTCACGGTACAACTTATGGCGGTAATCCGTTGGCTTGTGCAGTTGCAAATGTTGCTTTTGATATTATCAATACACCAGCGGTTCTGGAGGGAGTTGAAAAACGCCATAATTTGATAGTGAATTTTCTGAATGATATTAATCAGAAATATTCGATATTTGGTGAAATCCGAGGAAAGGGCCTGCTGATTGGTGCGGAACTCAAAGCGCCGTATCAGGGAAAAGCAAAAGATATTCTGCAACTGGCGGCTGAAAATGGCTTGATGTTGTTGAGTGCGGGTGGTGATGTATTACGTTTCACGCCTTCGTTGATTATCAGTGAAGAAGAGATTGCTCAGGGCATGGAACGGCTGGAACAGGCAATTAATCAGTTGGTGTAATTAAGTACAAGAAAAATCAGCGCAGGATTATGCGCTGATTAATCAAGTGTTAACGTGTACCGTAGACGACAATAGTTTTACCGTGTGCGGAGATCAAGTTTTGATCTTCTAGCATTTTCAGAATACGACCAACCGTTTCACGGGAACAGCCAACAATCTGACCAATTTCCTGACGCGTGATTTTGATTTGCATTCCGTCCGGGTGGGTCATTGCATCTGGTTGTTTCGCCAGATTCAATAAAGTTTGGGCAATCCGGCCGGTAACATCCAGGAAAGCCAAATTACCGACTTTCTCAGAAGTTGTTTGCAAACGGTTTGCCATTTGGGCAGATAAACGCATCAAAATATCCGGGTTTACCTGAATCAGTTGACGGAATTTTTTGTAGGAGATTTCAGCCACTTCACAGGCGCTTTTGGCCCGTACCCAGGCTGTACGCTCTTGCCCCTCTTCAAATAATCCAAGTTCACCAATGAAATCTCCCTGATTTAAATAGGAGAGGATCATCTCTTTGCCTTCTTCATCTTTAATCAAAACCGCAACAGAGCCTTTTACGATGTAGTAAAGCGTCTCTGCTTTTTCGCCTTGATGAATAAGCGTACTTTTAGATGGATATTTATGAATATGGCAGTGTGACAAAAACCATTCAAGAGTCGGGTCTGTTTGTGGCTTGCCGAGAACCATTCGTTTCATCCTCTGTTGTTATCGCTGCCTAAATAACACGAGAATCTAAAAGTTTCTCGTCAGGCTGGCTTATAAAGACACTAGCTTAACATATTAGTTTGTTGAAAAACCGACAGATAAGGGTTTTATATAGGTTATCTGAAATTTGAGCCTTACGTATTGATCTTAACCTATATACTTGGCCCGCTTCTGTTTTTAACACAGGAAAAGGCTTCTGTCTCGTCTTGTATTGTTTCAGCATAATAAACCGCTCATTAGATTGCCAGTTTAATACTGAAAGAGTAGGCTTGGATGCAAAGAACGACTTAAGAGGTATTTATGCAAGCGCGGGTAAAATGGGTTGAAGGATTGTCTCTTTTGGGGGAGTCATCTTCCGGTCATCAGGTCATGATGGATGGTAATGCCGGCGATAAGGCGCCAAGCCCAATGGAAATGGTATTAATGGCAGCCGGTGGTTGCAGTACGATTGATGTAGTTTCTATTTTGCAGAAAGGCAGGTACGACATAAGAGATTGTGAAGTAAAATTAACTTCCCGCCGTCGTGAAGAGGCGCCACGCTTGTTTACTCATATTAATCTGCATTTTATTGTTACGGGTAAGGATTTAGCAGATAAAGCGGTGGAACGCGCCGTCATGTTGTCCGCGGAAAAATATTGCTCTGTTTCATTGATGTTGGGGAAATCAGTTGAAATTACTCACAGTTTTGAAATTAAAGATATAGATTGAAAAATTATTTCTTGGTTGGAAAATAACAACAGGTAACTAATATCTCAGTTACCTGTTTTTTTAACTGAATAATATAAGACGTAAATTTTAACTGCCGGATTTTCTCGATTTATCTCAGGTGCTGATTAACTAATTTTTCCCCCTTCCAGCAGTCGCTGTACCAATGGCGTCATAATTAGCTCCATTGCTAATCCCATTTTTCCGCCGGGAACCACGATGGTATTAATGCTTGAAACGAATGAGCCTTGTAACATGGCTAACAAGTATGGGAAATCAATTTGAGTCAGATCACGGAAGCGGATGACGATAAAACTTTCATCCAATGATGGAATGGCTTTAGCTGAAAATGGATTGGATGTATCAACGGTGGGGACACGTTGAAAGTTGATATGTGTTCGCGAGAATTGTGGCGTAATGTAGTTGATATAATCATCCATAGAACGCACGACGGAATCCATCACAGCTTCCTGCGAGTGCCCTCGTTCTCCGGTATCGCGGATCAGTTTCTGTATCCATTCAAGGTTGACAATCGGCACGACTCCCACTAGCAGATCAACATGACTGGCAACGTTATGTTGCGGTGTGACAACGCCACCGTGCAAGCCTTCATAAAACAGCACATCGGTCTGCTTGGGTAAAGATTCCCACGGCGTAAATGTACCGGGGAGCTGGTTGTAAGGGACGGCATCGTCATAGGTATGAAGGTACTTCCGACGGCGGCCTTCACCGGTTTCACCGTAGTCAATCATGGTTTTTTCCAGCATGCCAAAATCATTGGCTTCCGGCCCAAAATAACTGATATGCCTGCCTTGCTCTTTGGCTTTACGGATTGCGGCATCCATTTCAGGGCGGGTGTAGCGGTGGAAACTATCTCCCTCTATCTGTGCCGCACTGATGTTAAGTTGCTGGAAAATCTTACGGAACGCTAAACTGGTGGTGGTGGTTCCGGCACCACTGGAGCCGGTAATTGCAATAATCGGATGTTTGGCAGACATACAGTAAACTCCATAATGTTAAGAATGGAACATTTCTTTTGGCACAATATTGATGCTCTCATGCAGTTCAGACCACACCAGCATAACATCTCCCTGTTCCAACTGACGGCGTATGTCAGTGACTTTCTGTTCCAGCGATTTTTCATCTTCGCCATAGTCAGTGCCTTCCCGCAGGATAAAACTCTCTATCAAATTTAACAGAGTTTCTGGCTCCAGTTGTTGCCACGGAATAATCATTGTGGTTGCTCCAGATAAGATGACAGCCAATTTGGAATGCGTTGTTCCAGCCACATTTGTGGTTTCTTCAACGAACCACTGACAAAGCCCACATGTCCACCATATTCTGTCATTTGGTATTCAATATTCTTGGGTAACATTTTGAGATCAGGAACAACTTCCGGTGTCATAAAGGGATCGTCTTTAGCATGAATAATCAGCAGTGGCACAGTAATATCAGGCAGACGCGGCAGAGCGCTACACTGGCGGTAGTAGTCCGCTGCATTTTTAAAGCCGTGGATTCTTGCGGTTACAATTTCATCAAATTCTCGAATATGTTTCAATCTTTTTACCTGAGACAGATTGATGGGGAGGGAACCGGGGTAGCGTAATAATTTACGGGTGGCATTACGTTTCAGACTATTAAGTAAATAGCGTTCATAAACCTGAGAAAATCCTTTTTCTATCCGAAGGGAACAGGCTGCCAGCATTAAAGGGGCGGAAACAATGACGGCAGCACTGATCTGGGCGTTTGTTTTTTCTTCTGCCAGATAGCAAGCCAACATATTACCGCCGACTGAATAACCTACGGCTGAGGTGGGTGCATCACCGTAAGTCTGTTTTAACCAGTTCAGAAAATAACGGGCATCGCTTGTTTCGCCGGAATGATAGAGACGCTTTTGGCGGTTCGGTTCACCACTGCATCCGCGGAAATGCATGACAACGCCAAGCCAGCCTTTTTCTTGGCAGATATGAAGCAAACCGTGGGCATAGGGGCTGTGGAAACTGCCTTCCAGACCATGAAACAGGATCAGTCGCGGCTTATGTGCTGCGGTGGAGGGATCTTCACTCCACGCCAGATCAACAAAATCGTTATCCGGTAAATTAAGTCGTTGCCAATATGGTTGCAGTTCAGGATACCGCCGCACCAGACGCGGGAGTAGTGTCTGCACATGCGGATTACTGGCTCCGGTTAAAGGACGAAAGATATCAGTCATAATGGTTTCGAGTTAAATTGATTAGTTATCTTGTATGGTGAATAACATACTGATATTTTCTATGAAAGGGAAACGCCAATATTCAGGATGAAAGGTAACTCTTCATGACAGCAAGCCTGATTTTTTCATTAACGACTTTCTTGTTCATTTCTGCCATTACCCCGGGTCCAAACAACATGTTGCTGACTTCATCAGGCGCTAACTTCGGTTTTACCCGCTCTTTGGGGTTGCTCTTTGGCGTTGTTCTGGGCATGCAGACGATTTTATATCTGGCTGCTTTCGGAATAGCGGCATTGTTGTTGGTCTATCCTGCTATTCACACGGTGATGAAAATAGCAGGTAGCCTCTATTTGCTATGGTTAGCATGGAAAACAGCAACGGCCAGTTACCGGCGTCTGGATACCAAAGACAGCGCTGTTATCAAGCCGGTTAGGTGGTATCAAGGTTGGTTGTTGCAGTTTTTAAATCCGAAAGCCTGGCTGATGGGGTTGGGAGCTGTTGGCAGCTACAGTATTGCCGGTGATCACTACCTCTATTCCATCATCGTGATCAGTATCGCGGTGATGTTTATTAATTTCTTGTGCGGCATGGTGTGGGCGGGTTTTGGCTCGTTGATAGGGACGTTACTCCGTAGTCGCAATGCCTGGTTTATTTTCAATATCATGATGGGCGTATTAACGGCAACTTGTGTGCCATTAATCTGGATTGGGTAATTCAGGCAGTTAATTGCATTTTTAGTTATAGAAAATATTATTTTATTCTTTTTTACTTTGGCAAATATCTACAACACTTATTCTGATGTACCTCGTCTTTTTATGACATTGGAGGTGTTTAAGTGGGTAGATCCGCTCTTGTGGTTTATCTTTTTTTTCTGGCGCTCTTACTATTGGCTCCCGCTGTTCAGGCGAACAGTCAGCAAGTCACGATTGCTTATCAAACTTCACCAGAGCCGGCAAAAGTTGCTCAGTATAACGGCGATTTTGCCCGGCAATCGGGTGCTGATGTTCAATGGCGAAAATTTGACAGTGGTTCCGCGGTGTTGCGAGCGTTAGCTTCTGGTGATGTGCAGATAGGCAATATGGGTTCCAGCCCGTTAGCGGTTGCTGCCAGCCAAAAACTGCCGGTGAAGATTTTTCTCATTGCTTCCCAGTTGGGGCAATCGGAAGCACTGATTGTTAATCAAAAAATCACCGAACCTTCTCAGCTTATCGGCAAGCGAATTGCTGTTCCTTTCATTTCCACCGCCCACTACAGCCTGTTGGCTGCATTGCATCACTGGCAGATAGATCCAAAGCTGATCCAGATTATTAACCTACAACCACCGGCGATTGTTGCTGCATGGAAGCGCGGTGATATTGATGGCGCTTTTGTCTGGTTACCGGCCGTGAATGAATTAGCTGCAACAGGCCGCGTGCTGACCGATGCAGCGCAAATTGCCCAATGGGGAGCGCCAACGCTGGACGTATGGGTTGTCCGTAATGATTTCGCGGAACAACATCCTGAATTGGTCACCATATTCGTGAAAAGTGTACTGGATGAAAATCAGCGCTATCTGACTTCTCCTGAAACATGGCTGGCAAATAACAAGAATATTGTTGCGGTATCGAGATTGAGTGGCTTGTCGGAAGACAAAATCAGTCAATGGATACTCACCAATCGTTATCTGAATGCTGATCAGCAGTTGAGTTTATTAAAGTCAGAAATGGCGAAAGTGATTCGTGATACGGCTAGATTTCTACAACAACAGGGTAAAGTTTCACAGGTTGCTGATAATTATCAGGATTATGTGACGGATAAATTTATCAAGGCGATCATTCCATCGAAAATGGCTGGAGGGAACGATGCTACAAATTAGTGGTTTAACCGCCAGATATCAGGACCAAGAAGTTCTTCGTGATATCAGTTTTGATATGACCGCCGGGCAATTTGTGGTGATCCTAGGGCCATCCGGTTGCGGCAAAACAACCTTGTTGAATCTGATCGCGGGCTTTCTCACCCCTTTCTCCGGTGATATTTGGCTGAATGGTAAACCGGTAACTGGCCCCGGTGTAGAGCGTGGTGTGGTGTTTCAACATGAAGGATTGATGCCGTGGCTGAAGGTACTGGATAACGTGGCTTTGGGGCTGAAATTTGCCGGTGTGCCTAAAAAACAGAGATTGGAGACCGCTCGGCAGATCATTCATCAAGTTGGTTTGAGTGATTACGAAGATAAATATATTTGGCAACTGTCTGGCGGCCAGCGACAGCGGGTGGGTATTGCGCGTGCATTGGCGGTGGAACCTCAACTATTACTGTTAGATGAACCGTTTGCAGCGCTTGATGCTTATACCAGAGAACAGATGCAGGAACTGTTGCTGACTATCTGGCGTGACAGTAAAAAACAGTGCCTGTTGATTACTCACGATATTGAAGAAGCCATATTTATGGCAAATGAGCTGTATTTAATGGAATCTTCGCCGGGAAGAATTGTTGAACGGATTACCCTCGACTTTGGCCAACGATTTGCAGATGGAGAATGTAGCCGCAGCATTAAATCTGATCCCGATTTTATTATCTGCCGTGAATACGTGTTGGAACGTGTGTTCAGATACCGGAGGGCTTTGGTATGACTCTTTATCAGGAACAGGAAGCCGGTGTGGTGGCATTGCTGAAAAATAGTAAAAGACGTTTTAAACCGATTCCTGTCGGGGTGTTATGGCGATTAATTACCGTGGTTACTTTATTATTTATCTGGTGGTTGGTGACAACATTCGGCTTGATTGAATCCGTATTATTACCGGCGCCGGGTCAGGTGGTACATCAACTCATAACCGCAGCGAGTGAACAAGGGTTTATGGGAGCGACGTTGTGGCAACATTTAGCCGCCAGTTTGAGCCGAATGTTATTGGCTTTATTAGCCGCGGTAGCTATTGCTATTCCGGTAGGAATAGCAATGGGGCTGAATGAAAAAATCCGGGCAGTGATAGATCCTTTGATTGAGCTGTACCGACCTGTCCCGCCGTTAGCTTATTTACCTTTGATTGTCATCTGGTTTGGGATCGGAGAAACCTCAAAGGTTTTACTGATCTGGCTGGCGATTTTTGCGCCGGTGACGTTATCTACCGTGATGGGGGTACAAAATGTTGAGCAAGTGCGAATAAGGGCAGCACAGGCGTTGGGCGCCAGTCGCTGGCAATTGCTGAAACACGTTATTCTTCCTAATGCTTTGCCGGAGCTATTGACAGGTCTGCGTATCGGGCTTGGTGTTGGCTGGTCGACTTTAGTGGCCGCGGAACTGATTGCCGCCACACAAGGGTTAGGCTTTATGGTGCAATCGGCGGGTGAGTTTTTGGCAACTGACATGGTGGTGGCGGGAATCATTGTCATTGCGTTAATTGCATGTGGCTTGGAGCTGGGATTGCGGGCTATTCAACGTCACTTAATGCCGTGGCATGGGGTAAACAGTCATGAATGAACGTCTGAAAATCGTCCCGTTAGGACCTTATATTGGCGCACTGGTGGAACAGACGAATCTCACTAAGCCGATGACGGATATTCAGTTTGAACAACTGTATCACGCGCTGTTAAAGCATCAGGTATTATTCTTTCGTAATCAACCTATTACGCCAATACAGCAACGTGATTTAGCAGGCCAATTTGGTGATTTACATATTCACCCGGTCTATCCTCATACGCCAGAAAGTGAAGAGATTATTGTTTTGGATACTCATGACAACAATCCGCCGGATAATGATAACTGGCATACGGATGTGACTTTCATTGAAACACCGCCGATGGGGGCCATTCTGGCGGCTAAAAAAGTTCCGCCGTTTGGTGGAGATACCCTGTGGTGCAGCGGCATCGCGGCGTTCGAAGCATTGTCAGAGCCTTTCAAAACATTGCTGATAGGGCTTGAGGCGGAACATGATTTCACTAAGTCTTTTCCTGAACATCGGCATCGTGGTTCTAAAGAGCAACATCAGCGCTGGCTAACGGGTAAAGAGAAAAACCCGCCTTTGCTACATCCGGTTGTCAGAACACATCCCGTTTCTGGTCGTTCAGCGCTGTTTGTTAATGAAGGTTTCACTACCCGGATTGTTGGTCTCAGTGATAAGGAGAGTGAAGCGATTTTGAACTTTCTATTTGTCCATGTCACAAAACCTGAATTTCAGGTGCGTTGGCGCTGGCAGGAGAATGACATTGCTATCTGGGATAACCGGGTGACTCAACATTACGCCAACGCGGATTATCTGCCTCAGCGCAGGATTATGCACCGAGCAACGATTCTGGGTGACAAACCGCGTTATTATTATAGAACCAATGAAAAAGTGAGTTGATAGCGAATGAAGGGAGTCATTCACTATCATCAGGTTAAATCGACATTTTTACTGCCAAATAGCAGAGTCATTACAAAACCGCTGATATAAGCAACTGCTAGTCCAGCGGCGTACACGGCCATTCCGACAAAAATACCGCTATTGGAAGTCATTAACGGCAGTGCAACCAATCCCGATGGACCAAAAACCGTATTCAGCCCGACAGGTAATCCTAAATAAGCTACCAAACCGATAAAGAAACCACCGGCGGCACCGCCCAAACAGGCGGTGATAAAAGGTTTAATCCGTGGGAGTGTGACGCCATAAATCAAGGGTTCGCCGATGCCGAGAAAGCCTGGAATAATGGCGCCTTTTATCTGCGTACGTAGCAGAGAGTCTTTTTTCGCCTTGATGTACAGCGCCAATGCTGCACCAACCTGTCCGCCGCCTGCCATTGCCAGGATTGGGAACAGAGAATTAAAGCCTTGTGCGTCCATTAGTGCGAAATAGACCGGAACAAACCCTTGGTGAACACCGAACATAACCGCGAGTAAAAATAGCCCGGCCAATATCGCCGTACCAAAAGGATTACCGTCAAGGTGAAGGAATAACCATGACATGCCGCTAAACAGATAACTCCCCAATGGCATGATAATAATAAAGGTGATTACTCCCATGATTAGCAGCGTAATAGCCGAGGTAAGGATCATATCCAGATTGTCTGGAATAATCTTACGAACCTGCCGTTCTACCCATGCTCCCAGAATAGCGGCGATAAGAACGCCGATAATATTGCCGCGTGGATCGATGCCATAACCAAAGAAAGTGGAAATACCGGAATAGAAACCGCTGGTGGCGTCTGGGTTATAGCTGAGTACAAACAGCGAAGCGATGATGGCGCCATTTATTCCCGATCCGCCAAATGCTTTTTGCGCGTTATAACCGATCAGAATACTCAGAAAGCTGAACATGCCTTTACTGAAAACTTTCATATAGCCGATGATTTCAACCAAAACAGTATTAGGGTGTTTAACGCCTTGAATAGCTATCTGTTCGAGTAAAGTGGCAAAGCCGAGAAGCAAGCCAACGGCAATAAAACCGGGGATCAATGGGGTAAAAATGGTAGCGAACTTGGTCAGGAATTTGTGTACCGCGCTTACCTGTTTCTCTTTAAGTTGCTTTTTATTCGCAGAAGCAATATTGGTTAAATCAGTGCCGCTCGGTTTCGATTGTTCTGTAGGAGGAGAAAAATTTAGCAATTCATTCATTATTTCAGCCGCTGCTTGGGCTTTTCCCGGCCCAAGCACAATCTGAAACTGATTGTCGCTTTCGACAATACCTAACACATTCGGGATCTGTTTTAACGCGGTTTTATCCACCAGAGTATTATCATGCAATGTCAATCGCAGACGGGTCATACAGTTACCACATTGCGCCACATTATTTGCATTGCCGATAGCTTTAAGGATCTGAGCAATGACTGTCTGATTAATTTTAGCCATCTTATTACTCCTTCTCAGCAAGGAAATCGTTACCGAACGGCTGAGATCGTTGGTCGAATAAAACCGTGATGTTTTTCCAGTAAAGCCTTTGCTTGTTGAGCGCTGACGCCAGCCAGAATCATCACAATGGCGGTTTTACAATGCCCATCACATTCAGTTAATGCCTGCTCCGCTTGTTCACGATTGCATTCTGTGGCGGCCATAACGATATTTTTCTGCCTTTCAACCAGCTTGGCATTCGTCGCTTCTACGTCCACCATCAGGTTGCTATAAACTTTGCCTATACGAATCATGGCGCCGGTGGTCAACATATTCAGAATTAACTTTTGCGCGGTACCGGCTTTCATACGTGATGAACCTGTGACAATTTCCGGCCCCACTATCGGTGTAATGGCGATATCGGCTGCTTGTGTCATCGGGCTTTCCGGGTTACAGCTAATGCAGGCAACGGTGGCGCCAACGGATTTCGCATACGCCATCGCACCCAAGACATAAGGTGTACGGCCGCTGGCGGCAATACCAACCAATACATCTTTTGCATTAAAGTTTAGCGCTTGAAGATCATTTACGCCCAGTTGTTGGTTATCTTCTGCATTTTCAACGGCGCTTAGGATGGCCTGATGCCCGCCGGCAATTAATCCAACCACTTGTTCCGGTTTGGCGCCATAAGTAGGCGGACACTCACTGGCATCCAAAATCCCTAATCGGCCCGATGTCCCGGCACCGATATAAATTAAACGACCTCCCTGACGAAATGCTTCGGCAATTTTGTCTACCGTTTCAGCGACTTTCGGCAAAGTTTGCTCTACAGCCAGTGCGACCTTTTTATCTTCATCGTTAATCAGTTTTAGCATTTCAAGGGTCGGCAAAGTATCAATATTGGTACTGGCGGGATTGCGGCTTTCAGTGACCATACTGTTGAGATTGATTTTCATATTGTTTTCCTGATGGAATATTCTTGAAGTGATAAATAGTTATTTACTCTTCTTTGTCATAAAGAGCAAATTTGGTCAATGTTTCGATAAAAGTGATAGCCTTGTGAATGCATTTTATGGGGTGTAGAGCAAAAAGGGCTATAAATCGGAAAAGATGATATAATTTCTGTATTTGTTGAAATGATGAATTAGGATATTAATATGAATGAAAAAAGAAAGATTTTTAGTAAGGCATGGTTCAAGGATCTTTTTTTTATATGGATTAAAGATCTTTTATGGAACACAATCCCTTTTATAGTGATTATAGCTTGGTCGGCTATGGCCGCCGGTTGTTTTCCTGATATGTGGGGTCGATTGACATTATTAGGTATTGTTGTTGTTACCATTTTTGTTTTTTTGCGTATTAGAAAGAGTTAAGCATATATAAATATACATGCTTAACTCGGTTTATTTTCAATAAACTCTATCATCCCATATACTGTAAGCAGATGTGCCGGCGGTTATGTGATTCCAGGATATGGATCTATATTTGAGAAAGACTTTTTCGTACGGCATCACTTCATTATCATTTATTGAGTGCGGGTAAACGCAAGCAATATCAGTAATACTCGCTTCTGTTAATTTGACCTCATAGAAAAGTTCTAATTGTCCAGCCATATTTGTTCTGTAAAAGAAGAAAATCGCATTGATTAGCTCGTTTGAAGATATTGCGGAGGCTAACAGCGGGGATGATTTATCTATTGGCTTGAGAAATTGTATAGGGTGATGATCGACATGTTGTTGGCGAGTTATCGAGTGCTTTAAACTCAATATTTGTATTTGATCTTCGTGCCCATTTTGATATCGGTTCCCTATAGAGTCTAGCGTTGAACAACCGGCAGAAATTAAACCTTGCTTCTTACCATTTAACGATAAATAGATTATATGTGACATAAGCGATTACCATACAAATTCTTTATTTAAGTTACCTAAAACGATATGTTTAGGCTGTCAAGATACGACCTTAACACTAAAATATAAAGAAATTAAGAGTTCAATGTTGGTTTTTTTCTTAAAGGATAGAAGCAGTGATAAAGAATAAAAAATTCTTTGTTCGATGATGTATTTATTACTTTCACGCTTAAACATCAGCTGTTATTTTTGTATTGCTATACAGGAACTTAACTGTTGGTATTCTACGGTTGTTTAATTTTTTGCTATTATATGGTCGACATGGCTATTTCTTATGTAATATAGTGCGGTATTTGAACCTTTAATTGTTAATGGGATTAGCCGTATGAACGATAGAGATAGACAACAGTTATTACAACAGCTCACCGACGTATTAATGAATAGTCCGTTAATCCCAGAGGAAAAACTGGCAATGATGATGATGCAGTGTTTTCAGCTATTATTGTCAACTCAAGCCAGCGCGATTGATATGAAGACTTCAGATGGCCGCGTCCTTTCACTCAAATTGGAAATGGAAGCTCCGGCGGTTAAACACTGATGTGATGATTTTTGATTTTAAAGTGCCTATCCCAATAGTCTTATTGGGATAGGCAGTAAGAATATTAAAAGGGTTTCACAATGACATATAAAAAATACAACCCCTCGCCAGAGGGCTATATGGGGGATTTCCTGAGAGGTCAGGTTGGGGTTAACCAATTAAAACCTCAGCATGAATTCTTTGATGCCATTGGTCTCGAAAAGCAGTTAAGAGAGAATACAACCTATATTGCGCTGCTATCGTTAGAAGAAGCGAAAGATGTTCTGGAGGAGCTTGATTCGCCGAAGCCAAAAAGTCCATTTATAAAGAAGATATTTGAGATTACCGATCCCATATCACCTTATGCAGGTAACATACATGATTCTTTTGATCTCTTTAATGTTATAGGTGAGTTTAAAACATTAGGAATTAAAGCCACAGAGTATGTGGGTAAGGATGGAAATAGATATATTAAAATATCGGGTTATGCGGGAGTTAGAAAGATCATCACTGCTTCAAGATACAAAGCTTCTAATATGAAGGTGATATCTATGGGGATTGGGCAGAAAGGACTAAATAGCGGCATAGTTAAAGGAATGAAGTTCAGTATATTCTTTTCCGCGGCTTATCGAACGGTTGAGCTTATGTTTAAGGATGAATACACACTGGCTGATTTTCTAGGTAATATTGCGGTAGATCTGGCTAAGACAGTAGTGATAACCTTTGCGTCTTGGGTTATAGGTATTGTTCTTTCATCTTTTTTGGCAGCAGGTGCTAGCATTATTGTCGTAGCTGGTATAATTTTTGGAGTTGGTTTGTTTGTTACTATTGGGCTAAATTATCTAGATGATAAATATGGCATAAGTAAGAAGGTTATTGATTTAATAAAAGAGGTTTATAATAGAGAAAGAATCCCAGAGGCTAATTTTAATAAGGTTCTTCATGATTTTGGAAGATATAGTCGTGGATAAAAAAAGAAGAATAATTCATATTATTTTGGCGATTTTTGTATTGTCTCTGGTATTTTTGGGTATGTTTGCTTCTGTTGATGGTCTATTTTCATTGATTACAATGGCTGAGGTAATCTCTTTTTCCAACAGTATAATAATTGCGTTTTTTTTCTTCCCGTTGGTTTTTTATTTCTTGATTTGTTCTATTTATTTAAATTTAACAACGCGTATCCCGAGATATCATGATATTTATGTTAAATATCTTGGTATGATAGCTATTGTTGCATTTTTTTTGAGTTTTCCTATATCTTTTTATGTGCATTATAAGCTGAGGAGTGAGAATTACTTGATATGCCAAAAGATATCTTGGATGTCACCGAATAAATATGTAAAAGATATTAAACTATGTGATTGATATTATTGTATTTGATTTCGATCAATTCCTTAATAACTGGGGGGATTATGGAAGGTAAAAAGAAGATTATGCATATTATTGGTGCCATTGCTATTTTTCTTTTAGCTTTATCTACTTTCTTCTTGACAGGGGGAAATATAATTTCTTTAATTGAAATGGATGAACAAATAACATTCTCAGGTGGTGTTGTTATAATATTTTTTTCTGCTCCTTTGATTTTGTATTATATGGTTGCAGTTATTTTTGTCAGTATAACTGATCGTCCTCCAAAACATCATGATGGTTTTGTTAACTGTTTTGGGACGATAGCTATTATTTCATTTTTTTTAGGCTTCCCTACATCTTTGTATGTGCATTTTCACTTAAAAAGTGATGACTATTTGGTATGTCCAAGAATCTCTTGGATGTCGCCTAATACCTATGTGAAAGATATGAAGCTATGTGATTGATATTGTTGTATTTGATTTCAATCCATTCCTTAATAACTGAGGGAGTTATGGGAAATAAAAAAAAGGTTATACATATCATCGTTGCTGCTGCTACTTTTATTTTAGTATCATTAGGGTTATTTTTGACAGGGGAAAATTTGGTTTCTTTAGTTAAGATGGATGAGAAAATAACATTCTCAAGTAGTGTTTTTATGATATTTTTCTTTTCTCCTTTGATTTCGTATTGTATGGTTTCTATTATTTTTTCTAATATAACAAACCGTTGCCCAAAATACCATGATAGTTTCATAAAATACTTTGGTTCGATAGCCATTATTTCACTTTTTTTAAGTTTTCCTATATCTTTCTATGTGAATTATAAACTGAAAAGTGATAACTATTTGGTATGCCCAAGAATATCTTGGATGTCGCCTAATACCTATGTGAAAGATATGAAGTTATGTGATTGATATTGTTGTATTTGACTTCAATCAATTTCTTAATAACTGGGGGAGTTATGGGAAATAAAAAAAAGGCTATATATATCATTTGCGCTCTTTTTTTTCTCATTCTAACGTCATTCACTTTTTTTTTGACAGGGGAAGATTTAGTCTCTTTAGTTAAAATGGATGAGAAAATAATATTCTCAAGTCGTGTTATTATTATATTCTTTTTTTCTCCTTTGATTCTTTATTCTCTATTATTTATTATTTTTGTCAGTATAACTGGTCGCTATCCTAAGCATCATGATAGTTTTAATAAATATTTTGGATCGATAGCCATTATTTCACTTTTTTTAAGTTTTCCTACATCTTTGTATGTGCATTATAAGTTAAAAAGTGATGGCTATTTAGTATGTCCAAGAATCTCTTTGACGGCGCCGAATACTTATGTGAAAGATATGAAGTTATGTGATTGATATGGTTGTATTTGATTTCAACTAATTTCTTCATAATTGGGGGCGGTATGGGAAATAAAAGAAAGATTATACATGTTATCGCTGCTCTTGCTATTTTTCTTTTAGCTTTATTTGCTTTTTTTTCAACCGGAGAAAATTTGGTTTCTTTAGTTAGAATGAGTGAGAAAATAACATTCTCGGGTGGTGTTGTTATAATATTTTTTTCTTTTCCTTTGGTTTCTTATGCTATATTTTTTATAGTTTTTGTTACTATAAGTGGTCATTATCCAAAGCATCATGATGGTTTTGTTAACTTTTTTGGGACGATAGCTATTATTTCATTTTTTTTAGGCTTCCCTACATCTTTGTATGTGCATTATAAGTTAAAAAGTGATGACTATTTGGTATGTCCAAGAATATCTTGGATGTCTCCGAATACTTATGTGAAAGATATGAAGTTATGTGATTGATATTGTTGTATTTGACTTAAATCAATTCCTTAATAACTGGGGGAGTTATGGAAAATAAAAAAAAGGTTATACATATCATCTGCGCTTTTTTTATTTTCATTCTAACGTTATTCACTTCTTTTTTGACAGGTGAAAATTTAAATTCTTTAATTGAAATGGATGAAAAAATAATATTTTCAGGCGGTGTTTTTATGATATTTTTTTTTCTTCTCCTTTGGTTTTTTATTATATGATCTTTGTTATTTTTGTTAATATAACTGGTCGTTATCCAAAACATCATGATAGCTTTAACAAATATTTTTGTTCGATAGCTCTTGTTTCAATTGTTTTAAGTTTTCCTACATCTTTATATGTGAATTATAAGTTGAAAAGTGATGGTTATTTGGTATGTCCAAGGATATCTTGGACGTCGCCGAATACTTATGTGAAAGATATGAAGTTAT
The DNA here is from genome assembly GCF_018448925.1 of Photorhabdus akhurstii. GTDB lineage: Bacteria > Pseudomonadota > Gammaproteobacteria > Enterobacterales > Enterobacteriaceae > Photorhabdus > Photorhabdus akhurstii. The sequence continues at coordinate 83,401 of NZ_RCWE01000012.1, read as the reverse complement.
GTGATTGATATTGTTGTATTTGACTTCAATCAATTCCTTAATAACTGGGGGAGTTATGGGAAATAAAAAAAAGGCTATACAGATCCTCGGTGCTCTTGCTATTTTTATTTTAGCATCATTAGGACTCTTTTTAACAGGGGGGAATCTAATTTCTTTAGTTGAGATGGATGAGGAAATAACATTCTCAAGTAATGTTTTTATAATATTTTTTTCTTTTCCTTTGATTTCTTATACTACATTTCTTATTATTTTTTTTACTGTGACTGATCATTATCCAAAGCATAATGATAAATTTGTTAAATGTTTTTTTTCGATAGCTATTGTTGCACTTTTTTTAAGTTTCCCCATATCTTTCTATGTGCATTATAAATTAAAAAGTGATGGCTATTTGGTATGTCCAAGAATATCTTGGATGTCTCCGAATACTTATGTGAAAGATATGAAGCTATGTGATTAATATTGTTGTATTTGACTTCAATCAATTCCTTAATAACTGGGGGAGTTATGGAAAATAAGAAAAAGGTTATACATATCATCTGTGCTCTTTTTATTTTCATTCTAACGTTATTCACTTCTTTTTTGACAGGTGAAAATTTAAATTCCTTAATTGAAATGGATGAAAAAATAATATTTTCAGGCGGTGTTTTTATGATATTTTTTTCTTCTCCTTTGGTTTTTTATTATGTTTTTTTTATTATTTTTGTTAATATAACTGGCCGTTATCCAAAACATCATGATAGTTTTAATAAGTATTTTGGGACGATAGCTATTATTTCGTTTTTTTTAAGTTTTCCTACATCTTTGTATGTGCATTATAAGTTAAAAAGTGATAACTATTTGGTATGTCCAAGAATATCTTGGATGTCTCCGAATACTTATGTAAAAGATATTAAACTGTGTGATTAATATTAGTTTGGCTATAAATAAGGTTTCATAATTCTGCTACACGTGGCTTTCTTCAACCAATTGTTATACATAGAGTTATATGTTATGTAGCGTGTGTAAGGTGTAGCACTATTTTGGAAAGCTATTTATAGGAGTATTTTTATACGATGCCATTTTATTATTGTTTATCGAAAAAATAAGAATCAAATAGTGATTTATCTATAATTGCGTATTTTATGATATATCATCATTTATAGATAATAAATACCTCCATATTATCGCTGACTTTGGTTATGTTATTTAAAAATTAAGGCTAATAGCGATGTTTTCATAATGATATTCACCAGATATATTTATCTGCCTTGTGTAGTAGCGAATGTATGTCACAGGATGTATAGGGATTGCTATAGGTAAAACACCTAAAAAGCGTAAAATTCATTATATTTTAAAGCGTTTAATTTAGATGGATTATTTAGTCATTTACCTCAGGGAGTAGAAAGGAATTATGGTAAAAATAAAATTTTGTCAACATTTTTATAATAAATTAATTGATCATCTTATAATTGTTGTTTAATCTCTGTTTAATTAATTTCAGTTAAGTCTAAAACATTTAGGCTATTGTTGAAATAATAACGCAAGCAAAGTTTGAAAGATAAACCCGAATGGTGGAGATATGGATATACGTAATCTCAAAGCTTTTATCGTGTTGGCTGAAACACTTAATTATCATCAGGCTTCTCAAATACTACATATTTCACAACCTGGGCTGACTAAGAAAATTAATGCGCTGGAAGAAGAGTTCGGGGCTTCTTTGTTTTCCAGAGGGCCGAATGGTACTAGATTGACTGATTTTGGGCAAAAGACCTTTGAGAATGCTCAGAAGTTATTGGGTCATTTTGAGCAGTTTCAGACTCAGGTGAATCATGATTTGCAATATGATTCGCCACATTACCTCTATGTTAGCTCTTGTTTTCCTATTTATGATTCCGGGAAAATGGAAGAGCGGCTTTTTCTAGGTAGTAAGGAAAAGGTGGTGCTTGTGCTAATGACGGGGCTGACATTTGAGCAGCAAATGAATCTATTAAACTCGGGTCTATTACATATCGCTATTGTTCCTTTACCGTTAACTTCATCACTTATGCCAAGGAAGATTTTTACTGAAAAACTCGTTTATCTTTTTAAAAAAGGCAGTGATTGGAATCAGAATTTTGCTGAGTTAAATAAGGAAATAGTATCATTATATAGCCTTGTTAATACTGGTGAGAGTAATATATCGTTTGATTTTACCGATGGTATTAATACATTTTCTATTTATAATAATAATATGAATTTAATGTTAAGAACTAATGATATTATGGTCATGATTGAGTTGATCATTAAACGCAATGGTTTTTCTTTAGTGCCGGAAAAAGTTATTCGCTCAATTCCATCACAATATCTGGATTCATTAGAGGTGTTGAAAACCGATATGGAGATTGATTTTGGTATCTTATGGAGTCCTGTTATCGATTATGAGTTGGTAAGTGAGGCGGAATTATTCTCTTCATTAATCGATAATATGTGAATCAGAAAGATAGCTGTTATTTATATAGGGGTAATTATATTGAAATTGTGTGGTGATATTATTGTGGATAAAGATGAAATATATATGGGGTATTATGGTTGGATTTATCTATTGCTGTTTTAAATGAAATAATATGACTATTATCGAAAAATAAAGCGGATTATTTTCTCCGCTCTATTTTTATTGAATGATAATTTATGAAATCATTTATCCTTCAAACTCTTGCGTCATTTTTTCAAGCTGTTCCTGAATTTCCATCCATGATAATTCAATTTCTTCCAATTTTGATTTGGTCTGATTCTGCTTTTGCAGATATTCAGTCAATTCGGTTTTACGGCTGTTATCATAAATAGCGCTGTCTGAAAGTTGGTTTTCTAGTGCGACCAGTTCGTTACCCAGTTTCTCCATCTGTTTTTCCAGATCAGCAAGCTGTTTGCGCAATGGTTGCGTTTGGTTACGGAAGTCAGCTTGACGCCGTTTTTGATCTTTTCTTTCCTGAGCGCTTTGGCTGGATGACTCTTTTTCCTTGTCGTTGTTTTCACGTAGTTGCTGATTTTGTTGACGTTGTTGATCTGTCAGCCATTGTTGATAATCTTCTAAGTCGCCATTGAACGATTCTACCTGACCATCGTGAACCAAATACAATTCATCTGTTGTTGAACGTAATAGATGTCGGTCATGGGAAACTACAACCAATGCACCGTCAAAGTCGATCAAAGCTTCTGTCAGTGCTTGACGCATATCCAGGTCGAGATGGTTCGTTGGTTCATCAAGCAACAGAAGGTTAGGGCGTTGCCAGACCATTAATGCCAAAACCAAACGCGCTTTTTCTCCCCCGGAGAAACGTCCACTTGGGTCAGTCACTTGATCGCCTTTGAAACCAAAGCCCCCCAGATAATCTCTGAGTTGCTGTTCTGTTTCCTGTGGCGCAATGCGGACTAAATGCTGTAATGGTGATTCATCAGCACGCAAATATTCCAGTTGATGCTGGGCGAAATACCCCAGTTTGATCCCTTTAGCTAATTCTACGGTTCCACTCTGAGATTGCAGTTCTCCAGCTAACAGTTTAATCAACGTGGATTTACCCGCGCCATTACGGCCAAGCAGGCCAATGCGGGAGCCGGGAACCAGATTCAGTTTGATGGAATTTAAAACGGTCCGTTCGCCATAGCCTGCGCTGACTTTTTCCATTTTCAGGAGTGGGTTGGGCAGACTCTCCGGTTTACGGAAACTGAAATGAAATGGGTTATCAACGTGGGCAGGGGCGATCAATTCCATCCGCTCTAACATCTTGATACGGCTCTGAGCCTGTTTAGCTTTGCTGGCTTTGGCTCGGAAACGGTCAATATAACTTTGCAGATGGGCGACTTTCTCTTGCTGACTTTTATAAAGGGCCTGTTGTTGCGCTAGCTTGGTCGCGCGTTGGCGTTCGAAAGATGAGTAGTTGCCGCTGTACTCAAATAGAGATTGTTGCTCTATATGGAGGATCTTATCAGCAATAGGGTCGAGAAAATCCCGATCATGGGAGATAAGGATTAATGTTCCGGGGTAGCTTTTCAGCCATTTTTCCAACCAGATAACCGCATCCAGATCAAGATGGTTAGTCGGTTCATCAAGCAACAGCAAGTCAGAACGGCAGAGTAGTGCCTGAGCTAGATTGAGGCGCATGCGCCATCCACCGGAAAAGGCACGTACCGGTTGATCAAGTTGTTCCTGAGAGAAACCTAAGCCGTGCAACAAACTTGATGCTCTTGAACGGATTGTCCAGGCTTGAACTGTGTCCAGTTGACTATGCAGGTGAGCAATCAGATTGCCGTCGTTTTTTTCATTGGCTATCCGCAGTTGTTGTTCCAGTTGGCGGAATTCACGATCACCATCAATAACATACTCCAGAGCAGGTATTTCCAGGGCGGGCGTTTCTTGATTCACCCAGGACAGCGCCCAGTTACTGGGAAAAGTGAATGTTCCTGTTTCAGCCTGAAGTTCATTTTTTAATAATGCAAGTAGGGTAGATTTGCCACAGCCATTTTTCCCTACCAGACCCACTTTCTGTCCGGGATTAATAGTGGCGCCGGCATTATCCAGCAAGACACGGGTTCCGCGACGAATTTGTAATGAAGAGAAAACAATCATAAGTATCGTTTGTATAAAATATGTTAAATTAGCAGTAACAGATAATAAGCGTCTTAATTTTATCACTTTGTATGCATGTTAACGGAAAATACGTGTCCTGACACGTTCTTGAGGAGGGAACGATGTTACAGCCGCCTAAAGTCCTGCTGCTGTATGCCCATCCTGAGCCACAGGATTCAGTAGCAAATCGTGTTTTGTTACAACCTGTGCAGGGTTTAGAGCATGTCACAGTTCACGACTTATATGGATCTTATCCAGATTTTTTTATTGATGTTCATTATGAGCAACAACTGCTTCGAGAACATCAGGTGATTGTTTTTCAACACCCACTGTACACCTACAGTTGTCCCGCTTTATTAAAGGAGTGGATGGATCGTGTACTGACTCGGGGGTTTGCCAGTGGTATTACTGGATTGGCGTTACAGGGAAAATATTGGCGTTCAGTGATTACTACAGGGGAACCGGAAAGCACGTTCCGGGCCGATGGGTATAATCTCTATCCAATGGAAGAGATCCTTCGTCCTTTTGAACTCACCGCAGCGATGTGCCGTATGCATTGGTTATCACCAATTATTGTTTATTGGGCGCGTCGTCAAAAACCTGAACTTCTTGCCATCCATGCTAATGATTATCGTGAATGGCTCAAATCGCCATTGTCATTAGGAGGGCTATAGTTATGGAGCATTCAGCGCAATTGAGCGCCGGTGTATTGTTTTTATTTGCTGCCGTTGTGGCAGTGCCAATCGCACAGAAATGCAAGATTGGAGCCGTATTAGGTTATTTGTTGGCGGGGATTGTCCTGGGGCCGTGGGGGTTGAGCTTTATCAGGGATGTTGATGATATTCTTCATTTCTCTGAGTTGGGGATTGTTTTCCTGATGTTTATCATCGGGCTTGAACTTAATCCGGCTAAACTTTGGCAACTCAGGCGATCTATTTTTGGCGTCGGTGCGGCTCAAGTTATTTTCACGGCGAGTGTGCTGGCCGTGCTGCTTTATCTGACCGATTTTTCATGGCAAGCGGCGGTTATTGGCGGTATCGGTATGGCGATGTCCTCAACGGCAATGGCCCTGCAACTCATGAAAGAGAAGGGTATGAACCGCAATGAAGGCGGGCAGCTTGGTTTCTCGGTTTTGCTATTTCAAGATATGGCGGTCATCCCGGCTTTGGCATTGATTCCGCTGTTGGCAGGGGAAACAGCATCCGGTGACTGGTATCGCATAGCGTTAAAAATTGCTGCTTTTGCTGGCATGTTGCTCGGTGGCCGTTATCTGTTACGTCCGCTGTTTCGTTTAGTCGTCAGGGCTGGAGTACGTGAGTTATTTACGGCGGCGGCATTACTGGTGGTACTTAGCTCTGCGCTATTTATGGAAGCGCTCGGTTTTTCTATGGCGCTGGGAACCTTTATCGCAGGAGTATTATTGGCAGATAGCGAATATCGCCATGAACTGGAAATATCCATAGAACCGTTCAAAGGATTACTGTTGGGGCTGTTTTTTATTTCGGTCGGTATGTCTCTGAATCTGGGAGTACTACTAATACATTTGTCCGAAGTATTACTTGGTGTGCTGGCTTTGGTGATTGTAAAAGGCATTGTGCTCTATCTTATCGCAATGAGCGCAGGCTTACGAGGGGCATCCTGCCTGCAATTTTCCGGCGTACTCAGTCAGGGCGGAGAATTCGCCTTTGTCCTGTTTTCCGCCGCATTGAGCCAGAATGTGCTCAATAGCGGGCAGATGGCTTTGTTGCTGGTCGTAGTGACAATATCGATGATGACAACGCCGCTTGTCATGCAATTGATAGATGCTATTCTGGCACGCCGTTATAATGCCCAAGATGAGACAGATGAACAGCCCTTTGTGGAAAATGATGATCCGCAGGTGATTTTAGTGGGCTTTGGCCGGTTCGGACAGGTAATCGGTCGTCTTCTGATGGTGAATAAAATCCGTATAACGGTGTTAGAGCGCGATGTCAGCGCTGTGAGTACTATGCGGCGTTATGGCTATAAAGTTTATTATGGTGATGCGGCTGAATTGGAGCTGCTACGTTCGGCGGGTGCGGATAAAGCCAAAGCGATAGTCATCACCTGTAATGAGCCGGAAGATACCATGATGATCGTTCATTTATGCCAGAAGCATTTCCCGAATCTGCATATCATGGCGCGGGCCAGAGGACGCCTGGAAGCGCATGAACTGCTGCAAAATGGAGTAAAAAATTTCACCCGTGAAACTTTCTCCAGTGCCCTGGAACTGGGGCGTAAAACCTTAGTTGAATTGGGAATGCATCCGCATAAAGCTAATCGCGCAAAACAACATTTCCAGCGGTTAGATATGCGGATGCTGAGAGAACTTATGCCGCAGCTACAGGGTGATGTCGCTCACATATCTCGTATAAAAGAGGCGCGGCGGGAACTGGAAGAGCTGTTCGAACGGGAAATGCTCAATGAACGCCGCCAACCGGATGGTTGGAATGAGCATGAATACATGAATAATAGCGGAGCAAATCATGTCAGTAAGTCGTAAAAGATTTATTGCTGGTGCTGTCTGCCCAAAATGTCACTCTCAGGACACACTAGCAATGTGGCAAGAAGATCAGGTAGATGTGGTGGAATGTGTCCATTGTGGTCACCAACAACGCCAGACTGATGAGAAAGTGACCTCTCATGTCAGAAAGCAAGAGCAGGTTATTGGTATTTTTACCCCACAATAATTATGTGAATATTAGCGCGAGTGAGTACAGAGACTGAAAATTCCGCTACAATCGGTAAAAATTTTTAGACCCACGGGTAGGAGATGTCATGAAAGTAGCAAAAGACTTGGTAGTCAGCCTGGCTTATCAAGTAAGAACAGAAGAGGGTGTTTTAGTTGATGAGTCACCGGCGAGTGCGCCGTTGGACTATCTGCATGGCCGTGGTTCATTGATTAGCGGTTTGGAAAAGGCGCTAGAAGGCCGTGAGGCTGGTGAGAGTTTTGATGTTAGCGTACAGGCTGATGACGCCTATGGTCAGTATGATGACAATCTGGTTCAGCGTGTGCCAAAAGATGTCTTTGTTGGTGTTGATGAGCTAGAAGTTGGCATGCGTTTCCTGGCTGATACCGATATGGGGCCAGTACCCGTAGAAATTACAGCGGTTGAAGATGAGCATGTTGTGGTTGATGGTAATCATATGCTGGCTGGTCAGAACCTGAAATTCAATGTTGAAGTCATTGCCATTCGTGAAGCGACTGAAGAAGAATTGGCTCATGGTCATGTTCATGGCGCTCATGGTCACGAGCATGGCGAGGGCGGTTGCTGTGGTGGTCACGGCCATGACGACGGTCATCATCACCATCATGATGAAGGACACGGATGTTGCGGTGGCGGCAGTTGCCACTGATAAGCTAAAGCGGATAGTGCATTTTAATATTTAAAAAAGCGGGGCAAGTTCGGAGAGTTCAGTTTCGATGCTTGCCCTGATTTATTGTAATTTAATGTTTTTCTAGTAATGAGGCGGAGGCGTCTCCTCAGATGGTGAAGCGACCATTGAGGGTTGAGTGGCTTTTAATCGTTCTGTCATCAACCGCAAATGCTCTTTTAATCTGGCGATCTCCATTTGTTGCTCAGTTACTACCTGATTTAATTCTTCGATAGTTATGTCTTGAAAAGCAATTCGACTTTCCAAATGTTCAAGCCGTTGCTCAAATTCTGACAGATCCATGATCTCCTCCCATTTCAGGCCCTGTATTGCCAGTGTTAAATGCCCCATATTAATTAAGAGTGGCCTACTATGCCCAGAATATTCTGTGAAATGCGGTTATTATGAAACCTCTTGCCATTTATGTTGTCCTAATACATTTGGGGCACTAAAACAGCAAATATTGTGTTCAATAAACATTATGTTCAACAAACATTGTGTTCAGCAAACATTGTGTTCAATAAACATTGTGTTCAACAAATATTGTGTTCAACAAATATTGTGTTGTGCTCCTGTAGGCAGTTATAGTGGCTTGATTGCATAACTTTTGCTGACGGTAAAATCCCCCAAAGCTATTGGAGAAACAGATGAAATCATTGTTTAAAGTTACCCTGCTTGCTACTACATTAGCGATGGCTTTCAGCGCCCCTCAGGTGTTGGCGGCTAAAGCAGATAGTCAGAGTAGCACAGAATTGAACAGCGCATTTAAAACAGAAGATCAGCAAAATGCTTATGCTCTGGGTGCATCTTTAGGGCGTTATATGCAAAACACTCTAAAAGAACAGAAATCTCTGGGTATCCCATTGGATAAAGATCAATTGTTATCGGGTGTGCAGGATGCTTTCAATAACAAAAGCAAACTGACTGACAGCGAAATTGAAAATACGCTGCGTGCATTTGAAGGGAAAGTGAAGTCTGCCGCTGAAGCTAAGATGGAAAAAGAAGCTCGCGAGAATGAAGCTAAAGGCGCTAAATATCGTGAAGAATTTGCTAAGGAAAAAGGCGTCGTTAAGAGCAAAACCGGCCTTTTGTATAAAATAGAGAAGGACGGCAGTGGTAAGAAACCTGTGGCAAGCGACACGATAGTTGTGAACTACCGAGGAACATTGATTGATGGTAAAGAATTCGATAGTTCCTATAAGCGTAATGAGCCGCTTTCTATTCGTCTGGATGGCGTTATTCCAGGTTGGACAGAAGGTTTACAGAATGTGAAAAAAGGTGGAAAAATTAAACTGGTTATTCCACCAGAGCTGGCCTATGGTAAAGCGGATCTGCCGGGTATTCCTGCAAATTCTACATTAGTATTTGATATTGAGTTGTTGGATATTAAAGCGGATACCAAAGCTAAGTAAGCTGTCAGCTAAATATCTTTGATCAATACGGATAAAACCGTTGGTAGAGATTCTGTCAACGGTTTTTTGTTACTGAAAGCTGTGATAGAGACCAAATGTCTGAGCTGCAATGGCTTGACGATGATGTCATGTGGTTTTAACGTCAATATTTCATGTGAATGCAAAGATCTTTGATTAGGATCTCTGTTAAGCTGCAATAATTGAGTTTTCACAAGAAATTTTTATAGGTTTATCACGTTGTGTTTTTAGCAAGACGTCGTTGTCTGCGTTTGAAGGATGGTGTATTGAATGTCTAACCCGTTATTATCTGGTGATATCAGTGATGTCGATTTACTGGAAAACCAACCGTTTACTGAAACGGACCACGAAATTTTAAAATCTTATGAAGCCGCGGTTGATGGCTTGGCTATGCTGATTGGTGGGCATTGCGAGATTGTCCTTCACTCATTGGAAGATCTTAAATGTTCAGCCGTCAGAATAGCTAACGGAGAACATACAGGTCGTAAAATAGGTTCACCTATCACTGATCTTGCGTTGCGCATGCTGCATGACATTACAGACGAAGATTGTAGTGCATCCAAAGCCTATTTTACTCGCGCGAAAAGCGGTTCATTGATGAAATCAGTCACGATTGCGATCCGCAATCGGAATCGCCGAGTGATCGGCCTGCTGTGCATTAATATGAATCTTGATGTTCCTTTCTCTGAAATTATTCAGACATTTATTCCAGAAGAAACACATGATGTCGCACCAAACGTAAATTTTGCCTCATCCGTGGATGATTTGGTCGCGCAAACGCTGGAATATACTATTGAAGAAGTCAATATTGATCGCAGTGTATCCAATAATGCCAAGAACAGGCAGGTGGTTCTGAATCTCTATGAGAAAGGCATTTTTGATATTAAAGATGCAATCAATCAGGTTGCTGAGCGTTTAAATATTTCTAAACATACTGTTTATCTCTATATTCGTCAGTTTAAAAATGGTGAATGTTTAGGGCCTGAGCGGTAATGTCTTCGTTGTCTTATTGTCTGCTGGTTACGGGGCCTGCATATGGCACCCAGCAAGCCAGCAGCGCTTACCAATTCGCGCAAGCCTTAATTACGATGGGGCATAAACTTAATACCGTATTTTTTTATCGGGAAGGGGTTTATAACGGCAATCAGTTGACTGTACCAGCCGGTGATGAGTTTAACTTGGTTAGCGCATGGCAAATGATGGCAAAGGAGCATCGGTTTAGCATGCATATTTGTATTGCCGCTGCCCTGCGCCGTGGTGTTCTTGATGCTCAGCAGGCGAATGAGTTGAATTTACCGGTAGCAAACCTAGCTGAAGGGTTTGAATTAAGTGGATTGGGAACACTGGCTGAGGCTATGTTGACTTGTGACCGTGTGGTGCAATTTTGAGAGGCAAAAATGAAAAAAATTGCTTTTGTCTTCACTAAAGCGCCTCATGGTGATGCAGGGGGTAGAGAAGGCTTAGACGCATTGCTGGCAACTTCGGCATTAACAGAAAAGATAGGTGTGTTTTTTATTTCTGACGGCGTACTCCAACTATTACCGAATCAGCAGCCTGACGGAATCCTTGCCAGAAACTATATCGCTACTTTTAAGGTGTTGCCTTTGTACGATATTGAAGAATGTTATTTGTGCCAGGAAGACCTTACGATGCGTGGGTTAAGCTCAATCAATCGTTTTGTTCTGGATACGGAAGTGATACCCGCAGAAACAATCCGTGAGAAGTTGGTTGACTATGATGTTGTGCTGACATTCTGAGCTATTGGAAGGACAATAATATGCTATATACTGTTGGCCGATCGCCTTATCAATGTGATTTCAATGCGATATTCAAGCTGCTTGCCCGTGGTGATGACATCCTGTTTATTCAGGATGGCGTACTGGCAGGAATTGACGGTAATTGTTATCTGCCGACTCTGATCAGTTGTGGCGCAGCCTTGTATGCGCTGAAAGAAGATGTCGAAGCGCGGGGATTGAACGGGCAGGTTTCAGACAAAGTGCAAGTGATCGACTATACTGACTTTGTTAACCTGACGGTAAAACACCATCAACAATTCGCCTGGTAGTTGAGAAAACGCTGTATATTTCTTGACACCCTGACGAGTCAGCCATAAAATTCCGCGTCCTCGTGTTTTGCCGTTGGGCAGACAAGAGATTTAATCCGTGTTTACGAAGCAAAAAAACCAGGAGTTTTTTTAATAATGGCAACTATTAACCAGCTGGTGCGCAAACCCCGTAGCATGAAGGTTGCAAAAAGCAACGTTCCTGCTCTGGAAGCTTGCCCGCAGAAGCGTGGCGTATGTACTCGCGTATATACCACCACCCCTAAAAAACCAAACTCCGCACTGCGTAAAGTATGTCGTGTGCGTTTGACTAACGGTTACGAAGTTTCTTCTTACATCGGTGGTGAAGGCCACAACTTGCAAGAGCACTCCGTAATTCTGATCCGTGGCGGTCGTGTTAAAGACTTGCCAGGTGTGCGTTACCACACTGTTCGCGGCGCACTGGACTGTTCCGGTGTTAAAGACCGTAAACAAGGTCGTTCTAAGTACGGTGTGAAGAAGCCAAAAGCTTAATGGTTCTCCGTTAAGTAAGGCCAAACATTATTTACTTTAATGTCAAAATAAACTCGTAGAGTTTTGGACAACCCTGAATTCGAAACGGAGTATTTCCATGCCACGTCGTCGTGTAATTGGTCAGCGTAAAATTCTGCCAGATCCAAAGTTCGGATCTGAATTACTGGCCAAATTTGTCAATATCCTGATGGTAGACGGTAAAAAATCTACTGCGGAAGCAATTGTATATAGTGCGCTTGAGACCCTGGCTCAGCGTTCTGGTAAAGAACATCTGGAAGCGTTTGAACTTGCATTGGATAATGTGCGTCCAACCGTGGAAGTTAAGTCCCGCCGTGTTGGTGGTTCTACTTATCAGGTACCAGTTGAAGTTCGTCCGGTTCGTCGCAATGCGTTGGCAATGCGCTGGATCGTTGAAGCTGCTCGTAAACGCGGTGATAAATCTATGGCTCTGCGCCTGGCGAACGAATTATCTGATGCAGCCGAAAATAAAGGCACTGCCGTTAAGAAACGTGAAGACGTTCACCGTATGGCAGAAGCTAACAAGGCGTTCGCACACTACCGTTGGTAATCCCATCGTAGTGATGATGCCCTGGGTGGCGGTTCTGCCACCCAGATTTACATTGAACGTCCTAGGATATAGAGGAATCAAATGGCTCGTACAACACCCATTGCACGCTACCGTAATATCGGTATCAGTGCACACATCGACGCCGGTAAAACCACCACTACCGAACGTATTCTGTTCTACACTGGTGTAAACCATAAGATCGGTGAAGTTCATGATGGCGCTGCTACTATGGACTGGATGGAACAGGAGCAGGAGCGTGGTATTACCATCACCTCCGCAGCAACAACTGCTTTCTGGTCAGGTATGGCTAAGCAGTTTGACGCGCACCGTATTAACATCATCGACACCCCAGGGCACGTTGACTTCACTATCGAAGTAGAACGTTCCATGCGTGTTCTTGACGGTGCGGTAATGGTTTATTGTGCGGTTGGTGGTGTTCAGCCACAGTCCGAAACCGTATGGCGTCAGGCAAATAAATATAGAGTTCCACGTATCGCGTTCGTTAACAAAATGGACCGTATGGGAGCGAATTTCTTACGTGTTGTTGAGCAGATCAAAACTCGCTTGGCGGCAAACCCAGTACCTCTGCAATTAGCCATTGGCGCAGAAGATGCTTTCACCGGTGTTGTTGACCTGGTGAAAATGAAAGCCATCAACTGGAACGATGAAGATCAGGGAACTACCTTCACTTATGAAGATATCCCGGCTGAGATGCAGGATCTGGCGGAAGAATGGCGTAACAATTTGATTGAAGCCGCTGCGGAAGCATCAGAAGAGCTGATGGAAAAATACCTTGGCGGTGAAGAACTGACTGAAGAAGAGATCAAAGCTGGTCTTCGTCATCGTGTTCTGACTAACGAAATCATCCTGGTTACCTGTGGTTCTGCATTTAAGAACAAAGGTGTTCAGGCAATGCTGGATGCGGTTGTTGAGTACCTGCCAGCACCAACGGATGTTGAGTCTATTAAAGGTATTCTGCCAGACGGTAAAGATACGCCGGCAGAACGTCATTCTGACGACAACGAACCATTCTCAGCGCTGGCGTTTAAAATCGCGACTGACCCATTCGTTGGTAACTTGACCTTCTTCCGCGTCTACTCTGGTGTAGTTAATTCCGGTGATACCGTTCTTAACCCAGTGAAAGACAAAAAAGAGCGTTTTGGCCGTATCGTTCAGATGCATGCTAATAAACGTGAAGAGATTAAAGAAGTTCGTGCAGGTGACATCGCCGCTGCGATTGGCCTGAAAGACGTGACGACTGGTGATACGCTGTGTGATATCAACGCGCCAATTATTCTGGAGCGTATGGAGTTCCCAGAGCCAGTTATCTCTGTTGCTATCGAGCCAAAAACTAAAGCTGACCAGGAAAAAATGGGTATCGCTTTAGGCCGTCTGGCTCAGGAAGACCCATCATTCCGCGTGTCTACCGATGAAGAATCTGGTCAGACTATTATCGCTGGTATGGGTGAGCTTCACTTGGATGTCTTGGTTGACCGTATGCGTCGTGAATTCAAAGTTGAAGCGAACGTCGGTAAACCTCAGGTTGCTTACCGTGAAACCATCCGCTCTACTGTTGAACAAGAAGGTAAATTTGTTCGTCAGTCTGGTGGTCGTGGTCAGTTTGGTCACGTATGGCTGCGTATTGAGCCAATGGAACCAGGTGGCGTAGGCTACGAATTCGCTAACGAAATCGTTGGTGGTGTTGTTCCTAAAGAATATATCCCGGCAGTAGATAAGGGTATTCAGGAACAAATGAAAAATGGTGTTCTGGCCGGTTACCCGATTGTTGACGTTAAAGTGGCGCTGTTCGATGGTTCTTACCACGAAGTTGACTCTTCTGAAATGGCGTTCAAAATCGCAGGTTCTATGGGCTTCAAAGAAGGCTTTATGAAGGCGAAACCAGTTCTGCTGGAGCCTATCATGAAAGTTGAAGTTGAAACACCAGAAGACTACATGGGTGACGTTATCGGTGACCTAAACCGCCGCCGTGGTATGATTGACGGTATGGAAGATATGACTACCGGCAAAATCGTACGTGCTCAGGTACCATTATCTGAAATGTTTGGTTATGCTACTGACCTGCGTTCTCAGACCCAAGGTCGTGCTTCTTACTCTATGGAGTTCCTGAAGTACAATGAAGCGCCGAGCAACGTCGCTCAGGCTATTATCGAATCTCGTAAAGCTAAATAAGTTTTTCGGGTTTAATATCTAGATTCAGCTCCCTCCCCTATGATGAGGGAGCGATATTAAGGAATAGAGTCGTGTCTAAAGAAAAATTTGAACGTACAAAACCGCACGTTAACGTTGGTACTATCGGCCACGTTGACCACGGTAAAACTACCCTGACTGCTGCTATCACTACTGTACTGGCTAAAACCTACGGTGGTAACGCTCGCGCATTCGACCAAATTGATAACGCGCCAGAAGAAAAAGCGCGTGGTATCACCATCTCTACTTCTCACGTAGAATACGATACCCCAAGCCGTCACTATGCGCACGTTGACTGCCCAGGCCACGCCGACTATGTGAAAAACATGATCACCGGCGCGGCTCAGATGGACGGCGCAATCCTGGTAGTTGCTGCGACTGACGGCCCAATGCCGCAGACTCGTGAGCACATCCTGTTAGGTCGTCAGGTAGGCGTTCCTTACATCATCGTATTCCTGAACAAATGTGACATGGTAGACGATGAAGAGCTGCTGGAACTGGTTGAGATGGAAGTGCGTGAGCTGCTGTCTCAGTACGATTTCCCAGGCGACGATACCCCGGTTATCCGTGGTTCCGCGCTGAAAGCGCTGGAAGGCGATGCAGAGTGGGAAGCGAAGATCATTGAACTGGCCGATGCCCTAGACAGCTACATCCCAGAACCAGAGCGTGCAATCGACCAGCCATTCCTGCTGCCAATCGAAGACGTATTCTCGATTTCAGGCCGTGGTACCGTGGTAACCGGTCGTGTAGAGCGCGGTATTGTTAAAGTGGGTGAAGAAGTTGAAATCGTTGGTATCAAAGACACCACGAAAACCACGTGTACTGGCGTAGAAATGTTCCGCAAACTGCTGGACGAAGGCCGTGCGGGTGAGAACGTGGGCGTTCTGCTGCGTGGTACCAAACGTGACGAAATCGAACGCGGTCAGGTACTGGCCAAACCGGGTTCAATCAAGCCACACACCACTTTCGAATCAGAAGTTTATATTCTGAGCAAAGACGAAGGCGGCCGTCATACGCCATTCTTCAAAGGCTACCGTCCACAGTTCTACTTCCGTACAACTGACGTAACCGGCACAATCGAGCTGCCAGAAGGCGTGGAAATGGTGATGCCAGGCGATAACATTCAGATGAAAGTGACCCTGATTGCGCCAATCGCAATGGACCAGGGTCTGCGCTTCGCTATCCGTGAAGGCGGCCGTACCGTAGGTGCTGGTGTTGTTGCTAAAATTATCGCGTAATTTTTTGATGTGATTACACTAAAAGGGCATCAACCGATGCCCTTTTTGTACGTTGTCTTAATAAGAACCTATCTCATCAATAGTTGTTTTTAATTATTGGTGAGATAGGCTCTGATGCAACGAATTGGCTATATCTCTCTCAGATATACAATGTCATACTGAATTATGGCGCCAAGTCAGATACAATCACTCAAATCTTTTGGTTCGGTCTGATTTGTTTTGCTCTTGCGAGGCAAGCTGGCTATCTATTTAAATCATAGTTACAGGTTGGTTTATGAGTGCGAATAGCGATGCTCAAGAAAGCAGGCGTAGTCTTGAGGTAATGAAATGGCTATTAGTGGCAGCCTTATTAACGGTTGCTATCGTTGGAAACTACCTTTATCGGGAGTATAGCCTTCCTCTACGCGCGATGGCGGTTGTTGTTATTGTTGCTCTTGCGGGAGCAGTTGCGCTCTGGACTGCGAAAGGGAAAACCACACTGGCTTTCGCCCGCGAAGCCCGCATTGAAATGCGTAAAGTTATTTGGCCAACTCGCCAGGAAGCGCTGCATACAACTTTGATTGTTGCGGCAGTCACTGCATTGATGTCTTTGATCCTATGGGGTCTTGACGGTATCCTGGTGCGTTTAGTTTCATTTATTACAGGCCTGAGGTTCTAAGATGTCAGATTCCCCAAAAAAACGTTGGTATGTTATACAGGCATTTTCTGGGTTTGAAGGTCGCGTTGCACAATCTTTACGTGAACATATCAAATTACATGATATGGAAGATTCTTTTGGCGAAGTAATGGTGCCAACAGAGGAAGTTGTTGAGATTCGTAGCGGCCAGCGTCGCAAAAGTGAACGCAAATTTTTCCCTGGGTATGTGCTGGTACAAATGATCATGAACGATGCGACATGGCATCTCGTTCGCAGCGTACCACGCGTCATGGGTTTTATCGGTGGCACATCTGACCGTCCGGCGCCAATCAGTGATAAAGAAGTTGATGCGATTATGAATCGTCTTCAGCAGGTTGGTGATAAACCCCGGCCAAAAACATTGTTCGAACCAGGCGAAATGGTTCGTGTCAGCGATGGTCCATTCGCAGACTTCAATGGTGTTGTGGAAGAAGTCGATTACGAGAAGAGCCGCCTGAAAGTTTCGGTTTCTATCTTTGGTCGCGCGACCCCCGTTGAGCTGGATTTCAGCCAGGTAGAAAAGGCGTAATTTCCGAGCATATTTTTTACTGGCTTGCAATAGGTGAGAAATTAACATACAATTTCGCGCCTTTTGTTTTTTAGTAGTCTGGCCTGAAATAAGGCGGGGCTGAAATAACAGGGGAGCCTTTTAAACAAAGGCGATACCACCCACATAGAGGAAAATTATCAATGGCTAAGAAAGTACAAGCCTATGTCAAGTTGCAGGTTGCAGCTGGTATGGCTAACCCAAGCCCTCCAGTAGGTCCTGCTCTCGGTCAGCAGGGTGTCAACATCATGGAATTCTGTAAGGCGTTCAATGCTAAAACTGACAGCATTGAAAAAGGTCTGCCAATTCCTGTTGTGATCACCGTTTATTCTGATCGCTCTTTCACTTTCGTTACTAAGACCCCACCAGCGGCTGTTCTGCTGAAGAAAGCAGCGGGCATTAAATCAGGTTCCGGCAAACCGAACAAAGACAAAGTTGGTAAAGTAACCAGCGCGCAAGTTCGTGAAATTGCTGAAACTAAAGCTGCGGATATGACAGGTGCCAGCGTTGAAGCAATGATGCGTTCAATTGAAGGTACTGCTCGTTCCATGGGCCTGGTAGTGGAGGGTTAATCGATGGCTAAACTGACCAAGCGCATGCGCACAATCCGCGAAAAAGTGGATGCGACTAAGCAATATGACATTAACGAAGCCGTTGTTCTGCTGAAAGAGCTGGCTACCGCTAAATTCGTGGAAAGCGTTGACGTTGCTGTTAACCTCGGCATCGACGCTCGTAAATCTGACCAGAACGTACGTGGTGCAACAGTACTGCCTCACGGTACTGGCCGTTCCGTTCGCGTAGCTGTATTTACCCAAGGCGCAAATGCAGAAGCTGCTAAAGCAGCGGGCGCTGAGCTGGTAGGTATGGAAGATCTGGCTGAGCAGGTTAAAAAAGGCGAAATGGACTTTGACGTTGTTATCGCCTCTCCAGATGCAATGCGCGTCGTTGGCCAATTAGGTCAAATCCTGGGTCCACGCGGTCTGATGCCAAACCCTAAAGTAGGTACTGTAACTCCTAACGTTGCTGAAGCTGTACAGAATGCTAAAGCGGGTCAGGTTCGTTACCGTAACGATAAAAACGGCATTATCCACACCACCATTGGCAAAGTCGACTTTGATGCTGACAAACTGAAAGAAAACCTGGAAGCTCTGCTGGTTGCGCTGAAAAAAGCTAAACCATCTTCTGCCAAGGGCGTTTACATTAAGAAAGTTAGCTTGTCCACTACTATGGGCGCAGGTGTTGCGATTGACCAATCAGGTCTGAGCGCTTCAGCTTAATTTTAGCTGAATGTGATTATCGCTTTACCTTGGCGTCAGATTTGTCTAAAATTTGGCGCCTTGTATTTGGCTAGTGAGTTTTTTATTAGCTAAATAAAAAATTTTCGGTTGGAGCTTGGCCTAATCCAAGCCCCGTCCAAGACCGCAGGTGTAAGTAATTACTTAATATTCCTGCGTAGACGGTGACAGAGCCAAATGACATTCATTTCTGGATTCTGCTCACCGTGTTTTAGAGCTCAGGCACTTTTTAGTGTTATGAGTTATGTGAGTTCCGGGTTTTTCCCGGTTAATCCAGGAGCAAAAAGCTAATGGCACTAAATCTTCAAGACAAACAAGCGATTGTTGCTGAAGTCAGCGAAGTAGCCAAAGGCGCGCTGTCTGCGGTTGTTGCGGATTCCCGTGGCGTTGCCGTAGATAAAATGACTGAACTGCGTAAAGCAGGTCGCGAAGCTGGCGTTTACATCCGTGTTGTACGTAATACACTGGTCCGCCGTGCTGTTGAAGGTACTGCCTATGAGTGCCTGAAAGAAGCGTTTATTGGTCCAACCTTGATTGCTTTCTCTAACGAACATCCGGGCGCCGCTGCTCGTCTGTTCAAAGAGTTCGCGAAAGCGAATCCAGCATTCGAGATTAAAGCAGCAGCCTTTGAAGGTGAGTTTATCTCTGCGGCCGATATTGACCGTTTGGCGACACTCCCAACTTACGAAGAAGCAATCGCACGCCTGATGTCCACCATGAAAGAAGCCGTTGCAGGCAAACTGGTTCGTACTCTGGCTGCGTTACGCGAGAAGAGAGAAGCGGCTTAATCGCTAAGTCTCCTTCGTGCTTTTTAACGTATAAATTATTTCTGAATTTTAGGAACACTTGTTATGTCTATCACTAAAGAACAAATTCTGGACACAGTTGCCACAATGTCCGTTATGGATGTTGTTGAGCTGATCACTGCAATGGAAGAGAAATTCGGCGTTTCTGCTGCGGCAGCGGTAGCTGTTGTTGCTGGTGCGGCTGAAGCTGTTGAAGAAAAAACCGAGTTTGACGTTGTTCTGTCCGCTATTGGCGGCAACAAAGTTGCTGTTATCAAAGCAGTACGTGGCGCAACTGGCTTGGGTCTGAAAGAAGCTAAAGATCTGGTTGAAAGCGCTCCAGCTGTATTGAAAGAAGCTATCAGCAAAGATGACGCTGAAGCACTGAAAAAATCTCTGGAAGAAGCTGGTGCTTCTGTTGAGATTAAGTAAGTTCAGTTTTGAGTTAGCAGCCTGACTTTAAAGGCTGACGGCTGGTGATTTATTAATCACCAGCCTTTTTGCGCTGTAGGGCATTAGCAGCATTTCCACTGTTTGGCTGTTAATTAACCCCCAAATACTTTTTCCTATTGACGACTTAATATACTGCGTTCTCAGCTACGATCCACTCGGGTAGCTCGGTAGTAAGGTAACGCAATGAAATGATTTAAGAGTAATAGCAATGAGTATTACGGAAAATAATTCAATTTTCTGTTCGAAAAAACAGTGTCGTAAAGAGCTGTCCTTTAGGGCGGGCAGAGTGGGTCACTGATCAGCGAGCTGAGGAACCCTATGGTTTACTCCTATACCGAGAAAAAACGTATTCGTAAGGATTTTGGTAAGCGTCCCCAAGTGTTGGACGTACCTTATCTCCTTTCTATCCAACTTGACTCGTTCCAGAAGTTTATCGAGCAAGATCCAGAAGGCCAGAATGGTTTAGAAGCGGCATTCCGTTCTGTATTCCCAATTCAGAGCTACAGCGGCAGTTCGGAGCTGCAATACGTTAGCTACCGTCTTGGTGAGCCAGTGTTTGATGTTAAAGAGTGCCAGATTCGTGGTGTAACTTATTCTGCGCCTCTACGCGTTAAGTTGCGTCTGGTTATCTATGAACGTGAAGCACCGGAAGGCACGGTCAAAGACATCAAAGAGCAAGAAGTCTACATGGGTGAAATTCCGCTCATGACTGACAACGGTACCTTTGTTATCAATGGTACTGAGCGGGTTATTGTCTCCCAGTTGCATCGTAGTCCTGGTGTATTCTTTGACAGCGATAAGGGTAAAACTCACTCATCCGGTAAGGTGCTGTATAACGCGCGTATTATTCCTTACCGTGGTTCTTGGTTAGATTTCGAATTCGATCCAAAAGATAATCTGTTTGTACGTATTGACCGCCGCCGTAAATTGCCGGCAACGATTATTCTGCGGGCAATGGATTACAGCACTGAAGAGATCTTGAACCTGTTCTTCAGTAAAACGATTTTCGAAATTCGTGACAACAGACTGCAAATGACGCTGGTGCCAGAACGTTTGCGCGGTGAAACTGCTTCTTTTGATATTGAAGCAAACGGCAAGGTTTATGTTGAAAAAGGCCGCCGTATTACCGCACGTCATATCCGCCAGTTAGAAAAAGACGAAGTGAACCGTATTGAGGTTCCTGTTGAATACATTGCGGGTAAAGTTGTTGCAAGAGACTACATTGATGTCAATACAGGTGAAATTATCTGTGCTGCTAACATGGAGCTCTCTTTAGATCTGCTGGCACGTTTGAGCCAGGCTGGTCACAAATCTATCGAAACACTGTTCACCAACGATTTAGATCACGGTGCATATATTTCCGAGACACTTCGTGTTGATCCAACCAATGACCGTTTGGGCGCTTTGGTTGAGATTTATCGTATGATGCGTCCTGGGGAGCCACCGACCCGCGAAGCAGCAGAGAATCTGTTTGAAAATCTGTTCTTCTCAGAAGATCGTTATGATCTTTCTGCTGTTGGTCGTATGAAATTCAACCGCTCATTGAGTCGGGAAGAAGTCGAAGGCTCTGGTATTCTGAGTAAAAATGACATCATTGATGTCATGAAGAAACTCATTGATATCCGTAATGGTAAAGGCGAAGTCGACGATATTGACCACTTAGGTAACCGTCGTATCCGCTCTGTTGGTGAGATGGCGGAAAACCAGTTCCGTGTTGGTCTGGTACGTGTCGAGCGTGCGGTTAAAGAGCGTCTGTCTCTGGGTGATCTGGATACACTGATGCCTCAGGACATGATCAACGCTAAGCCGATTTCAGCCGCAGTGAAAGAATTCTTTGGTTCCAGCCAGCTATCTCAGTTCATGGACCAAAACAACCCGCTTTCTGAAATCACTCACAAACGCCGTATCTCTGCGTTGGGTCCAGGTGGTTTGACCCGTGAGCGTGCTGGCTTTGAAGTGCGTGACGTACACCCAACCCATTATGGCCGCGTATGTCCAATCGAAACCCCGGAAGGTCCGAACATCGGTCTGATTAACTCATTGTCTGTTTATGCGCAGACTAACGAGTATGGTTTCCTTGAAACCCCATATCGTCTGGTTCGTGATGGTGTTGTTACGGATGAAATTCATTATCTGTCTGCGATTGAAGAAGGTAACTTCGTTATCGCGCAGGCAAACACCGTATTGGATGATGAAGGCCACTTCGTTGAAGATCTGATAACTTGCCGTAGTTATGGCGAATCCAGCTTATTTAACCGTGAACAGGTTGAATATATGGACGTTTCTACCCAGCAGGTGGTTTCCGTTGGTGCTTCCTTGATCCCATTCTTGGAACACGATGACGCAAACCGTGCATTGATGGGTGCAAACATGCAACGTCAGGCTGTTCCTACGCTGCGTGCTGATAAGCCGCTGGTTGGTACAGGTATGGAACGCGCAGTAGCGGTTGACTCCGGTGTAACTTCTGTTGCTAAACGCGGTGGTGTGGTTCAGTACGTTGATGCATCTCGTATTGTTATTAAAGTAAACGAAGATGAGATGTATTCGGGTGAAGCAGGTATTGATATTTATAACCTGACTAAATATACCCGTTCTAACCAGAACACCTGTATTAACCAGATGCCGTGCGTCTCTTTGGGCGAACCGGTGGAACGCGGCGACGTACTGGCTGATGGCCCATCCACTGACTTGGGTGAACTCGCACTCGGCCAAAACATGCGCGTAGCGTTCATGCCGTGGAATGGTTATAACTTCGAGGACTCCATCTTAGTTTCTGAGCGTGTCGTCCAGGAAGATCGCTTTACAACTATTCATATTCAGGAATTGGCTTGCGTATCGCGTGATACCAAATTAGGGCCTGAAGAGATCACTGCTGACATCCCTAACGTGGGTGAGGCTGCGCTCTCCAAACTGGATGAGTCTGGCATCGTTTATATCGGTGCGGAAGTGACCGGCGGTGACATTCTGGTTGGTAAAGTGACACCTAAAGGTGAAACTCAGCTAACGCCAGAAGAAAAATTGCTGCGTGCTATTTTCGGTGAGAAAGCGTCTGATGTTAAAGACTCTTCTCTGCGCGTACCAAATGGCGTATCCGGTACGGTTATCGACGTACAAGTATTTACCCGTGATGGCGTAGAGAAAGATAAACGTGCTTTGGAAATCGAAGAGATGCAACTGCGTCAGGCGAAGAAAGACCTGACAGAAGAGTTGCAAATCTTTGAAGCTGGCCTGTTTGCACGTATCCGTTCTGTTTTGATTGCTGGCGGCATCGAAGCTGAGAAGCTGGATAAACTGCCTCGTGAGCGTTGGTTAGAGCTGGGTCTGGCTGATGAAGAGAAACAGAATCAGTTGGAGCAGTTGGCTGAACAGTATGACGAGCTCAAAGCTGAGTTCGAGAAAAAGCTGGATGCTAAACGTCGTAAGATCACTCAAGGTGATGATTTGGCACCGGGTGTGCTGAAAATCGTCAAAGTTTATCTGGCGGTTAAACGTCAGATTCAGCCGGGTGATAAGATGGCGGGTCGCCACGGTAACAAAGGTGTTATCTCCAAGATCAACCCGATCGAAGATATGCCTTACGATGAAAACGGCACGCCGGTAGACATCGTACTGAACCCACTGGGCGTACCATCACGTATGAACATTGGTCAGATCCTGGAAACGCATCTGGGTATGGCTGCGAAAGGCATTGGCGACAAGATCAATGCGATGCTGAAACAGCAGCAGGAAGTTGCCAAACTGCGTGAATTTATCCAGAAAGCTTATGATCTGGGTGATGAAACCCGTCAGAAAGTTGATCTGAACACTTTCTCTGATGAAGAAGTTATGCGTTTGGCAGAAAACCTGAAGAAAGGCATGCCAATTGCGACACCTGTGTTTGATGGTGCGAAAGAGAAAGAAATTAAAGAGCTGCTGAAACTGGGTGACTTGCCAACTTCTGGTCAAATTACTCTGTTTGATGGTCGTACCGGTGAGCAATTTGAGCGTCAGGTTACCGTTGGCTACATGTATATGCTGAAGCTGAACCACCTGGTGGATGACAAAATGCACGCCCGTTCAACCGGTTCGTACAGCCTGGTTACTCAGCAACCGCTGGGTGGTAAGGCGCAGTTCGGTGGTCAACGCTTCGGTGAGATGGAAGTGTGGGCATTGGAAGCATATGGTGCCGCGTACACCTTGCAGGAAATGCTCACCGTCAAGTCCGACGATGTTAACGGCCGTACCAAGATGTATAAAAACATCGTGGATGGCAACCACCAGATGGAGCCAGGTATGCCGGAATCCTTCAACGTATTGTTGAAAGAGATCCGCTCTCTGGGTATCAACATCGAGCTGGAAGACGAATAAATCGTATTCCCGCTGGTACTGCCCTGAATGGAGATGACGGGCAGTTTACCAGCCAGTGGTTGCACTGGTCATAGGGGAGAGCGGCATGGGCTGCTCTCCTGACAGGTCTAACTCCGACAGGAGCCATTTCGTGAAAGACTTATTGAAGTTTCTGAAAGCGCAAACTAAGACCGAAGAGTTTGATGCGATCAAAATTGCTCTGGCCTCGCCAGATATGATCCGTTCGTGGTCATTCGGTGAAGTGAAAAAGCCGGAAACAATTAACTACCGTACGTTCAAACCTGAGCGTGACGGCCTTTTCTGTGCCCGTATTTTCGGACCGGTAAAAGATTATGAGTGCTTGTGTGGTAAATACAAGCGCTTGAAACACCGTGGTGTAATTTGTGAGAAGTGTGGTGTAGAAGTTACCCAGACTAAAGTTCGTCGTGAACGTATGGGTCACATTGAACTGGCTTCTCCAACGGCGCACATTTGGTTCCTGAAATCATTGCCATCCCGCATCGGTTTGTTGCTGGATATGCCACTGCGTGATATTGAGCGCGTACTGTACTTCGAATCCTATGTGGTTGTAGAAGGCGGTATGACCAGCCTGGAACGCAGTCAGATCCTGACAGAAGAGCAATACTTGGATGCACTGGAAGAGTTTGGTGATGAATTCGATGCGAAGATGGGCGCGGAAGCTATCCAGTCTTTGCTGAAAAATCTCGATCTGGAAAATGAGTGTGAAACGTTGCGTGAAGAGTTAAATGAAACTAACTCTGAAACTAAACGTAAGAAGCTGACCAAACGTATTAAACTGTTGGAAGCCTTTATTCAGTCTGGCAACAAACCAGAATGGATGGTTCTGACGGTTCTGCCAGTTCTGCCACCGGATTTACGTCCATTGGTTCCACTGGATGGCGGCCGTTTTGCCACTTCGGATCTGAACGATCTCTATCGTCGTGTTATTAACCGTAACAACCGCTTGAAACGCCTATTAGATTTGGCTGCGCCAGATATCATCGTCCGTAACGAAAAACGTATGTTGCAGGAAGCGGTTGATGCCTTGCTGGATAACGGTCGTCGCGGTCGTGCCATTACCGGTTCTAACAAACGTCCGCTGAAATCCTTGGCTGATATGATCAAGGGTAAACAAGGTCGTTTCCGTCAGAACTTGTTGGGTAAACGTGTTGACTATTCTGGTCGTTCTGTAATCACGGTAGGTCCTTACCTGCGTCTGCATCAGTGTGGTCTGCCTAAGAAGATGGCGCTGGAGCTGTTTAAGCCATTCATCTACGGCAAGCTGGAACTGCGTGGTTTAGCGACGACGATTAAAGCCGCTAAAAAGATGGTTGAGCGTGAAGAGGCGGTGGTATGGGATATCCTGGATGAAGTTATTCGTGAACACCCAGTTCTGCTGAACCGTGCGCCGACACTTCACCGTTTGGGTATTCAGGCGTTCGAACCGGTTCTGATCGAAGGTAAAGCGATTCAGTTGCACCCACTGGTGTGTGCGGCATATAACGCCGACTTCGACGGTGACCAAATGGCTGTTCACGTACCGCTGACACTGGAAGCCCAGTTAGAAGCGCGCGCGCTGATGATGTCTACCAACAACATCTTGTCTCCAGCGAGCGGTGAGCCAATCATCGTTCCATCTCAGGACGTTGTTCTGGGTCTGTATTACATGACCCGTGACTGTGTTAACGCCAAAGGCGAAGGCATGGTGCTGACTGGGCCTAAAGAAGCTGAACGCGTATACCGCGCAGGGCTGGCTTCTTTGCATGCCCGCGTTAAAGTGCGTATCACTGAAGAAGTGAAAGATGGCGAAGGCAATATCACAGTTAATACCAGTTTGATTGATACGACCATTGGTCGTGCAATCCTGTGGATGATTGTACCAAGAGGTCTGCCTTACTCGCTGGTTAACCAACCACTGGGTAAAAAAGCTATCTCCAGAATGCTGAACACCTGTTACCGCGTGATGGGCCTGAAACCAACGGTTATTTTCGCTGACCAGATCATGTATACCGGCTTTGCCTACGCTGCGCGTTCAGGTGCGTCTGTTGGTATCGATGACATGGTTATCCCAGAGAAAAAAGCGGGCATCATTGCAGAAGCCGAAGCAGAAGTTGCTGAAATTCAGGAGCAATTCCAGTCTGGTCTGGTTACAGCCGGTGAACGTTATAACAAAGTTATCGATATCTGGGCTGCGGCAAACGAGCGTGTTGCTAAGGCGATGATGGAAAACTTGTCTACTGAAACAGTCACTAATCGTGATGGAGAAGAAGAGCAACAAGTTTCCTTCAACAGCATCTTTATGATGGCTGACTCTGGTGCGCGTGGTTCTGCCGCTCAGATCCGTCAGTTGGCGGGTATGCGTGGCTTGATGGCTAAGCCAGACGGCTCCATCATCGAAACCCCAATTACCGCGAACTTCCGTGAAGGTTTGAACGTACTCCAGTACTTCATTTCAACCCACGGCGCTCGTAAAGGTTTGGCGGATACCGCACTGAAAACAGCGAACTCCGGTTACCTGACTCGTCGTCTGGTTGACGTGGCGCAAGACTTGGTTGTTACAGAAGATGACTGTGGTACGCACGACGGTATTCTGATGACGCCGGTTATTGAAGGTGGTGATGTTAAAGAGCCGCTGCGTGAGCGTGTATTGGGTCGTGTGACAGCGGAAGATGTTCTGAAACCAGGTACTGCCGACATTCTGGTGCCGCGTAATACATTGCTGAACGAGAAATGGTGTGATCTGTTAGAAGAAAGCTCCGTTGACAGCATTAAAGTACGCTCCGTTGTAAGTTGTGAAACTGACTTCGGTGTTTGCGCGAACTGTTATGGTCGTGACCTTGCTCGCGGACACATCATCAATAAAGGTGAGGCGGTTGGTGTTATTGCGGCTCAGTCCATCGGTGAACCGGGCACACAGCTGACGATGCGTACGTTCCACATCGGTGGTGCGGCATCTCGTGCGGCAGCCGAATCCAGCATTCAGGTGCGTAACAAAGGTAGCTTGAAACTGTTTAACGCTAAATCCGTGACCAACTCCGCAGGTAAATTGGTGATTACTTCCCGTAACACCGAACTGTGTTTGATCGACGAATTTGGCCGTACTAAAGAGAGCTATAAAGTACCTTACGGTGCGGTACTGGGTAAAGGTGATGGCGAAACAGTTAACGGCGGTGAAACCGTTGCTAACTGGGATCCACATACCATGCCGGTTGTCAGTGAAGTATCTGGTATCATCCGTTTCGCTGACATGATAGATGGTCAAACCATTACCCGTCAGACGGACGAACTGACAGGTCTATCTTCACTGGTTGTTCTGGATAGTGCGGAGCGTACCGGTAGTGGTAAAGACCTGCGTCCAGCGCTGAAAATCGTTGACGCCAATGGTGATGATGTATTGATTCCAGGTACTGATATGCCTGCTCAATATTTCCTGCCGGGCAAAGCGATTGTTCAGTTAGACGATGGCGTCAGCATCTCTGCGGGTGACACCTTAGCGCGTATTCCTCAGGAATCCGGCGGTACGAAAGATATTACCGGTGGTCTGCCACGTGTTGCTGACTTGTTCGAAGCGCGTCGTCCGAAAGAGCCTGCTATCCTGGCTGAAGTCAGCGGTATTGTCTCCTTCGGTAAAGAAACCAAGGGTAAACGCCGTCTGGTTATCTCCCCATTAGATGGTGGTGATGCTTACGAAGAGATGATCCCTAAATGGCGTCAGCTCAACGTGTTCGAGGGCGAAGTGGTTGAACGTGGTGACGTGATCTCTGATGGTCCAGAATCTCCACACGACATCTTGCGCCTGCGTGGTGTTCATGCGGTTACTCGTTACATCACCAACGAAGTTCAGGAAGTTTACCGCCTGCAAGGGGTTAAGATTAACGATAAACACATTGAGGTTATCGTTCGTCAGATGCTGCGTAAAGCGACCATTGAAAGCGCAGGTAGTTCCGAGTTCCTGGAAGGCGAACAGGTTGAATATGCCCGCGTTAAAGTGGCAAACCGTAAGCTGGAGCAAGAAGGTAAAGTGCCTGCAACTTATGGCCGTGACCTGTTGGGTATCACCAAAGCGTCTCTGGCAACTGAATCCTTCATCTCTGCGGCATCGTTCCAGGAAACGACCCGCGTACTGACTGAGGCTGCGGTTGCGGGTAAACGTGATGAACTGCGTGGCTTGAAAGAAAACGTCATCGTTGGTCGTCTGATCCCTGCCGGTACCGGTTATGCTTACCATCAGGATCGCATGCGTCGTCGTCAGTTGAATGAGCCTTCTGAAGCACCACAAGTGAGTGTAGATGAAGCAACTGCAAACTTGGCAGAACTATTGAATGCCGGTTTTGGTGGCGATAAGAAGTAATTCTTAGAACACGCTAGCTAACTAAATGCCCTCCTTTTTGAGAGGGCATTTCAACTTTTTGATAACGTGCCAATTTTTTACTTGGCGCTCTGTTTTAATCGGGTTTCGTTTACAAAATGGAACTTGCCGCCACGTTAAAAATCCTCTTCCCAAATTTTTCTTTCCGACAAGAGTTCACTTGAGACCTTGTTCCTCACAATCATCTGGCACGTAAAGTCGATGCGGACATTGATCTTGAATATATCCGCGAGGGCTGCCGGGGCGTTTGTGGTTAAACGGAAAATCCGTAGTGGGTACCGTCGGGTAACTCGATATCGAGACGCAGCTTGCTACCCGTTGCCTCAACGTAACGTTTGAGGGAAGACAATTTCAAGTCGCGGCCAAGTTTCTCCATGTCAGAAACCGTGGGTTGCTTGATGCCAAGAGCCAGAGCTATTTCTCCTTGAGTCTTTTGTACCCGCTCACGGAGTTCTGCCAGATGGATGTTTAGCAACATCTCCGTTGCCGCAGCTTGTGCATTGGCAACAACTTCGTTTTTTTCATTTGCTAATATTTGATCAAGAGTTCTTGCCATAGTGTTTACTCCTTTTTTAGCTTTTCCAGATGTGCCGTGAACTCACGGTCAGCAATCGGAATCATCGTTTCATAAAACCGTTTCTCGTTTCCGGTTTTGTTACCGGCGCAAAGCAAAATTCCTCTCCGCTTGGGGTCGAACGCAAAGAATGCTCGGAGCGGATCGCCTTTGCTTTGGACACGTGTTGCTGTGGCATGAACCGTTCACAGTATCTGCGTATGGCCTGGGCAACATAGGGCCTCTTTCCCGAAGTGCTATTATTGAAGCCAGCACATTGGCCTTGTCGGTGCCATCTAAAGCATCGAACAACGCATCAAAAGATGTCCGTCGTCTCGATAGTCTACATGATTACTTATTGTTCAATATAGGTCAAATGCTATATAGATGGAATCTATGGTCAAGAAATCTAGTCAGAAGTGATATTTCATTAAAATGCAATTTTCCTCTTGATGAAAATTTCCCTTTGAGTTAATTTTTTGCATTAGGAGGAAATTAGAGTGTTTATAGTTAAATACCATGATGAGGCCGAACAAGAAATTAAGTCTTTGCCAGCAAAAGTAGGGGTAAAACTTGTAAGGTTGATTGGAAAGCTAGAAAAAGATCCTCGCTCACTACGTGAACCGGACACAAAACATTTGGGAAATGGTCTTTACGAAGTTCGAACAATGGGGGGAGATATAGCACGCGGATTATGGGTATATCAGACAGGTAAGCAAATATATATTCTGCAAGTTTATATAAAGAAAACACAAAAAATCAACCCAAGTGAGATAGCTTTAGCATTTCGCAGATTGGAGGAAATGAAACATGAAGAAATATAAGACACATTCAGAGATTCTGGCAGAAATGATGAAAGACTCTGAATTTAAAGCCGCTTATGAAGCTGAAGAACGTAAGGAAAGATTGCAAGAAACACTTGCAGAGTGGCGTAAGTTTGCTGGACTTACTCGCTCGCAAGTCGCGGAAAGAATGGGGGTTACGCCGCCAACGGTGACGAAAATGGAAAATAATGTAACAAAAGCTAGTATAGAAACATTAGTGCGCTATGCGCAAGCCTGTGGTATCCAGAACCCACAAATTACGTTGTAATTCTCTGTGCTATGGGGTTAGGGCATTATTAACCCCTCCTTCCATATTTTGACTCTATTAATGAAATTCTTGTAAAAGCAGGAGGTAAAATAATCGTGTGAATTAATTTCCTACCCATCTTGGAAAACTGAGTATGATCACACTTGATGAATTGCTTGAAAAACGCAGCCCTGAAAGCCGCTGTAGGATTGCTAAAAAAGTTGATGAAATGAAACGGGAGATAGGGCTTTATCAGATCCGTGAGGCTCTCGATGTTTCACAAACTGAGCTGGCAACTGCACTTGGAGTCAAGCAACCGACTATTGCTAAAATAGAACAGCCTGGTAATAACCCTAAACTTTCAACATTGAAACGCTACGTTGCAGCGTTAGGTGGAGAGTTGAGCCTTGATGTTCAACTTCCTGATGGTAAACGTATCGTAGTCCATATTTGATATGGCGTTGCCTCAGTAAAAGCGGCAGAACTCGTCGTTCTGCCCACTGAGGCTTGTGTCAGACTTGTCAAGCATGAGAAAGACAGCCAATGAAGTGGGAATCTTCGGGTTCAGTCGGGCGGGAAATCGTCACAGGATAGCTGATCGTGCAGTGATTCAAGCTGCGCTCATGCACGTCGAAATATACACTGATGATTAAGTATTCCATGAATTTGGTACTGGCAAAATCACCTTGGCTATCGTAAAGAATATTATTCGGCATGCAGAAATAGCTTATCGTATTTAATTCAGGGGGCTTGTTAATGTGATTATTTCATTTAAAGTCCCATCACATAGAATTTATGAAAGATTATTCTCTTTAAAGACCCTATTTTTATCCATATGCTTGCATGATTGATGGAGACTTCAATTTGATTTCTCAGGATAAATAATCGCAGTTTTTTATCCTGTTGTATCTTTAAATTATGATACAGGTCATAAAATACAATATTTCATGATTTCATATGCTCGGAAATGAATATAAACTGAAAATGAAAAGCAATTGTCGCCAATATAAATGATGGGACAAAATAATGGAGAATGGAGTAACCCTAGTCTATGAAGATATAACGGAAGATAATTATATTCTAATCAATGATTTTTATAAGCGTGATATAGGAAGCTTGGATTATTTTATTTGGAAAAATTTGAAAGAAAAGAAATTTAATCTTTCTAGTGAGATAAAAGCATGTTTATATAAGATAAACGATATATACTTGTCAATTGTTATAACAAGAAAGTGTGAGTTTAATCTTAAACACAGACGAGTATCCGTTAATATACTTAGCGATTTTGGTGTGAATGAAAGTGTAAAATCGCGAACTTTGGTAATAGAAAGTGTGAGACAAACACACCGTGATGATATCGATGCGACGATTTGTTACTCAGATGAAAGAAAGATCAAATGTTATTCAAAAATTTTTGAGAAATATATCTGTAGCAAAGTGAACGTTTTTGATTTTACAGAAATAGTAGTGGAAGGAGATACCAAAATAGATGTAGATCTGAATGATTTTAATGAAATAGATAATATTAATAAAATCAATTTTTTCGGCAGGAAAGTAAATAACAATTGGATTGCTTACGCAAAGCAGTGTCCTCGCTATAGAGATATTAAGTTATTAACTGTTGGAGAAGAAGTCGCGATACTAGGTTTTGATGATACCACGGTAGAAGTGATAGGTTTGTCAAACACAGCTCCCTATGCAGTTCTAGCTATAATTGATTCTTGTCTCGCTATTAGGGGGAAATGCAGAATAATCTTACCAAATCCTATTTATTCTGAACTGCAAAGCAGACTGGGAAAATATAGCATTATAAATAGGTTTAGCATGATGATTGCCTGGCATACCGAAGAAGATTTCAATTTGTGTCATGAAAATATATTTATCAGCAGAATAGACAAGCGATAAAGGAGTTTAATATGGGATGTATTTTTTGTCACCCAGAGTCTTCCTTTGAAAAAGATAAAATACTTTTACGAGGAAAATATTTCTATGCATTCGTACCCAAAGGCCAGATAATTGAGGGCTATATTATCATTGCCACTAACAAATGTGAGACTGATTCAGGGGGATACCGGTGCTTTGCAGAGATATACGATGAAGAGGCAATAAAAGAGTTGAAACAGTTTAAGAATATAATAAATGATTTTTATCGCGAATATTACAATATAAACAATCCTCTTTGTTATGAAAATGGACGAGCCGGTGGTTGTATCGTCATGGACCCAAATCAAAAGTATTGTTATCATGCACACTTATGTTGTTTCCCCTCGGAGATTGATCTTCATAATAAATTAAAGGATCAATTTAAAATGCATACAATAAACTCATTGGATGAACTTAAGATGTTCGGTGAGATTGGCCCCTATATTTACGTTGAAGACAGTGGTAGTAAATATGTTTTTACGATAGGTGAATCAGATTTCATTGAGAGAGGAATGATAAGAACAGTATTGGCAAATAGTTTAAATGTGCCTGAAAGATCTGATTGGAGAGATAATGAAGGAATAAGGGAGATGGATGCGACTGCTAAAAAATTTAAATTATATATTAATGATCATATGGAGATTGAAGAATGTTATATGCAGACGTAGCTTCTACCTCATGGCCAAAGTCACAAGAAGTGAAAGATATAATAAATATGTACTTAGACACGCTTGGGGTAACTCCAGGGCGATCTTTATCGCAACAATCTAAAAAGGTTACTGAACTGGTTGAAGAGTGCCGACATGAATTCATCGAACAAACAAAATTAAATGGTCATGGGACAGTCATTTTTAACTCAGGAGCAACGTATTCACTCAACGAATGTATGAAAGGTACGCTTAAACCGGGTGATAATGTCATTACGACTTATTTAGAACATAATTCAGTACTTAGGCCCTTAGAGCATTTAAAAGATATTGGGGTAACTAGTCAATTTATCGATGTGACAGATGGTGAAATTGATATGCCGCATTTGGAATCTTTATTAAAGAATAAGCAAACGAAGTTAGTAGTGGTTCATAGTTGCTCCAATACTATTGGTACATTCTGCAATATAGATGAGGCAGGAAAACTTGCGCATTTATACGGTGCGATGGTTTTAGTTGATGGTTCACAATCTTTTGGTTCACAAGTAATTGATTTATCGAAAGGTAATATTGATTACCTTGTTTTTAGCGGGCATAAAAGCTTAGGAGGAGTATCAGGTATTGGGGGGTACTTTATGCTTGATAATGGATTCTCTCATAATGAATTAATTCAAGGTGGGACAGGTGTATTATCAAAATTAACAACGCAGCCAACTGGAATACCATACAAGTATGAATCAGGAACACAAAACACTATTGGCATACTTTCATTGTTGGCGTCTATAAAGCGTTTGAAAAAAATTGGCATAGAGAATATTCAAAATCAATTACAAATTCTGCGTACAACTCTTATAGATGAGTTATCACAATTAAAGAAGATCAAATTAATCTGTAAACATAAAGTAGGATTGCCAACAATTCTTTTGACAGTAGAAGGTTATCATCCCGGAGAAGTCTCTTATATACTTGAGAACAAATACAATATTATTACCCGTCCTGGATTGCAATGCGCACCATTAGCCCATAAAAAATTTGGCACTTATCCTGATGGTGCTGTTCGGGTTAGCCTTGATACGTCGCATACAACGGAAGATATTTTAAAAATAAAATCTGCCTTGATTGAAATCACTGAGGGAAGTTGTGAAGAAAATAGTGATAATTAATGAGAATAATTCAGATAACTTAGGTGATTCAGTAATAAATGTAACTGTGAATAAAATATTTAAAATTCATAGCTTTAATGTTTAAAATACAGGGATTCGCTGCTAACAAATAGCTAAGTAAATTAATTTGATATTTATTTCAAGAAAATAAAAATTTGTTATTAATCAACATTAGTAAATAATACAATG
This sequence comes from Photorhabdus akhurstii, assembly GCF_018448925.1. GTDB lineage: Bacteria > Pseudomonadota > Gammaproteobacteria > Enterobacterales > Enterobacteriaceae > Photorhabdus > Photorhabdus akhurstii. The sequence goes on along the minus strand of NZ_RCWE01000012.1, from coordinate 49,389 downwards.
ATAAAATTTTAGAAATATATGTAATCATAAGGAATTAACATATATTTTATTAACAATAATAACATGTGGAAATATATATGAATATGCCTAACAATAATGAGCGTTATATAAACGATTTAATTGATGGCAAGTTGAATTATATACATATTGATAGAAAAGGGGACTTTAGCAATACAAACATAGACTGGAAAGATACTTTAATTTTATCTGGCTCTTTCAATCCACTTCATAAAGGTCATGAAGAATTAAAAGAAATCGCTACAACGATGACTAAAAGAAAGCCCTATTATGAACTGTCAATTAAAAATGCGGTAAAACTGACCATTTCAACCGATGAAGTTTTCAAGAGGATAGGGCAATTCAAGGAGAAGGGTGATGTAATTTTAAGTGATGCTACGTTTTTTACTGATAAATCGCATATTTATCAAGGAGCAATTTTCGTCATTGGCGCTGATTTATGTCAAGAAATTAATAACCCTGTCTATTATGGCGGTGAAGAGGGGTTAAAAAAATCTCTTATGACAATTAAGAGTAATGATTGTCGATTTCTGGTCGCTGGGCGTTTTTTTAATAATAAATATCATGCAGTTGATGATTTGATGAATATTAGAAAGGAACACCGTTTTTTATTTGAATCTATTCCAGAAAATTTATTTCGCTTAGATATATCATCAACGGAAATAAGGTCAATGAACAAAGAAAAGGAGATGACTCATGAATAAAGAAAATAACAAAAATCTGTTGAATAATGAAATTAATTCAAATTCAACATATCTAACCAAAGAGATTCAAAGAAGATTAAAACAAGCTTCATTTATATTTAACCCTGGCCATGTAACTTTAAATACCCAGCTAAATGGGTCACAAATTAAACTATTCTCTGAGATATGTGCGTTCTTGGAACAGGACGGTAATTTAGATATTCTTGCCTCTTGCATACATGATTTATGGTGTGCAAAATATTTAATCGATAATAGAACCGCTACGCAAGATTCAATCACAAAACTTGAAATTGAGTACAACTTGCAAGTTAATTTTTTAAAACCTTATCAAGCATTCACAGAAAAAGAGAAGAAGTTTGAAAAGAGGCTAATCAAGAGCGACTTGAGTATTATATCGGAAGCTATGAAAAATATTTATTTATACGATGACAATATTGCATCCGACAATTTTAATTATGAGATGTTACTTTCTACAAACGATGCCATTTTTTCAGATTTAATGACAATATTAGGTCACAGTGACAGTATAATAGAAATTGCGGCAGAAAGAATTCATGCTAGTTGGTTTGATATAATGAAAGAATTTTATGCCGATGATGAAAGAGTCCAGTCCAAAGAAAAGCCAAATATTAATAATTCAGATTTTATAAAAAACAGAGATGGAATACGCATTGATTTAGCCGCTATTTACATCGTACTGATGGAAATAAAATATAACAGCCTTTGTATGGAGATTTAAAATGATGCATTTATTTCTATCCCCCCATTTAGATGATGCGGCTTTAAGCGCTGGTGGTTTAATACATAAATTGGTTTCAGAAAATCAACAGGTGGTTGTTTTAACATTTTTTACTGAATATGACGAAAATCTTACATCTCATTACTTACGCTCTGAGAGTAATGATAATATGAATTCATTTATAAAACTTTATTCAAAGCGAGCTAATGAGGATATTGCTTTTTGCAATAAATTATCAGCAATTCCAATACATGGTAAAATTTTAGATTGCATTTACAGAATCGATCAATACGGTGAGCCTATGTATAATAATTCTGCCGGGATTTATAGTGGCTTGGCACATAAATCAGATTATGCATCCGATATGGCTCAAGATCTTATCGACAAAATATTGTTAAATTATCAACCTGATTATATCTATGCCCCTTTAGGAATAGGTCGACATGTAGACCACATTATAATAAATAATCTTGTGCACAATATAAAAGGCTCACATAAGTTAAAAATATTACTTTATGAAGACTTTCCCTATGTTTTAGGTGAATACCCTATTGTTAATCCCGATAGTTTGGAAAATGCTTTATTACGAAATAATAAATTTGATATGCGTGCTATATTGGTGGATATTGATTTAAAAGAAAAAATGCAAAACATTCTGTTTTATGATTCTCAACTAGAACCTCTGTTTGGGAATGAATCAAATCTTTTAATTTCATTGGAAAAATACCATCGCTCTATTAATGAAATAAAAGTGCAAGAGCGTTTTTGGTTAATTCAATAAGGGGTTAATAATGAAAAATATATTTATAATATACCATGATATTTTCTTGAATGGATATGGCGGGGTAGAAACGGTATGTTCAAATTTAATGAATTTGCTTGACCTTGCCAATATTGAAATTAATTTCATATTTATATCTCTAAATGAGATAAACAGAATTGAAAGTCGTGCTTGGTTATCCAATGCTCAACATATCTCTTTAATGTCAAACAGTGATAAATCTCGCCAGAATATTGCATGTGAATTATCTTTGATATTAGAAAGATTTCATCCTGAGATTATAATAAGTTTAGACACGACATCTTGTAATATTACTCGACTTTCCTGTGAAAAGATTAATTTCCCGGCAAAAACCTATTCTTGGCTGCATACTTCAATTAGGAATCCTACCCCACAGAAAATTAAAGATTTATGCTGTGCCGACGAGCACCTGGTCATCAGTTCTGGTTTAAGAGATCAAATGTTGTCCTTTGGAATAAAGCCAGAGAAGCTTCATCTTATTTTCAATCCTATCAAAATGAATCCCTTTATAATTTCTCAACCAAAACACATGGCTAGATTTTTATATGTTGGCAGAATTCTTGCTTATAAATCGAAAAATTTAACTGAACTATTTTTAGCTCTTTCACAATTGCATGGTCATTGGGAGTTACATATGGTAGGTTCTGGTGATGATGAAGGTTATTTAAGAGAATTATCTTCACAACTCAATATAAATAACAATATTATTTGGCACGGTTGGCAAGATCAGCCTTGGGAGTTTGTGATGGATAACATAAAAGAAGTATCCGCTTTTATTTTAACATCAAAATATGAAGGCTTTGGTATGGTATTAGCGGAAGCAATATCTTATGGTATCTACTGTATAAGTTCAGATTGCCAGTGTGGTCCAAGCGATATTATTAATAATTTAAATGGTGAACTTTATAAATCAGGTAATATTCTTGAGTTGTCTGAAAAATTACAACTCATTATTGATGAATATAAAATAAGAGATCATCAAGCAATAAAAAATTCTATTGCCTTTCTTTACGAATATAATTTCCTGTTAAGAATCATTAAAGCTTTACCTGTATTAGCTCAGATCTAATGTACGACAGTTATAGTTTAAAAACGTGTTGCTATCTATCTCTAGTCAAATCGGAGAATTGGCAGCAGAATATGGCATTGTTTTTCCGCAATGCTCCGCTGCCTGAAGCACTTGAGGACGTAAATAATGGATTAACTGCTATTGAACTCAGGGTTTTGAAACAACTCTATGAAGACTGGCTGATACTGATTCAACAAACAGAGGAAATAGAAGGAACCCTTAAGTCGCATTCATCGCAAACGGCTCAGTGGCAGCAACAATGGCGTTAAAGTTAACCTGGCTAGACATAGTTGAGTTCCTCCATTTGAACTAAATGCATATTCCTCCCCACTCGTTTTTGGTCACGCAGAGCAGTCTCTTTTTTTGCGATACGCAGGGGGCCACGGCTTTCTAACGTTGCTTTCAGAATTTCGCTAGGCTCTCTGCTGGTGTGGGTGATTTCAATGACTCCCCACGGTGTTTTAAACTCTCCAGCTCTGCCAGTAGACATGATTGTCAGGCGGTCGATTGGGATTTGTGAGATGAACCCATATTGAGATAAAGCTGACTCTAAGCTGATGTAATTATATTCGCCTCGTCGGATATTTCTAGCGATAGTCTCTAGGGGATAGCTTCCCATGCTGGCCCGCGTATAGACATAAACCCCTTTGGTAATGCGAAATAACAGTCCGGCTTTGATGAGGCGATCAATAGATTTTTGCAATGTTCGAGAAGTCTCGTCAGCAAAGATAACTTCCAAATCCTGTAAAAGGAAAATGGCTCTTCCCATTTTGCTGAACTCATCTAATTTGTTAATTGCTGTGAGCCTATCCATTTTATTATCTCTACTGTAAAACCCCTTTAAAGGGTGTTTTGTGTATAGATATCCATCATGACAATTATTTGTATACATATACCCGTCATCTTTCAAGTTGCCTCTTTGTTGGCTGCGCTCACTCACCCCGGTCACATAGTTACCTATGCTCCCGGGGATTCGCTCCCTTGCCGTCGCGATGCATAGGGTATAAAACCCCATTTCTGGGGGATGTGTGTAAAAAGGGGTTAGACCCAATGCCCTCCTTTTCGAAGAGCATTTGTATTGAATGAATTAATGTCTGGTTTACCCCTTGTTTTTGATGCTATTGATAAATGTTTCTCGTGCGGTTGCAGAGCCAAGGCGTTCCGCTTCATCCAGCAATTTAAGTGCTTTATCGATGTTGCCATTATTAATTTCCTTTTTGATTGCATCACTGAAATATCGTTCTGTATCACTCAGGACTGGTTTGACTTTTTGCAGCGTAGACGGCGTTACGATGGCTTGTGTTGGCCCGACAATGATCGGTTCTTGTGCTGGACTTGAAAAAACTTGACCAATCGTGATGTTGCCGGCGTTTTGTTCTGATTTTACTTTCAACTTCAACGTGCCTGTTGGCGTATGGCGGGCAACAGGATCGGGAATAGCGGGAACGGCATTTCCGACGCCTTGAGCATAAGCTTTGGCGGGATCAACCATTTGTGTAGATTGCTGCAAATCGGTGCGGGTAGTGTAGACCAGTATATAAATTTGTTGTTGTCCCAGTGCTGGTGTTAGCTTTAGTGTGCCTTCCAGCCGATCGGTGGACATGACCCCCGGACGTTCATAGGGAAAATAACTGCTCGGGTAAAATGCGGCAGGGCGTAACCCTTGATCCAGGACTAAAACATTTGGCACATAAACTTGTTTGTCTTGTACTAAGCTGCTCAGGGTAATATCCAGAGAGCCTCGGTTTGCCGGCAGCGCGAATGCTGCTATCGGCCCTTGAATATCTCCCTCATTAAGATGCTGAGATGCGGCATTGAGGGTAATGGTCTGAGTATCACTGGTATTAATCGGTTGCCAGCTCAGTTTTTGCAATGCTGTTATTGAGAGGGAAGGGGCAACAATATCCTGTGTCGTGGTTGTTTGAGTTGTTATAGGTGTTTGAGTCGCGGTAATGGGCGTTGCATATCCTATAAGAGGAAATGTGCTACAGAGTACCGCGCTAAGGCAACATGAGAGCAGTTTAGTTTTCATCTTCTTACCCCTGTTCGGTTGAAAAAAAGAGACTGATACCCACCCCACGGTTAGGAGGCATATCAGTCTAAAAGGCGTTAATCATTACAAATCATTTGATTGATCTGAGATCAAATCGTTGTAACCGGATTACCACCAAGCTTCGAATTGTGCGCCAAAGGTGAATTCATCATCGTCGCCACGGCTGAATTTATGCGTTGCTGTATCACGGTAGGCCATGCCATCAATGTAACCGTCGTTGTTGTTCGCGTGACCCCATTTTTCATCCCATTTTGCATAGGTGACGAACAGGCGAATAGCCGGACGGGACCAAATGCTGTCACCGGCCTGCCATTGTTGGGCTAGGGTGATTTTGTATTGATCATTGGTATCGTTGGTACGTTGGGATTTGACGTTATCATAACCGATGTCCAGCAGAGTACTCATCGTCGGCGTCCACTTGTACATTGGACGTACCCCGACCGTATACCATGTGCTGCCATTGTTGTTATCACGGTCAGTATCCTGATACATCGCTACGTACATGAGATCCCATTTTTCTGCGAGATTAACCGCGCCATGATTCAGAATGCGTAACATATAACCGTCATTGTTTACGCTAGCGCCTTCGGAATGACCACTATTGGAGGAGGTCATGGAATCGGTTGCGTACTGTACGACAAATTTGTTAAAGCCTCCTAACATGCTCTGTGTATGCTCGGCGGTAAACATGAAGCCATCTTTGGAAGCATTACGGTCAAGTTTGTAGTGATCTCGCGCGTTGGCGCGTCCATAGTCAAAACCAAGCTCCAGATTGCCGCCTGGGTTAACTTCCAGGCCGGATAGACGTATATCGTAGACATCATTGGAGGTGGGTATTTGATCGCGTTGACCGGCAATCCAACCATGAGAACCGCCAGATTCGGTATTACGGGTAACAGCCAGAGAGAGCTTGCTAAAGCCGAGATCAATATCTTGCAGACCAGCGCCCGGACCAGAGATATCCCAATAGTAGAAATCGATCATATGTACGTCATGGCGCTGGTAAAAGCGTTTACCTGCCCACAACGTTGAGCCGGGTAACCAATCGATGACGTTCTTCGCTTGAACATTGACCTCGCGGAACGCCGGATCGGTGGATTCCCAGTCATTTTGTTGCGCCACGGAATAAGCCACGTTGGTATCGAAGTAGAAACTCTTATTACCGTCCTTCCATAGCTCTTGACCTAGCTTAAGTTCAGCATAGGTTTCACATTCATTGCCTAAACGGTATTTGCTCTGTGCGCCAGTGCTTTTGAAACACTGTTGCTCACCGCCGCTGCCGGTCCAACCAATACCAGAGCGGGCGTAGCCGTGGAATTCTACGGCTGATGCCTGAATAGACAGTAATCCGGCCATAATGGTTAGTGAGATAGGTAGTATACGCATTGATTTCATCAATTATTCTCCTGTCGTTTCTTAGTTAGCTCAGGCTCAAACACCGGGTTCTTGATGCAGACGCTGACATGCCGTTCCGTCTTCCCGAAATAAATGGCAGCGGTGAGGGGGTAGCCCGATGGTGAAGGTGGACCCTTCTTCCACCAGCACAACATCAGGTTGGCGGTAAACCAAATTTTGATGAATGGCCGGGATTTCAATGTGAACTTGGGTTTCATTGCCTAACTGCTCGACAACCTGCACTACGCCTGCCAACGTGACATCCGCGATATCACTTGGCAGCAGGTGTTCAGGACGTATCCCCAGAGAGACATTACTGCCTACTTTTACTCCCTTGCTTTCTACGGGCAGCCAGATTTGTTGTCGGTTGGGCAGAGTAATCTGTACCTGATCGATAGCGGTAGCCGTGACTTTAACTGGCAGGAAATTCATTTTGGGTGAGCCAATAAAGCTGGCAACAAAGCGGTTAACCGGATAGTGGTATAGTTCAAGTGGTTTGCCGATCTGAGCAACATCCCCGGCATCCAGTACCACGATTCTGTCGGCTAGCGTCATCGCTTCAACCTGATCGTGAGTGACATAAATCATCGTGCGTTTCAGACGCTTATGCAGGCGTGAGATTTCAATGCGCATTTGGACGCGCAGCGCGGCGTCCAGGTTGGAAAGAGGTTCATCCAACAGAAAAACACTGGGTTCAGCAACCAGAGTACGGCCAATAGCGACACGTTGACGTTGCCCGCCTGATAAGGCTTTAGGGCGGCGATCAAGCAGATGAGCGAGTTGAAGCATCTCGGCAATTTGCGTTACCCGTTGCTGAATATCACTTTTTTTAGCGCCAGCCAGCTTCATGCCGAATGACATATTGTTTGCAACAGACAGGTGGGGATACAGTGCATAAGACTGAAAAACCATCCCAACGCCGCGTTTGGCGGGTGGCACATCGTTCATTCGGATGTTGTTGATCAGCAAGTCACCGGAAGTTACATCTTCCAGACCCGCAATCATCCTTAATATTGTCGATTTCCCACAACCTGACGGACCGACAAAAACGATAAATTCCCCTTCTTGTATCTCAAGGTTGATGTTCTTGGAAATAATAGTTTCACCATAAGCCTTCGATACATTATGTAGTGTGACGCTCGACATGTGTTCCCTCGGACTTATCACCGCAATTCGCGGTGAAAAATAATAAACCAGAGTGTGTTTAAGATAACGGGGGAGTAAATCCTCCATACCGAAGTTTTTTATGGGGGAGGAGTGAGGAGGATGAGATAAGCGTTACTGAGGTGGTGAGGTATGAGTTAAGGGATAATTTGTGATAATTATCGCAAAAAAAGATGCCCCTTTTTGTGGTCGACGGCACGGTTCTTCTGTTTTTGGAATAGAGATCACAGCCATTCCGGGTAGGGCGTAGAGTAGGGGAGGATGAGTCTTTTCATTGTTGATCGCACACTAGCTTAATACCCTCCGCCAATGTAACAAAACAGTTCACTCTGAACCTTTCAAACTATGAGGACGGAATGATGATAAAAACAACTTTAAAAGTGAGCGTTCGTACCTTAGCGCTTTCTGCCTTAGCCACGCTAGCGTTATCTGCCTCTGCTTTTGCAAAAATAGAGGAAGGTAAGTTGGTTATCTGGATCAACGGTGATAAAGGCTACAATGGCCTGGCACAAGTTGGTGAGAAGTTTGAAAAAGATACGGGCGTCAATGTTACCGTTGAACATCCAGACAAGCTTGCAGAGAAGTATTCACAAGTTGCAGCAACCGGCGATGGGCCGGATATTATTTTCTGGGCCCATGACCGCTTTGGCGGCTACGCGCAGTCTGGTCTCGTGACGGAAATCACACCGGATCAAAGCTTCAAAGATAAGCTATTCCCGTTCACTTGGGATGCTGTACGCTACGACGGTAAACTAGTCGGTTATCCTATCGCAGTTGAATCCCTCTCTCTTATCTACAATAAAGACTTGGTGAAGACGCCGCCAAAAACTTGGGAAGAGATCCCGGCTTTGGATAAGGAACTGAGGAGCAAAGGCAAAAGTGCCATCATGTTTAATCTGCAAGAGCCTTATTTCTCTTGGCCGTTGATTGCTGCGGATGGAGGATATGCGTTCAAGTTGGAAAATGGCGCATATGATGTGAAGAATGTCGGAGTGAATAATGAGGGCTCCAAAGCAGGGCTGCGTTTCATGATAGATTTGGTGAGAAGTAAGCATCTGCACGTGGATACTGACTATTCCATTGCTGAAGCGGCGTTCAACAAAGGTGAAACGGCGATGACCATCAATGGTCCGTGGGCGTGGGCTAACATCGACAAGAGCAAGATAAATTATGGCGTGGCGCTGTTGCCGACTTTTAAAGGCCATCCATCTAAGCCGTTTGTTGGCGTATTGACGGCAGGCATCAATGCTGCCAGCCCGAATAAAGAGCTAGCGAAGGAGTTCTTGGAAAACTACTTGCTGACCAACGAAGGTCTGGAGATGGTGAATAAGGATAAGCCGTTGGGAGCTGTGTCATTAAAATCCTACCACGATATTCTGGCTAAGGACCCACGTATTGCTGCCACGATGGAAAATGCTCAAAAAGGCGAAATCATGCCAAACGTCTCACAAATGAGTAGTTTTTGGTATGCCATGCGCAACGCTATTGTTAATGCGTTGACTGGCCGTCAGGCCGTTGATGCTGCGCTAAGTGATGCAGAAGCCCGTATAACTAAGTAACTTGTGGGCGCTCTTCTTTTGAAAGGGCGTCTCTTTCCTGCAACCAGTAAGGATGCCTGTTTGCAGGAAGATTGATTAAGCTATCCGCAAAGCTGTTACGTCGTAGTAAAAAGGAAGAGCATTATGTCAGCGACGCTCGAAAAAACATCATGGTGGCAGCATTCTGCTCTGAAATGGTTTGCAGTAAGCTTGTGTGTACTCTTTACCGGTTATCTGGTGGTATTGATGTACTCACAGGGAGAGTATCTGTTCGCAATGTTGACACTGGTATTGTTAGGTATGGGGATTTATGTTTTTTCCAACCGCAATACTTATGCCTGGCGCTATACCTATCCGGGTGTAGCAGGAATGGGATTGTTTGTACTGTTTCCGCTCATTTGCACCATTGCTATCGCCTTCACCAACTATAGTAGTATCAATCAACTAACTTTTGAACGCGCACAATCTGTCCTGATGAGCCGTCAGTATCAGTCGGGGCAAACATTGACTTTTAAGCTCTATCCAAAATCGGAGCTATGGGTTTTGGCGCTGAGCGTACCGAATCAGGCTAAACAACTGGTATCAGAGCCATTTTCTCTGTCAGCGACGAAAGAGATGACTCTGCATTTGTATGAGCAGGATAGCATCCAGCACGGTGAAGCGGCGACATTGCGCACTATCACCCAGAATCGACAGGCTCTGAACCAGTTGGTTGCTGTTTTACCGGATGGCAGCCGACTGAAAATGAGTTCGCTACGTCAATTCTCTGGCGTACATCCTAAATACTCTTTTGGGGAAGATGGTAAGGCTCTCACTGATAATCAAACAGGCACGCTTTATCGCCCCAATACCGATACTGGTTTCTATCAGTCTGTCAATGCTGATGGGCAATGGGGAAATGAGACTTTGACGCCAGGATTTACTGTTTCCATCGGCTGGAAAAATTTCCTGCGTGTGATACAGGATGAAGGTATTCAGAAACCATTCCTTGCTATTTTCGTTTGGACGGTTGTGTTTTCTCTACTCACTGTAGTGCTGACAGTTGCTGTTGGCATGGCTTTGGCTTGCATCGTGCAGTGGGAATCGCTGAAAGGTCGTGCTGTTTATCGCGTGTTGTTGATCTTACCCTATGCAGTGCCATCATTTATTTCTATTTTGATTTTCAAAGGGTTATTTAACCAGAGTTTTGGTGAGATCAATCTATTGCTTAACGGTCTATTCGGTCTTAAACCTGCTTGGTTTACCGATCCGACGATGGCGCGAACCATGTTGATTGTGGTGAATACTTGGCTTGGGTATCCCTACATGATGATCCTCTGCATGGGGTTGTTGAAGGCAATACCAGATGATCTGTATGAAGCATCGGCAATGGATGGCGCAGGACCGTTTCAGAACTTTTTTAAGATTACCTTCCCGTTGCTGATTAAGCCATTAACACCGCTAATGATTGCCAGTTTTGCCTTTAACTTTAACAACTTTGTTCTGATTCAGTTGTTAACCCTTGGTGGACCAGATCGCATTGGCACCACGACGCCAGCAGGCTATACCGATTTACTGGTGAGTTACACCTACCGTATTGCTTTCGACGGCAGTAGTGGTCAGGACTTTGGCTTGGCTGCGGCCATTGCTACAGTGATCTTTTTGTTGGTTGGCGCACTGGCGGTTATTAACCTGAAAGCGACCCGCATTAAATTTGACTAAGGAGGGAATGCAATGGCGATGGTTCAACCCAAATCGCAGAAATGGCGTTTGTTGGCGACACATTTGTTGATGTTAACCTTTATTGCCATGATCTTATTCCCGTTGCTGATGGTTATTACTATCTCCCTGCGACCGGGGAACTTTGCCACGGGGAGTTTGATCCCGGAAAGTATCTCTTGGGAACATTGGAAATTGGCGCTTGGCTACAGTGTGGTATCACCGGATGGCCGTGTTACACCGCCACCTTTCCCCGTTATGCTATGGCTCTGGAACTCTGTTAAGGTCGCCTTTATTACCGCTGTAGGTATCGTAACATTATCAACGACCTGCGCTTATGCTTTTGCCCGTATGCGTTTTCGCGGTAAAAGCACCTTACTGAAAGGCATGCTAATTTTTCAGATGTTCCCGGCGGTCCTTTCCTTGGTGGCGCTATATGCCCTGTTTGATCGACTAGGGGAATATGTACCGTTTATCGGCCTTAATACCCACGGTGGTGTGATTTTTGCCTACCTGGGGGGCATTGCGTTGCATGTCTGGACAATTAAAGGCTATTTCGAAACCATTGATGGCTCCTTGGAAGAGGCGGCTGCGCTTGATGGCGCGACACCGTGGCAAGCTTTCCGTATGGTGCTGCTACCGCTTTCGGTACCGATTCTGGCAGTGGTATTCATTCTTTCCTTCATTGGTGTGATTACGGAAGTGCCTGTTGCCTCACTGCTTCTGCGAGATGTGAACAATTACACTTTGGCGGTGGGCATGCAGCAGTACCTTAACCCACAGAACTATCTTTGGGGAGATTTTGCCGCTGCCGCTGTGCTCTCAGCACTCCCTATTACCATCGTTTTCTTGGTTGCTCAACGCTGGTTGGTCAGTGGTTTGACCGCCGGGGGAGTAAAAGGCTAATCGCAATATTCATCAGGGTGAATCCCTTTAATAGATTGAGATTAAAGGGATTCACGGAAGTATCAATTATTGCTGGTGGTGAACTTGACGATTTAATTGCCATGACAGGAGATCGGTAAATACCTGCCAACGTTGGAACTGTTTGGTTTGGTCGGCTGTCATTGGCTGGGGTTCACCGAGTAACAAGCCTGTTTGATTTGCCCACGGTCGAAATTCACCTTTGCCAATCATGATATAGGCCCCTTGTGGTGTAATAGTGACTTCTGGGTTATATCCTTGGCACCAGATAGGATCTAGATGTTTAGCCAGCAAATTACAGCCGGTACGGTAGTAAGCCGTATGTGACAAGCTCAAATGGTAGAGGGTTGGCCAAATGTCTTTATGACTGCCGACTCTGGTCGCGTCAAAAGTTGCGTTTTGGCGATAAGCGGGCGGCACGTAGAGATAAAACGGCACGCCGTGGCCGATTGCCAATTCGTGAGCATCTGGATAGCTAATACCTCGAATATTATGGTCACCGGTTGCCGCAATAATGGTATGGGAAGCCAATGACTGGGATTTCACCCAACTAATAAACTGCCCTAATTGATCGTTGGCATAACGCAGAGTGTGGAAAACCTCTTGTAGTTCATCACCACTAGCCAAATGACTTAAACGCTGCTTCTCTATATCGTTCAGCTTAATATCGGTTTTCTTGTAGCCTTCTGGTGATTTATACGGAGGATGATGGGTCGTAGACAATGACATAATCAGAACATGTTCCCCGTTCTTTTCTGCCTGAGTCAGGCGATCTTCAATATAACGGAACATAAACTCATCAGGCACGCCCCAAGTACCAAATTTGGCTTCTGGATAGCGTTTTTTTAGCCCATTCTGATCGATAAATTCACTGACTCCCAGATTTGGCAGGAACTGATTCAAATTACGCCATGCGCCGTTACCGGATGTGACGAAGATAATTTTGTAACCATTCGCCAGATAGGGTTTGAACATATTGCTGGTGAAATCGAGATCCTGCGCGGTGGATTGACTGACTGCGCTGTTTGGGCTGCGGATCAAGAAACGGCTCAAACTGTCAATGGTGCCATCGCCTTCGGAAACGAAACGTTCAAAACGCCAGTCGTTTTGCCAGTGCTGGCGTAGGGCGCCAAAAACATCAAGATCTGGGCGATCCAAGCTTTGTAGGTGATAACCCATACTCTCCATGACGTTAAATATTACATTAGGCGGATTTTTTTGAGCGGTAGGGTTGTCGGCAGTTTTAGCCATAAACGGTGACAGATTTGCAGGGGTTGGTTTCTCCAGAAAATGGTTTAATAACCAGCTACCTTGTTCATCTGTTGCTTCTGGGAAGTAGCTATTTTTGTAATGATCATTAAACGCCCAGTTCAGTGCCATTGGGCCATTAGGCGTCAACATATTAAGCATTTTGACTTCTGAAACCTGTGTATTGGCCTGACGTAATGGGAAGGTACCTATGGAGCCACGCATACCAACGAAACAGACAGTCAAAATAACCAGCGTCGCGATAGCAGAAACGGGCAGACTGGTTTTGCGCTCTGTGCGTGCAATAAGGTAGCGTTGCCAGAGCAGACAGGACCAGAAAACAGTCATTGCGAACAGCGCTAAACAGAGCAAACTTTCGATAACAGGATAATCGTTCCATAAGGTGTATAGCACGGCTTGCGTATCATCTTCCACTAAGCCGAAGATGAAAATATCGAACGACCGTTCATAAGTGGCATAGTAGTAAACATTACTTACCGTCAAAGCCCCGACCACGGTATTGAGTATTGTTGCCAACCACGGATAGGCGTGTTGCCATATGTTGAAGCTATTTTTATTAATGGCAAATAAGCTAGCAATCAGCAGACAAGGCACAAACAGCAAACTGGCAATTCGAATATCAAACAGTCCGCCGATCCAGAACATGCGTTCCACGTCTTGAGTAGAATCAACAAGAAGCTGATGATTGCCATAAGCTAAGAGAAGATAGATTCTTCCCGCCATTTGTGTTGCTACCGTTAGCAACCAAGGAAGTAGAAGTGCGATAAAAGCCAGTTTAAATCTGGAAAACCACATAATGCCTTCTTAATTGGTAATAGATTGATCAGGTTAATTTAGTGTTTATCAGGTCAAGATCCTATCTCATTCAGCAATTTACTGCCTATCCCATTGGGTTATTTTATTTGCTATTTTTTGCAGTAGAGTGGTTATTGGTCAGATAGAAGCGATTGAAGGATGGTTCAGACTGAAAATCATCTTTACCTCGAAAAGGCACTCCAGCCGACATAAGGCGGGAAAGGAGTGTCGATGAGGCGTCAGCCTGGCTGATGTTGAATACACTTTACATATATGCAAAGGAGTATCGTAATGACTAACTGTTCAAATACTATCAGGCTGGTTATGCCGCAGTGGCAAGGGGGAAATAACCCGGCATACAAATTTGGTGCGGAAATGCTGAACTGGCTTGCACCGGAAACGGATGCGCCTGTTATTCATGTACCCATTCAGGAACCCGCCGAGCCTCTCTCGGTAGAAAATGGCATTATCGGCAGGGAAGCACTTAAAACTCAGCTTAGTAGCGTCTGGAAAATTATTCGTGAATATAAGCCAGATAATATCGTCACGTTTGGTGGTGACTGTCTGGTTGATCTCGCCCCTTTTGCCTGGCTGAGTGAGCGCTGGGGAGAAAAGCTAGGGATACTGTGGATTGATTCGCATCCTGATGTTATGACTCCCGCTCAATTTCAGAATGCTCACGCTCATGTTCTTGGCGCACTGATGGGCAATGGCGATCCCGATCTGACAACCACCGTGGTTTGCCCAGTACCTTCCCGGAGAGTCATGATCGCAGGAATACACAGCCCGCTGGAATATGAGAAAAAGTTCATTGCTGATAACGCAATCAGAACCTGTTCTCCGAATGATGTCAGAGCGGGAGGCGAGTCGGTGATGAAATGGATTGAAGAAGAAAAAATCGAATGTCTGGCAATTCACATTGATTTGGATGTACTGGATGAAAATAACTTCCGTTCCGTATTGTTCGCTCGTCCGGGTGCCTGTGAGCATGATTTCGCTGGTATCGCCAAAGGTAAACTTAACATTCCCGATGTGCTGGCTCTGATCCAAAAGGCAGCCTCTCGGGCTAAAGTTGTTGGGCTTGGGATTGCAGAACACCTTCCTTGGGATGCTATGAATCTTAAAGATATGCTGGAACAGCTTCCTTTAATAGGGCGTTCAGATTAGTTGAAATATCGAATTGTTTTATCTGGGGTCAATATCGGCGGCTTTATACGAAAAGTCATCGAAGTGGATATTGACCTTAACCCCAAAATCGGCGCGGACTGGTGCTTTAAGGAGCAATAAAATGTGGCAGTGACTTAAGTATGTGAAAGAGTTCACGAAGGCGTTTTCGTTACAACAACAGCCTGGAATGAAAAAATGCGTGTACTGCCAAGATGAAAGCTTATTTGTCGCCAGTTCCAATATACCGGATTAATATCTTGACGCTTTTGGGGTTTTATATTGCCTCTGCATCAGATGAAAATTTACGGCGATTTTTATTCATTCCGTATATGGATGGCGATTAATTAGCCATTTTGCGTGACATTAATCACATTTTCTTCATGTTCATCTGATAAATATCGTGATCTTGTGGTCATAATATTTAGAGAGCGAAATTCTCTGTTATCTGTTATCTGTTATCTGTTATCTGTTATCTGTTATCTGTTATCTGTTATCTGTTATCTGTCTCCACTCCATCCTACTCAGTTGGAAGCGGTCTGTTGTTCTCTCTAACGCCACATATTAAATGATGGCTGTTTTACGCTGTCATTTTTTTACCGCGGAACAGACCGGCGCTATTTAAAAGAGCCGCATGTCATGGCTCGTTTAATGGCTTCTTGCGTTATCCCCGTTTCAGGATAATGGCTCAATTATGTAGGGTTTCAAATATGGATGGATTAGTTTTCACCTGCCGAATTGGCGTACTGCCCCAAACCACCTTTCAGGTAGCGCAATTTACTTTACAGGAAGAGCTGTCACAGCTTTATCGCCTGACGTTAAAAGTGGTGAGCTCACGTGATGACATTCCCCTGAATGAACAGCTGGGGGACAGCGCGTCACTGACCATTACCCGCAATGGCGTCACCGAACGGACCATTAATGGCTTGATAACCGGGGCTGAACAGGATAATACTGATGGCCGTCGCACTTTTTATATTTTCACTGTCCGCCCCACAATGTGGCTGATGACGCTCAATCAGGACAGCCGTATTTTCCATCGAAAGTCTGTACCGGAAATCTTAACGATCCTGCTTAAAGAGCATCGTATTTTATTTACCCGCGATACTCTCTATAAACGCCATGTCGAACGGGAATACACCACGCAAAAACGCGAATCCGCCTATGATTTCTGGTGCCGACTGGCGGCGGAAGAGGGCATTACCTTCTGGTTTGAGGAAAAACAGACGTTGTTCTGTGATTGCCGCCTGGGCATGCAGGCGGATATCGAACTGACTTACAATACGCACCCGGAAACGGACGAGACAGATACCACCGCGTACCAGTGGAGTTATGGCGAATACTTGTGTCCGAACGGCACGGTCCAGAAAGACCATAACTTTCTTAACCCCAAATATTCGCTCGAGCATCAGACGCAATCCGACGATAGCGGACACAACTCGGTGTTTGAAAGTTACGGCCGTTTCCAGTGGGACGAGGAAGCAAAACCGTTTACCCAACTGCGGCTGGAACAGTTACGAAACTACAGCAAAGTCGGCACCGCCAAAACCAACTGTATCCGGCTGCGTCCGGGCAAAATTTTTACCCTGCAATCCCATCCCATAGAGGCCATGAACGACCGCTGGCAGGTGCTCTCTGTCACGCATTATGGGTGGCAACCTGTCGCGTCGGACGACGGCGGCGAAGGAACCACCCTGACCAACGAGGTCGCCTTTATTCCGGGGCGACAGGACTGGCGGCCCCCTTACCGCTACAAACCGCTGGCGGACGGTGATGAAGTCGCCACGGTGGTCGGGCCGGGAAGCGAAGAGATTTATGTGAACGAACACGGCGCGATACGCATCCATTTCCACTGGAACCGTTACGATAAAGCGGACGACCTCGCGTCTTGCTGGGTACGGGTGGCACAGGGCTGGAACGGCAACGGTTTCGGTTTTATGGCGATACCGCGCGTCGGGCAGGAGGTGATCGTCAGCTATCTCAACGGCGATATCGACCGCCCGATTGTGACGGGGTGTACCTACAATGGCCTCAACCGTCCGCCGCTTGATTTACCGCTGGAGAAAACCCGTACCACCTTTAAAACCCGGACTCGCGGAGGACAGGGATTTAACGAACTGCGTTTTGAGGATGAAAGAGGAAGCGAGGAAGTGTTTATTCATGCTCAACGGAATATGAAAACGCAGATCCTCTGGGATAAAACCACGCAGATAGGCCATGACCAGCAAACAGAAGTGGCGCATAACCGCGTGGCGATAATTAAAAACGAGGATGATGAAGCGGTTCAGGGCTGCCAGACGCTTGAAGTCGGTCAAAATCAAACGGTGACCATTAAAGGCCAGCAAGTCGTTTCCGTTGGTAAAAGCCATCAATTGAACATCGAAGATAACCAGCAAATTACCGTGGGTAAACATATCACAATGCACTCTGAAAGCGGGCAAATCATCATTGGAAACGCAGGCGGACAGATAGTTATTGACCCGATGGGGAATATTCGTATCGAAGGGGTCAGCATCACCATGACTGACCATGTGACAGGAAGAAAATCCGCCGGCGCGCTGTTTGACTACTCCGCTCGCTATACCTTGCTCAGTGAACAGAGCGGTAAACCCCTGGCGCATACCCGCTATACCATTACCACCGCTGGCGGTCAGACCCTTTCCGGTAAAACCGATGGGCTGGGCAGAACGATGACTGTACGGAGTGAGGCCGAAGAAAATCTACAACTGAGTTCGCCGGAAGCCCCACCGAAACCGAAGCAAACCTTATGCGAAGTCGGTGATAACTCGCCGGTAGAGTATGTGATGGAATTTATGGAGAAATAAGTATGGCGATATCTAACAGCGGTAAAATGTGTCCGGCCGTGACCTCAATTAATTGCACGATGGAAATAGGGGTCTTTCCTGCCGATGAAGATCCCTGTTATCTGGCGAGAAAAGCCGAATACGCCCTGCGTCTGCCGGCAATGATTATCACCAAACTGGGGGCTATTCGCTTTCTTAATCAAGTCATTATGAGTGGGTTGATTAAGGTTGAGGAACTTAAACATGACTTTTTATGGCCTTATAAAGCGGAAGTGGTGTTTGCTATCCGGGGGAGGAAAGATGTTCCTCTACCCATGCTAGCCACTAGTCTGGCCTCTAAACAGCGTTATAGCGATAACTTACCGCAATCCAGTAATCCGTTTGTCCGGCCTTCTGCCGACGATGTAGAGAAATTTGGCGTTAAGCGTATTCGGCGTCCCGATATTATTCTGGTTAAAGAGGAAGCTCTTCGCTGGCCGGGCAGAAATGCCACCTACTTCGATGGCTCCGTACACCCCGATAATCTAAAGATGTTGATTGAAGTGAAATTTCCGGGGGATAAGCTTAGTGAAGATCAAGAAAAAGATTATATCCGGATTGCGACCCGCTCTCGCTTTGGGGTGATGCGCATCGACGATAACCGCACCGAAGAGCAAAAACAGTATGATGAAGCATGGCGAAAACATTATCAACCCGGTTCCCAACACTATAAAAATCCCATCCCACTGGCCCCGCTACCGCCGGGTTCGCCGCCTGATGAGGAAGCTTTACCCACTCCTCCCGCAGAGGGGGCGCCGGGGACTATTCCGCAGCCGCTGACCAAAAAACTCCCGCTGGTCAGTACCTCCCCGTGGTCTTTCTTACCCAGCTATGAAGACTGGGTTATCCTCGGACAGGAAGTGGCGGGTCTGGCCGAAAACGGGTTGAATTATGTCCGCGACAGTACCCGCGAACTCCTTGCCCAGTTTGGTACCTGGTTAAATCAAGCCGGCAAGTGGGTGTGTGAAGAGATTATTGATCCGGTCACTCATCAAATCAGCTACGCTTTTTCCTGGGTCAGTGCACAAACAGGGAAAATCGTAACCTGGACGGAGAGTGAGATAAAAGCCCGCTGGCAGACGGTGCAACAGGGCTCAGATATCACCCTGGAAGAGCTTAAAAACATTAGCTGGATGCAGATACTGAAAGAGGTGGGGGAAGGCATGCTGGAAATGGTGGTGATTATTGCCGGTGTTGCCGTTGTTATCCTTGTCACCCTTGCCGTCGCTGCCGCGCTGATTGCACTGGTGGAAATTTTAGCTGCCGCTGCCGCAGTCAGCGCCGCCGCGTTAGCTGCCGTCCTGGCAATATTGGCGAGTGTGACACTCGCCACCGCTTCATAATTAACGGAGAAAATGATGGAAACTGTAGATTACTTTGCCCAACTGAGATCACAACTGACCTCTTTTCTTTTTAGCAATGCCGATGAACTGACTGTTTCTCGCCTGGGTCTCTCAATTACCCTGTTTTTTAAACAGGGCTATACTCAGGAGAAAAAACTGCGCATTCTGGCCTGTTATAACCGCTTTCGCGAAGAGTTTGGTACTCATCTGCGTTTTCATAGTCATTCATTAAAGGGGTTAAGCAAATATTCTCCAGAAAATATTATTAAAATAGAGGAAGGCATTCTCGCCAGGAAAAAAAATCAGCCTTGTGGTTGGGTCGTCAGTGATGCTAAAAACGAAGATGAAGCGCCTCATTATCTGATGCGTTATTTGGATTCTGATGAGGATGATGGTGACGATAGTAGCTCCTACCTGAGTCTGGTTCTGCCTTGGGATTATTATCTAAAAGAACAAGAGGGCATGACCCGGTTTATGGCCTGGCTGGACTTTCTGTGTGAACAGCTTGAACCTGACTGGGGAGATTGTGGTTACTGTCTAGTCTTACCTAAAGACTACTATGATTATTTCCCTTTGGAGTATCAACTGGCCCTGCGCTACCCTGCCCTGCAAGTCAACTCCACTGTTCACACCACGCTGGACGATTATGCCCACTCCATCCGAAGCATTAACTGGATCACCCTGCTGTCCAAACGCTTTGTAAACCGACTGGGTGGGGAATACTGGATACGTCAGGTGCTGCGCCCCTACCGGGATGTGGTGATGACTTCTTATTCCAATGGCCTGATTATCCGGGCCGGTCAATACCCGGACTTAACGCCACTGCCGGGCAGTGTCCCGGAGAGTTATTTTGCCATTAACCAGTTGATACGTCCGATACGTTTTGTTCCGGGAGAAGGTGATTCACTGCATTTTTATGGAGAGGGTCATTTCGATGATATTTCCACGCAAGCCTGGTATGCCCGTTATGACCGGGGACCGCTGCAAGTGACCCCTTTGAAAGGCAACCACCCTGCATTGGTCAGCGGGATCTGGCAAACCGATAGCCTGCCGGGCAAGCAGTACTTCTTTGCTCAGGGTACGATGTCTTTTGATGTTCCAGGTACAAAACCGGGCACAACCCTCTGGCATCTGATCCGGGAAGCGGCAAATATGTGGGAATAACAGATTATCTACTGCCTTACAACTAACCGAGAAAATGATGGAAATTTCAGATGACTTTGCACAGTTGAGATCACAACTGACCTCTTTTCTTTTTAGTAATGCCGATGGGCTGACTGTTTCCCGACTGGGTCTCTCAATTACCCTGTTTTTTAAACAGGGTTACACCCAGGAGAAAAAGCAACGCATTTTGGCCTGCTACCGGCGCTTTCGCGAAGAGTTTGGTACCTACCTGCGTTTTCACCGTCATGAGCTGAAAGGGTTAAGAAAATATTCGCCGGAAAATAATGCGCAGTGTCGTGGAAAGTAAAAAAATTATCCTTAAAGGCGATACCACAACAACCGGAGGCGAGGTTTTAAATGGTTCCGATTTGGTAAACTAACAACTCTCGGTTGCCTGTAAAGGTACCCCGGTGTTTTGTCCCGCCTGTAAACAAACCGGCGCGATTGCGGAAGGTTCTAACTTATTCAATATACAAGGAATACCTGTCGCGCCGGAGGGACACCTTGTTAATTGTGGTTGCCCGACCGGTAAAAGTACGGTCATAATTATCCAATGCTAAAGCCTTTAATTGAAAGGACGGTTTTAAACTGTGATTAAAAGTTATTTTTTTAACGTATGATTTTAATCGGTATCTGGTTTTAATCGTTTTTTTATCTTTTGGATATTAGCTTTTTGCGAGATTTAAATATTATGATATATCGTGGTTTTACGTTTAAACTAACATTAATCATATCCGATTTATTTTAACTGACATAGTTTTACCCACATAGTTTTACCCACATTGTTTTACCAATACTGTTTTACCCGTATTGCTTTACTGGCAATTCTGCGTTTTTTGTAAATCATCCACCTTTTATCTTTTCTCTATAAATCACTAATCAATAGTTTGATAGTATAAAAACACCATTAATGCTTTTTAGGATAACTCTTTTCTAGCATTTAAATCCGGCTAAATTAATCGTTTTATCTCTTTTTTATCACATTTTTTATTGATTTGTTCGTAAAATGATGGTGAGAAAATACTTGAGCGTTAATCTATTTCATTATGTTATTTTACGTGATTATTGCTTTTCAACTCTCGGTTAATGGTTAGTGAATTTCGATTAAATGTCATTAATCACGCTACTGAAAACTTTGATTCATTGTGTTAAATCAGTCTGTTGAATGAAGTATTTAACCTCCCCCTGTTTGTGTTTTTAAATAGTCATGGTTGGTTAAGTAAATATAAAATAAGTGAAGGGTAGTATTGCTGATAAATGTTTGAACATAGCAAGGGGCAGCTTGAAAGATGACGGGTATATACCTTTTAAAAAGTTGGCATTAATGAAGTGCTTACTTTCTTAATCCTTATCTGATTAATCACCGGTAAAATGGAAATATAAGTAAAAAATAATATTAAAAATATGATAAACTTGATCTGTGGTTTTCACTCTTAGAGGCTGTTTTTTAATTGGAAATCTGCTTGATAAGTGATTTTTATTGATTAATTGTAGTAGGTTTAATGGTTTAATGGTTTAATGGTTTAATGGTTTAATGGTTTAATGGTTTAATGGTTTAATGGTTTAATGGTTTAATGGTTTAATGGTTTAATGGTTTTTACATTTTCTGAATTGTATTTAACGTTCTTATTTTCATTAAACTGATATTTAGGTTTTCTGTCTTCTGTATTTTATCTTTTAGGTTTAAAACCAGTGAGGGTGGCAGAACTGATAACGGTATTAAGATTGACGCCCATTTCTTTAATCATTTTTAATGTTGCTAAACATTCTTGCTTTTCTGGGGTTAATCTAAAGGCCGCTCAGTTTTCTACAGTTATGGTCTCTGATTGATAGGATATATTATTGTTATTAGGTTAACACTGCCATCTTTTCACCTTGTTTAATCAGTTTAAAACCCGTTTTTCCTGATGTTTTCTCTTCCAATGTCCGAATGCCATCGGATTTTTTACCCGCTTTTAAAAATCCTTAATCAATTCTTTTTACTTTTGATGATTAAAGTTTTTACCTGTTTTTTCGTGGTTAGTTTGGCCTCTTTTCCAGCTTTTAAAGCCACACTGACCAGATAAAAAAGGCTTTTCTGAATACCGGTTTTATCATTGATGAAAACTCAGTGGTGGTAATTAAGGTGTTAACAGTCAGCAATATGAAGGATGGTTTATATACCCGTAATCTTTCAAGTTGCTTCTTTGTTGGCTGCACTTACTCACCCCGGTCACATAGTTATCTATGCTCCCGGGGATTCGCTCCCTGGCCGCCGCGATGTAACTTGAAATCCATAGGGTATAAAGCCTTTAATTGAAATACCCGTAAAACCAGAGCAGGTTTTAAACTGGGATTAAAAGTTATTTTTTTAACGTATGATTTTAATCGGTATCTGGTTTTAACCGTTTTTTATCTTTTGGCTATATGCTTTTTGCTAAATTTAAACATTTTGATATATCGTGGTTTTACGTTTAAACTAACATTAATCATATCCGATTTATTTTAACTGACATTGTTTTATAGATATTGTTTTATCGACATGGTTTTATCGATATAGTTTTACCCACATTGTTTTACCAATACTGTTTTACTGGCAATTCTGCGAGTTTTTATAAATCAATCACCCTTTATCTTTTCTTTATAAATCACTAATCAATAGTTTGATAGTATAAAAACACCATTAATGCTTTTTAGGATAACTCTTTTCTAGCATTTAAATCCGGCTAGATTAATCGTTTTATCTCTTTTTTATCACATTTTTTATTGATTTGTTCGTAAAATGATGGTGAGAAAATACTTGAGCGTTAATCTATTCTATTAATGTTATTTTACGTGATTATTGCTTTTCAACTCTCGGTTAATGGTTAGTGAATTTCGACTAAATGTAATAGTATTGCTGATAAATGTTTAAACATAGCAAAGAAGAGGCTGTTTTTAGTCACGCTATACCTTTTAAAAAGTTGGCATTAATGAAGTGCTCATTTTCTTAATCCTTATCTGGTTAATCACCGGTAAAATGGAAATGTAAGTAAAAAATAATATTAAAAATATGATAAGCTTGAACTGTGGTTCTCATTCTTACAGGCTGTTTGTTTTTAATTTTAAATCTGCTTAATAAATGATTTTTATTGATTAACTGTGGTAGGTTTAATGGTTTTTACATTTTCTGAACCGTATTTAACGTTCTTATTTTCATTAAACTGATATTTAATTTTTCTGTTTTCTCCTTTTTCTATATTTGATTTTTAGGTTTAAAACCAATGAGGGTAGCAGATAGCTAACGGTATTAAGATTAACGCCGATTTCTTTAATCATTTTTAATGTTGCTAAATACTCGTGCTTTTTAGGGGGTAATCTAAATGCCGCTCGGTTTTCTACAATTATAGTCTCTTATTTTTCGTAAACTTGTTGCAGTCAGGAAAAATCTTTTATTTAATAAAATAGGTTTAATGCGTTTAATGCGTTTAATGCGTTTAATGCGTTTAATGCGTTTAATGCGTTTAATGCGTTTAATGCGTTTAATGCGTTTAATGCGTTTAATGCTTTTAATGCTGTTAATGCTGTTAATGCTGTTAATGCTGTTAATGCTGTTAATGCTGTTAATGCTGTTAATGCTGTTAATGCTGTTAATGCTGTTAATGCTGTTAATGCTGTTAATGCTGTTAATGCTGTTAAATGTTTTGCTAAGATATATTCTTGTTATCGGTTTAACGCTGTTATTTTTTTTTTCGCCTTATTTAATCAATCTAAAACCTGTTTTTTCTAATGTTTTCTCTTCTAATATCAGTATGGTATCGGATTTTTTACCCACTTTAAAAAAGCCTTAATCACTGCTTTTTACTTTTAATGATTAAAGTTTTTACCTGTTTTTTCCGGGGCACGCTTGGCTTCTTTATCCAGCTTTTAAAACCACACTGACAGATAAAAAAGGCTTTTCTGAATGCCTGTTTTATCCTTGATGAAAACTTAACGTTGGTAATCAAGGTGTTAACAGTCAGCAATATAAAGGATGGTTTATAGATTAAAACCATCCTTTAAACTGGACAGGATAATGCTTTCGGAGGAGAAATAGACGTTACGGCATTTAACCTCTGGCTATTCCCGTTTTTTTACGGCATCTATCTACATCTTTCAGCAATTGGTTGACATGATCATCACCAAACAGGGTTTCCAGAGTGGTATTCAATTTACGTCGCCAGTTAGGATATTCCATGACCGTACCTGGAATATTGACCGGTTTGTCCATATCCAGCCAATCTTCGGGTTGTAGGCCCAGTAGTGCGCAGGCACTGTGGGCGATATAACGATGTAGCCCTTGGTTTATTATCGGTGACATGTCTATTTCTTTTGCTATGTGACCGATATGTTCCGGGATACAGCCGTTGCGATGTAAGCCTTCTAATAACCCTTGTTTGCTCGCTTGACGGTCAGTATGTAACCCTTGAAGCAGGTCTTTATCAGGATATAACTTGAGTGATTCCCCAAGTATCAAATCGGCGCTTTGCCAAAATCCACGCAAGGTCGGTAAATCATGGGTGGTGATGGTCGCCATTGCTTGTATCGGGTAATCCTCAGGCGCACGGTATTCTCCATTGCCATGACGCTCAAAGTAGAGCACTTTATAAGAATAGACACCGCTGTCGCGCAGTTTGCCGACAATTTCTTCCGGTACAATTCCCAAATCTTCACCAATAACCAGACAGCGATGGCGTTGGCTTTCTAATGCCAGAATCGCCATCAGATCATCAACCGGGTAGTGTACATATGCTCCTTTGTCGGCGGTTTCGCCATAGGGAATCCACCAGAGCCTGAGCATCGACATCACGTGGTCAATGCGTAGCGCGCCGCAATAGGTCATATTTGTGCGCAGCAGTTGAATGAACGGTTGGTAAGCCTGGGTTTGCAAAACATGAGGATTCATGGGGGGGAGGCCCCAGTTTTGACCCAGTGGCCCAAGAGCATCCGGTGGCGCTCCCACTGATGCTTTAGTGCAGTAGACAACCCGGTTGCACCAGGTTTCCGATCCGCCTTCCGCTACGCCGACGGCCAAATCACGGTAAAGCCCAATCGGCATGCCGCTTGTTTGGCTTTGTGCAAAGCAGTCTGCAAGTTGAGTATCGGCCAGCCACTGTAACCAGAGGAAAAATTCCACTTCCTGTGGGTGAGACTGGCAAAATGTTTGTACGGCTTCGCTGTGCGGATCGCGGTATTTTTCCGGCCATACCGGCCAGCCCCAATAGGAGTTATCTTCGGCATATAGTCGGCAATGCAGGGCGTCATAAGCGGCTTGATAGTAGAGACATTCATCACCCTGAATGACAAATTGGCGGAAAGCGGTTTGTTGGGAATCGTGTTCTGGGCGCGTACTGAATTGTTGATGTGCCAGACGCAGTGCTGCCATTTTCAACGCCATCACTGTGGTGTAATCCACCCATTTTGTGCCGCGGGAATACTGTAACGTGCGTTGAGTCTCTGGTGATTGCCACCAACTCTGTGCTTTTTCACTGAGTTTGAAATCTTCAATCTGATTAACGTCAATGTAAATCACATTGAGCCAGTTGCGTGAAGAGGGGCTATAGGGGCTGGCGCTTTCTGGCATGGCTGGGTGCAATGCATGCAATGGGTTCAACCCGATGAAGGCGCCTCCGCGTGCTGCTATCTCTTTCAGCATGTGTTTCAGGTCGCCAAAATCGCCGATTCCCCAGTTGTTTTCTGAACGCAGGGTGTAGAGTTGCACACAGGCGCCCCAAAGTTTTTTTCTTCTTTGCAGGGCATCTGGTTCGTAGCAGCGTTTGGGCGCTACGATAATCCGCACAGACCAGCATTGGTTTTCTTGTGTCAAAGTGAGGTGATGGTAGCCCAGAGCAAGCGTATCAGGTAGCGTCAATATGTGGCGGCAATGCCCCTGAAATTCCTCTCCTTGTTCTGTCTGTATCTGCCATTGGTAGTGCTCTTCATCTTTCAGGGTGATGGTGAAGTGCTCGCCTTGAGTAAAAACTTTTACTGTCGGCAAGGGGGAAACCGGCTCGCTGGCCGGTTTGTTTTCACTTATCGCATCCAACAAGTAGTGTCGGGTTTCTGCCGGAATCGCTTGCGGTTTACCATAAGCATTAATATAGCTGGCGACAATGCCAGCCTCGGTCGCTAAATGATCGAGGCTTTTCTCCTCCATGATTTTTCCTTATCTCTTTGCTTGCCAGATACGCTGTTGATAATCACGGATTGTCCGGTCAGAGCTGAACATTCCCATCCGGGCGGTATTTAGAATGGCGCTGCGTGTCCAGCTTTGAGTATCGCGGTACAAGGTATCGATTCGTTTATGCGCGTCACAATAGGAGGCAAAATCAGCTAATACCAGATAAGGATCGCCACCTTCAATCAGACTATGTAGCAGCATATCGAATGCTCGTTTGTCGCTATAGCTGAACTCGCCGCTAGCCAGCGCCTTGAGGATGTTGTCCAGATGCTGATCTTCCTTGAGTAGTTTCAGCGGGTCGTAACCGGCAGCTTTTAAGGCTTTCACTTCTTCTACGGTATGCCCGAAAATGAAGATATGGTCATCCCCGACCTGTTCGGCAATTTCGACATTCGCTCCATCTAGTGTTCCGATGGTCAGGGCGCCATTTAGCGCCAGTTTCATGTTGCCGGTACCGGAAGCTTCTTTACCGGCAGTGGAGATTTGTTCTGAAACATCGGCAGCCGGGATCATGAGTTCTGCGACAGAAACTTTGTAATCGGGGATAAAAGCGATCTTAATGCGATCTCGGACGATAGGATCATTATTGATTTTTTCCGCCGCCTGATTGATGGCAGAGATAATGTTTTTTGCCAAATAGTAGCCAGGCGCGGCTTTTGCGCCGAACAGGAACACGCGCGGCATGATATCCAGCGCCGGATTTTCCTGAATTTGTTTATAGAGCGATAGGATATGCAACAGGTTCAGATGCTGACGCTTATATTCATGCAATCGTTTAATTTGCACATCAAAAATGGCGCTTGGATCTAGCTTAAGCCCCATTACTTTATTGACATAATTGGATAGCAGGATCTTGTTGTCTTGTTTGATAGCTCGGTACTCTTCGCGGAAAGCGGCGTCATCTGCATAGGGTTCAAGTGCTTTAAGGGCATCAAGATCGTTAACCCATTCGCGATTAAGCGTACGGTCAAGCAATCCTGACAGTGCCGGGTTACACTGCTTGATCCAGCGACGCGGGGTAACGCCATTTGTCACGTTGAGAAACTTATTCGGCCATAGTTGATGGTATTCAGGAAACAGATCCTTAACGATGAGCTGTGAGTGCAGCGCGGCTACCCCGTTTACGGCAAAGCCCGCGACAACGCAAAGATTCGCCATGCGTATCTGATGGTTATAATGTACGGCTAATTTTTCCCATACGGCTTGCTCGCCGGGCCAGTTTTTGTCCACCAACTTTTTAAACCGGTAGTTAATTTCTTTAATGATGCTGTAATGGCGTGGCAGCAGGTGGCTGACTAGATCCTCGTCCCAACATTCCAAACCTTCTGGCATCAGGGTATGGTTGGTATAGGCGAAAGTATGGCTGGTTATCTCCCATGCCGTTTCCCAACTCATCTGGTGTTTATCCAGTAGAATGCGCATCATTTCAGGGATGGCGATCGTTGGATGGGTATCGTTAAGCTGAATCACTTCATGCTTAGGCAGATCTTCCATTTTGCGGCCCGCCAGATGATGGCGACGCAGGATATCTGCGACGGAGCAGGCACACTGGAAATATTGTTGCATCAGGCGCAGGCGTTTGCCTTCTTGATGATTATCATTCGGATAGAGAACTTTCGTTAGCTTAGCGGCTTCAACACCTTGCTGTTCCGCGGCCAGAAATTGCCCAGCGTTGAATTTGTCGAGATCAAATGGCTCGGCATGGGTTGCTTGCCACAGGCGCAATGGTTGGGTAATGCCATTACGGTAACCAATGACGGGTAGATCCCAGGCTTCTCCAATCAAGGTAAAGTCAGGCGCCCAGATTTCGCGTCCATCATCGGTTATGACGATTTTGCCACCGAAATTCACTTCAACATCTAACTGAGTGTTATGGCGGAACCAGGGATAGGATTCTCGTCCCCAATTGTCTGGTTCTTCAATTTGTTGCCCTTGTTCAAAGGATTGGCGGAACAGGCCGTATTGATAATTCAGACCATAGCCAATTGCCGGCTGACCGACGGTTGCCATAGAGTCAAGAAAACAGGCGGCGAGCCGTCCCAATCCTCCGTTACCTAAAGCGGGGTCGGTTTCTTGTTCCAGAAGATCGCTGAGAATAATATTTTCTTCTGCCAGGTAAGCCTGAACGTCTTCATACCAACCAAGGTTAAGCAGATTGTTTGCGGTCAAACGGCCAATCAGAAACTCCATCGAGATGTAGTTCACATGGCGTTGTTGGTCGGAATGATTGATAACAGGGCATGCGGGCAACAGCTCTGACAGGGCCGCGCTAACGGCTTGCCACCACTGATGCTGGGTCATTTCCTGTGCTGAACCGAGGCCAAAGCGCTGCCATTGACGTGTCAGCGCAGCCTGAAACTGGGCTTTATCTAATCTGGGCTGTTGCATGGAGTCTTCATCCTGTAGCTGAAAAGGGAAATTTAAGCACTATGCTGAATGCTCTCAGGATCTAAAGCATCATCCTGGAGAGGTATTAGTCAGGGAGGAGTAGAAGGGCGTAGCCAGTAACTATATTGCGTATCATTTTTGCATTTATTGAGTTCATTTTTTTCCAGCGGATCGATTAAGGTAATTTGCTAATCGCTTCCATAACTTATCTGTAGAAAATGGAATTTGCTGTTCAAGAATGTGATAGGGCACGCAACTTAATACTATGGGGTTCGTAAACATATTTGCAAAAGTCATCTATTTCACTAAATTTGGTTGGGCTGATTAATGACGTCATTACGGACCGTGAAATAAATTTCTAATAACATTACACATGGTTCCGGCGCTGGTTTTACTTATCGCTTCTTTGGGCACGGAAATTAATGCTTATCCCATCAAAACTGAGTCGTCCCGTTCGTCTGAATAATACAGTCTTGCGTAAGCGCCTGTTAGTCAGATTGAATGAGTCGTTTAACTATCGTCTTGTGCTAGTAACCAGTCCCGCAGGTTACGGCAAAACTACATTGGTCTCTCAGTGGGCCGCCGGGCAGGATAATCTGGGATGGTATTCTTTGGATGAGAGCGATAATCAGCCGGAACGTTTTGCCAGCTATCTTATCGCGGCGTTGCAGCAGGCTACGCAGGGACACTGTGTTAAAAGTGAAGTGTTGGCCCAAAAACATCAATATGCCAATTTACCCGCGCTTTTCGCTCAATTATTTATTGAACTTAATGAATGGCGGCGACCCATTTTTCTGGTGATTGATGATTATCATCTGATTGTCAATAGCATTATTCATGAGGCTATGCGGTTTTTCCTGCGTCACCAGCCTGAGAATCTGACGTTAACTATCTTATCGCGTAATTTGCCTTCTCTTGGGATTGCTAATCTGCGGGTGCGTGAGCAATTGCTGGAAATTGACAGTCAGCAACTGGCTTTTGATTATCAAGAAACACAGCAATTTTTTGATAAGCGGTTAACCACATCCCTTGACGCTGACGATTGTAAGCGCCTATGCAATGAAGTGGCGGGTTGGGCAACGGCGCTCCAGCTGATTGCGCTGTCAGCGCGGCAGTCGTGTGATGCCGCTGAACTATCGGCTAAGCGCTTATCGGGCATTAACGCCAGCCATCTTTCCGATTATTTGGTGGATGAGGTACTTAATCAGGTGGATAGTTCGACGCGTGAATTTTTGTTGCGCAGCTCTATCCTACGTTCCATGAATGATGGTTTGATTGTTCGTCTAACCGGTGAAGAGAATGGTCAGCAGCGCCTTGAGGAAACCGAACGTCAGGGGTTGTTTATCCAGCGTATGGATGACTCTGGCGAATGGTTTCGCTTTCATCCGCTTTTTGCTTCATTTCTACGTCAACGCTGTCAATGGGAAATGGCGTTGCAATTGCCGGAGTTGCATCGTGCGGCCGCAGAAGGTTGGCTGGCGCAAGGGTATCCGGGCGAGGCGATTCATCATGCCTTGGCGGCGGGTGATACTGCCATGTTACGCGATATTTTGTTGCAGCATGCTTGGTCGCTATTTAACCACAGTGAGTTATCTCTGTTGGAAGAGTGTATGAATGCGCTGCCTTATGAGCAGCTATTGGAGAATCCGCGTCTGGTGCTGCTTCAAGCTTGGCTGGCCCAAAGCCAACATCGTTATTCAGAGGTCAATACACTGTTGAATCAGGCGGAACAGGCACTGCAACAGAAACAAATTGCCATTGAGCCGGATCTGCTAGCTGAATTCGACGCGTTACGGGCTCAGGTGGCGATGAACAGCGGTAAGCCGGAGATGGCTGATAAGTTGGCGAAACAAGCTTTGGCGGCACTGCTTCCTCAGAATGAATACAGTCGTATTGTTGCGACTTCCGTGGAAGGGGAAGTATTACATTGTAGAGGTGAGTTGGCTGATGCATTAGCGCGGATGCAACAAACCGAGCAGTTGGCGCGTCGTTTCCATGTTCATCACTATGCGTTGTGGGCGCTGTTGCAGCAAAGTGAGATTTTACTGGCTCAGGGATATTTGCAAACGGCTTATGAAACGCAGAGCAAGGCGTTTGAATTGATCCGTGAACAGCATTTGGAGCAGTTGCCAATGCATGAATTTTTGTTGCGTATCCGTTCACAGCTTTTGTGGTGCTGGTCTCGTCTTGATGAAGCCGAAGAGGCTGCGCGTCGTGGGCTGGAGGTGTTGTCTAACTTCCAACCTCAACAGCAGTTGCAGTGTCTGACCCAGTTGTCTAAATGTTCTCTGACCAGAGGAGATATTGATAATGCCCGCCGTTATCTGGCGCGTTGTGAAAACCTGCTAAATAATGGGCAATATCATAGAGATTGGCGCACGAATACTGACAAGCTGCGAGTCATCATTTGGCAGAGTATGGACGACAAAAGCGCCGCTATTCGGTGGTTGGCACAGACCGAGCGACCAGAAAGCGTCAGTAATCATTTTAATCAGGGCCAGTGGCGCAATATTGCTCGTGTTCAGATTTTGCTTGGTTTGTATGATGAGGCTGAGTCCATTTTGGATACACTGAATCAGCATGCGAGAAAATTGCAATTAATTAGCGATCTGAACCGTAATTTATTGTTGTGTAACTTGCTTTACTGGTATGTAGGACGCAAAAGCGAAGCACAGAGTGCGCTTATCGAAGCATTGGCTCTGGCTAACCGTACCGGATTTATTAGCCATTTTGTCATTGAAGGTGAGTTGATGGCTCAACAGCTACGTCAGCTTATTCAACTCAATACCTTGTCTGAATTGGAGTTGCATCGTGCACAGCGCATTCTGCGGGATATCAACCGTCAACATCGCCATAAATTCGCCCATTTTGATGAAAGTTTTGTCACACAGTTGCTAACACATCCCGATGTTCCTGAGCTTATTCGTAATAGTCCGCTGACACAACGTGAGTGGCAGGTGTTGGGATTGATTTATTCAGGCTACAGTAATGATCAGATAGCCGCAGAGTTGGATGTGGCGACGACAACTATCAAGACGCATATACGGAATCTGTATCAGAAGCTAGGAATTGCGAATCGCCAAGAGGCGATTCAGCAAGCACAGCAACTGATGCAGATGATGGGGTTAGGTGTGTGACAGATATTTAAGATTCTAGCGAAACTACCCGTCCTTTCAGGTTACGACTGCGTAGGTGTGCTGACAGGGTTAGCGCGGTACCGAGTAGCATGATTAACACCAGTGACTGTTTGAGCGAAAATGGCAACACCATCGCGATGAGTGAGAGAGAGGAGCCGACAGCCATCTGGACGAATCCTATCAGTGCAGAAGCGACACCGGCTTCGTCAGAATAAGGTTCTAGCGCATAACTGGTCGCAGGCCCCATAGCAAATGCCATACCTGTACAAGCGAAAGCAACCGGCAACATGTAGCTTAGCCAGTGCTGGCTGGCGACAGTCGGCAGATGCATGCCAGAAAATAGAGACAGGCTAGCCAGCGCCATCAGAATTGCCCCTAATAGCAGGCAGCCAGGGCGACCAATTCGATGGATGATTTTGTTTACGGTTAGGAAGGCGATCATCGCCCAGAGTCCGTTGCCGCCAAAAATCAATGAAAAGGCTAGCGGTGATACATGACCCTCGGTCATCAGCACGGTGGGGGCAAATGACACATAGGTAATGACTATGCCCATAATGCCGGCGTTAACCAAGGCAAAATGCATAAACTGGGCATTGCTAAGAATTTGGAAGTATTGTTTCAGTGGTAGCCCGTGAACAGTCTTAGTATTAGCGGGGCGCGTTTCTGGTAACCAGGCGGCAATGATCAGTAGTGCAATAACTGAGTAGCAAGTCAAAAACCAAAATGGCGCCCGCCAGTTGAAAATTTCGGCCAAAATACCGCCAAGTAATGGCGCGAGAGCCGGAACAATATTTAGCGTACCGTTAATAAATCCATAGGCTTTGGCCGCCTCATCACCGTTTAGGCGATCACGCACACCGCTAACGCAGACGACACTGGTACAGCAGACAGCGCATCCTTGAATAATTCGCGCGGCAATAAAAATTTCGGGAAAAGTAGAAAGCGCTGCGATCACAGAACCGATGATATATAAGGTGATACCCGTTAGGGCCACTGGTCGACGGCCGAATTTATCTACCAGTGGTCCGGCGATTAACTGGCCTAGCCCCATAATTAATAAAAACAAAGAAATCGTTGACTGAATAACTTCATTGTTAACTTTAAAATCCTCGGCGATAGCTGGGACGGTAGGCAAGAATACATCGACACCCAAAGGTCCAAAAAGTGCCAGGCTAAGTAGTAGAAGAATATAATTTTGCATGTGTGTTCTTTTGAAATTTCAATAATGGTGGTGGTTTTATTGGTGAATAGGCTCAGTGGAATTGATTCTTTAGTGCGACCAAAGATCTTGGATACACCAGAAATCCTACTGGCAAATCATTTCAAGCTGACGATAGGGATGTTTAAGGATTACCCACAGACTGAACCCTTTACTTTTTTTAAAGACTGAACTTTATACGAGCTATTCATTGGTGTAAACCGACTAGCTTGTATGGGTATTTTTAAAAGAATTTTATATATACCCGTCATCTTTCAAGTTGTCTCTTTGTTGGCTGCACTCGCTCACCCCGGTCACATAGTTCGCTATGCTCCCGGGGATTCACTCCCTTGCCGCCGCGATACATCTTGAAATCCATAGGGTATAGGAAAAAAATACCTGATATATCACCTCAAAAGGCTATCCCTGATAGTAATATCTGATTATTTTTAATGTCAAAATATTATAAATGCAGATAAACAATATCGCGCTGTAATAATCAGTGCGTTCTGTACTCGACATTTGAATGTTAGTCGAGAGTCTGGCTATATTCAGTGTATGAAAAGCACGCCGTTTCAGACAAATAGAAATAATCGAGAATTTTTTATTACATTTTATCACCTTTAGAAAATAACCACGCGTAAATATAAATGCTCTTAATCATCAGCGCAAAAGTCGGAAAGGGAGAGATTTTTAGTACAGTTTTGCAGGATTTTTAATAGAATTTTTTGTCATAACCCGATAGATCAGCAGTTCTGCATGCCATTAATTAATCATTCAAAATAATAATGTATTTTATACAAAATACTTTAATTTTTTAAATGTTTTTGATGTTTTTACATGTTCTTTGTTGATCTAAATTAATTTTTAGTAAATATTCTCTTACCTGTTAAAGATTATTGTGCTTTCTTATAGTTAGAAATGATTAATTAGGGTAATGAAATGATGGAAAATGGTAAACGATTTGAAGATGTGCTTTCTCGCTTTGTTGGGAACGGCCCTTATCTGGAAATTGATGGTGAAAAGTATATCGATGCAGCTTCGGGGACATTTAACCTTCCACTTGGGTACACTAATCGCAGAATAACAGAAAAATTAAAACAGCAGATCGATAGATGTACACATCTGAGTTCAGCCTATACCCATGAAATGTCACAATATATTTTGGCTAAATTAGTTAAACACACCCCTAAGGGCATTGATAGAATATGGTTGCGTGATGTTTCCGGTTCTGGGGCGGTTGAATGTGCAATTCGTATCGCGCAAAAAGCAACAGGGCGTTCAGGAGTTATCTCTTTCTTTCTGGCTCATCATGGTCAGTCTTTAGCCACAGCGCAAATTTCGGGTAATGCTTTTAGAATTAAAGATTTTCATGTCAACATTGATGGTTCTTTAAAAGTTCCAACCCCTGCTAGTGTTATGTCAGAACTTGGACCAAATACAGAACCCAATCAATATCTTGACTTAGAACAATTTATTCAATTGGGTTCAAATGACAATATTGCTTGTCTTATTATTGAACCGATTCAAGGAAACGGCGGAAATAACGTTTTCCCCGTCGATTTTTACCGTAAGATCAGAGACATCTGCCATAAACATGACATTATTATTATCGCGGATGAAGTACAGACTGGATTTGGCCGTACCGGAACATTCTTTGCTTCAACCGGTTACGCTAAAGAATTAGAACCGGATATTATTGTTTTCGCTAAGGGCGCTGGTGGCATAGGTATTCCTACCGGTGGTGTGCTGATGCGGAGTTCATTAGATGTATTAGAGTCATTCGAACATTCCAGCACATCAGGCGCTAACCCTCTTTCATTAACAGCTCTCAACGAAATTATCGATATTATCGAAGACGAACAGGTTCTGGAGAATGTGCAACGTCATGAAGCTTATTTACGTGATGGCTTATTAGCATTACAGCATAAATACCCAGAGATTACCGGTGTTAGGGGCGTCGGTTATATGTTTGGCTTTGATACGCCATCACCGGAATTTGCGGCACAAGCGATCGCAATAGCGAATTCCCATAATTTGATCATCCGTGGTTCTCGTTATGGTAAAGGTCGTGCGCTTAAAGTTCGTCCGCCGCTAATTTGTACTCAGGAACATTTAAACGAAATTTTGCATAAGCTTGATCTGACTTTTGCTGATATGACATTAAATATGCTGGATACCAAGGAGGTAGCGTAATGAAAGCGCTTAAATTTAATCGGGTGTGGGATGTGCAAATCCAGGATGTTGAACCGTTACGCTGTGTTGAACCTGATGATGTCGTCGTTGATATTGCGGTGTGTGGCGTTTGTGGTACGGATGTTGGGATTATCACCGGATCTTATCCTGTTGCTATTCCGGGAACCACTCTGGGCCATGAAACAACGGGAGTTATTGCGCAAATAGGGAAGGGTGTCACACATTTTAATGTGGGTGATCGTGTTGTTATCAATCCAACCTATTCCTGTGGGCATTGTCGGATGTGCCAGACAGGTAGTCCAAATCATTGTGAGAAAAAATTGGGAACCGAAGCGGGGGTTTCCTATGACGGGGCATTTGCTGAACAGTATCTGGCTAAAGAGAGTTCACTGATAAAGCTGGATGATCATGTCAGTATGGAAGAGGCATCATTGACTGAGCCACTCAGTTGCACACTGACCGGGGTTGATAAACTGGGCATTACTCATACTAATATTCGTGCGGCGGTCGCTGGCGCAGGCCCAATGGGAATGCTCTACATTTGGGCTTTACATGCCAAAGGCGTTAAGGCTTTCATGGTCGAGAAAAACGAAAGTCGTGTTCAATTTGCCAAAGAAAATCTGCCGCCGGAATGTGAGCTGTATACTGATTTTGATGAGGCATTGGCGCAACAATATGGTGATAAATTAGCGCTTATCGATCTATGTGTGGATACGACCGGCCAGTTAACCGAATACATTTTTGACCATTTGGCGCCTGGCGGAAAATTGTTGAATGTCGCGCTTAAAGATAAGCATGCCAATCTTGATATCTTGAAAATTGCTGATAAGAGCCTTTCCGTGATTGGTTCCATTGATTCTCTGAATAACAGTTTTGAGCGTGCTTATACCATGATCCGTGATGGTGTTATTCCAGCCGGTCGTCTGGTCAGCCAAGTTTTTGATTTTAATGATTACTTGCAGGCTTTTCTCACTGTGGGTTGTGATATTGCGTGCAAAAGCCAAAAACCACTGTTTACTCCGAACTGTAAAGTGCTGATCCGTATTTCCGATCTAAAATAATGGAATGTTTCACATGGATAGATTTAATGTGATTTTTGATATCGATGGAGTCATTGTTGACAGTGAACAATTGCACTTTGATGTTCTTTGTGATTTGGCTCCTGATTACACGCAGCATGTACAACCACAGCAACTTATTGGCCTGAGTCTGGAGGAAACGTTAGATTACATTGGGGTGCCAGCTCAGCAACAGCAAGAGATCACTGCCCAAATCGTCTCTGTTTACAAAGATAAGCTGTCTAAAAGTTACCTTCGTCCAGGGATTTCCAGGTTGATAGCGGCCTTACAACAGCACCGTATCCCTTTTGGCTTTGTTTCTACTGCGCCGCGGGAAGTCTGTTTGGCGAATATTGGATTACTGGAGTTGAATGAAAGCCCGGCTTTAATCTCTGGTGATGATGTTGCGAGGACGAAACCTTATCCAGATCCCTATCTTGCTATGTTGAAATTGAAGTCTATGGATGTTCATCAAACATTAGTGATTGAAGATACCGATTTGGGGATTACAGCAGCAACGCAGGCGGGTATTCCCTATGTATATGCTTGGCCCCATGCTTTATCGGTTGCGGAACAGTATCAACAGGCGACTCGTATTATTGGGGCGCTGACCGATATTCCGCAATTTTCTAAAATTAATTTTGTGTAACTTAATGCCCTCCATTATTAGTCATAGCGGAGGGCATTTTATTTATGTGGATTATATAGAAGGAACATGAGTTGTCTGATCAAAATATTATCTCTTTGGTAAAACAACCCATTATGGCGACGCGCGCCGCTTTTTTTATTGCTGGTTTTAGTCTTGCAAGTTGGGCTCCCCTCATTCCTTTAGCTAAAGAACGGCTACAACTTGATAATGGCGCTATGGGGCTTCTAATGTTGGCATTCGGCATTGGTTCTTTCATCATGATGCCAATAGCGGGCATGTTAGCCGCACGTTTCGGTTGCCGAAAAATTTTCACTTTATGTGCTTTGATCGTATTAGTGATGTTGCCGGGGTTAAGTGTATTACCGACGCCGTTGACGCTGGCTTGCGTTTTATTTGTCTTTGGTGCAGGTATTGGGGCAATGGATGTTGTGGTCAATATCCATGCCGTCATGGTCGAGAAAATGGCTCAGAGGCCAATTATGTCTGGCTTTCACGCGTTATTTAGTTTGGGCGGGATCGCCGGCGCAGGATCGGTGAGTGCATTATTGTCTCTGGGAATATCTCCTCTCCAGGTGATGGTAATGGCGGTATTACTGATTATTTTATTGCTATTGCCGGTATGGGGCGGGTTATTGAACGAAGCCGAAGCGGGTGATACGCCATTCTTTGCTGTGCCTCATGGGATCGTGATTTTATTGGGCTTTCTCTGTTTTGTCGCTTATATCATGGAAGGATCAATGCTGGACTGGAGCGGTATATTATTAACCAGCGTACATAATATCAGTAGTCATCAGGCTGGTATCGGTTATACCCTGTTTGCGATTGCTATGACATCGGGCCGCTTTATGGGTGATAAGATCATTACCCTTTATGGACATCAACGAGTTTTTATCAGCAGTGCTTTATTGGCGACTTCTGGGTTTATTCTTATTTACTCAGCATCAACCGCAATGATATTAGGACTCTCTTTCCTGATGATAGGCGCCGGATTATCCAATATAGCGCCAATGCTTTTTACCGCTTCTGGTCAACAGAAAATTATGCCTGATTCGCTGGCTGTTGCCGCGGTTTCTACAATGGGATATTCAGGGATTTTGCTGGGACCTGCAATCATAGGTGGATTAGCGCATATTGTGACATTACACGGCGCTTTTGCTTGTATTGCTTTACTCTCTATTTCCTTATTTGCAGGATATAAATTGATTAATTCGAGCGGAAGATAATAGAGGAAGTTCCTATGAGTTTGTCACAATATCATTGGCTTAATGAACCATCTGATTGGCAATGTGGAAGCGGCTGGCTTAATGTCACTACAGATCATAAGACCGACTTTTGGCAGAAAACATGGTATGGCTTTGAACGTCATAATGGCCATGTTTTTGGGCGTTATGTTGAGGATGATTTCACCTTTCAACTCTGTATTGAAGGCTGTTTTGAACATTTATACGATCAGGCAGGAGTCATGTTATTAGTCGATGAGAAACATTGGCTGAAAGGCGGAATTGAATATTCTGATGGTCATGCCACGATTGGTAGTGTGCTGACACGTCATCATTCTGATTGGTCTATGGGCGTATTTCCCGGTGATTCTAGTAAATTCTGGTTACGTTTGACTCGTGAAGAGGGATATTTAAGACTGCAATATTCCACTGATGGTTTACGGTGGCCATTGTTGAGGTTGGCTCCTTTTTTTGAAGATAAACAACCTGTCTTTGTTGGTGCAATGTGTTGTTCTCCAGAACGGCACGGATTACAGGTGCGGTTTTCTGATTTCCAATTGACACCGCCAATAAAAAAACCATTGCATGATTTAAGTTAGCTAAACGGCTCAACACCCGGAGCAATGTGCTTCGGGTGTTATATATTAAGTCAGATGTTTAAACTCTTTCTAAAATAAAACCGGTAAAGTCAGCAGTTGCTTCTTCTGGAAGTTCTACAAATTGTTCTTTCAGTATGTAAACACGTAAAAGTCCCTCTTCATCTGTGTTTAATTCAACTGAACCGGTCGTAAAATTGAAGCTATTTACAACAAAGGATTCAGGGCCAAATGTGCGATTTTGTAAACCAAAATAAGCTGGCAACGCCCTTTGTGGTGTTCGTTTTATCGATAAGCGTGCTGTACCCGTCAGTCTATATCTAACGTTAGGCTCCAACCCTGTTATTATTTGATCAATGACGCCAGAGCTGGAATAGCTTTGGATGCTAAGAAAATTAACCCCATTTTCGGATAAGATTTCTACAGTTTCAGGGGCTGGGATTCTCCAGCCTTTATATCCTTCATCAAATGAGCCATTAACCAGTTCTTTATTAGTGTTTTTTGTATCAGAATAATCTGTGCGATTTAATATTTTCTTCATATCCATATATGAGTCCTGTTAAATGAATAACGATTGAATTTTATTTTTCTTAATAATTTTTTCTGTAAGTACTTTAGCAATAATGGGGAAATATTCAATCGTGTTTTTCAATTGAATATTATGTCTGTGATAATTAGTGTGAAAATAAATGAGGTGACGAAATTATTACGATGGGTATTTATTTTTAAATAATTGAGCTATATTCTAGTTAAAATATTACTTTGTAATTTTTAAGTTTATTTTTTCAACCTATATTTAAACACCCAGAGCAGTGAACTCTGGGTGTTTAAAATGTTAAAATATATCGAAGTTAAATGCTTAGGCTTTCTCTAAAATAAAACCGGTAAAGTCAGCGGTTTCTCCGTCTGGGCGAGGGCCAACTTGGTCTTTCAACAAATAAACGCGTAAAAGTCCCTTTTGATCTGTACTTAATTCTACTGAACCCGTTGTAAAATCGGTGCTGTTTACAGCAAAAGAGTTAGGGCCATCGGTATGGCTCTGTAAACCAAAATAAGCTGATGAGGCCCATTCTGCTGATACGCGAGCTGTACCGGTTAGTTTATATTTAGTGTTAGGTTCTAATCCTTCGATAATTTGATCAATGACGCCAGAACCGGTAACGCTTTGGATTCTGATAAAGTGAACGCCATTTTCAGATAAGATTTCTACTGACTCAGGCGCTGGGATTCTCCAGCCGTTATATCCCTCTTCGAATGAGCCGTTTACCAGTTCTTTATGAGAGTTTTTCTTGCTATCAGAATAATCTTCATTATTCAGGATTTCTTGTACGTTCATATATTAGTCCTTTTTAAATAGATAGAAATGAGTTTAATTTCTTTCAGCGCTTTGTTTTTCGGGAGGGCACTTTATCAATAATGGGATAATACTCAATTGTATTTTTTATTGGTGGTGAGTTGTAATTTGTATAAATTAATACAAGAATAAATGAGTTATAAGCGCTTATCCTGATAGGCGTTTATGTAGGCTAATTTGTTGCTCGTGGTAGAGTTCATTGTTGCAGAAATGTTATGTTTAAATATTGGTCACATTGAGAAAAAAATAGAATGAATAATGAGGTAATATCTATAGCTGTAATGTTAAAACATAGTATTAAAACTAAAACTACATTATTAAAACGCCCGGAGTAGTGAGCTTCGGGCATTCAGATGTTAAACGTTTATATTAGGCTTTCTCGAAAATAAAACCAGTAAAATCAGCGGTAACTTCTGGTGGTGGGGGCTCAGTTCCCATTGTGGTTTTTGCTAAGAAAACGCGTAAATATCCTTCTGCATCTGTACTTAATGTTACAGAACCGGTGATAAATTCCGTGGAGTCTACAACAAAAGTGTTATGATTAAAGGTATCATTATGTAAACCAAAAATAGCTGGGAAGCCGTCGTCTATTACGCCTATGGTGGGTGATATGCGCGCTTTACCTGTTAGCTTATATTTAGTGTTAGGTTCTAATCCTTCTATAATTTGAAAGATGGCATCAGACTTAGGGTGGATTCTAAGAAAGTTAATTCCATTCTCAGATAAGATTTTTACCGTTTCGGGGAATGGGATTATCCAGCCTTTATATCCTTCATCAAATGAGCCATTAATCAATTCTTTATCAGAACTTTTCTGACCAGAATAATCTATATTATTCAGAATGTCTTCTATATTCATATGTTAATCCTTTTAAAATTGATAGTAATAAATTTAATTTTTCTTAAGCGTTTTATTGCTCGGGAATGACTTTATCAATGATAGGAGGATATTCAATTGTGTTTTTTATTAATTGGGAATTGTAATTTGTATAAATTAATAAGGAATAAACAATGGGGAGTTAAATTATATACGATAAATATAGTATTTTCTATTTATTCGATATAGGTATAAACTGGATTTTTATATTCTTATTTCTGTGAGTAATATATGTATATGTCATAAAAAAACATGCGTAAAATGGCCTTGTTGCAATAGTGTTTTGATGATTGAAATGAATTTTTAATGTTGGTTGGATTGATAGAGATAAAATATTTAATTTTATATTCAGAATAGGTCCTTTGAATAGAGATTATTTTGCAGGTGATAATGATGATGGGGAATATATTGGATTATATAACTGTCTGGTATTAGTGCCAGACAGTTATTTATATTAAATCTTATTTCGTGTAATGATTACCTGTTAAAGGCTCTTACCTAAAATAGAATTATGTTAGAACAGAGAAAATTAAATTATCGACCTAAATAGTTATCCCAATCTTTCCAGACAGGTTGTAACCCGGCTTTAATTAATACTTCCGCGACCTGATAAACAGAACGGTTATCATGCGGCATAAATTGTTCCAATTCTTCGTGACTACTATCTGCGTAACCACCGGGTTGGGTTTTAGAACCGGCACTAACATTGTTGATTGCCAGTGGTATGACGTGATCGCGGAAGAATGGAGATTCACGAGTAGAAATAGAAAGTTCAATATCTGGCGCAAATAGACGAAAAGCACAAATCAGTTGTACCAGTTCGGCTTCACTTATCAGCGATGCGGGCTCAATGCCTCCGGCACAAGGTCGTAAACGTGGGAATGAAATGGAGTAACGGCTCTGCCAATATGTACGTTGCAGAAAGAATAAATGCTCCGCCACCATATAACAGTCTGTCCGCCAATGATTAGAGAGGCCAATTAGCGCTCCTAAACCGATTTTATCGATTTTTGCCCGACCAAGACGATCGGGTGTTTGTAGTCGCCAGTGAAAATCCCGT
Organism: Photorhabdus akhurstii; assembly: GCF_018448925.1. Lineage (GTDB taxonomy): Bacteria > Pseudomonadota > Gammaproteobacteria > Enterobacterales > Enterobacteriaceae > Photorhabdus > Photorhabdus akhurstii. Next base: position 6,797 of record NZ_RCWE01000012.1, on the reverse strand, counting down.
TTCTTACCCCGTAGATGATGTAACAGGTAAGTTGGCTCATGATAGGTTTCCTGATAAACCATCACACCATCTAGCCCCAGCGTTTTTAATTCTGAGTACTCTTCCTGTGTCATAGGCTGGACTTCCATCATTATTGAGCTGAAATATTCGCGAATAAGTGGCAGATAGCGGCGGAAATAATCCATACCGACCTTGCCCTGATGTTCTCCGGTGACTAATAACAGATTGTCGAAGCCCAGCGCTTTAATCGCCTGACATTCGGCAATAATTTCATCTTTATTCAGTGTCTTGCGTTTGATGCGGTTACTCATTGAGAACCCGCAATAGGTGCAGTCATTGGCACACAAATTGGAGAGATAAAGCGGTACATAAAAACCAATGGTGTTACCGAAGCGTTGACGAGTCAGTTTCTGTGCCCGTTGTGCCAGTGGTTCGATATAGGATTTCGCCGCCGGAGAGAGCAAGGCCATGAAATCGTCCAGATTTAATTTGTTGCTGCTTAATGCTCGTTCAACATCCTGCGCGGTTTTGCTATTAATGCGAAGGGTAATGTCATCCCAGTCCAATTGTTGCCAGCGATAACTAAAATTGCTGTTTGTAAGATGATTCGTCATCAGAACACTCTCAGGAAATCAGTCAGCGGACTGGATGCAACAGCATGTTGTTTTGGACTTGCCAGACCAGCTTGAGAGGATAATTCGCCTGCTTCGATCGCCATTTTAAAAGCTTGAGCCATTTTTATGGGATCTCGTGCAACGGCAATTGCGGTGTTGACTAATACGGCATCAGCCCCTAGTTCAATCGCTTCCAGTGCATGGCTTGGGGCGCCGATGCCGGCATCAATAACCACCGGCACTTGTGCTTGCTCGATAATAATTTGCAGGAAATCTCGCGTTAGTAGCCCTTGATTAGAGCCGATCGGCGCGCCTAAAGGCATGACCGCCGCGCAACCCACCTCTTCCAGACGTTTACACAAAACGGGATCAGCACTGCAATAGGGCAGAACGACAAACCCATCTTTGACCAACATTTCCGCGCCTTTAAGTGTTTCAACCGGGTCAGGTAACAAGTATTTCACATCCGGGTGGATCTCCAGTTTGATCCAGTTGGTTGCCAGTGCTTCACGGGCCAGACGGGCGGCAAACAGAGCCTCTTCTGCGGTTTTGGCCCCAGAAGTATTTGGCAGCAATTTGACGCCAAGTTTTTGCAATGGCGCTAAAATAGCGTCATTTCCGCTCTGCAAATCAATGCGTTTCATTGCCATCGTGACAAGCTGGCTGCCGGAAGCCGCTATAGCTTGAGTCATTACATTTGCGTTGGCGAATTTGCCTGTACCGGTAAATAGACGGGAGTGAAAAGTCGTATCAGCAATTTTTAACATATCAACCTCCAGCAATAGCCTGAAATAAAAGGATATTGTCTCCATCATTGATCTGATGCGTATTCCACTCTGAACGCGGAATAATGGTTTGATTAATAGCCAGTGCCATTCCCGGTTGTGTTTGTTCAAGTTGTTCTAGCAATTGCTGTATAGCCAGAGGAGCCATAAGCTCCATCGGCTGGTCGTTTACCGTAATTTTCATGCAATATCTCTGCAAATCGGGCATTGTTGCGACGGGTTAAGTTGTAGTGTGCTCCAGCTTTGCTGTTTACCATCAAACAGTCGGAGCTTGCCGCTTAACGGGGAAGGAAGCCCGGTTAACATTTTGATAGCTTCCAATGCCTGTAATGTGCCGATGATACCGACTACCGGACCTAATACACCCGCGGTCCGGCAATTTCGTAGTGGTTCTTCCTGTTCAGGGTAGAGACAGCTATAGCAGCCATGAAGATAAGGGGGTTCAAATACCATAAGTTGACCGCTAAAACCGACCGCACTGCCGCTAATTAATGGTTTTCGCGTTGCCACACAAGCGGCATTGATAGCGTGGCGGGTTGTCATGTTGTCACTGCAATCGAGAACCAGATCGACTTGCTCCACGATTGTTGTCAGAGATTCCAGATCCTGACGTTGATTAAGGACCATCGTTTTTATCAGCGGATTCAATGCATTGAGTTGATTGGCTGCAAGATCAGCTTTTGCGGCAGGGATCTCTTCGGTGCGGTAAAGTATTTGCCGTTGTAAATTGGAAATGTGCAATTGGTCATCATCAGCGAGATAAATTGTCCCCACACCTGCCCCGGCCAGATAGAGAGAAGCAGGAGCGCCTAACCCTCCCAGTCCGACAATCAGTATGCGGCTGGATTTCAGTTTTTCCTGCCCTTCCGGGCCAATATCTTCGAGTAACAGTTGTCGGCTGTAACGCATAAATTCTTGATCATTCAACATAAGAACCTCTCTATCCCTTCAACTCAATGCCTTCAACCAGATGAAGCAGTTGTGCGGTCGCCTGACGCCAATCCTTTGCTTTGGTAATGGCACTCACCAGCGCCACACTGCCGACTCCCGTTGCAATGACATCCGGTACGCGTTCAAGAGAGATGCCGCCGATGGCGACAGTAGGATAGTCTGGTGTGTTTTCTACCTGCCGTTTCAGGGCTGCCAGTCCTTGCGGGGAAGATGGCATCTCTTTGGTCGTGGTTGGGAAAATGTGGCCGAGAGCGATATAAGATGGACGCAGGGATTTTGCTCGTGCCAGCTCTTGTTCATCGTGGGTAGAGATTCCTAACCGCAATCCCGCTGTTTGGATGGCGTTCAGATCAGCGATGACTAAATCTTCCTGCCCCAGATGAACACCATAAGCGCCATGTTTTATTGCCAGTCGCCAGTAGTCGTTAATAAACAGACGAGCGTTATATTGGCGGCTGAGCATAATGGTTTGTTGAATCTCTTCTTCTACCTGATCTTCTGGCAGATCTTTAATTCTCAACTGAATTGTGGTGACGCCTGCTTTTAACAAACGGGAAATCCACGCTAGCGAATCCACGACCGGATACAAGCCCAATTTGTATTCAGTTGGGGCAAATGGCGCGTTAGGCAGATTGTTCATGGGATACATCCTCTACGCTGTGATACAACTCGCCACCGTGGGCGCGGAATGCTTCAGACATCTGTTCCATACCAGCGGCGTAATCGCGTACTTCCTGAGAAATCTTCATAGAGCAGAATTTAGGCCCACACATAGAACAGAAATGGGCAACTTTGCCGGAGGCTTGTGGCAGCGTTTCATCGTGATAGGCGCGAGCAGTGTCGGGATCGAGCGCCAGATTAAATTGATCTTCCCAGCGGAATTCAAAACGTGCTTTAGACATGGCGTTATCGCGAATTTGTGCGCCGGGATGACCTTTGGCGAGATCGGCGGCGTGAGCAGCAATTTTGTAGGTAATCAGCCCTTGCTTAACATCATCTTTGTTTGGCAAACCGAGATGTTCTTTTGGCGTCACATAACAGAGCATGGCGCAGCCAAACCAGCCAATCATGGCTGCGCCGATACCGGAAGTGAAGTGGTCATAACCCGGTGCAATATCTGTCGTCAGTGGACCAAGGGTATAGAAAGGGGCTTCGTGACAATGCTCTAATTCTTCCGTCATATTGCGGCGGATCATCTGCATAGGAATATGCCCAGGGCCTTCTATCATCACTTGAACATCATATTCCCAGGCAATTTTGGTCAGTTCACCTAATGTGTGCAGTTCTGCAAACTGCGCTTCATCATTAGCATCCTGAATAGAACCGGGGCGTAGACCGTCTCCTAATGATAGGGAAACATCATAAGCGGCGCAGATTTCACAAATTTCACGGAAATGTTGGTAAAGGAAGTTTTCTTGGTGATGAGACAGACACCATTTCGCCATAATTGAACCACCGCGGGAGACAATCCCGGTGAGGCGTTTGGCTGTCATCGGTACATAGCGCAGTAATACACCGGCATGAATGGTGAAGTAATCGACACCTTGTTCCGCTTGTTCCAGCAAGGTATCACGGAACATTTCCCAGGTGAGATTTTCCGCGACGCCATTGACTTTCTCCAGCGCCTGATAAATAGGGACTGTACCGATAGGAACCGGGCTATTACGTAAGATCCATTCGCGGGTTTCGTGGATATAACGGCCTGTGGAGAGATCCATGACCGTATCTGCGCCCCAGCGAGTAGACCAGATTAACTTTTCTACTTCTTCCTCAATAGAAGAGGTGACGGAAGAGTTACCGATATTAGCGTTAACCTTCACCAGAAAATTGCGGCCAATAATCATCGGTTCTGATTCAGGGTGATTAATATTGGCAGGAATAATGGCCCGACCGGCTGCGACTTCCTGACGGACAAATTCTGGTGTGATATTTTCCGGCAACTGAGCGCCAAAACTTTGTCCAGCATGTTGTTGGCGTAGCACATCACCGTGGATACGTTCGCGCCCCATATTTTCCCGCAGTGCGATAAATTCCATTTCCGGCGTGATGATGCCTTTACGGGCATAGTGCAGTTGAGTAACGCATTTGCCTTCACGGGCTTTTAATGGATGGGGGCGATGATTGAAACGTAAATGATCGAGACCGGCATCCGCCAGGCGTTGCTGAGTAAAATCGGAGCCGAGAGCGGCGACAGGTTCAGTATCTTGGCGTTCATTGATCCACGGTTGGCGTAGTTTGGTTAACCCGATATGTACATCCAGTTTGGCATCAGGATCGCCATAAGCGCCGGAAGTATCATAAACCGGAATGGCTTCGTTTTCTTCATACTGAGGTTCTTCTTTGGTTCCGCCAATTAACGTGGGCGATAACTGAATTTCGCGCATTGGAACTTGGATATCGTCACGGGAACCTTGAAGATAAATTCGTCGTGAATTTGGGAACGTCACGCCCTGAATAGAATTAATAAATTCCTGAGCGGCATCGCGTTGAGCTTTACGCGGGCGTGCCGGATTGGGTTTTGGTGAAATATCGGTTGTAGGGATAACAGTATTATGAGACATAGCAAATTCCTAACTGTGTTATTGGGAAAGTTGCTTGTCTGGAGCTCGCAGGGAGTAATGGTTGATGGCTGGACAGGCCCGTAAAAAATTGGGTGGGCTAACAGCGGTTGATTACTCTTGTTCCCTTCGCGGGTATTAACCCGATCAGGTTCCGCGGATCCCGAATTAACGGTCTCAGCCTGTGTATGCTGCGATAAAACAGCTTACGCTAGGCACTCCGACAAGAAAGCAAACAGTAGTATAGAAGGGATTATGAAAACTACAACCCTTACTGATTGAAAGTATTTACAGTGACCAGGTTAATTGTTTTTAGCTATGTTGCTGATTGTTTTGTGATCGATTTATCATGTTTATTAATTTTTTAACTACAACTTGTTAAGGAAATAAGGCATGAAAAACTTTGATTCATCTAAAGTGGTTAAAGTTAAATTACCATTGTCGGGTTGGGTTGTTTCATGAAGATGGTGGACCAATGTTCGATATATTTCATGCCTATTTTGTACCTAACTGTATTTGTCAAATTTTATATAAAATGTCTAATATATATTTCGATATTTATGAGGAAGAAATTAGATTACGGTTTAATACTGCATTGAAAAAATTTTTGGATACAAAAGAGATAATAGATCATCTGGCGGGAATTCAGTCCAATTTTTTCGATCTGAACATCCAAGATTAACGGACATATAAGTAATCGATATTTTGATGAGGGAGGTTATTATGCGAATGCAAGTTAAAAATTCATTTAAATGAATGGATTTCATAAAGTAGTTGTTGTAAATATAATATTTGATCGTTTTTTATTTTCTGATATTTTATTCTTTAGGCTCTTCTATTAATGCATTCGATAAAGATTTGCCTGAGGAAATCTGAGACAATGTTTTTTGTAACTTGGTAGAAATACTATACCTTGACAATGAGTGGTAATGACTAACTGATAAAGACAGAGAAACAGATTGTGGCAAAGAAAGAAAAACAGCCTCACCATGATTCGTTATTCAAGCATTTTTTAACGCAGCCTGAAACGGCCAAAGAGTTTTTATCCCTTTATCTGCCCGAAGAGGTTCAGTTGTTGTGTGATTTAGCCACATTGAAACTGGAGTCCGGCAGTTTTGTGGACCGGCATTTACGTCAACTGCACAGTGATGTGCTGTACTCGGTTGAAACGGTCCGGGGACAGGGCTATATCTATTGTCTGATTGAGCATCAGTCCACCCCTGACCCGCTGATGGCCTGGCGGCTGATGCATTATGCCATGTCAGCTATGGCGGCCCACCTGAAGAAAGGCCATACTGAACTCCCTTTGGTGGCGCCGCTGCTGTTTTATCATGGGGAGGTTCGGCCATATCCTTACTCAAACCGGTGGCTGGATTGTTTTACGCTCCCTGAACAGGCTGCCCGTTTATACCATCAGGCGTTTCCGTTGGTGGACGTCAGTGCGCTCAGCGATGAAGAGATCCTGACGCATAAAGGCGTTGCCCTGATGGAACTGGTGCAAAAACACATTCGCTGTCGGGATATGCAGGAATGGCTCCTCCAATTGGTGGAACTCTTGAATGCAGGGTATAATACAACCGAGCAGCGCAATGTGGTGTTACGCTATATTTTACTGAATGGGCATACGCTGGATCTCTCCCAATTTGTCCATCAACTGATTGAACAATCTCCGGAGCATGAAACGATGTTGATGACTATTGCAGAACAGCTTGAACAAAAAGGGCTTGAGCGTGGTATTGAACTAGGCCGAGAAGAAGGTATTGAGCTAGGTCGAGAGGAAGGTATTGAACTAGGCCGAGAGAAAGGTAAAGTGGAAACGGCTCGTGCCTTATTACGGCATGGCGTGAGTTTAGACATTATTGTCACCAGTACCGGACTGAGCCGGGATA
>NZ_RCWE01000011.1 GCF_018448925.1 Photorhabdus akhurstii | reverse complement strand
AATCCTCGGTTAAAGTGACCGCCATATCGCCCTGCGATAACAGTTGGCCGTCACCGCTCAGAGAGTGTGCGTTAATCGTGGCCTGTTCCCCGGCAATTAAGGTGCCTTGCCGGTTGTTAATCACCAGAGACGTAGGACGGGTCGCGTCGCCTGCGGTAAGCTGCTTGCCCGCGGAGATTAACCCCTCAGCATTCTCCAGCGTGTGACTCACCTGAGCTTGCAGATGGTTGGCTGCCCGTAAAGCGCCCTGAGTATTGTCCACCTGTTGAGCGCTGACCGTCAGGTTTTGTGCTTCCAACCCGTTATCCGTCTGCTTTGTTTCCCGGTTAATCAGGCGAGCGGTGTTCAGGGTCAATTGCTGACCGCCACGGATAAGGCCGCCGGTGTTATCGGTTTGGGTGTCAACATTGAGGGTGGTGTCGCCCACCGCCTGCGCCTGACCGTGACGATTGTCAAGCCGCTGGGTTTTCAGGTTGAGTGTCTCTGTCGACAACAATTTGCCGTCCCGGTTATCCAGCGCGGCGTGTCGGGTATCGATAGCCAACTGTCCGCCTTGAAGATGACCGTGGCGATTGTCCAGCGGGCCACTGGTGATGGTCGTCTTGCCCTCACCGAGAATATGGCCCTGCTGGTTATCCAGTAACTGCCCGTCGGTATCCAAAGTCAGGGCGTCGGCGGATTGTAAGGTCCCCTCGCGGTTTATCAGTTGTTGACTGTGAATGTCCAGCCCGCCATTGCCGGCAATCTGTCCCTGAGTATTAGTGAGCTCGGCGCTGGTCAGCGTGGTTTTACCGTCCGCGGCGATTATCCCGCCGGTGTTATCAACATCGCCGGTGCGCAGGGTTAACTGCCCGCCGCTTAACACCCGGCCCGACTGATTGTCCAGCGTGTCTTTGACCGCCAGTGTCAGCGAGCCTTTTTCGGCGGCCACAATGTTGCCATGACGATTATCGACGGTCGTTGCCTTCAGGTTCAGGTTACCGTTACCGGCAATGGTGCCGCTTTGGTTATCCAGTCGCCGGGTGGTGAGGGACAGGGTGTCTTTGCCCTGTTGTTGCATCATGCCGCCTTGATGGCTCAGGGTGTCGGCGTTGACGGTTATCTGCCCGGCCTGAGTTTCAGCGTGGTTGAGTTGCAGTTCACCGGCCTGTATCGTCAGGGCGCCATTGGTGAGCAGTTTGCCCTGATTGCCCAGCCACCGTTGGGTATTGAGTGATAATTGACCGTTGCCCGCCAGTTGCACGGTGCCCTGAGTATTATCGGCCTGATGCGCGGTCAGATGCAGGTCCTCGCCCTGACTGGCAATAGTGCCCTGACGGTTATTAAGCCGGTCTGTGGTGAGGGTCAGTTTCCCCTGATTGAACACTGTCCCCTCACGGTTATTCAGGGCGCGGGTATGGAGCGCCAGTTCACCGGTCCCGGTCTGGTTAATTTTTCCCTGCTGATTAGATAAATCCGGGGTTGTGAGGTGGATTTCCCGCGCCACTAACTGGCCGCCGTCGTTGTTAAACTGGCCCGGCGTTTTCGCAATAAAACGGTCGACGTTGACGGTAGCGCGAGCGGTACTGATGCCCAATTGACCGGCGGTGAGTTGAATCTGGCTAGCCGCCGTCTGGCTGTCGCTCAGGTCAATCTGTTGACTGTGGATAGCCAGCGTATCGGCGGCCAGATTTTTGCCATTGGCCTGAACGTGTTGTTTGGCCGTCAGGGTCAGGGAGCCGGGTAAAGTGGTACGCCCTTTATCATCCAGCCCCGCGGCCCATACACTGTCATGGCTGCTGTGTATCGTGTCGGCGGTAACGGTGGTATCGCCGCGGGCTTCCACCCGGCCCTGATTATCTAACGCGCCGCCAGCCCGCAAGGTCAGTGCCGACTGTGACAGCAATTTGCCGGTGTTCGAGACATCGGCAGACGCGGTTAATTGCAACGTATCCCGGCTGCTGATAGCGCCGCGGTTCTCTATCCGGCCATCGGCGGTGATATGGACCTCGCCGGCAGACGCGCCGATATTGCCGGCATTATGCACGCCGACCCCCGATTCGGTGCCTATCAGCCTAATTTTATGGGCGTACATGCCGCCCAGCGCCGCCACATCCAGCGCAAACGCCGGGTGATTTTCATCGTCAACCGATTTTTTCTTAATCTGCTGACGCGTCGCATCGACAATATTGCGCCCGGCGGTCACTTTCAGGTCTTGCGCATGTAATTTGGCGTTAATCGCCACGGAGCGGGCGATAATATCGGTGTAACTTTGCTGTGTGCTGTCCATGCCGTGTCCGTCAATCCGCACTTCCCCCTGATTGACATCAAACCCTTTCAATCGGCCCCGCTCCATCAGCGCTTGTCCGGTGGTGAGCGTGGTGCGATGCGCGTTAATGAAACCGCAACCGTTACAGGTGATACCCGCTGGGTTGGCAATAATCACCTCGGCTTTATGCCCGGCCACTTCAATCCAGCCATTAAGGTGACTGGGGTCACGACTGTTGACTTCGTTAAGAATAACGCTGGCGTCCCCTTTGGCTAGCCACGGATTGCCCGCGACCATACCGCCCAGTTGCGTCTGGGTGGCCTCATGGCTGTTATTGAGGATAACCCCCTGTTTATCCACGTCAAACTGACGGTAGGTATTGTGGGAAACGCCGTCGGCGCCGGGGGTCTGGATATTGACCTGCGGCGTGCCGTTGGCGCTGCGAATGATGGTGGGCTGCTGACGGCCCGGCGCCTGTCCGTCGGCCACAATCGCCGCCTGCGCGGTGAGCGAAACTCCGCCAAGGGCGAATAACAACCCAAACCGTAGCGCGGTGAGTCGGCAACGACGCTGCGGTGAAGAGGGGCGATGAGCGCGACGTCCGGCTCTTCCCCGTCCGGCCCGCGCTATCTCGGCCACCACCATCCACAGCTGGCGAGATTGATTAAAGATAATACGATATAACTGCTTGTTCATGATTTTTGCTCCACACAACACTACCCACCGGCAGTTTTGTTATTTGAATTAATACTGCCAATACAGGTTGAATCCGGCCGTGACGGGGGAAGTTTGGAAACCGGCGGGTTTGGACAGCGGGACGCCGACAAACAGGTCGTAGCTCACCTTTTTCAGGCTGCCGCGCCAGCCCAGGGCGCTCCCCGCCAGGTGTTTTCCGAGCAGCGCGTCGCTGCCCCGGCCGCCCACTTCGCCATAATCCATTGCCAGATACAGCGACTGCCCTTTCAGCGGGGTTTGCCAGTCCAGTTCGTTGCGGCTGTACCAGCCCCGATCGGCGGATAAGGTCAACTCGCCATCAAAGCCGCGCACCGTCCAGCGGCCGCCAATCGAGAAGCGATCCTGGGGCGTCAATGGGCTGGCGCTTATCTGCCGCAGATACTGGGTTTGATAAGAAAAGGGCTGAGAAAACAGCGTTAACGGCCCGGCCAGCGTCGCCGAGAATTGGGTGATTTTAGGCAAGGCGGTCCCCTCATTGCGGTACTCTCCCGGCGCCGGTTGCGCGCCAAACCAGCGCATGCCCTGCTGGTAAGTCACCTTGGTATCCAGCGTCGCGCTGCCGATAAAGTGATGATGAGACAGCCCCAGCTTCCAGCCCGCGGTTTCCCGGCGCTGAACATCAACTTCGGTCTTATCAATAAAATTGCGCGAAGTCCGACGATAAATTTCACCGTTAAGCCCGGTTTTCTGGTCGGCGTTACGATGTAGCACCCGGCTAAGCTGGACCGCCAGGTTTTGGCTTTTGCCCCGGTATTGGATCGCCTGATTCAGCCCGGCTATCGTCTGGGTATAATCGTAATGACTGGCCGTCACGCTCGCCATCCAGTAGCCGAAAGGCAGGGAGTAATAGAGCGTGTCGTTCTGGCTGCCTTTCCCGGCAGATGAGTGAATATCGCGTCCCTCGGAGAGATAGAACAGATCGCTGAGCGCCAGCGGGTTATCCAGAAAGAAGGTTAAACCGCCCTGATAACGTCCGGTGCTCTTGGAGCCGGTATCATCCAGATACGTGGCGATTCGCCAGTGCCGGGACTGACGCCAGTCCAGCACAATATCGCTCTCCCCCGGCTGCGCTGCCGGAACAATGTTCATCTCCGCCTGCACGGTCGGGAAACGTTGCAAGTTTTCCAATCCCTGCTCGATATCCCGTAAATCCAACAGTTTGCCTTCACGCGCGGGAAAGGGAGTTATCCGCTGGATATAGTTCCCGCTGTCTGGGGTATAGCGGATATGCCGGATGTTGCCCGGTATCATCACCAGTTTTAAGGTTTGGGTACGCAAATCCTGGGGAGGAGCCAGAACCCGGCTGGTGACATAGCCGTGATTAATGAGCTGATCTTGCAATTGGGTTATCAGCCGACTAATGCCTTTATCGCCCAGGCAATGGTTTTCGCCCTGTTGAGCGACACGCCGGAGCGGTAGCCAGTGCGGGAAATTTTCGGTGCCTGCCAATACCACATGAGTGACAGGAAAACAGGGGGTTTCCACCGCAAAGGCGGCTGACTCCCCGGTTTCCGGTACCGACAGATGAACTTCCGCAGGCGGCGGGGCTAATTGCGCTTCCAGCGCTTGCTGACGGGCCTGTTGATGAATGAGTTGTTGATCTGCGATGTCGGCGGCTTGACTGTCTGAGACTACGCTACAAAAGACCGTTAATACCAAAATACTGCTTTTCATTGACTTTCTATTCCACAATGTCGAAACAGCATTAACCACGAATTTAACTTAACGATCAATATTTAGGGTTGATTATCAACCGGGCAACTAAAATAGGGGATTGGTTAAGATAGCAGCAAAAACAAGAGGTTATATGACAAAGCAAAAAACAGGCCAATGTGATTATTTTGTAACAGCATTGTGTAAAAAATAGATTAATATTAATCATTTAATAACCAGCATTAATAATTTCAAATTAATTTTATTGTTTTATTTTTAAAATGTGATACGAATCACATTTATTATGATTGATTTCAGCATTGAATTACTTGAACTGTGACAGTTATTTTTAATTTGTGATAAGTAATGACCTTTTATGATTAGATTGGATGATGACTTTTAGCTCAGTTGGCAAAACAGGTGCTACGCTATTGCGGATTGGGAGATAACTATCAGACAGCAGGTATTGGTGGTGATTACACAGCTAATTTCTCTATTACCGGACTTGATGTCTAGTTGAGCTGCCCATATCGATTTTGGTTAAATAAACTCTATCAGATAAAAATAAATCCCGTGCTACTGCTCCGTAATCAACTCACAGATTGGAAAAAATCATGAATCCTAATGAGACAAAGATCTCCAGTGAGGATGTATCCATGCCAATCTTACTTTTTATCGGCTGCTCGCTCTGCCAGAAGATCATTTAACCTAAAACCTCCATAATTATATTGGGATAAACAACATGATTTGTTAGCGTCATTCTCCGTAATTGGAGAGTTGAACGTATCGGCGATTGGGAAGGTAATACGATGTTTGGAGTTTGCAGAGCATGAACTAAATTAGAGTCGCAAATTTACTTTTCTCACCCTTATTCACCTTGGGAAAGGGGGACTAATGAAAACATCAATGAGTTAATCACCAAAGGGAACCAGTTTTAATGAAATATCTGAGCAGAAATTAAATTTTGTGGTAAACCGATTAAGTAATCGCCCCGAAAAACTCGGGGGTGGGAAGACACATAATGAATTATTTAGAGGAACACGGATGTGTTTACTTCCAGAGTAACAATGTTGCACTTACTATTTAAATATATTACATACTATTAATAAGGTTATTCAAACTTATCCACCTTAATAAAAACCCACTTTTTATTTTAAGGAAAATAACTTCCTCACCAAAGCGATTATAAATTAATTCTAAAATCACATTCAGCAATAATCAGTATAGATAGCCCAGTTACTCTCTAACAGAACAATGGACTAAGAAATAATAATAATATGAAATACCCAGTTATAGTTATACTGAGGAGGCAATTAACCAAAGAGGAGAATGATAATGAACATATCCCTTGAGTACTTTCAATCTGCAAAATTTGATGGTAATTTATATCTCAAATGTCACGGTGAAATTAGTAACAATACAGAAATAAAATACACCGTAACCAATTCAAATACAAAAGAGATATATGAATGTTATAGTGAAGATAATCAAATCGCCTGCTTGACTTCACTAAAACCCGCAAATTATACGATAGAAACCATCCTTGTTCAGGATGGTAAAACAGTTGCTAATCTTACACCAGAAAATATAGAAATAAAAGAATCAGATTTATTGTTTGATATCAATAAGAAAATCGATGAGATAGATAAAAACAAAACTGATAATATTGACATTAACCATATCCTCCCGAAACAAACACCTGCTAAAGGTAACACCGTCTCTTTAAAAGGAAATAATGATATCCCAAATAAGAATTTGAAATATAATCTTGAAATTCTGTTTTCCCCTGATGGATTAAAAAAATTTGAAATAGAAAAAGATAACTTATTACCTATTTTTAATTCATATAAAAGCGCAATAGAGATAAAACCTGTTTTTAATCAAGAAGATTTAGATAGGAAAACCTGGAAAACACCAGAATTCAGTAAATTAACTCATCTTTACAAGATAGATGCTGATATTAGTCATGCTGATTTAGTCAAGTTAGCCAATGAACTAGAGGAACTGGATTATGTCGAATTTTGCTCTCTTACTCCGATTTTGAAAGAACTGCCACCACCGCCTTTACTTCTGTCCGAAGAGGAAACGATAATTCCTGAATTTGATACTACTCATATCGTTACACCTGATTTTTCACATCTACAGGGATATTTAGACGACCACAACGGTATGAATATTAGAAAGGCTTGGGATGAAGGTTATAAAGGCAAAGGCGTCACTGTACATCATCTTGATTTCGGCGTTTATAGAAACCATGAAGATTTAGTTGGTAATATTACGGTTATCAACAGCCGCCCAGAAACACAAGATTGTAATCATGGCACAGCAGCCACCGGCTGTATTTCTGCAAAAGATAATGAATTCGGTGTGACGGGTATTGCTCACGAATGTCAATTCCGTTTTTATGACGTCGATGATTTTGATAGAATAATATATAGCTTTTTACCAGGAGATATTATTAGTTTAAATATTCAAACTGTAGCCAATAATAGATATTATCCTTTTACCTACCTCAAATCTAATTGGCAAAGAATAAAAAGTTGTGCTGATGCAGGAGCTATCATTATTTTCGCTTCTGGTAATAGTGGTATTAATTTAGCCTATGACTTCACTTTCCCTAATTACGGTGATCCTGGTGGTATTATGATCGGTGCCTGTACATCAATTAATGGACACCGATTAGGCTTTTCCAATCATAATCTTCACACCAGTTTAAACTCCTGGGGTGAGAATGTCACAACTACTGGATATACAAACTTACAGTACCTACCAGGAAATAATAGAAATTATACTCGCGGTTATAATGGTACATCCAGTGCTACACCTTTAGTCGCAGGGGCATTAGCACTTATTCAGTCCTATGCCAAATTAAAATATCATAAATATCTTAACTGCACTCAAATAGCAACACTGGTTAGAAGTAGCGGTTTTACAATAGGAGAACTACAAGGAATCGGCTCGCGACCAAATGTCGCAAATGCTTTCAAATTAGTTGATCGTTTGCTTTCTTAATTAAGGTAAATGATTTCAGATTAAAGTAGTGGTGTTTTATCAGGGCCACCCGTTATTCTACGGGGGGCCTTATATTAATTAAGTCATTAATGCAGTTTCAATCGAGGGCGAATTACACGGTTTATACCGCCAACAAGCATCATCAAGCTAGTTTTGATATATCCATGTAAGGCTACCTGATGCATACGATATAAAGAGATATAGACAGCGCGAGCTACACGCCCTTCTATCATCATTGAACCACGCATCAAATTGCCCATCAAACTACCCACCGTACTGAATTTAGACAATGACACCAATGAGCCATGATCTTTGTAGGTATACTCTTTTAACGATTTATCATGCAACAAGGCAATAATATTACTGTAACAGCAGCTAGCCATTTGATGAGCCGCCTGCGCCCTTGGTGGAACAAAACCGCCTTCCTTCTTCGAGCATGACGCACAATCACCAATGGCAAAAATATGATCATCAAGTGTCGTTTGCAGCGTTGGCTTCACCACTAGCTGGTTAATCCGGTTGGTTTCAAGACCCGCAATATCTTTCATAAAATCAGGTGCTTTGATACCGGCAGCCCATACCATGAGATCAGCTTTAATTAGCTCACCCTCTTTAGTATTCAACCCGCGTTCATCAGCACTGGTCACCATAGTTTTGGTTAATACATGAACGCCAAGTTTTGTGAGTTCCTGATGTGCCGCAGCAGAAATACGCGCCGGCAATGCAGGCAAAATCCGCTCCCCTGCTTCGACTAACGTCACGTTCAACGCTTCTGAATTCAACCCTTCAAAACCATAACTGTTAAGCTGTTTTACCGCATTGTGCAATTCCGCTGATAGCTCAACACCTGTCGCACCACCGCCAACGATAGCAATATTAACCTTATCTTGCTGCCCACAGTTTGCAGAATACTTAAGAAACAGATTCAACATTTCATTATGGAAACGGTGAGCCTGTTGTGGATTATCCAGGAAGATACAATGCTCTTTCACACCCTGTGTATTAAAATCATTGGATGTACTGCCCAAGGCCATAACCAGAATGTCGTAGCTCAATTCACGTTCAGGCACCAGCACTTCGTTATATTCATCCCTGATCTCAGCCAAAGTAATTTTTTTGCTATCGCGGTGAATATCAGTCAACGTCCCTAATTGGAAACTGAAATAGTGATTACGGGCATGGGCCAGATAACTCAACGCATCAACCCCATCGTCAAGGGAGCCTGTTGCCACTTCATGTAATAACGGCTTCCATAAATGACTTTGGTTACGATCCACCAGCACAATTTCTGCTTTCTTCTTGCGACCCAACTTATGCCCCAGACTGGTTGCCAGTTCCAAACCACCGGCACCTCCACCAATGATAACAATTCTCTTCTTTGGTGTTGTCATGACTACTCCACTAAAATGTAAACCAAATGTTATTTAAGGGCAGTAAAATAATACCTTTAAATAACATTTAGTTTTATACAAATAACTGATGTGATAATTACAGAATATCATGACTGGTTAGTAGGTCATACCAAAATTGAACAACATCAAATTCTTTTGAATAAATAAACATCAATCACAAAATTTGTCAATTTATTTTCAGTTGGTTGGATTCAGCTCTTATTTTTCTCATGTTTCTATTGACGTAAGAAAGAAAATATGAATTAAGAAAGAGATCTTAAAAAAACCTGATATCAAAGAAATTTCAGGAATGCGACAATACTATTTATACAAAAAAGCGGGATATTTTCCCGCACAATTAACGCTAAAGGTCATCTATTTGGCAATAAAACAAACATAAAAGATGACTTTACAATTACCGCACACAACCCTGCCATTGCTCATGTAAAGCCGTTAGTGCTTTATTAGCCTGCTGCCAACGTTTTGAATTCTTTAACTCATTCAAACTGTATTGACTACCTCGATGATACAATTCTGATAATTTCTCCACTTTGGTCAAAGGCAGATTATCAAGCACGCTAATCGCTCCATCACGGTTATTACATATCAAAATCATGTCACAACCTGCATTGAGGGCAGTCTGTCCGCGTTCAACGTAACTTCCCATCATCGCCGCCCCCGCCATAGAGAGATCATCGGAAAATATCACGCCATCAAAGCCCAATTGCTGACGCAGCACTGATTTTAACCAGTATGACGACCCGCTGGCTGGATGCTCATCTACCTGAGAATAGATCACATGAGCCGGCATAATCGCATCCAATAAATTGCGCTGAATAAAATCACGAAAAATAGACATATCATGATGACAAATAACTTCCAACGGGCGATCATCACAGGGAGTTTCTTTATGAGAATCAGCATCAACAGCACCATGCCCCGGAAAATGTTTACCCGTCGATTTCATACCAGCAGAATGCATGCCTTTAATAAAGTGCTCCGCCATCATCTTGGCCTGTTCGGGATCTTCATGGAATGAACGTTCACCAATAGCCACACATCGGTGACCTAAATCCAAAACCGGAGCAAAGCTGATATCAATATCCATAGCAATCATTTCAGACGCCATCAACCAACCCGCCTCTTCCGCCAATTGAATTCCATTGAGATTGTCACTCAATCCAGCAAAAGATTGAGCCGCCGGTAAACAAGTGAAACCTTCACGGAAACGCTGAACTCTGCCGCCTTCTTGATCAACAGCAATCACAAGACGATGACGGGAAGCCTTACGAATCTGACGTACTAATTCTCGTAATTGCTCAGGATCATGAAAATTACGGGTAAACAGAATTAATCCGCCCACTAATGGATGTTGCAAAATTTCCTTCTCTTCATTATCCAATTCATAACCAACAACATCTAACATGACCGGACCCATAACATTCCTCACTTGTATTCATGTGCTGCAATTAATGCAGTGCGATATATTTAAAACTTTAGACCAAAAGAGAGACGTAACGGTTGCGCTAATTCTAAAAATTGTGGATCACCACTCTGTTTCCAACGCACTTCAAACCACATCAAAAACATATAATCAACCCAAAGTCGCCAACGTTTAATCTGGCGCTCTAATAGTGTGCGATTCAAGTATCCTGATGGCTGACAACAATAGTAGTTCAAAAAATCTTGCTGTTGCGATTCATTCCAGTGATTAGTGAGAAACAGTGTCGCTAGCGCAAACCCAATATCGGTATCAGTTGCATATTCCCAATCAATGAGTTTCAGCCCCTGAAAAGTATTAAGCAAATTACCGTAATGCACATCCATATGAGCGGGTGATAATTTGAGTATTGAAGGCATTGGAGATGACATAAAGTGTTTATGCAACCGCAACCAGCGGGGAGTAAGACGCGTTTTATCAATTTGCAACCAGTGGCTTTCTAACTGATGCCGTAGTTGAAGCCGGTAGCCAAACAGCGGCTGGTGATGCAAAATCGCCAATAATGCCGCCAATTTTTGCAAAAAATCAGGCTGAGAAAACTCATTTTGCCCAATCACATGGCCGGGCAACCACGTCAACAACAGCCAATGAGGAACCATTGCTATGACTTGCGGAGCAATTTTTACCTGGCTGAGATGGCGCAAAATGGCGCTTTCACGCTGACGATTAACGCCAAGCTGTTTCCCTTGTTGCCACTGCTTACGGCCGACAACATGATATTTACCATTGGTGGCGTAATAGCTCCCATTTGTCAGACCGCTTAACGGTCTTATTTTCCAATCGCCTACTTCGGTATGCGGCCATTGCCTGCACAATGCCCGCAACAAACAATCATGATTATTTAACGTCACCGTGCCCTGACCAAAGAATCTCACCCGTCTGTACCAGCATCAGTTGCATGACGATATCGCGCTTATCACTGTTACCTGAAACTATAGAATAAAGGACATAATCGGCATTCAAATAACGCGCCAGACCAATCGCTTTGCTACGCAATCCCAAACTATCTTCCTCAGATAAGCCTAGAGATTGACGGGCACTTTGCACTTGATTTTGTGGTACTAACTCAAAAACATGCTTGCTACTGACAGCTTGACGCAGAGCATCGGTTGCCTGCATGGTTTGTAATGCACCGTTGGTATTATTTTTTACTGTATCAACTAACAGTAGCTTCCCGTTTTCCAACCCATGAGCCTTAACTAATTGCTCAACTAATGGCTGCACAGTACTTTCCCAGTCAATCGCGCGCATTTTCGGGAGTTCTGGCACTTTTTCCGATGGTGGTGTCGGTTTTTCCGATGGAGTCACTGGTACGACCGGCGTCGGAGGTTCAGGCTGCTCCGGTGGCAAGGATGGACATCCCGCCAAAAACATAACCGATAGTGCTACAAAAAGAATTCTTCTCATTAACCTATTCCAATTACAGAGTTTAAAAAACAGATAAATTTCTGCTGTGATAGCAGCAATATATTATCGGTTCAACTCCAATGATAAATTTGCAGCATTTATTAAAAAATCGAGATATTCGAGGCATCTTGGAATAAACATCCCCGAATATCTGCCTATATCCATAAATTTCAATACTTCACATTGACTTCATCAACAATGGCCCTAAATGGCGACCGCCAACCAAATGCATATGAATATGATAAACTTCCTGTCCCGCATGGCGGTTACAGTTCATAATCAAACGATATCCATCTTCTGCAATGCCTTCTTGTTCAGCAATTTTTGCCGCAACCGTCATCATGCGCCCTAACGCTGCTTCATGCTCCGGTTTAACATCATTCACTGTTGGGATCAGGACATTTGGAATAATCAGAATATGGGTCGGTGCCTGTGGAGAAATATCGCGGAATGCAGTGACCAGATCGTCCTGATAAACAATATCAGAAGGTATTTCACGGCGAATAATTTTACTGAAAATAGTTTCTTCTGCCATCACATTTTCCTTTTATTCAAAAAAACAACCGATATATGAGCGCTTACAAGCCAAAGATTCAAGTTGATAAATCAAATTTTGTCTACATCAACATGAAATAAATCGCAAAAATTCTGTGTAGTCACCTCTGCTATTGCCTCAACACTCACACCTTTGAGTACAGCCATATATTCCGCAACATCACGTACATAGGCTGGCTGGTTCTCTTTGCCACGATGAGGAACAGGTGCAAGGTAAGGCGAATCAGTTTCAATCAGAATACGATCTAATGGTACATATCTCGCCGCTTCACGGATCTGCTCTGCATTACGGAAAGTAACAATACCAGAGAATGAAATATAGAAACCTAAATCCAGTAATTCTCTAGCCGTATCTTTATCTTCCGTAAAACAGTGCAAAACACCGCCACATTCTCGTGCCTGTTCTTCACGCAATACCTTTAAAGTATCATCACGAGCACTACGGGTATGAACGATAACCGGCTTGTTGAGTCTGCGTCCGATACGAATATGTTCACGAAATGAGGTTTGCTGTAATTCAGCATTATCCTGTTGATAGTAGTAATCCAACCCAGTCTCACCTAGTGCGACAACTTCATTACCGGCCGCTAAACGCGCTAACTCATCAAAGTCATAACCTTCATCCAGATTAAGTGGATGAATACCGCAGGAAAATACGATATTTTCCCGTTTACCAATTAGTGTTTTCATTTGCTGGAAACCGGGTAACGTCGTCGCTACTGCCAGCATAAATTTAACTTCCCGACCTGCCGCTTTTGCAACAACATCATCTACATTTTTATGTAGGTTTTCATAATCGAGACAATCGAGATGACAATGTGAATCAACTAACAACATATTTAAACTCGTATACAAAAAGATTTCAGGGTTATGAAGTAAACTGTTTTTCCCAATTAAGCAACTGTTCCGCCAACAACAATTCCCAATTTACACCCACGACTGCAAGCAACTGATGACGACAAGACATCCAATCACCAACGCTTTGCAGCAAAACAGCCATAGTATGCATGGAACTCAATTGATAAATCAGCGTTTGTTGATCCTGATTGATGCAATAACGCTGTACCTGCTGTTGCCACTTTACCGCATCAAGTAACAAGCTAATAAGCCAATGAAGACGTTGTGGCGCATTTTCATGATTAAGCTGGGGTAAAAGTGACAAAGCATCACGTTTATCCAAAGCCTGTTTAACAGCCTGACAAAACTGTTCCCGTATCTGCCATTGTTCCGGTTGCAATAATTGCTCTGCCGCTACAGGAGCCCCCTGAGACAGTTTCAATGCTGTTATTGCATCGGCGGAAGAAATTAAAGGCAACTGTTTTTGCAACCAATAAAGACTACTTTCCGTTTCAGGCACTGGCAAAAAATAGTAAAAACAACGGCTACGTAAAGTTGCCAAAAGGCTGGCTGGTTGCCGACATTCCAGAAGAAAATAGGTATGTTCCGGCGGTTCCTCCAACGTTTTCAATAATGCATTAGCCGCAGCATCTGTCAAACACTCGGTCAAAGGTAACCAGACAATTTTTACCCCACCTTGCTGAGAACGGCTATAAAGCTTTTCCGTAATCTGCCGTATCGCTTCCACACCAACGCTGGTTTTACCCTTCTCCGGTGACATAATGTACCAATCAGGATGAGTCTCGGCCATCATCAGATGACAGCTATGACACTTCCCACAACTTTTCATCCCCTGTCTATCCTGACACATCAACCATCGGCTTAATCCATAGATCAACACATCGGCCCCGGTACCTGCATTAGCATGAACCAATAAAGCGTGATGGCCTCGACCTTGCTGGTGAGATTCCACCAACTGACGATATGCCTGATTAAGCCACGGATACCAATTCATCAGCCATTTTCCTGCTGCTTTAGCCATTGCCCAAGTACCTGATAAATATCTGCTTGTACTTGCTCTATCGGTTGAGCCGCATCAACGGTCACAATATTCTTATCCTGTGCTGCAAACTCCAGGTAACGACTGCGCGTACGATCAAAAAAATCCATCGACTCTTTTTCAATTCTGTCTAACTCTCCGCGTTCACGAGCACGCAGTAAACCAATCTGAGGAGGAAGATCGAGATAAATAGTCAGGTCAGGACGGAAATCACCAAGCACAGTATCACGTAGCGAACTCATCAAGTTTTTATCAATACCACGCCCTCCCCCTTGATATGCCTGGGAAGAGAGGTCGTGACGATCACCCACAACCCATGTACCGCGAGCCAAAGCAGGTTTAATCACATTTTCGACTAATTGAACTCTGGCTGCATATAACATTAACACCTCTGCTTTATCCGTCAGAGATTCACCTTCAACACCTTGTTTAATTAACCCTCGTAATTTTTCTGCCAGTGGTGTTCCACCCGGCTCACGGGTAAAAATTAAATCCTGAATACCGTGCTGCTGCAATATTTCAACGACTGTTTTCATCGCTGACGTTTTTCCTGCACCTTCCAGCCCTTCAATAACAATAAATTTGCTGTTCATTTGTCCTGTTTTAACCTATGACGATAAATATTTACCGCCTTGTTATGCGCAGCTAGATTGGTCGTAAAAGTATGACCACCTTTACCATTCGCCACAAAATAGAGAAATTCGGTTTTTGCCGGGTGGGCAGCCGCTTTTATGGAAGCGAGGCCAGGCATCGCAATCGGTGTGGGTGGCAGGCCATCAATCATATAAGTATTGTAGGGCGTCAATGTCGTTAAATCTTTACGAAAAATAGTGCCTGTGTATTTTTCACCTAAACCATAAATCACGGTCGGATCAGTTTGAAGCCGCATGTTCAACCGTAAGCGATTAATAAATACAGAAGCAACTTTTGTCCGCTCAGCCTCAACACCGGTCTCTTTTTCAATAATCGACGCCATAATCAACATTTCATAAGCATTCTTATAGGGTAGATTTTTGTCACGCCCTTCCCACTCCTCTTCAAGCGTCATTTTCATCTGTCGATATGCTCGTTTCAGCAACGCCACATCGCTTGTACCTGCCGTATAGTGATAGGTATCAGGATAAAGCCACCCTTCCAAAGTATCGGTATCTTTTATATCGAGTATCTCAGCCAACTCCTGCGCATTTTTATTATCCAATTCATGCTTAAGATATTCAGATTGCTGTAGTATTTTCCACCAGTCAGATAAACGACTACCTTCAACAAAACGGACCGTAAATTGCGCTTCTTTACCACTAGAGAATAATTGCAACATTTCCCGCAACGTCATTTCTCGTGTCAATTGGTACGTTCCCGCTTTAAATTCGGCAAGTTTTGGCTCCAGCCTTAATAACCAAGGGAAAATATGACTATCTTCAATCAAGTTATCCCGCACTAGTAACGCCTCCAAACCATGACGACTAATACCGGCTGGTAAGGTAAATATTCGATCCTGTTTAATTGTTAGTGTTTGATCCGCAAATTTTTCAACTTTTTTATAGCCAGCATAGAGTAATATTGCTGCCGTAATGACAATCAAAACCAATAGAGCAAAAAGACTTTTTTTCCGTTTCATCAATTAATCTAATCACTTAAATACATTGTTCACTTAGACACATTATGAATTACAATTTCAGACATTCAGGAAGCAAATAATCATATAGCTCCCTTGACTGATATTTCCATGTAGGCTGATTTTCATGAACTTGAATTTCTCTGACAGGTATCACTGGCATTAAAGAATTACAGACTATCACTTCATCTGCATCAGCCAATGTCTCGGGATAACAGTTTACACAGGAAAAGTGATAATCACTTTCCGATAATAACGCGATTATTCTTGCTCGCATCACCCCTTCGATACCACAGCCTCGTAAATCAGGAGTATACACATCTTTTCCTTTACGCCAGAAAATGTTTGCAGTACAGCATTCAACCAATAAACCATCCGTATCAAGTACCAGAGCTTCATCAGCATTTGATTTTTCGATAAATGATTTAATCAATACCTGTTCTAATCGGTTAAGGTGTTTTATTCCGGCAAGATAAGGGTTTATTCCCATCGGTATCGGACTGAGCACCAGAGAAAAACCTTTCTGACGCTGTTTCAAATAGTTATCGGGATAAGGACTAACAGACAAAATCTGATTGGATTGCGTAAAACCCTCAGCACTATAACCACGCCCTCCGGTTCCGCGGGAAATAATAACTTTAAGTACACCTTGTTCAGTTGTGGAAGCAATCTGCTTTATATGGTTTTCAAGCTGTTGCCAATCAGGTTGTGGAAGATATAACCTTTCAACGCCTTTTTGTAATCTTTGGATATGCAATGGCAATAAAGCGGCCTGCCCCTGTTCTATTTTTGCTGTTGTGAAACAACCATCACCGAATTGAACTGAACGATCATTCACTGGTAAATAGTCGCTCCGCTCCCCATTAATCCAATACATATCACTTTATTCTTAATTACTCAAAAAAGGCATTTCAATCAATTTATCAACAGACGGTATGATAGTATATCGCTGTCACGAGTGCAAAAATGCCCATGATTCTTGCCACAAAAAAAGCTCCAATAATGATTAACTATTGGAGCTCTCTATTTTGTCGCCTCTCAATATTTACAAATTCATACCGAGGGGCCTTCAACAGCAATTTTCTGTAATATCAGGCTTTGTCTGTCAATCAGGCTTAATCTTACGGAAAATCAGTGAGCCGTTAGTACCACCGAAACCGAAAGAGTTACACAATGCATATTCCATCCCCTCTACCTGACGGGACTCATTTGGCACGAAATCCAGACGGCAGTTTTCATCCTGGTTTTCCAGGTTGATAGTTGGCGGAACAACCTGATCACGCAATGCCAAGATAGTGAAAATAGATTCAACCGCCCCCGCAGCACCCAATAAATGACCCGTCATTGATTTGGTGGAACTCACTAAAACATCAGTGCCTTCACCAAACACGGACTCAACTGCATGGGCTTCCGCTAAATCGCCAGCCGGTGTTGAAGTACCGTGAGCATTAATATATCCCACTTGCTTGGTAGTAATACCGGCGTCTTTCAGCGCATTTTCCATCGCCAGCGCAGCACCTGCGCCATCTTCTGGTGGTGATGTCATATGATAAGCATCACTGCTCATGCCAAAGCCAACGATTTCTGCGTAAATTTTCGCACCACGTCTCTTCGCATGCTCATACTCTTCCAGTACCAGAATACCTGCGCCATCCCCCAGAACAAAGCCATCGCGGTCTTTATCCCACGGACGACTTGCACTTTGTGGATTATCATTACGGGTAGATAAAGCACGGGCAGCGCCAAAGCCACCAACCCCTAGAGGAGTACTGGCTTTTTCCGCACCACCTGCCAGCATAATGTCAGCATCATTATAAGCAATAATACGGGCAGCATGACCAATATTATGTACACCTGATGTACATGCTGTGGCGATAGAAATGCTTGGACCACGCAAACCGTAAATAATACTCAGATGACCTGCTACCATGTTTACGATCGTAGAAGGTACAAAGAATGGACTGATCTTGCGAGGACCATTAGCCACCAATGCCCCGTGATTTTCTTCAATCAGACCCAAACCACCAATACCAGAACCAATAGCAGCACCAAAACGACTAGCATTGGCTTCTGTTACTTCAATTCCAGAATCTTCAATGGCTTGCACACCTGCTGCAATACCATATTGAATGAAGTCATCCATTTTTCGTGCATCCTTGCGCGAAATATTGAAATCTTCATGATTAAAATCTTTAACCAGACCAGCAAACTTAGTTGCATGGTGACTGGTGTCAAAATGGTCAATAAGGCTGATACCACTCTGTCCGGCACAAACAGCTTTCCAAGAAGATTCTGCTGTATTACCGACAGGAGATAACATGCCTAGTCCGGTCACAACTACTCGACGCTTAGACACGCTTATCCTCCAGGGAGGGAAATTATTTAGGGCAGAAACATAGGCGGTCGAATGACCGCCTAGGTGTGTTCACTTATTCGCTTTGGTTCTGGACGTAATCAATAGCTGCCTGAACTGTAGTGATCTTTTCTGCTTCTTCATCTGGAATTTCGATATCGAACTCTTCTTCCAGAGCCATTACCAGTTCAACTGTGTCAAGAGAATCAGCGCCCAAGTCATCTACAAAAGAAGCTGAATTAACAACCTCTTCCTCTTTAACACCAAGTTGTTCAACGATGATTTTTTTAACGCGTTCTTCAATAGTGCTCATGCTATTAAATTTCCTATCAAAATTCGCTTTCGCGATGGTTTTCGTAGTTTATAAAATACAGGAAAAGATGCAACCCAATCCCGGCTGGTCGAACCACAAACTTGCACTATTTTGCGTTATTTGACACAAAAAATGCAACTGGTTCGCTCATTTTTTAGTTCATGTACATGCCGCCATTGACATGTAATGTTTCGCCTGTGATGTAAGCCGCTTCATCAGAAGCAAAGAAAGCTACAGCACTAGCAATTTCTTTTACATCCCCAAGTCGCTTAGCGGGGATATCATTCGAAAAGTTCGCCAACTGCTCCTCTGGCAACGCTTTTAGCATATCAGTTTCAATAAGCCCTGGCGCAACAACGTTAACAGTAATACCACGGGAAATCACTTCGCGAGCCAATGTTTTACTGAAACCAACAAGCCCTGCTTTCGCCGCTGCATAGCTTGCTTGCCCAGCGTTCCCCATTGATCCAACAACAGAACCAATAGAGATGATACGACCATAACGTTTTTTTATCATGAAACGCATCGCCGCTTTTGTCATACGGAAAACGGATGAAAGATTAGTGTCGATAACATGCTGCCACTCATCATCCTTTATGCGCATCACCAGGTTATCAGCCGTGATACCCGCATTATTCACTAAAATGTCAAGCCCACCCCACTCTGTCCGGATGGTAGTCATAAGCTGTTCAATCGATTCCGGATCAGTGACATCCAGTACAAAACCTTTACCTTTTTCACCAAGGTAAGCACTGATGACTTCAGCACCCTTTTCGCTTGTTGCTGTACCAATGATATAGGCTCCACGCTCTGCTAATAGTTCAGCAGTTGCACGGCCGATCCCACGGCTAGCACCTGTTACTAATGCAATCTTTCCGTCTAATCTCATATTGTTCCTCAATTATTTTCCAATGCAGTTACTAGTGAAGCTGTGTCATTAACTGCTGCTGCACTTAAGGTATTGACAATTCGTTTAGTTAAACCTGTCAAAACTCTACCTGGCCCTACTTCTAATAGCCGCCCGACACCCTGTCCAGCAATAAATTCAACTGTTTCTGTCCAACGGACAGGGTTATAGAGTTGTCGTACCAGTGCATCACGGATAGCTTCAGCAGATTGTTCTATTTTCACATCAACATTATTTACCACCGGGAACTGAGGATGACTAAATTCAATTCCTTCCAAAACAACTGCCAGCTTATCTGCGGCGGGTTTCATCAGTGCACAATGCGACGGTACACTGACTGCCAAAGGCAGCGCACGTTTCGCACCTGCGGCTTTACATGCATCACCAGCACGCTCTACCGCCTCTCTCTCACCGGCAATAACAACCTGACCAGGTGAGTTAAAGTTAACAGGAGAAACAATTTGCCCCTGAGCTGCTTCTTTACAGGCACTATCAATGGATTCATTATCTAAACCGATAATAACATACATTGCACCAACGCCTTCAGGTACAGCTTCTTGCATCAATTCGCCACGCAGTTCAACAAGTCTAATTGCTTGTTTGAAA
Organism: Photorhabdus akhurstii; assembly: GCF_018448925.1. Lineage (GTDB taxonomy): Bacteria > Pseudomonadota > Gammaproteobacteria > Enterobacterales > Enterobacteriaceae > Photorhabdus > Photorhabdus akhurstii. Next base: position 120,251 of record NZ_RCWE01000011.1, on the reverse strand, counting down.
TCAATGACACCCGCACAAACCAGTGCAGAATATTCACCAAGGCTATGTCCAGCCATCAGTGATGGTGCTTTTCCACCTTTTTCCTGCCAGACCCGCCAAATAGCAACCGATGCTGCCAACAACGCGGGTTGAGTTTGCCATGTTTTGTTCAGTTCTTCTTCTGGCCCCTGTTGAACCAGTGCCCAGAGATCATATCCCAGTACATCAGACGCTTCTGCAAAAGTTTGCTCGACAACCGGGAACGCTGTAGCCAAATCGGCCAACATGCCAAGGTCTTGAGAACCCTGACCAGGAAATACCATTGCAAATTCAGACATAGACATGTTCATCTTCCTGTCAAATTAAAAACGTATCAGTGCTGAACCCCAAGTAAGGCCACCACCAAAAGCCTCAATTAAGATTAACTGACCACGCTTAATCCGGCCATCACGCACTGCTTCATCAAATGCTGTGGGTACCGATGCCGCAGAAGTATTACCGTAACGATCTAGCGTTACCACTACTTTATCCATTGTCATGTTTAATTTTTTAGCTGTCGCTGCGATAATACGCAAATTAGCCTGATGAGGCACCAGCCAATCCAACTCACTATACGGTAAGTTATTTGCTTCTAAAGTCTCATCAACTATATTAGCCAATTCACGAACTGCAATCTTAAATACTTCATTACCAATCATACTGGCATACGCTGGTTCTTTTAGATTCTGACGTTCCTGATAAGGCAATACCAACAATTCACCATAGCTACCGTTTGCATGAAGGTGAGTTGAAAGAATTCCTGGCTCATTAGAAGCCCCTACCACCATAGCGCCTGCACCATCGCCAAACAGGACAAGTGTTCCGCGATCTTCTGGATCAAGCGTTCTGGTAATAGAATCAGAACCAATAACCAATGCATGTTTCGCCACACCGGTTCTAATAAACTTATCAGCAATACTCAGTGCATAAACAAAACCAGAACAAGCGGCGGAAATATCAAAAGCCGCTGAATTTTGGGTACCCAACATGTGCTGAATTTGGCACGCAGAACTGGGGAAAGCATGGGTGGATGAAGCTGTTGCAACAATGATTAAATCAATCTGATCTTTATCAATGCCCGACATTTCAATTGCTTTCTTAGCGGCCCGAAACCCCATAACCGCAACGGTTTCATCATCAGTGGCAATACGACGTTCGCGGACACCTGTACGGGTAACAATCCACTCATCAGACGTATCTACCATTTTTTCTAAATCAGCATTAGTACGCACTTGCGCAGGCAGATAACTACCTGTACCTAAAATTTTTGTATACATGTATGTTCAGTCACTCTTGGGTAATGCTGTTTCCAGGCGTGCAGCAATTCTATCAGGAACCTGCCTTTCAACGGCCTGAACAGCCTGTTCGATTGCGGCTTTAAACGCATGCTCATTAGCCGCCCCATGGCTTTTGATTACAATTCCATATAATCCTAACAGACATGCGCCATTATACTGGTCAGGGTTCAGGTGACCGAAGCGTTTTGTCATCCGTTTTTGCAGCCACTTCTTGACTATTTTCAACAACCAGGAAAACTTTTTCTTTTGTCCATCCGATGATTTAAGCAGGGATAAGATAACTCTGATCGCCCCTTCCATCGTTTTTAACGTCACGTTACCTGCGAAGCCGTCACATACCAATACATCACTCTTACCTGTCAGTAATTCATCACCTTCCAGATAACCAATGTAATTTATTGTCGGAATGCTCTTTAAAATAGTGGCGGCTTCGCGGATATTATCCAGCCCTTTACTCTCTTCTGTACCAATGTTAAGCAATGCTACCGCGGGATTAACCACCCCTACGACTTCCTCGGCCATCACTGAACCCATAATGGCGAATTGTACCAACATGCGGCTATCGCAATTAACATTGGCGCCTAAATCCAATACGACCGTTTCCCGCTGTTTCAGGTTTGGTAACACGGTCATCAAAGCAGGTCTTTCAATGCCTTCTATAGATTTTAGCATCAATTTAGATAACCCCATCAATACTCCGGTATTTCCTGCGCTGATACACGCCTGCGCTTCACCTGATTTCACTAAATCCAGGGCAATACGCATTGACGTTCCTCGGCTGTTACGAATCGCTTGCGATGGTTTCGCATCATTAGCCACAACCCGTTCAGCAGGAACCACTTGTAAACGACTGAGCAACTCAGCATCGCTATTTACAAGCATCGGAGAAATGATATCGGGGATCCCGACCAGCAATAATTTAAGTCTAGGGTTAGACGCCAGTGCCTGCAATGCAGCAGGCACCGTAACGCGAGGACCAAAGTCCCCGCTCATGGCATCTAACGCTAAAGTCAGATTAGTCAAGGTATTAACTTGCTAATGACTGGCGGAGATTATTTGTTGATGACTTTGCGGCCACGGTAGTAGCCATCAGCAGTCACATGGTGACGCAGGTGAGTTTCACCAGAAGTTTTATCCACAGACAGTAATGGTGCAGTCAGTGCATCATGAGAACGACGCATACCACGTTTAGAACGAGTTGGTTTATTCTGTTGTACGGCCATTGACCTTACTCCTTAAGTACTTTTCTTTAAGCTGGCTAATACGGCAAATGGGTTTGGTTTTTCAGCCTCTAGAGGTAATTCACCAAACACCATGTCCGCCTCGGACACTTCACAGTGTTCAGAATCATGTACCGGAACCACCGGCAGAGAAAGAATTATTTCATCTTCAATCATTGCCAGCAAATCTATTTCGCCAAATTCGTTAACGTCAATTGGCTCATACTCTTCCGGTAATGCTTCAGCCTGTTCATCATTGACGACCGGGCTAAAACAATATGTTATGTGAACGTGATGGCTGAAATTACCGCCACAACGCTGACATTCAAGCGTAACATCCACATCGGAATGCCCACGCACAACCGCCAGACGTTGGTTATCTATCTGAAACGATAAAACGCTGTCTACATCATTGTCCACGCTAACCACAGATTCCGCGATACGCAAAACTTGCTCAGGTGAATAACTACCTGCGTAGTCTAATCGTTTCTGAGCTGCGCGAAGCGCATCAATGGTTAGGGGTAATTTTACCTTTTGCATAAGGCGCGCATATTATCTTTGTAATGAGATATAGTCAAAGAAAAAGGCCACACATCTGCACCTTTCCGCCAAATATTCGCTTATTAAGCTGTGCCTAGTTTAAAATGCCTGCAATTATTTCGCCATGTCTTTTGGAAAAATTATGACACAAATCATTTTAGCTTCCACCTCAGCTTACCGCCGCATGTTACTGGAAAAACTTCGTTTACCCTTTATATGCGCGGCTCCTGATACTGATGAAACACCTCGAATGAATGAAAATGCAGAACAACTCGTTATGCGTTTGGCACAAGCCAAGGCACAGGCATTACAAGCTAAATATTCTCAGCATTTGATTATTGGTTCTGATCAGGTTTGTGTTATTAATGGCGAAATTACCGGCAAACCTCACAATTTTGAAAATGCATTTAAACAATTACGGCAAGCCAGTGGTCATTGCGTCACCTTTTATACCGGCATTTGCCTCTTTAACAGCAAAACAGGAATAGCTGATACCCGTTGCGAATTATTCAATGTCTATTTTAGAGAACTCACTGATGATGAAATCTGGGCTTATTTAACCGCGGAAAATCCCCTTAATTGTGCCGGAAGCTTTAAAAGCGAAGGGTTAGGAATTACTTTATTTGAACGACTTGAAGGGAAAGATCCGAATACGCTAATCGGTTTACCATTAATTACATTGACTGAATTATTAATCCGTCAGGGGGTAAACCCTCTGACGGAGATAGGTTAATTACTGTGATGCTGACGTAGCATTTTTATACAATAGCGCAACTGCTCATCCATCGGCGCTTCAAGACGTAATGTCTCTCCCGTCGAAGGATGAGTAAATTTTAGCGCGCTGGCATGCAAAAATAGGCGGTTAAGACCCGTATCTGACAGTTGCGAATCAAAGACTTTATCGCCATAACGATCATCAAAAGCGATCGGATGCCCAGCATATTGTGTATGAACACGGATTTGATGAGTCCGACCTGTTACAGGGCTGGCTTTCACTAACGTTGCATTGGTAAAACGCTCTTCTACTTTAAAACGTGTTTCAGAAGGCTTACCTTCATTGTTTACCTTAACAATCCGCTCACCACTTTGCAGGATGTTTTTCAGCAATGGAGCCTGAACAACTTTACAATGTGATTGCCATTGTCCCCGAACTAAAGCCAGATAATCTTTCTGCATCTGTTTAAGTCGTAACTGCTCGTGCAAGGCCCGTAAAGTTGAGCGTTTTTTAGCAATTAACAAAATTCCAGAGGTATCACGATCCAAACGATGCACCAATTCGAGGAATTTGGCTTCCGGACGTAAAACCCGTAGCCCCTCAATAACGCCAAAACTTAAGCCACTACCGCCATGAACAGCCGTACCGGAAGGTTTATTGAGCACCAAAATGTAGTCATCTTCGTATAAGATACAATCGCCTAATGCAGCGACTTTATCCAATTTAGCTGAAACTGGCGCCTCTTGCCGTTCTGCAACCCGGACCGGCGGGATTCTAACAACATCCCCCGCAGACAATTTATACTCAGGTTTTATCCTGCCTTTGTTTACCCGAACTTCGCCTTTACGCACAATCCGGTAAATCATGCTCTTAGGAACCCCTTTCAAACGCGCTAATAAAAAATTATCAACCCGCTGTCCGGCCTCATCGTCATCAATAGTGACAAATTGTACAATTTGATTATTCGTTTTCATGATAGCAATTTTAATTATCACTCAAGCAGAGTGCTACTCATTTTTAAATATGTGTAAAAATTACGCATACTTTCTAGCTGTTACCTTCCCTACTTTAAGATAAAGATTAAATATTAACTATTTCTTCCTATTTCATCAGAAAAACCGCTTAAAGACATAAAGTCACCTTGCTATCACCCCAACAGCAATGGAATAATACGTAGCCACCATCAGTTTTTTAATCCTGAATGGCGAAGTTAAACGTTTGTTCTTTATTTGATTGCACAAAAACGCAGCAATGGCGTAAGACGTACTGGGAAATCAAATAATTAGCGGGCTACGGGTAGCAGATTACTGGAATTGGATCAAATCCGCTTCATTTATATTTGCAGATTATTCCTAGAAAAGGGTACTGTTTTCTAAGTGAAAATTCAGACCTACCGAAAATATGCGTCTCTATACAAACGACAACCGGGAGGTTGGCGGATTTGTAAAAGACACGAGACCATCGGTTACCAGTCGCTCATCTATATTTGCCCGTGGCTCTATAACTAATGTAAAAAATAATGAGTAAGTTACAATGAAAAGAATGCTAATCAACGCAACTCAGCAAGAAGAGTTGCGTGTTGCTCTGGTTGACGGGCAACGTCTTTATGATTTGGATATCGAAAGCCCAGGACACGAGCAAAAAAAAGCAAATATCTACAAAGGTAAAATCACCCGAATTGAACCTAGTTTGGAAGCCGCTTTTGTTGACTATGGTGCTGAACGGCATGGTTTCCTTCCTATTAAAGAAATAGCCCGCGAATACTTCCCCAATAACTACCATCCTCATGGTCGCCCTAATATCAAAGATGTTCTCAGGGAAGGCCAGGAAGTTATCGTTCAAGTCGATAAAGAAGAACGTGGTAATAAAGGGGCTGCCTTAACCACTTTTATCAGCCTGGCGGGCAGTTATCTGGTATTAATGCCTAATAATCCTCGTGCCGGCGGTATTTCCCGCCGTATCGAAGGAGATGACCGCACAGAACTGAAAGAAGCTTTGGCATCGCTAGAAGTGCCGGAAGGAATGGGGCTGATCGTCCGCACTGCGGGCGTCGGTAAATCCGCAGAAGCACTACAATGGGATTTGTCATTCCGCCTTAAACACTGGGAGGCGATCAAAAAAGCCGCGGAGAACCGCTCTGCGCCATTCTTAATCCACCAAGAAAGCAATGTTATCGTCCGTGCTTTCCGCGACTATTTACGCCCAGATATCGGTGAGATTTTAATCGACAATCCCAAGGTTCTCGATCTGGCACGGCAACATATCACTGCACTTGGCCGCCCAGATTTCACCAGTAAAATCAAGCTATATAGTGGTGAAGTTCCCCTGTTCAGTCATTATCAGATTGAATCGCAGATTGAATCTGCATTTCAGCGTGAAGTTCGCCTGCCATCAGGCGGTGCTGTGGTTATCGATACCACAGAAGCGTTAACCGCGATCGATATTAACTCTTCTCGCGCAACACGCGGAGGGGATATCGAAGAGACAGCTTTTAATACCAACCTTGAAGCAGCGGATGAAATTGCCCGTCAGTTACGCCTGCGTGACCTTGGTGGTTTGATTGTTATCGATTTTATCGATATGACACCTGTACGCCATCAGCGTGAAGTGGAAAACCGCCTACGTGACGCCGTTCGTCAGGATCGTGCTCGTATTCAAATTGGTCGTATTTCCCGCTTTGGCCTACTGGAAATGTCCCGTCAGCGCCTAAGTCCATCGCTAGGTGAATCCAGCCACCACGTTTGCCCGCGCTGTAGCGGCACAGGGACTATTCGTGATAACGAATCCCTGTCGCTATCCATTTTACGTCTGATTGAAGAAGAGGCACTGAAAGAGAACACGCATCAAGTACATGCTATTGTTCCAGTACAAATCGCCTCATATCTACTAAATGAAAAACGCCAGGCAGTCAGTGCAATTGAGCGCCGTCAAGGAGACGTTGGCGTGGTGATCGTGCCTAACGATCAAATGCAGACTCCCCACTTCTCTGTCTTACGCGTGCGTAAAGGTGAGGAAATTTCTACACTGAGTTATCTGCTTCCTCAATTTCATGAAACTGGAACGACAAATCTCCAAGAAGATGTCCAACCTGAACGTAAGCGTCCTGAACAGCCCGCTATTTCTGCCTTTGCTTTACCAGCCGATACGCCAGCACAGCAACCATCACATAAAGCAAAAGAGAAAAAGCCTAATCGCCCTGCTCAGACTATCACGGAACAACCTGGTCTCTTTAGCCGCTTCTTGACTGCTTTGAAAAAAATATTCAGCACAGAAGAAGAAAAACCGGCCCAGAAAAAAGAGAATAAATTATCCGGTCATGATAGCCGTCGCTCTTCCGAGCGACGTAACCAACGTCGTCAAAATTCACGTAAAGATCGTGATGATAATAATCTGCGTGATGAGCAACGTAATAACCGTGATCGTGACGAGCAACGAAAAAATCGCAACACTCAACAAAAAAATGGCACTCAAGATAACAACGTGACGATAGATACGGTTGCTCGTGAAGCTCAACAGCAGCAACGTCGCGAGCAACGTGCCGAACGTCAACGCCGTCGTCAGGAAGAAAAACGCCAGCAGCAACTTGAAACCCAGAAGCCAGAAGTCGTTGAAAATGAGGTTGAAGAGCGTCTTCCAGTTGCACCGCGTCGCCAACGTCGTCAGCTTGAACAAAAAGTTCGCATCATAGATGAAGTGAAAGAAGTTACAACTGTCGCTTCACTGCCGGTTCCTGTTGTTACAGAAGAGCAATTACCAGCACCGGTTGAAATACCTGTAGAAACAGTTCAACCACAACAACTGGCTGAAAATAAAGAGCAACAAGATAATGTTATGCCACGCCGCTCTCGTCGCTCACCTCGCCATTTGCGCGTTAGTGGTCAGCGCCGCCGCCGTTACCGTGATGAAAGAAATCTACTTCAATCACCGGCGCCATTATCTATGGCTGTTGCATCACCAGAAATGGCTTCCGGTAAAGTTTGGGTTCGCTATCCGGTAGTTCCGATTTCCATAGAGATTCCTGAGGAAATTGCCATGATCGAACAGCAAGAACAGCAAAATGAGGTATTGCCAGCAATAGCAGCAGAAACAGTACCTGCAATCACCCTTGTTGCAGAATCTGAGCAAACCATCACTGAATCGCCTAAGGTAGCGGAGACGCTGGAAGCTCGCCAGGGCGGGTGCAAACCTGAAACAGACATTACAGAACAAAATGACATTGTTCTACAGCAAACTGAATCAGTGCGGGAAGTGCCGTCAGTTATTGAACTTTCTGCAATAACGCCGATTGCCCTTGAATTTGAGCAGCACCCTGAAACAGAAGAAGACATTGTTGTTTCTAAAGAAATTGCAGCAGTGATGACTGTCGAAGAGAGTGAGGATGAAATGGTTAAACAGCCTGTTGCCGTTATAGCAAAAGTTCATCATGCTTATGCGCCAATGACCAAAGCGCCAGCCCCTGAGATGATTGAAAAATCCATTGTTATTAGTGAATGGCAACGGCCTTTTTCTCATTTTGACGGGAAAGGGGGAGCTGGGGGCCATTCAGCCACTAATGCGGCTACTTCACCAATGGCTAAACCACAGTCTTTTGAATAGATAACATCGTTTAATATTAGCAGAATGGCTCTTTTTGGGGAGCCATTTTTTTTGCTACTAACCCCACAAAAATAGTTATCGTTAATTTTATTCTATCTATATAAGGGGTAGTTTAAACGGCTATCACTGTTACTCTGTTCAATTAATTATCATTCGATTTATTATTTAACCAGGAGAATAGTCTATGAAACCGTGGCTTATTTTTGGTGCAGGTAGTGGCGTTGGACGCCATCTCGTGACTGTCGCACTGCAACAAAAACGTCCCGTAATTGCTCTTATCCGCAATGCTCAGCAGGCTACTGAGCTAAGTGCTTTAGGCGTCAAAGTGATACAAGGCGATGCCTGTAATCCCGAAGATGTTGAAAAAGCGGTACAACATGTAAGTTCAGAAGCAATCGTCTTCTCTACTATTGGTGGAATTGATTCAGATCTCCCTGGCAATATGAACATCATTGATACTATTGAGAGAACTGGAATAACACGTATGCTACTCGTTACCTCAATAGGTTGCGGCGAAGGCTGGAAAACCTTATCACCCAGAGCTAAATCACTGTTTGGCCAATCCGTCAGGCGTAAATCAATGGCAGAAAGCTACCTTCAGACAAGTTCTTTAAATTACACAATTATTCGCCCAGGTGGATTAACAGATAAACCGGGAACAGGCCATTGCCAAAGATATCAACATGAAATTCATGGTGCAATTAGTCGCCAAGATGTCGCACATCAACTGGCAACTATGGCAGAAGAAGAATCTTCATATCAGCAGATTTATACCTTAGTTGATCCAGAGCTTAAACCTGATTGGGTTACTGCGTAGTCGGTAAAAATAACCACGCATTCACGCGTGGTTATCTAATGATGCTATTTGAGTTCACCTATTGTTTTAAGCTTTTTAGACAACTCACGACGCTCTTTAGAAAGATCCGCATTTTTAATTATGTGATCATCTATGCGGTCTTCATAATCACTTCTCATATTCATAATGATGCTCTGAATATCCTCAATTGACATACCGGGCTTGATGTATTCACTCAAGTTATCAAGCAATAAAACTCGTTTCTGGTTATCACGTATTTTCTTCTCATTGTCTGCGATTTCACGCTGCAACTTATTCTTACGACGAAACATACGTACAAACTCCAGCACATTGTGGAATGATGGTTTATTTGCGTTGTCCATTTTCATACCTTTCTTTTACTCAAACGTACAGATTATCCAATTTAACTACACAATAAGACCAAAACCATTAATAGACAAGTCAGTTTCCGTTATTTATTGATTCTCATTAATTACATAAACCTGTTAACTTCTTGCTAAAGGTTCAACATATTGACTCAATCGAAAACAATCGTCCATTGCGAATGAATAATAAATCGCCAACCCTCCACTGACAGAAGCACTGTTTTTCCCTTCCCTATCGCTCATCTTCCATTTCTTACTCTACAATTTTTTCAGATTCCAAGTGTATGATCATTAATCACTATTATCTCCATGATTATCTAACAAACGTAATTACATATTTGTCAGAGACAAAATTTATATATTTTCATATGATAAAAATTCAATTATTTTCTCATGAAAAATGAATAAAAAACTATAAATTTAATTCCATTCAGAAATTAAACAAGATATTAATAAACAAACCAAATAAAGACAATTAATTATATAGAGCACGATAAAATATTGAATAAAACGTTAACATTATCTAATATTATATACATCTTAAACTGTATTCATTCTTTTATTTTACAACTCTTTGTAAGATAAGATTTTCAGGTAATTATTTTTAATAAAATTTATATCCAATGGAAAAGCATTTAGTTTATTAGTTTATTAGTTTATTAGTTTATTAGTTTATTAGTTTATTAGTTTATTAGTTTATTAGTTTATTAGTTTATTAGTTTATTAGTTTATTAGTTTATTAGTTTATTAGTTTATTAGTTTATTAGTTTATTATTTAAATACATGCTCAAACTGACTATATTTGTGATACCCATCTTAATAATAAAATAAAAATTTCCTTATTGCTGAAACATAATTAAAATTGACGAAAAATATAACGATAATTAGGTTAGGTGATGAAAAAAATTCCTTTTGATTTGAATGGTTACGAAATCTCTTTTGGCCATGCACGTAGAACAAGAATTCCAATTATAAAAATAACTCATCCTAAAAATGGGGTTTCTATTAAACCATTTTATAGTGTCAATAGAATAAATTTACTTGAAAGAATCCAATATGAAACTGGTTTAAGTGATCAGTATATTGAATCTATTAATGAGCATTTTCAAGAAATTAATTATCCTTAATAAAGATAAATATATTCTAATTATTATATACCCTGTTTGCTGGTAAAATTGCCTAAACAATTCATCAGCAAACTAGTAAAAGATATTTATAGACTTCCTGTGATAATACCATTGATAATAAAAAATCCCTGCTGAAAAATGTATTTATTAGTCGAATCCACCCTGGTAAAGAATAATTTTCACGCTTACTAATTGTAACCTATTGGAGTAATATACATTTTTCTTTTATTTTTTCCGTTATATAGTAAAAAAATGCAGAAAGCGCCAAGCATATACCTGAAACTATCGCATACTGATATCGGTTTTCTAATGTTGACATTAAGGTAAAATAAACTAATCCAATAACTGAAAATACACTCACCCCACCAATTATCCCTTGAGTTATGTGCATCACGATTTTCATCAATATACTTACTATCTTCATTGATCTAGCCCTACAGAGAACTCTTCAAATATTTCATTAAATAAATTAAATTTGACATATTCACCTCGTTTATTTTTTCAATACTTCGATGCATGCTGCGGTTGGCAGGTCAATATTGTCAAGGGTAAATGGTCTTAAAACACACAATTTCTTATTCCAAGTACTCAAAATGTTAATAACCAACTTCCGATCATGGAGCAAAAAGTAAGAAAATATGTACACAATAGTACTATGATAAATACCAAAATGTTTTGCAGTCAGTTTAACGCCAAGAGTACCTGACAGGAAATACTCAGCAATCTGAATCCTAGAGGCAACGGGATATTTTTCTTCATAGAACAGCCCCCTTAAGTCAGTAATCTGGCGTCCAACTTTTAGGATACAACTCAATAGGACAAGGAACAGTCACATATACCTGCTTCACATTAGCAAAGCATTGCAAAAACATAACAAATTTATTATTTTTGGCTCATGAAATATACTATTGATTACTATAGCACCGAGGTGGAGAACGAGGTCCTTGCTCTCCCTGACACACTTCAAGCCCGTTACATCAGCGAGAACATGGTGCCAACCTCGGAGAACCACACACAGAAGCGTTTGGTAATAGGTTGTTTGAACTCAGACTCAAAGGGACTGAAGGGATTACTCGCGTGTTCTATTGCACAATGATTGGGCACCGTATAGTGATACTGCACAGCTTCGTGAAGAAAACGCAAAAGACCCCACTTAAAGCATGCAGGAAAGCCAAAATCAGAATGAAAGAGGTAAAAAATGACTGGTAAACATACCCCTCCAACTATGACACACGATGAAATGGTTGCAAAAATGCTGTCAAATCCGGCTGTAAAAGCTGAATACGAGAAACTGGAACAAGAATTTGCATTGCTTGATGAACTGCTAGCTGCACGCAAAAAAGCTGGGCTAACACAAGCGCAAGTAGCTGAACGCATGGGAACCAAAGCAACGGCCATCACACGGCTTGAAAGTGGGCTAGCTTCTGGTACACAAGGGCCTTCGTATAATACATTGAAAAAATATGCAGCAGCTGTCGGTAAAAAATTACAGATACGCCTAGTATGACTTTGTAATCTGATAGACACCTGTGTAAATAACCAACCACTATCAGACCTGAATTAACACTAAATAATAAATTACCATTTTATTTGGACATTAAAGCTGATTAAAACCAAACTACGCGGTAAAAGAATAATTAGTCAACAACCTTGGACATTGAACAACAGTGAAAAATAGCAGCGAACAACCCACTTTCTACATCCACGACTACGAAACTTTTGGTCAACATCCGGCCTTAGACAGACCGGCTCAGTTTGCTGGTGTTCGTACTGATATGGATTTCAATATTATTGAAGAGCCATTAGTTATTTACTGTTCACCTGCTGATGATTATCTGCCACAACCAGAAGCTGTCATGATTACAGGCATTACTCCGCAAATTGCCTTAGAAAAAGGGATCAATGAAGCGGAATTTGCCCGCCAGATTCATAATGTATTCAGCGTACCGAACAGTTGTATCCTCGGTTATAACAATATTCGGTTTGATGATGAAGTCAGCCGGAATATCTTTTACCGTAATTTTTATGATCCATACGCTTATAGTTGGCAAAAAGGCAATTCCCGTTGGGATTTGCTTGATGTATTGCGTGCCTGTTATGCCTTGCGCCCCGAAGGTATTGTCTGGCCAGAGAATGAAGATGGTCTACCTAGCTTTAAGTTAGAACATCTGACTAAGGCAAATGGCGTTGAACATTCACATGCTCACGATGCTATGTCCGATGTCTACGCTACGATAGCAATGGCAAAATTACTCAAAGAAGTACAGCCAAAGATGTTCAATTATTTCTTTCAGTTAAGAAATAAGCAGAAAATTAGCTCCCTCATCGATATCCCTCAAATGAAACCACTGGTTCATGTTTCCGGGATGTTTGGCGCTGCTCGCAGCAACCTCAGCTTGGTTGCGCCTCTTGCCTGGCATCCAGTAAACCAAAATGCGGTTATTATGTGCGATTTAGCTGGAGATATTTCACCATTACTGGAATTGGATGCAGATACGTTACGTGAACGTCTATATACCCGCCATGATGAATTACAGCCAGATCAATTGCCAGTCCCTATAAAATTGGTTCATATTAATAAGTGCCCGATAATCTCCCCCGATAATACTTTGCGAGCAGAAGACGCTGAACGTATTGGATTAGATCGTAATCACTGCGAAAAAAATCTGGCTATTCTACGGAATAATCCACAAATCAGAGAAAAAGTTGTAGAACTGTTTGCAGAGGCCGAACCTTTCCCTGAATCCGATAATGTTGACGCTAAACTGTATGACGGCTTCTTTAGTAGTGCCGATAAAGCAGCAATGAATATTATTCGGGAGACGCTGCCTCAGAATTTACCGGCACTCGATCTGACTTTTCAGGACCCACGTATTAAAACGCTGTTATTCCGCTACCGTGCCAGAAACTATCCCGCTACTCTAACTTACGATGAACAACAGCGTTGGTTACGTCATCGTCAAGATGTCTTAACTCAGGATAAACTGAATGAATATTTCTTTATAATTGAACAACTCTTCATTGAACACCAAAGCAATGAAGAAAAATGCCGTCAGCTCAAAGCACTCATGGAATATGCAGTGCAACTGGCTGGATAATTAAACGGGTCGAGAACAAATATAAAACGGCGAGTCATATATACTCGCCTTTCTTTCTAACAGAATGATTGTCATCAACTTTTACAGATTTGAACTTTCTTAATACCAGCATGACGTTGTAACTACTGAGAATATTGACATTAAGATCTTTTACCCCAATTTTTCAGCTTGGATGTTTTTCCAATTCCTGGGTTGAGAGTGTTAGTGGGATCAGTCATCCGATAAAAAGCCTTAAGTTGGGGTTTAGCTTGATATACATGCCCCACATTATGCTCTGCCGGGTATTCCGCACCTCGTTTATCAAGCAGTTCTATCATTCTTTCTTTCAATGCCTGTACATCTACCCCCTTTTTCACAATGTAATCCTGATGGAACACGTAGCACATAAAATGCCCACAATAAAGTCTGTGTACCAACACATCATCAAACTCTGGGGGTAATTGTTCAAACCACTCACGATCATTACGGCGCAGAGCAATATCCAGTGAAAGGATATTCTCTACTGTGTTGCTATGCACCGCTTGATAACGGATCGCAGAACCACCAGCGGAAAAACGATGCAGGAACGCTTTAGCGCCTTCCTTCGGTGTACAAGCAAAGAAATCCCCTTCTACCTGGCTAAAATATTTTTCCAACCAGCTTCTGGCCTCTTCAACCCCATCACCGGACATCTTTAATATTAAATGGTGCTCAAAACGATTACGATATTCTTTTAAACGCTTAGGCAAATGGGAAGGAAGTAAGCGACTTAACCCCTGCATAATGCGATCGACAAGATTGGCAGGCAAAAATGGGATACGATTGAAGATAGCGTCCATTCTCCCTTTTAAAGTAAAATAAGCTGGCATTTTATCAGTACCAAGCTTATCAATCATGATAAAAGTATCTTTACCATAAGTTTCCGCAATATCGAAAATATCCCGGTGCATATATTCACCTGCCACCGGTAAATTATGAAAATTTGCTAATATATGGCGACGTAATTCCGTCAATACGCCAGTTTGGTTGGTACCGATATAAAATACTTGAGACAAAGGTTCTGCCGGAAAAGTATCGAGCCGGACGGCAAACACAACCAGCTTACCCGCACAACCTGAAGCTTCGAATAAACGGCGTTCGTCAGAATTGAAACGAGATGGAGTATCAGCATCTACGTCACGCACTCTTTGGGCATATTCATGATCAGATGCTTTACGCTGCCCCTGTTCTACATCCTGATTACTATAACGTTGCTCTTCCAGACAAGAGAGGATCTCTTCCGGCGTTTCTCCCAAATAGATCCCCAGATGATTAATCAATTCCGGCTTACCGCGCTCATTAACTCGTCCATACAATGCCATTTCGGTATAAGCCGGCCCACGATGAATTAAAGAACCCCCTGAGTTATTGCAGATGCCCCCAACCACAGAAGCGCCGATGCAGGAAGAACCAATAACTGAATGAGGTTCACGCCCCAGTGGCTTGAGCGCACGTTCAAGTTGCCATAATGTACTGCCCGGTAGCGCAACTACCTGATTACACGATTTT
Source organism: Photorhabdus akhurstii (assembly GCF_018448925.1). Classification (GTDB taxonomy): domain Bacteria; phylum Pseudomonadota; class Gammaproteobacteria; order Enterobacterales; family Enterobacteriaceae; genus Photorhabdus; species Photorhabdus akhurstii. The sequence continues at coordinate 104,930 of NZ_RCWE01000011.1, read as the reverse complement.
AAAATCTGAATCTTATTCATGCGTAGTGTGCTAATGATCACGATGTCACGATCGTAATCCTTGCCATTCGGAGTAGAACCTTCGGTTACCCCCGTGTTGGCCGCTTGCATTAAGATGATTTTATCTGCTTCAACACAGACTTTAAACACACGCCACTGTTCCACCAGTGAACCGGGAAATACGACAGCTAAAGCGTCTCCCTGGCCGGAGCGAAAGCCTTTACGATAACGTTCAGTTTTATGGGGGGCAGTCAGGATATGAGATTTACCGACAATATTGGTCAGGGTAGTAATGAATTGTTGATTTTGAGAGGTTTTTGTACCATTCATAGTCTCTTCCTTAATAATAATCACCTCTCAGAGCATAGATTGTTTTTCTCCGTTTACCGTTGAAATTTTTCTTATCTGTAAGCTACCTCGCTGTTTTTTTTCCTAAGCTCCCTTTTCTTCACTATTACGATAAATTGACAACATAGGAAAAATAATGGCGCCAAATTCGGCGCCATTATTCTTTTACTCGATATTAAACCATTTCAGAGCATTGTGGCATCGGCTGACGGAAGCGACGAGTCAGGAATACCATGTAAATCAAACCAATTGCTCCCCAAGTTAGCCCCAATTCCATAGAACTTTGTTCCAGATTCATCCACAGTACACTAACAGTACAAGCACCTATCACAGGTAATACCAAGAAATTAATTGTATCTTTTAATGTACGGTTACGACGTTCACGGATATAGAATTGAGAAATGACTGACAGGTTCACAAAGGTAAACGCTATCAACGCACCAAAGTTAATCAGAGCTGTTGCAGTCACCAGATCAAAGGTAATCGCAGATAATCCTATAATGCCTACCAGCGACACGTTGATTACCGGAGTCCGCCATTTTGGATGAACATAGCCAAATACTTTCTCAGGAAATACACCATCACGCCCCATAACATAGAGCAGACGAGAAACCCCTGCGTGAGCCGCCATACCAGAAGCCAAAACGGTGACACAAGAGAACACCAAGATAATGGCTTGGAACAGAGTACCCGCTACATACAGCATAATTTCTGGCTGAGATTCATCCGGGTTCTTGAACCGAGAGATATCCGGAAAATAGAGCTGTAAGAAATAAGAAACCGCAATGAAGATAACACCACCGATCAATACTGTCAGGAAAATCGCTTTTGGGATCACCTTACCAGCATTCGGCGTCTCTTCGGACAACGAGCTAATGCCATCAAACCCTAGGAATGAAAAGCACAAAATCGTGGCCCCAGTAATCATTGGGATTAAATTAGCATCCTCAGAAACGAATGGTTTCGCACTCCATAAAGTCCCAACTCCTTCCCCGTTGTACACACCGTGGATCAATAAACCCACAAATACAACCATAATGGCAACCTGAACAATAACAATACCCGTGTTGAGATTAGCAACAACGTTAATGCCACGCAGGTTAAAAGCTGTCATCAGTAATGCAAAACCCACGACGAAGATCCACGGATCTACGCTAGGAAAAATGGCCTGAAGATAAATTTTCGCTAACAAGACATTAATCATCGGCATGAACATATAGTCCAATAGCGATGACCAACCCACCATGAAGCCAACATGCGGACTAATGGATTTTTGTGCATAAGTATATGCAGATCCGGCAGATGGGAAACGTTTTACCAATTTCCCGTAGCTCAAGGCGGTAAACAGAATTGCAATCAAAGCAATAGCGTAGGATGTCGGTACGTGACCGTCAGTCAAACCAGAAACAATGCCGAAAGTATCAAAGATGGTCATAGGTTGCAGATAAGCAAGACCCATCATCACCACCTGAACTAAAGTCAGTGTTTTTCTGAGTTGAACTCGATTGTTCGCACCAGTCTGGTTGGTGCCTAGTGGGATTACAGTATTACGCGACATGAGCGAAACCTCCCATAACTCCGATTCGTGTTATGACACTACTTAATCGACAGTTACTGGGAAGACTTCGCTTCTGCCTATAGGCAGGAGAGTTAGAGGCTGGATTATATGCAGAGCGCAATGCTCCGTAGTCATCGATGCAGCAGCATGTACCGATTGGTACAAGTGCGAAAGAGAATAATTGCTCCATATTAGCGTTCCTCATTACGGCAACCGATCCTCGTTGCGGTTGCTCGTGGGCCAATTATCTATCCGGCTCAGAGTCCGGCCTCTGGTATAGTAAAAAATAAGTCAAAGCAAAAAAAATAACCGACACATATAAACGCATCAGTTATTCTCTAGTGGGCGAATTCTGCACTCGAAGACCTGAAATAGCAATACTCGCCGCACTAAAAGTTCATTATTTTTTACCACACTCATCAATGACGCTATGGAATTTAACGGTGTCATATACATTTCTTTGACGTGAGCTAAGTTTTAACACAACACAAAACGGATTGCTATTCAGTTTTTACCGGTATAAGTAAAAAACAAAAATCCCCTCTGTCAGCAACAAACAAAGAGGATTATGACACTGTTAGTTAGAACGCGTTATTAAAAGTCGTAATTGATACCAATGTTATAGCGACGGCCATCCAGTTGTGCCCCATAATTCTCACTGGTAACACGTTTATCAAATACGTTATATACACCGCCCAACACGCGTAAATCTTTGGTCAGATTATAAACAGCGCCTATATCCACAAAGGCATAAGACGGCGTTCCTTCACTCATTCTTTCACCACGATCTAAATAATCTGAAGTTTTGCCACGGAAGTTAACTCGGGTCCAAGTTTGCATTTCTGGCAAAGCTTGCCAGTTCAGAGTCGCATTCACCATATGTTTAGGCATTTTGTTCAAAGGTTTTCCTTTGTTTTTCCCACTCTTCTGTTCTGAATCAGTGTAAGTGTAGTTTGCAGCCAATGACCAGTTTTCAACGATATCCCAGTTCATTGTCGCTTCTATACCACGAATATTAGCTTTTTGTACGTTTATACGTTCACTGATAAATGTATATACATGTGGATCCGTTCCGATAGTGCAAGGTTTTGAACTCTTCCTACTACAAGCTGTGATTTCTGTGATTTTATCTTTAAAATCAGTATTAAATATGGTCAATCCAGCATTAAAATTATCCCGATTGTTCCACATAACACTAATTTCTTCATTGACACTTTTCTCTGGTTTCAAATTCGGGTTACCCAGAATAATACCATTTCCAACATAACCACCTGTTTGCTGCCCCCAATCCGCCGAAATATAACGCAAATCCGGAGAACGGTAACCTGTAGATACACCACCTTTAATTGTCCATTGTTCATCTACATGCCACACACCATATAAGCGTGGAGTCCAATGACTGCCAAAATTCTCGTCTTTATCCATACGGATACCACCAGTCAAGGAAAAGTCATTGGTCATCTGCCACTCATCCTCAGCAAACAACGCCCAACTCCAGCGAGTCAATTTATCCAAGCCATTAGTAGAAGCTAGTCTATTATCACCACCATGTAAGTTCTCATAACGATATTGCCCCCCGATACTCACAGTATGATCATCTAACTGAAAGACTGTTTGGTTATTAAATACAGTATCTTTATACCTCATATCACGCCCAGGATTACGTGAATCATCATGTTGAATATATGAAGTCATGGTACCGAAATCATAAATGCCATTATGCGTAATAGAATAGTTATTACGATCATAATCATTTTTCGAGTCACTATAACGAGACGATTTTCCTTTAATAGCATTACGCTTCTGCTCATAACGACCCGCTTCAAAATCAAAAGTATTCTTATCATCAGGTGTTAGAGAAAGAGTTGCTGAACCGTTACGCATTTCTTGCTCATTAAAGCCATTAATAAATTTATCTTCGTTGCGGTGAGAATATAGGCCATTGACTTTCAAGCCTAACAAGCCATCAACCACTGGCCCTGCTGCATAAACACTGCTCTGATAACTGTTACCTGAATCTTTACTTTCAGTTAATGTCGTATCGGTACGGAAATTGGTTCTCCACTCCTTCTGAACTTTACGGGTGATCACGTTAATCACCCCTCCCATCGCATCAGAACCATAAAGGGAAGACATAGGACCGCGTACCACTTCGATGCGTTCTATCGCGGCCAATGGCGGCAACCAACCCTGCTCAATACCCGAATTATCACTGTTTGGACGAGTACCACGGGTGTCAACACGCTTCCCATCGATCAAAATCATAGTATATTGAGGCGACATACCACGAATACTGATATCACTGTTGCTAGCACCCCCTGTAACAACAACCCCCGGTACATCTTTCAATGCATCAGTCACATCACGATAAGCCTTCGTTTCCAATTGCTCACGGCTCACCACAGAAATAGACGCTGGCGCATCTTCAATTTTCTGTTGAAAGCCTGCTGCTGTAGTCACAATAATAGTGTCATTATTGCTACCAACCGCAAAGACTGAGCTAGATGAGATTGCAGCAATAACGCCTAACGCGACTTTTCTTTTATTAAAAACACCCATTCCCGATTCTCCAAAAGATATAATTTCACTTTATTCATCTATAAAAATGGATAATCAACATGTGCTCAAATAACGAGGATAAAATATTTACCCCTGTGTAGTTTTATTATTTTATTAGTTTACTTATATCTTATTAACTTATTCCATTTACTATCCTTTGCGGTTAAAGATTAAATCCCAGCATTAGCCAGACAAAAACTGTAGCTTTCAAATACAGTTAGCTTTTAAACACACAGTAATATAAGGTAAATAAACCACTCCCCATGTACGATGATGCACATTCTGATCTTTGTGCGTATTCCACGCCTATGCTTTATTAAAAACATAATTTAAACAACAAGTTAAATTTAACCCTCAATCTTTATCTTTGAAATCAATACCTGTAAAATACCCCTCTGATAACTGTGTTTAATTCCTTACCATGTCACAAAACCGTATTAATATCACAAACTACCCAAGGTAATAATATTACGATAATATGTTTCTCGTGATACCAGCACTATTACGTGATATTGATCACTGAAATTCAGCTCACTAAGTAGTTCATTTAATAAAAATGAATAATCAGCATATGCTAAGATAACGTGAATAAAATATTTATCCCTGTGTAGTTCTATTAGTTTACTGACATCTTATTACCATAAAGTATAAAATTTTATTTTTATTGGCTATAATAATCTATCTTATTAAATCATTCGATTTACCATCCTTTGCAGTAAAGAGTGGAGCTTGGCATCAGTCAGACAAAAAATGTCGCTTTTAGCACACCGTAGTATAAGAAAAATAGATCGTTCCCCCACGTATAACTATGTATATTCCGTTTTTGTGCGCAGTTTATGCCATATTTTGTAAAAAATATAATTTAAATAACAAGTTAAAATAAACTCTCACTCGCTAGCTTTGAAACCAATCCATCAACTAATACTTGGGGAATACCCTGAGAACAACGTTCAATTCTGCCTTTGACGCCATAAACCTGTGCCAGACTCTCTGACGTAATAACTTGCTCTGGAGTTCCTTCTGCAATTAAATGACCTTTTTGCAACATTAATACATGCTCACCATGACGCAATGCGATATTAATGTCATGTACAACGACCACAGTAATAATATTCCGCCGATACGTTTCTTGCGCCACCAGCGCCATTACGTGATATTGATAATTTAAATCCAGCGCACTAAGCGGTTCATCTAACAATAATAACGTTGGCTTACGGATTAACGATTGCGCCAATCCGACCAACTGTTTTTGGCCGCCAGATAATTGATCTAAATAACATAATGCCAGGTGTTCAATCCCCAACTGACGTAATAACGACATCACCTCTTCTTCACTGGTTTCAGAATGACGCCATCCGGACGCTCGTTGAGCAACAATAATCGATTCTAGTACGTGCAAATGAACACCAGCAGGTAAACTCTGTGGTAAATAAACCACATTGTCCGATCGCTGGGCAAAACTCATCTGCATCAAATCTTGACCATCAAGCCAGAGCTCACCTCTGGCACGATTTAAACCAGCCAAAGAACGCAGAAGTGTTGATTTACCGCTACCATTTGGCCCCAACAGTACCGTAATTTTCCCACGCGGCAACGGAGCAACATTCAGATTTTCAATAACCGAATGTTTCGGATAACCCGCAAAAAAATTGCTAATGGTTAATCCCGAGCTCATATATTCCCCCTATGACGTAAAATTATGCTAAGGAAGAATGGAACCCCCACTAACGCAGTAACGATCCCAACCGGAATAACAACACCCGGGATAAGATTCTTCGAGGCAATGGACGCCATAGAGAGCACCAATGCACCAATTAGGGCACTGGCTGGCAAATAGAAACGATGATCTTCACCAAACATCATACGGGCAATATGTGGCGCAATTAAACCGACAAAGGCAATTGGCCCAACGAATGCAACGGCTAAAGCGGCAAGAATACTGATACGCAATAATGTCCCCAAGCGCAGACGATGAACATTGATACCAAAACTGATTGCACGATCTTCACCCAAGCGCAGCGCTGTCAGTCTCCAGGAATTCATCATTGAAATAGGAAAAACAGCGGTAAACACCAACAACATAACACCCAGTTTTATCCAGGTTGCTCTGGCAAGACTACCCATTGTCCAGAGTACTAACCCCTGAAGGGTATCTTCCGTTGCGATAAATTGCATCATGGAAACCAATGCTTCAAAGGTAAAGACCAGCGCGATACCAAACAATACTACCCCAGACGTAGCAACGCGTGTCCAACGAGTAATCGTATCCAGCACCAATGCCGCCAACAAAGCGAAAATGAAAGCATTCGCAGAGATGAACCATTGATCAGGCACGCCTGGAATACCAATATCGGATACAATCGCCAACGCAGCACCAAATGCAGCCGCCTGAGCAACCCCTAAAGTAGAGGGACTGGCTAATGGGTTATTTAAGATCGTCTGCATTTCCGCGCCAGCCAGCCCAAGAGACAGGCCAATCACTACCGCCATCAGGGCGTATGGTAAACGGATATCCCAAACAATTACCCGTATACCCGCATCCACACTCTCTGGCGATACTAAAGTCTGCCAGAGAGATGACAAAGATAAACCTGATGGTCCTATCGTAAAATCTAACACCAATGACACACCAATAATCAGCACGATGAATACCATCATCACAATACGGCGGCGTAAAATATATTGGTAATGGACTTTTACACTGCTGTCATCTAATTGTTGTTTCACCATTGGCTCAGTAGTGGCGCTCATTATTCCCGTTACCTGACTTACCGATTACTTCTCACTGATCCAGTAGACCCCTGATGGATCAACCGCCAGGAATTTACTGTGTAATTCATTCAGCGTCTTTTGCGGATCTAAATCTGCAAATTGCTTAGGATAAAACCATTTAGCAAATACTTGAGTTGCTACCACATTATATGGAGAGTTGTAGTAGTTATGCCAAATCGCATAATCTCTGCCCTCTTTGACCGCAGTCAACGAGCTAATACCTTTACGTTCAGTCATTTGTTTCAGACTGGCTTTTGCTAATTCAGGCGTAGATTGCGCTCCCAGTTTTACACCAGGTTCATTACTGTCTGGCGCTTTTGCACCACTAGCAATGTAAATATAAGGGTCAACTGCAATAATTTTTTCGAGGTTCATGTTACCAAGTACGCCTGGCAGAACACCTTTAGCAATGTTTTTACCACCAGCCAAATCGATAAAGTTACCCATATTACCGTCACCGGCAGTTGCACAGCAGTCTTCAAAAGCACCCGCTCTCAAATCGATAAATACTGTTGGTTTTTTCTCTTCCGGGATTTTATTAGTGATGTCAGTCACCAGTTTTACATTTTTTTCGTAAAAATCGGCATATTCCGCCGCCTGTTTCTCACGATTTAGTACTTTACCTAGCATACGAATGCTCGGCAGCGTATTCTTTAACGGCTCAGTACGAAAATCGACAAATACAACCGGAACACCTGCCTTTTCAAGTTGAGCGACCAATTCGCTGTCTTTACCAGGACCATGACCAGACAAACCAAAAATAGCGATATCCGGGTTGAGAGTTAATACTTTTTCAGAACTGACACTATCAGCACTGGTATTACCAATCAAAGGAACCTTGTCAATTTCAGGGAATTTAGCTTTATAGACAGCATAAGACTGTGGGTCCAATTTGCGGAAATCACCTTGCCAACCTGCGATACGGGCCAGTGGTTTATCGCCTTCAAGTAAAGCGATAGCGTGGAACAAACGGCCCTCGCCCAACAAAACACGATTTACATTCTCAGGAACTTCAACGGTGCGACCAACTATGTCGGTGACCGTTTCAGCCCATGATGCGAAGCTTGCCATGACTGCCGAACCCGCTAACAGGCCGACACTGATACTCTTTGCTACAGATCGAGATATAAATTTCATTTTGCTAGCCCTTTGATATTAATAATTATGGCATTAACAATAGGCCAAATGAGAATACTTATCAATATGATCTACACAAATTTTGGTAAATTACGTGATTAATTGTATGATTAACTCTATGAAAAATAAAAAACACCCATCTGATCACAAAATGGGTGTTTTCTTTTAATTTCCTATCAATAACGGTTGATCTACTCAGATAAATAAAACATTAAGATAATAATAAATTAACCGCGAATCGAATTAAAAAACCATAAAAACCAGACGGGCAGGAATTTTTTCAAAGATCCCTGCCCGTCTGCTAATCACGATTTAACATATTCACATTCACTGGTTTGTGATATCAGGAAATTTCATCTCGCTATATTTAATAAAGTGAGTTTTCTTCACTAACTTGTAACCAAACCAAATCAACAGGAATAGTGGAATACCAATATAAGTTGCAGTGACACCATACCAGTCAATTTTATCTTGTAGAAATGCTTGATAATTCTGTCCTAGTGTGATCGTCAGACATAAAACAAACGCAAAGATTGGGCCAACCGGGAAAAATCCCGAACGATAAGGTAACCTACTTAAATCCAATCCCTGAGCTATATAGCCACGGCGGAAACGATAATGGCTGATAGCAATCCCCAACCATGCAATAAAACCAGTCATCCCAGAGGTATTCAACAACCACAGATAGACGGTCTGATTACCGTACATTGAACTGAGGAAACACAACGCGGCAACGACTGTTGTTGCATACAAGGCATTACGCGGTACACCACCTTTGGATAATTTGCCAAAAATCTTCGGTGCTTTACCCTCTTTTGCCAATGTGAATAACATACGAGTCGATGCATACATACCTGAATTACCCGCAGACAACACAGCCGTCAAAATAACCGCATTCATCATAGCCGCGGCGGATAATAAACCGGCGTTTTCAAATACCAACGTAAACGGACTAACACTGATATCACCGACCTCATTACGCAGTAGGCTTGGATCAGTATAAGGAATAATCAGACTGATGATCAGGATTGCAAAAATATAGAACAGCAGAATACGCCAGAATACCTTACGTACAGCACTAGGAACATTTTTCGCCGGATCTTTTGATTCACCCGCCGCAATGCCAATCAGCTCGGTTCCCTGGAAAGAAAACCCAACTATCATCGCCACGCCAATCATGGCTGCGAAGCCACCAGCAAAAGGCGCATCACCAACAGTCCAGTTATGCCATCCAGCCCCCTCAGCTCCTTTCATGATACCGGCTATCATCAGTAATCCGACCACAATAAAGACAATAACCGTACTGACTTTAATTAAAGAGAACCAGTACTCAGCTTCACCAAATCCTTTCACTGAAATAAAATTCAATAGGAAAATCAGCGCGAGAAATAGCGCACTCCAGATCCAACCCGGCATATCCGGCAACCAGTACCCCATAACCAATTGAGCAGCAACCAAATCCACCGCGATAGTCACCGCCCAGTTGTACCAATAGTTCCAACCCAAGGCAAAACCAAACCCTTCTTCAACATATTTGGAACCATACGTTGAGAAAGAGCCGGAAACCGGCATATAAGCGGCCAGTTCACCCAAACTGGTCATCAGGAAATAAACCATCAAGCCAATTAATGCATAGGAAAGTAATGCTCCGCCAGGCCCTGCCTGTGAAACTGTCGCACCTGAAGCCACGAATAACCCGGTGCCTATTGATCCGCCAACGGCAATCATCGCCAGATGCCGAGCTTTCAATTCACGTCGCAAATGTTGCGCTACTGGTTTCCCGGAAACACTTTTTTGTTGTTGAGACATTCTGTTCCTGTTAGCTGCGAATAAATCTGATGGCGGATTGTAACAAATCCTCACTATCAAAATAGCGAGGAAGCGCTGTTATAAGATACCTTCATAATTTAGAGAAAATTATAAGTAACACAGCTAATTTTGGATTTTAGACAGAACGTAAACCTTACCGGCAATAACTGAGCAATTTTTGCAATGCGTTAGACATGTGCTTTTGCCGATGATGAATTAGGTACAATACTCTGAAAAGTCTTAATCCTGGCACTTTTAACTCCAGTAAAGTGCGATTTTGCAATTGTTCCGCAACGACTCGTCTGGATAAACAACTGATACCCATACCAAATTTGACCGCATGCTTTATCGCTTCAGAGTTTCCCAATTCCATCAAAATCTTGAACCCAGGTAAACGGGCAAACAACAGATGATCCAGCACTTCTCGTGTACCCGATCCGCTCTCCCTTAATATCCATGATGCCTTAACTAAATCATCCAATTTTAAATCCTGCTTAGCTAGCGGATTTTCGGGAGAAGAAAAAACAACCAACTCATCCTCCATCCACAGCTGAGTTATCAACTCAGGACTATGACAGGGACCTTCAATCAAACCAAGATCAACACGGAATTCCAGCACAGAATTGATCACATCCTGCGTATTACTGATATTTAACTCTAACGGCGTATCAGGAAAATCGTGACGATAATTTGCCAGCATTTCCGGCAACATATAATTACCAATGGTACTACTGGCAGCGATACGTAACGCTCCCAACTCCTGTTTGAATAACTGCTGAATTTCCCCTGCCTGCTCTAGCAACGCCAAAGCCTTGGGATAAAGGAGGCGGCCATGTTCATTAGTCACCAACCGCTTTCCTACCCGATCAAAAAGCTGTACGCCAAGCTGGTTTTCCAGATCCGTTAATGAGGCGCTCACTGCGGACTGAGATAACGCCAATTGCTGAGAAGCTTGCGTCGTTGAACCGCTTTTCAATACCTCAGTAAAAACTTCCAACTGCCTCAATGTGATGTGCATATTGCCCCGCAAAATATGGTGTCAGTCAAAGTTAGCTTGTTTTAATTTTATACAGTAATAAACAACTTAACAAAAATCCTCTTTTTTACCACTTTTTCAGATTACATATAAAAATATTATCAATTTTAATGATAACTTAATCCGCTATATGCTTATGCTTAAAACATATAAGCAAAGTGAGAAACATCTATGTCTGATATTCGTGCTGAAAGATTCAACAAACAATCATCTATCCCCGGTATCAAATTAATACCAGGGTTAATATTGGCGGCAATACTTACTGCAATTTCAATATATGCCGGAAATATCCCGTGGTTTATTAATATGGGACTGGGCACATTAACACTGGCGATCCTTACGGGGATTATTGCCGGTAATACTGTCTACCCTTTACTCAAACCTTATTGCGATAAGGGTATCCATTTCTCAAAACATTATCTCTTGCGAGCCGGTATTATTCTTTACGGTTTTCGTTTGACATTTCAACAAATTGCCGATGTTGGCATTAGCGGCCTTCTGATTGATGCAGTGATATTATCTTCCACTTTCTTTATTACAATCTGGCTAGGCAAATCACTCTTTGGATTAGATCAACAAACGGTAATACTAATTGGCGCCGGTAGCAGTATCTGCGGCGCAGCAGCTATTATGGCAACAGAGCCGGTAGTAAACGCCCCTGCCAGTAAAGTTGCTGTTGCGGTATCGACAGTTGTCATCTTTGGCACTATCGCTATTTTCACTTATCCGTGGTTTTATCAACTCAATGAGTATTATCAGTGGTTACCACTTACTCAGGAAACTTTCGGTATCTTTACTGGCTCTACCATTCATGAAGTTGCTCAAGTTGTTGCTGTTGGACATGCGATTAGCGATCAAACGGAAAACGCAGCCGTTATCAGTAAAATGCTCAGGGTTATGATGTTGGCGCCATTCCTGTTGTTATTATCCCGTTACATTAGCCGAGCCAGCACTAAAAATGGAAAAAACCGTCAGGAAAAAACACCAATGACTATCCCTTGGTTTGCGGTGATGTTTATTGCAATAGCGGGTTTTAATTCTTTCAATTTACTACCTGCCGCAATAGTTCATTTTCTGATTAATATCGATACTATTATGCTTACTATGGCAATGGGGGCATTGGGTTTAACGACTCATGTGAGCGCCATCCGTCAGGCCGGATTTAAACCCATTTTATTAGCTCTAATTTTATTTGTCTGGCTGATGGTGGGTGGTTTTTTGATAAATCTGGGCATTCAACATTTGTTTGGTTAATCAAAATCCGCACGGAAAAATTTCAGCAGCATATAACCTTTCCATTCTTAAGGTTCATTGAGTGATTGAACAATGTCATAATGACGTAAAGTAGGAAGGAGAAAAATATGAAATTTGTTGGAGCACATGTCAGCGCTGCCGGCGGAGTTGATCAAGCGGTTATCCGGGCGCACGAATTAAAAGCTACCGCCTTTGCCCTATTTACAAAAAATCAGCGCCAGTGGAATGCTCCACCTTTATCCGCTGATGTTATCGATAAATTTAAAGAAAATTGTGAACGTTATGGATATGGTCGTCGGCAAATTCTCCCTCACGACAGTTATCTGATTAATCTCGGCCATCCAGAAAGTGAAGCTCTGGAAAAATCCCGGCTAGCTTTTATTGATGAGATGCAACGTTGCGAACAATTAGAGATCGATCTATTAAATTTTCATCCTGGCAGCCATCTCAATAAAATAGATGTGGATAAATGCCTGGCACGTATTGCAGAATCTATCAATATTGCTCTCAATAAAACCCAGGGAGTCACTGCTGTTATCGAAAATACGGCAGGTCAAGGCACTAATCTGGGTTTCAAATTTGAACATCTGGCGGCAATTATTGACGGAGTTGAAGATAAAAGCCGAGTGGGTGTCTGTATTGATACCTGTCACGCCTTTGCTGCTGGCTATGATTTACGTACGGATGATGTTTGTAAACAAACTTTTCAACAGTTTGAAAAAGTTGTTGGTTTTCAATATTTATGCGGAATGCATTTAAATGATGCCAAAAGTGAATTCGCCAGCCGTGTTGACCGACATCATAGCCTTGGAGAAGGAAATATTGGCAAAACACCTTTCAGTTATATTATGAAAGATGCTCGTTTTGATGGTATTCCTCTCATCCTTGAAACGATAAACCCAGATATTTGGCCGCAAGAAATTGCCTGGCTGAAGTTACAACAACATTAATTATTCTTTAATTAAAGCATCATTCAACGGGTATCAGTTCAACGTTAGCCATCATGGCCGCTAATTCGGGGCGATTACTGATACCTACATTAGGCTGGCTAACGGCAAGCGCAGATACAGCCGTCGCCAATCGCAAAGTATGTTCACTGGATTCTCGCATCAGCAAACCATAAACCAAACCACCAACCATTGAATCACCAGCCCCAACAGTGCTGACGACTTTACAATGTGGTGGTTTTGCCAACCATGCTCCAGAAGCATTAACCCATAATGCCCCCTGCTCACCCAAGGATATGACAACATGAGCGATTCCTTGATCCCTGAGTTGATGCGCAGCCATGATGATATCGGATAACTCAGGTAACAGGCGCCCTGCCCATACTTCAAGCTCATGGCGATTCGGCTTCACTAGCCAAGGGGATGCTTTTAATCCTGCGACCAATGCTTCACGGCTGCTATCGAAAATAATACAAGGGCAAAGCTGACGCAGGCAGGTCATCCAGTCGGTAAACGATTCAGCAGAGACACCAGCAGGTAAGCTTCCACTCACAACCACCATATCAAACTGCCCAAGCCATGAAAGCGAATCATTAACAAATCCTGACCATTCAGCTTCACCGACATAAAAACCAGAGAAGTTAAAATCTGTCACTTCGCCGCTTTCTTCTGTCAATTTGACATTAATCCGTGTTCTGCCCGGTACTAAATGAAAACGATTGACCATACCATTTTCATTGAAGAATTGTTGAAATCCTTCCTGATTTTCCTTACCCAAAAAACCACTCACCGTGACATCAATACCTAAGTCGCGCAAAACTTTAGCAACATTATTGCCTTTTCCCGCAGCATGTAGTCCGGCGGTTTGCACTCGATTGATCGCCCCCTTGACGATTTCCGGGCACAACCCCACTAAATCATAAGCAGGGTTTAGGGTGATAGTGGCAACTCTACGACTCATTTTGCCCAATGTCTCCTAAGTAGATAATCATCATTACTACGAATTTTCAGTTCTATTTATATCACTTTATATCACTAAAATTGAATCGTTTCAGTTAAATTCCGTACTTTATTGATCGTTGCCTTAAATTGATTTACGGATAAGAATAGCATTGAGTTTTTCTCAAAATGAGATGCAAATTTGCTGAAATTTAGATGAAGGAATAAACCAAATGTCTGTCATTGTGGGTGTTGGCGTTGTTATTGTAAATGAACATGGACAAGTATTACTAGGAAAACGCAACAGTAAACATGCACCATACTGGTCAATCTTTGGTGGTCATGTTGATGCAGGAGAAACTTTTGAGCAATGTGCAATCCGTGAAATTGCAGAAGAAACAGGTCTGACAATTCAGTCACCAAAAGTCTACGGGATTTGCAATAACCTTCAAACTTATCAACAGGAAGGAAAACATACTATTTCGGTGTGTTTACTGGCAAAACATGCAGGAGATGAGCCGAAATTGATGGAACCAGAAAAATGTGAACAACTTATGTGGTGCAATCCTGATAATCTTCCTGAACCTCATTTTGAAGCCAGTCGGAATGCAATAAAAATGTGGCAAGAAAATAAATTTTATCTGACCGAATGAACTAACTTATGTTAGTTCAATTTCAAATAATCCTTTATGACATCTATTTACACTCTATAGACAAAAATGTATCTTTAAGCTAGTACAAAGAAACAATATACCAGCAGGAGTTAAATATGTCCATTGAGACAACCCAGAGTTTAAAGCGCCCTCCCATACTGGGAGGTGCAATGATCATTGCCGGAACTGCTGTCGGTGCAGGAATGTTCTCTACTCCTGTGGTAACTTCTGGAGTCTGGTTTACTGGCTCAATTATTTTGCTGGTTTACACATGGGCGTGTATGTATTTTTCCGGCTTGATGATACTAGAAACCAACCTGAACTATCCATCAGGCGCCAGCTTCCATACCATGACTAAAGATTTACTCGGTAAAGGATGGAATGCCATCAATGGTATCTCTATTGCATTCGTGCTTTATATATTGACCTATGCCTATATTTCAGCGGGCGGCTCAATTATTGTCCACAATTTTAAAAATATTATTCCGATATCACAGGCAAATGCTGGCCTTATTTTCGCCTTTATCGTTGCACTTATTGTCTGGTTATCGACTCAAGCTGTGGATCGTCTGAGCACAATTTTGATCGGCGGTATGGTGATTACTTTTTTTATGTCCGCTGGCGGTATGTTTACCGAAGTTAAATATGTCATCCTGTTTAATCAGACGGATGCTATATCAAACGACACATCAACAAGTTATATGCCTTATGCTTTAGCCGCTCTGCCCTATTTACTCGTCTCATTCGGATATCACGGTAACATTCCAAGTTTAGTAAAATATTATCATAAAGATAGCAAAGCTGTTATTCGCAGCCTGTTATTCGGTACGTTAATCGCATTAACTATTTACATCTTGTGGCAATATGTCATTCAAGGAAATATTCCCCGCGAAGTATTCAAACAGATTATTGCTGATGGCGGGAATATCGATGCTTTATTAAAGCATATGGATAATACAACAAACAGCGAAACCGTTCACCAGCTTCTAAATGCCTTTTCTTATATGGCATTAGCAAGTTCATTTCTTGGTGTCTCTTTAGGGCTATTTGATTACATAGCTGACTTCTTTGGTTTTAAAGATAATAACACCGGCCGGTTAAAATCTGCATTAGTGACATTTATTCCACCAACAGCACTAGCTTTACTGTTCCCCAATGGTTTTCTATATGCTATTGGTTTCGCTGGATTTGCTGCAACTATCTGGGCTGTCATTATTCCAGCACTTATGGCTCGGGCAAGTCGTCAGCGCTTTCCAGAAGCCAGCTACCGAGCGCCAGGAGGAAAATTCCTTATTGGGTTTGTCATCCTGTTTGGTCTGATAAATGCCATAGCTCATATTTTGTCCTCCCTTGATTTATTACCTGTGTATCGTTGATATAAAACATTCTTACTACAACCCCAATGTAAAAAAACAGCGGGGTTTTTTAATCCCTACTTGCCTAATGCCCTGACTGCGAGTAATTTTGTCGCCGATTATTCTCTTGCAGTTTTATGGAAGGTTACATATGGCTAAAGCCAACGAAATTAAACGCGGTAGTGCCGTCAGTTATAATGGTAAATTACTGCTAGTCAAAGACATTGATATTCAAGCACCAAGCGCCCGAGGGGCTAGCACATTATATAAAATGCGCTTTACTGATATCCGCACCGGCCAGAAAGTGGAAGAACGTTTCAAAGGCGATGATATCCTTGATACGATCAGCCTGACTCGTCGTAGCGTTAACTTTTCTTATATTGATGGTGATGAATATGTTTTCATGGATGATGAAGATTTCACACCTTATCACTTTAAAAAGGAACAAATCGAAGAAGAGTTATTATTTATTCCCGAAGGTGGCCTGCCGGGCATGCAAGTTCTGACAATCGAAGGACAAGTCATTGCCCTTGAACTGCCACAGACAGTCGATATGGTTATCGAAGAAACAGCCCCAGGAATTAAAGGCGCTTCAGCCAGTGCACGGACAAAACCTGCCAAAATGAGCACCGGACTCACCGTGCAAGTACCTGAATATATCAGTAGCGGGGAAAAAATCCGTATTCATATTGCAGAACGTCGCTATATGGGACGTTGCGATTAACAATATTATCTAATTCTGAGTTGCCCGGTATAAAACAGGGTAACTCACTTTAGCTATTCCATTAATTAAATCAGTCACCTACTTTCCCTTTAGCATTTAGAGATAATTTAAATTCTCAAATAAAATACAACATAAATTTGTCACTCATTCATTTTAGCAATGACAAATAAAATCCTTACTCCTCTTCTAAAATTTTTCTTAACATCAATTATAGAAAATTGTAACAACACCGATTTTATCTTTTCCTTTTATCCATTTAATCTCTGTTACCCCCATTTGGTGTGGTAAATAAAAATAAATATCATTTTGCAAATCGAGCTTTCGTCGTTGGGTAATTTTATGTCCCTTTCGCCAACAAGTGGTGTCAGCCCAGTTATCACGCCAATCAAAACGACACGGTGATTCAACGATCGCACCTGAAAAGCGAATAACCCCTGTATTTGATGTTGTTTCTGATCCGCTATTGACAAAACCAGGAATCATCAGAAAAAAGCAACCCATCATAACCCGGAACATAGACATAAAGCCCTCACTATAAAACAGCATCATTCGCTGCGATTTCCAAAAATGAAATCAACCTAGAAATCGGAAAAATTTATGAGTCTATGTATTGGTAACGGCTATTTTCGTTGTTTATTTATGATTTTTAGCGATTAAAGCTGATTAAGATATTTATATCTTCCAACATTAGAATTATCAGAGATAATTATCAATAAATTAAGAATTTACAACCTTAAACACCACAACATCACTCAATAAAAACCCGCAGAATTGAACAGATATAGTTACCAAAGTAAATAAAAAATGAAGGAAAAAGCACAAGGTAGATAAAAAAACAACAAATTAACTTATGATTAAGAATTGTGACATTATTACTCAATATTTGTTATATTAACCAACATAATTGTAAGTTTAGTTACCACTTATTTTATTTTTAACAAATAGGTCTCCCATGACACGCAGTCACTCATTTACCATATTTATATTGAACCTGTTGGGGATTACTCTGTTTCTCTCTTGGTATTTACCAGAACAGCACGGTTTTTGGTTCAAAATCGACTCTGCAATCTTCCACTTCTTTAATGAGAAATTAATCCCAGGTTCAGTATTCACAGAATTTGTAGCATTTGTGAATATCAGGGCTTTCGATGCCATTTCGCTTTTATGTATGGGATTACTATATTACAACGCTTTTCGTAAACAGAATTACGATGGCAAACGCAGATTATTCATGATTGGTCTGGTCATGATAATAAGCGCAGTTATACTTAACCAAATCGGTCATCTACTCCCGGTTATCCGCCCAAGTCCAACATTAACCTTTGATCATATCAATCGTATTAGCGAAATGACCAATCTGGCAACAAAAGATGCATCAGGCGATAGCTTTCCAGGCGATCACGGATTAATGCTCCTGATTTTTAGCTGCTTTATCCTTCGCTATATCTCAGGTAGAGCATTCTGTATCGCATTATTGATCATGGTAATCTTTGCATTACCTCGTATCATGGCAGGAGCGCATTGGTTTACTGATATTGCCGTCGGCTCTTTATCACTGGTGCTAATCGGAACAAGTTGGCTACTATTAACACCATTAAGTGACATCATGATTAACTGGCTGGATAAGAATCTGCCACAAATTGGTCGCACAATTTAAGATCTTTCCCTTAAACTCTTTTTACCGAATAATATTGGGAAGATATTTAACCTTCCCAATAGCTCATAAAACCCACATAAATAACATAAATTAGCAACACTCCTGATCTCTCCTACTTAGAAATCTAATTTTTTGTAAATTATGTCATTAAATACTCGCCTTTTCCTGATTGTTTCTGTACTCTCGGTCTGAATGACATTTATTGTAAATATCGTTATAAAACGTGGCATCAGGCGCGTTTTTTCACCAAGCGCGTTGTTTACTCATTGTTTTTTCTAACACCAGGCTTCGAAGCGTTTGATATTTTTCAATAATAGCGACCAACTAAGGTAAGGATAGCAAGGGAAAACAAAAATAATGGTCAAGTCTCAACCGGCTCTGAGATACATTACGCGGCTGATACCCGCGCTGTTCGTAGCGATCACTTTATCCGCGTGCAGCTCGCCAGATTCATCAAGGTTTCGTAACACACAAACTGATACGCATGCAGTAAACGGTAAGAACGGCTTCTTACTTCAAGCGTCTCAGGATGAATTCGAAGCGCTTGTTCGTAATCTGGATATAAAATCTAAAATTCTTAGCCAATACAATGGCTGGAAGGGCGTTGCGTATCGACTCGGTGGCGATACTAAACGCGGTATAGATTGTTCTGGCTTTGTTCAACGTACTTTCCGTGATCAGTTTGGTATGGAACTGCCACGTTCAACATTTGAACAACAAAATATTGGCAAAAAAATCGACCGCTCAAAATTGCGCCCTGGCGATTTAGTCTTATTTAAGACAGGTGCACGAACCAGGCATATTGGCATCTATGTTGGCAATGACCAATTCGTCCATGCTTCTACCAGCAATGGTGTCGTCGTTTCCAGGTTAAGCAGCACATACTGGAGCAAACGTTATTACGGCAGTCGCCGAGTCATCAGCAATAGCATGGTACCTAACGGCTGATTGTACCTAACGGCTAAAAAGTACCTAACGGCTAAAAATTTTTCCCTTGCCCACAAAAAAGCGCCTCCATCAAAGGAAGCGCTTTTCGCGTTTATATCAGAATGGATAAAGCGCAGTTATCTTTTCAGCAATGGCAGCGCCAAGTGTCTTCAAACGACACATAACCGCACTTTCATCTTCACTATTAATAAATAAGCACGGTTGACCTTCCAACTCAATCACAGTGCTTCCGATTTGCATATCAGCAAGTGATTGCTGCAATTTTTGCATAACATTCCACGCAGCCCCGTCCTCGTGGCTGAGTAACTTCAACCCCATCAGGCTGCTCTCTGCATTCACTTCATCAACCGGAAGTGGCTCAACTTTGATACCCACAAAACCGGGTGACCACCTGTAACTTTGCGGCAGCCGATGTACTACCGAAAGCTGAATATTATTCACGAATCATTCCTACCTGAAAGAACATAGATACAAAAGTTAAAGTTAGCGGCTATCTTCAGGTGTTCTACTCGCCAAAACCGAATAACTAACCCCCAAAAAAGGTAAACGAAAAGTTAAATTTGTGTTTATAGTATTACATTAATTCCAAATTTCACCTTAGAAAAAGTGAGATCAATCTCTCATTTCTCATATATTTATACTTTTTTTAAAGAAAACTCAACTAATTTTTATGCAAAAACCCAACTTTATGTTTAATGATTGTTTACATATTTTATTTTTTCAACTCAACACTTTAACATAAAAATCAAATAAGAACTGTAAAAACAAATAGATAACAATGTGTTTTATAAGGTATAATTAAAGACAACCTAATAATAACGCCATTTAATATTTGTTAATTTAACAAAAATACAACAAAGACTTATAATTACTATCAATACATCAACAACAACTTATTCTCATAGCAGAACATTTCGGAATTTCCTTACAGTCAAAAGTTAGCCTGTTAGCCCAACGGGAATACAAAAATCAACAAAACACAACAGCAATAATAAAACAACAATGAAACAACAATGAAACAACAATAGTTTCACCTCGCTATAAATAGATCAGTACCACTATTTATAGCTATTAAGCACAACCAATTTTCAATTCCCCGAAATATTCAGGAAAAATACTCTCTTTAATAAAATTATCGTTTTTAATGATAATTCCAGTGATACAGAAAATGCTACTGATACCACAAACTCATTACAGCCTCATTATTTAATGGTAAATATTAAAATAAAAAAAACACCATAAGAATATGATTTAATAAATCATATTAAATCTTACCACTATCAATCAAGAATATATCAATGAAAGAAGATATACATTTTAGAATAAAATGGTTCCTCAATAATCTCTCATTAAATTATAACCGTAAAATATCATCAAAAATATTTTTCGCTTACAATAATTTTCTTTTTAAAGAAAAGGCTGCACATGAAAACAGCCTTCTGTTTTTATTTACCGACTCTTTTTTGTATACATAATAAACAGCACAGCTAAAATAACAGATAAAACCATAGAGCCAACCATTGGCCAGGCATTTTGTGCTGGTAACATGGCAAGTAATGCACCAACCAAGGCACTAATACCATAACGAATTGTACCCGCAAATGAAGACACCGTTCCGGCCATATGTGGGTAATCATCTAAAACCACCGCCATGACATTAGATGTAATCATAGAAATACCACATATATAAGCTGCAACACCGATGACCAAAGCAATAAAGCCAAAATCGAGTGTGGTAGACAGTAACAACCAGATCCCCATCACAAACTGCACACTCAAACCAAAATACATCATCTTCAACGCACCAAAACGTCGGACATAGCGACTATTTATTGTCGTCATTACAAACATAAATGCAATATTAAGCGCAAAGTAATAACCAAAGTGCTGAGGAGAAACACCATTTAACTCAATATAAACAAACGGCCCTGCACTGAGAAAAGAAAACATTCCCGCAAATGAAAAACTGCTGGCAAGAATATAGCAAAATACACGGCGCTGGCGAAATAACATAATAAACTGATTTACAGTTGTACGAAGATGAAATTTTTGTCTTTTCTCTCTTGGCAAAGTCTCTCTGATAAAGAAAGCAACGAGGAATACGGTAATAACAGCAGTTACCGCAATACTCCAGAAAATAGCATGCCATGTGAACCAAATCATTATCATGCCACCAAGAATTGGAGCAATTAATGGAGCAACAGTCATTACCAATATTACAAAAGACATGCTGCGCGAGAATTCATCTTTGGTGAACAAATCTCGCATTAGCGCATTAATGACAACCCCTGCGGCGGCTGCGGAGAAACCATGCAAAAAGCGCATATAAATAAAATCATCGATATTCTGAACCATTGCACATGCAGCCGAAGCTAGAGCAAATACAGCAACCCCACCCAGAATAACCGGCTTACGCCCCAAACTGTCAGCCATTGGACCATATATCATCTGACCGATAGCAAAACCAAGAATATAACTGCTCAGCGTCATCTGAACCTGCCCGCTATCTACACCGAAATCTTCGGCAACAGTCGGTAAACTCGGTAAATACATATCAATGGCAAGAGGCATTAACATAGAAAGCAGACCAAGAATTAAAATCAGTCCTAAATAGGATGATCGTTGTTGTTGCACGTATATTGCTCCAATAATTTAAAATAATTAACTAAAACTAGCACTAAGGAACATTGACACTGGCAATTTCTTGCTTAGTCAATGGCCGATACTCTCCTGGCTCCAATTCAGGATCTAAGATGATTTCGCCGATTCGCTCACGATGAAGCTCTGTTACCCGATTCCCTACCGCGGCAAACATACGTTTTACCTGATGATAACGCCCTTCACTAATTGTCAGACGGACAACTTGAGGTTCCAGAATTTCCAGTTGGGCGGGTTTTGTCAGTGTCTTTTCACCATTAAGTTGAACACCTGCAAGAAATTTATCTGCCGTCTCTGCTGCAACCGGGCATTCAAGTGTAACTAGATATGTTTTTTTACAATGATGTTTTGGGGAAGTAATGCGATGAGACCATTGACCATCATCGGTTAGCAAAACCAGACCGGTGGTATCCATATCCAACCTACCAGCCGTATGTAATTTATGCGCTGCCGATTCATCAATAAAATAGAGAACGGTCGGATTTATCGGATCATCAGTGGAACAGACATACCCTTGTGGTTTATTTAGCATAAAATAACGAGGCCCTTGCTGCTGTTCCAATAACGAACCATCAAACATGACCTGTTGCTCTAGAGTTAATTTATAAGCTCCGGTTTTTATAATCTCATCATCAACAGTGATACGCCCCGCACGCAGCTCGCGTCCTACGTCATTCCGACTGATACCAAGCTGTTGTGACAAAAATTTATCCAATCGCATGGATGAAGACACCTGTATTAATTAATTTAAACATGAACGTAATCCACTACTATTTTGGCACTACCTCGGCACTACAACACAATGTCACCAAACAATGCCACCAAACAGTGCCACCAAAAAAGAAGATGTGAAATTAACCCAAAAGATTTGAAAGCTAATCATAACTATGTTTACTATAAACAACAATTATCTATTTGTTATAACCAGTTATAGTTTCTCTCAATCAGATAATTATCTTACCTTGACTTCCACCCACAGCAAATTAATAAGAAAAATGTTACTCTTTTACGAATATTTTTCTGTTACGGAACGATCATGACTTTTACTTTACGTCCCTATCAGCAAGAAGCCGTGGATGCCACTGTTAATCACTTCCGGCGCCATCATGAGCCTGCGATCATTGTATTACCAACGGGAGCAGGTAAAAGCCTGGTTATTGCTGAACTGGCAAAATTAGCTCGTGGGAAAGTATTAGTATTAGCTCATGTAAAAGAATTAGTTGCACAGAACTACAGCAAATATTGCGCATACGGTTTACCCGCAGATATTTTTTCCGCCGGATTGCAGCAAAAACAAAGCGCAGGAAAAGTGGTGTTTGGTAGTGTTCAATCTGTCGCCCGTAATCTTGAGCATTTTGATAATCAATTCTCGTTGCTGATAATTGATGAATGTCACCGCATTAGCGATGATGAAAACAGCCAGTATCAACAAATTATTCTTCACCTTCGGCAAAATAACCCTCAACTACGTATTCTTGGCTTAACAGCAACACCTTACAGACTAGCTATCGGCTGGATATATCAATATCACTATCACGGAATGATCCGTGGTGATGAAAACTGTTTTTTCCACGATTGCATATATGAATTGCCCCTGCGTTATATGATTAAACACGGTTTCCTGGTCCCCCCAAAGCGGCTAGATATGCCGGTTATGCAATATGATTTCAGCCAAGTTCGCTCCAGTCAGCAAGGTATTTTCAATGAAACTGATTTAAATCACGAAATCAAACGACAAAAACGCATCACACCTCATATTATAAAACAAGTCATTGAATATTCCGCTGATCGCAAAGGCGTTATGCTTTTTGCGGCAACTGTCGAACATGCCAAAGAAATTTTTCAATTACTCCCTTCTGGCCAAGCCGCATTAGTCAGCGCCGATACATCAACCGCTGATCGCGATCTGTTCATCGAAGCCTTTAAAACTCAGCAATTGCGCTATATGGTTAACGTCGCCGTATTAACAACTGGATTTGATGCTCCCCATGTTGATCTGATAGCCATTCTGCGTCCTACTGAATCCGTCAGTCTATATCAGCAAATTATCGGTCGTGGTTTACGATTATTTCCCGGCAAAAAAGATTGCCTGATTCTCGATTATGCAGGAAATCCTCACGATCTCTACACACCAGAAGTTGGCGGCAATAAACCGGATAAACAGAGCCAACCGGTTCAAGTATTCTGCCCTATCTGTAACTTCGCCAATATATTTTGGGGAAAATGCACCTCCGACGGTGAAATTATTGAACACTTCGGCCGCCGCTGTCAGGGTTGGGAAAAGGATCAATGCGGCAAACGCCGCCAATGTGAGTTCCGTTTTCGTTTTAAGCTTTGCCCTCATTGCGGTGCAGAAAATGATATCGCCGCACGGCATTGCCACAGTTGCCAAGAGGTGCTGGTCGATCCCGACGATATGCTGAAAGCCGCATTGAAACTCAAAGACGCACTGGTACTGCGTTGTGGTGGTATGCAGCTCATTCCTGAAATTGACAGTAAAGGAGAATGGCTGAAAATCATCTATTACGATGAAGATGGCGCTGACGTTTCAGAACGTTTTCGGTTGACAACCCCTGCCCAACGACGGCTCTTTGAGTACCAATTTCTTCGTCAACATCAGCGTGCTCCGGCTATACCTTTTAACTGGAAAACAGCCTCAGATATCGTTCACCAGCAACCTCTATTGCGTCATCCAGATTTTGTTGTCGCTCGTAAAAAAGGTCGATTCTGGCAGATTCGTGAAAAAATCTTTGATTACCAAGGGCGTTTTCGACGGGCAGACGAATTATATTAATAGGTTCCGATTGACCTATTCTATTTGCTGTAACCGCCATTTTTCGCTAGAATGCCGCCCGCTTGACACGATGCTACTATGTTAAATGTTAAGCCAAATCTCGAACCTGCTGCTGGGTCGCCTGTAGCAGGATTTATTTTCTTCTTAATAGAGAAAAAATAATGTTTACTATTAATGCAGAAGTACGTAAAGAGCAGGGCAAAGGTGCGAGCCGCCGCCTGCGTAGAGCTAACAAGTTTCCAGCTATCGTATACGGTGGCAACCAAGAGCCAATTTCTATTGAACTGGATCACGATCAAGTTATCAATATGGAACACAAAGCTGAATTTTATAGCGAAGTTCTGACCCTGGTTATCGACGGTAAAGAGACTAAAGTTAAAGTGCAGGCTGTACAGCGCCATCCGTTTAAACCAAAACTGGCACACATTGACTTCCTGCGTGCTTAATTAGCCACAGCCGAGCTTTTCGGGACGCCGAGTAAATAACGCCGCAAATGCGGCGTTATTTATTTTTTGGCCTCAATGACCACCACTCTTAATGACCACCACTACGGCGCTGTAACTGGTCACGTAAATTTGGTGGCGTACCTTTAATGGTTAAAGTATCCGTTGCCGGGTCCCAGAAAATTCTTTCACCAAATAACATCGCATCAAAATTGATTGTTAACCCGCCACCACTGCCGGCAAATTTAGTTAGCTGACGCAACGTACTGCGATCTGCCGGAAAACTCTCTTCCAATTCATATCCCTTCTCCTGAGAAAACTGCTGGAAATTCTGTTCTCCAAATGTAGGTAATGCCTGCGACAACTCCTTAATTTCTATTTCCTCTCCCGCCTGCAATTGTTCATTACAATAACTGTATACTTGCTGGCGATAGGCTTGACGCTCATTCTTATTAAGCTCACCAGATTCACAATAATCATCAACTGCTTGTAACAGACCTTTATTCTGAACCTTAGCATTCATACCTTCACTGGCGGCAAGAAAATCCATAAAAAAATCTGAAACTTTACGCCCTACCCGGCCTTTCAGGAATGTTAAATAACGGCTTGATTCAGGATTAGTTTCCCACTCCGTCAAATCTATACGAGCAACAATATCTGCGTGAGGAATATCCAGATAATGCGTAGTATTTAAATCCAGATTATCGTTAACAGACATACTGTTACAGCTATTAAGTACAGCAATCAATAAATACTCTACCGCCAGATAGCGATACTGACAAAACAGGACCGTTCCTCCCTCGGCAAACGGATATTTCGCCAGTTCATCCCTCAGACGTGCTGTTGCCGCACGACTAAACCCAAGAAAATCTTCATCACCTTTACGCTGATGCCTGAGCGCTTCTGCCAATTCACTCTCTGCATTAAATAAGCCGTAAGCTTTACTTTTTGCGCTATATACCCGGTGTAATTCAGCCATCATATCTTCCACCACTTGATCGGTGGCGAGTAAAGAATCACGCAACACGACATCTAATGTCTGTTCATCACGCTTGATTAATTGATGCAAGGCAATCTGGTCTATTTGCAGACTCATTCTTTCTACTCCTTTCGCGGCTGATGTCATGCGTTTTAAACACGCATTCAAACACCGATAACAAACGACTGCAATAAAAAACCCCGAAAGAAAACAACGTTTCGTCATCTGCCATCAACTATAATTTACTGGCAGATATCAAAAAATTGCTAAAAATAGGTTATTACTGCAACATAATCTTATCCGTGAATTAATTTGCCACAAAAGAGCGGAAAATCACGCATCTATACGGTAAGATAATACGCTTTGTTAGTTCAGGAAGTTTAAATCTATGCCACAGTCATCTCGTTACAGTGACGAACACGTTGAACGCTTATTAACAGAACTCGTTAGTGTTCTGGAAAGAAACCGTACGCCAACAGACCTTTCTCTAATGGTACTGGGCAATATGGTAACAAACTTAATCAATACGAGTATATCTCCTGCACAGCGCAGACATATTGCTGACTCGTTTGCACACGCGCTTAAATCTTCGGTAAACGAAGATAAAGCCCATTAATTTTTAACTAAGACGACAATGTAAACAAAATATGGTAACTAGCCGTCAGCGTTATCGTGAAAAAGTTTCCCAAATGATTAGCTGGGGGCATTGGTTTGCCCTATTTAATATTCTGTTCAGTCTTGGATTAGGTAGTCGTTACCTGTTTGTTTCTGACTGGCCGAGCTCACTGTTCGGCCGAGTCTATGCTCTGGCGAGTTGGCTTGGGCACTTTAGTTTTATTGTTTTTGCCGCTTATTTGCTGATCCTGTTTCCACTGACATTTATTGTCATGTCACAGCGCCTGCTAAGGTTTCTTTCAGCCATTTTCGCCACGGCCGGGCTGACACTGTTAATATTCGACATTGCCATATACAACCGTTTCCATCTTCACCTCACACCTTTAGTATGGGATTTAGTAATCAATCCTGATCAAGGGGAACTTGCGCGAGAATGGCAGCTACTGTTCATCTGTATTCCAGTCATTTTTCTGATACAGATGTTATTTGGCACCTGGAGTTGGCAGAAACTACGCAGCCTGAATCGGCAACGGTTTGGTAAACCGCTGGCTGCCGTCCTTATTTCGGCTTTTTTAGCTTCCCATTTGATATATATCTGGGCTGATGCTAATTTTTATCGTCCGATTACCATGCAACGTTCTAACCTGCCGCTCTCCTATCCAATGACAGCGCGTAAATTTCTTGAAAAACATGGTTTGCTCGATCAACAAGAATATCAGCGCCGTCTTATGCAACAGGGTGATCCTGCCGCGCTGACAGTGGAATATCCACTTAATGACCTGACTTATCAGAATCAAGGAAGCGGATACAACCTGTTAATACTGGTAGTCGATAAACTGGATAACAGAGATATTACAGAGAATATGCCTGTGCTCTCTCATTTCAGAGAAACCAACATTCAGTTCAATCAACATTTCAGTACTGGGATTCAAAATGATACTGCCCTATTCGGGTTGTTTTATGGCATTTCTTCAGGTTATCTGGATGGAATATTGGCTGGACGTAAATCATCAGCCCTGATTAATGCCCTGACTCATCGGGGATATCAATTTGGCCTATTCTCTTCTGTAGGGTTTAATACTCCGCTTTATCGTCATGCATTACTTTCCGACTATTCATTGCCTACTGAGGTCAACCAAAGTAACCAACTCACGGTGGAACAATGGCAGCAATGGCTAAATTTACCCAATAATAATGCTCCGTGGTTCTCCTTCTTGAGGCTAAATGGCTTGGATAAAGTGAATGCAGTAGGTAATGCTGCTGCGCTTGATGTTCAAATTAATGCTGTACTAGAGACACTAAAAAATAAAAATGCACTGAACAATACTGTCATTGTTATTACCGCTGAACACAGTGAAATCGCCGCTACACATCCACCTAGATGGATAAACAATGGCAAATTTAATCGTGCTCAGATGCATGTTCCACTGCTGATTCATTGGCCTGGAACACCATCACAGACAATTAATAAACTGACAAGTCATCAGGATATCATGACAACATTAATGCAGCGTTTGTTGCATGTCAGCAATACTCCTGCTGATTATTCTCAAGGCCAAGATCTATTTGCAGCACAGCGTGACAATCCGTGGGTGATTACCGGTGATGATGGTTCCCTAATCATTACAACCAGCGAAAACACCTTGTTCCTGGATAAAAATGGTGACTATTACCTATATGACCTGGAAGGCAACGAAATAAAAGATGCTAAACCTAATCTGGCGCAACTGTTACAGATATTAACCGAGGTTAAACATTTTATAGCTAATTAAATGCTTAAAAATCAATCGGTCACAAAATTCAGCACTTGCTTTTAGATAAAAAATCAGTACTATAATAGGAATTATCGGCATGTAGCGCAGCTTGGTAGCGCACCGTCATGGGGTGTCGGGGGTCGGAGGTTCAAATCCTCTCATGCCGACCAAATTTCCCTAGAAAAACCAACCTGTTAGGGTTGGTTTTTTTTATGGCTGTGGCTTAGTTGGTGTAAAACTCCTCTTACCCAACTTCATTCATTTGGGCATCTCCGGCCACTCAATATCAGGCGTTTGTAAAATATCTACACGAGCGAGTAATACTCTGTATCTTTTCCACTCCTGCAAAGCGGCTTTTTCTGCTTCGGTAGCAATTTCTAAATCAACCGAGTCTTGCAACAATGAGAGTGTTTCATTTGCCTGTTGTAACAGTTCTGCTTGCTGTTGCTTTGCTTCCGTAATCTGATGGGATCTGAGAAGGTCTTTATCAACCACCCACTCTTTACCATCCCATCGATCGTAATCGGTATCAGGTTTCTTGAATGTCAGAATTTCTGGCAGCTCACCCAGTTCAGTAACTTCTTGCTGTGCATGGGTTTGTTTGTTGTAAACGATTTTCCCTCGGTGGTCAGGGACAATTTCCCAACGCTTACCGTCTTCACTGCGACAAATAGCCATATTATCAGAATCAGGAAGCTCTGGCGCATCAGGGTAAGAACGCGCTGATAAACCCACACCTTTTGCGACATATTCAAAATTAGTTCCAGCAAATTCTCTCGAATAAGGATTAACATGATAAACCTTTATCCAGCCGGCTTGAGTCGCTAATCCGTCTTCACCTAATATGGCAATTTCTGAATCTAAGATAGATTCTTGTGTCACTATTATTCCCGCCTTGACGACGTAGTTAAATGCAATATTACGAGGTCTTGACACTCCTATATAATCCTTACTCGCTTCCCCGAGATGAGTCTTTTCAATCCATTTAATTCTTGTCGAAATATTGCTACTTTCGGGAACATCCCACTTCAATTTTCCACGATCATTGAGTGAGAAGGTAAGAATATTATCACCAGGCTCATAAATTTCCTGTACCAAATAAGACCCTTCTTGCCATGATAATAATGAACGAGATGGATCTACCCCTCTTCCATCATCCCAGCCCCGGATAAATTCTCCCCTTAAATCGGGTAATCTACCGTCAGGATAAACTTCCGCCAACTTCGGATACTGTAATTTATTAAAGAATGCACCATTACAAGTGAGATAGCCGATAGGTGGATAGGGCAACGGCCACGGAATAGGAGAACCGACAGGAATTTCATTAGCTGTTTTAATCCGATTATCTATCTCTTCGCGGGTATACTCGCGTAATGAATTTATTACTTCCTGAACAAGCTTTTGTGTAACCGCTAATGTATCGCTATTGCCAATTACATTTGTAAGCTGAACAACACCTTTTTGTGTTAATGAGGCGCCAGGAATATCTGTTGTAATTTTTTGTTCTAATGCTTTATTTAATTGAGCGGTGAGTTTGACTATGTTTCCATCATCCAGAACATCATTGTCAGATCGTGCCGCGATAAAATCAGCCACGGCAGATGATACCGTTGACGCTTGACGTAATACCTTATTTAACAAGTGTGTGGGAACATTATCTGGTGAAAACCCAGTCTGCAAACTCTGATTTGCCTCATATTTTTCTTGACTGACTATATTTGCATTATCACTAATAGAAAAAGCTTTAAAATCATTCTTATGATTCATAAACCTTCCTTAAATTAAATAATATTATTTAATAATCAACATATTGAATTATTGTAAAAACAATCCCCCTACAACTCACGCTAATAAAAGTCTAGTTCAGAAAAAAAATAATGCAGCTTTTTTATTAATTTATAAGGTTAACTATTTTTTATAATTGGCAGCAATACATAGCTCAACATTTTGATATTCAAAATATATCCAAAAATCTATATTCAATATCTGGAAACTATTTTTCTTTTATTCCTTATATCTTTCCCTGCAACTCTCTCTGTTTAACGAACGCTTCACACTGAATCTTTACCCTAATACCTAATCTACCGTGTTCAAGAATATCGTATGACACTCCGTCTTCATAAGAGACACACTCGTTATTCTCATAATCTGATGAGTTTTCAGCCTGCACTTGTTCAGCACTAATCACGCCCTTGCATGCAGTAAGTCCTTTAATGACTTCGGCGTATTTCAATGGCGTTAATTTCTTAAAAAATATAGCGCTGCCCTACATCAAGCGGGTTCGCACCGCTCATTAAAAACTTTAGCCATGCCACAGTCTTTTCTGTTCATAAAAATTCGAAAGGCAATTCGCCAATATTTAAACCACATAGATAGTGGCACTTTTCGGTTTAACATTTGTTTGGCGTACCGAGGTTCTGATTTCACCTCATTGAGATAATCTTCAATCTGGACTTCGAGTTTATTTACTGCTTCATCTATATTGTCACCCTGAGCGGCCAAAGAAAGATCCAAACAGGCAGCTACATACACCCCATCTTGACGATAAGCCATGCAACGTAATCTCATTTTTCTTCTCCTCTTCTATGCATCAGGGTAGCTAGATCTATACAGACCGTATAGAGATGAGTGCAATACGTTTAGTATTGACCAAGCAAACCTTGTTGAAGTTTATCTTAATAACCAATCCAATTCTTTTCATCCAAATCGACTAAGATCCATTCCTTAGATCTTAGGTATTGCTCAGCAAAATACCTGCGTTAATTACTTCC
The DNA here is from genome assembly GCF_018448925.1 of Photorhabdus akhurstii. Lineage (GTDB taxonomy): Bacteria > Pseudomonadota > Gammaproteobacteria > Enterobacterales > Enterobacteriaceae > Photorhabdus > Photorhabdus akhurstii. The sequence goes on along the minus strand of NZ_RCWE01000011.1, from coordinate 73,221 downwards.
AAATTATTTAGCAGCTTCAATTCGTTGGGTTTCGAGCATTATCGGTGTATGGTGATGTCCAGTAACCGCGTACATAATGGTTCCGGTTACTTTCACGCGGTGCCCAATAAGGCTTCGATACACGGTATAAAACTCATCCTCAACCACCAGTTGCATTAGACTACGATCCCCCCATTCTGGGGCCCCTGTAGCGCATTTTATCGCCTTATCCGGTTGCAACACCCAATAAGTTTCAGGGCTATCCCCGTTTTCCACACTTTCGTAATTTGGTGGACCGGGATAGGTGATCCTTAATAATGTGCCATCAAGAGTAATTTTTTGCCTTTCTTTATAACAGTTCTCTGTTGCTTTATCTGCGGCAATCTTTCTGTACATTTCCGATGACCGGTGATACCAGTCTTGAAGACATTCAACTGCCACGCATTTTTCGCGAAGTTCCCAATTCTGTTTTACCAAAGCTTTAAAGTCCGCATCGTTGTTAGTGGCCAGTTTGGCCTGAAGGTAATTAATATATAGGTTGTCATCAGCTTGGGATAATGCTGGGGTCGAGCAAATTAACTTTTCAGCCTTACTGGTGGCTTTTGCGCAATCAAAGCTCGCACCGAATGATAGGAATGACACACCACACAGTATTAATGCCAAAAAACCTATTAGTGTTCTCATACACTACTCCTATTGGTGATTTTTCAGCATTATTTTAAATACATTAAAGATAAAATCACAACCTAAATTTTTTCTAACTTACAATTCTTTCCTCTGGAGGCTAATTGTATTTTCAACTCTTGATTTCCTCAAATTCATCTGGAAAAAATCTGCCCGATGCTACACGACTGTGAATAATCTGGGCACATCTATTTATTCCCTCATACGGAATTGGATAAGTTCTTCAAGCATCGCTAATTTGATATTGAGATTAAAAAATCTGAGCTCTGTTAAATACAGAACTCAGACTTTAATAGCAGCTTGATTTAAAACATCCAGTGTATGCTGATCTCAGGTTAGATTTGTTAACCAATGTTAACAAAACCATTATAAGAATGGCCTGTTTATTCAAGCTACTTTCGTTATTTTGGTTGTTCCGGCCATTCAATATCAGGAGCCTGTGAAATATCAATCCTGTTCAGCATTACTCTATATTTCTTCCATACCAATAAAGCCGCGTCCTCTTCTTTAGTCGCAATCTCTAAATCAACAGCATCTTGTAATGGTGCTATTTTCTGGCTAGCTTCCAAAATAAATTGTTGCTTTTTGCTTTCAACATATTGCTGCAATTCTTCCTTCGTTGGTGGAGGAATATCTGCCCATTCTGGTAAACCATTCTGACTTGCTATACGATACTTTCCTTCTGGTGCATTATTCGCGGCATATTCTTGATAAATATCAATACTAACCTCAATAATATCATCGGGCAATGAACCAGAAGCAATATAATTCTGCTCCAATTCTATAGGATAGAATGAATTTGTTTTTGCACTATAAAAATACATGATTAATATCCTATCGCCAAATATCTTACAAAATTACCTGCTAACTGGGATGCACCATTTCTGCATGTTATAATAAATTGACTTGCAGAAATAGGTAAAGCAGCAACTCCAGCGCCAGCATTTTCAAACTCAGAATATGTTGCAACGATCTGGAAACAAGCATTAGGGAATGGAATCGGGAAATTTCTATAATCATTTATATTCATAGAGCCGTTTGCCTGGCCCCACTGAATAATTATTCCAGTATCACCACATTTCCACCAACCATTCACAACCTTGTTAGCCGTATTCACATTAAGATTACAACACTTTGCAATTTTTTGTTCTAATACGCTTTTGAAGCGTGAGGTGATTTTGGGTACATTGCCATCATCCAAAACATCAGTGCCAGATTCTGTCGCAATAAAATCAGCTATAGCAGATGATATAGTTGATGTTTGACGCAATATCTTATTTAATACGTGATTAGGAATATACTGATTGTCTGGAAACCCAATTAACAACTCCGGATATACTTCATAGCCTTGTTGACTCAACACATTAGCATTATTACTAATAGCAAAAGCTTTAAAATCATTTTTGGCACTCATATACATATCCTTAAATTAAATGACATTATTTCATAATAAACATATTGAACTATCACTAAAGATGATTTCTCACAATTCATATCGATAATAGTCTAGTTTAGAAAAACAATAATGAAATATTTTTATAACTAAAAGGAGTAACTATTTTTATATAATTGCCAACAATAAATAATCCGATATATTGCAATCAAAAACATCCCTAAAATCATTATATTCAACATTCTAAATTATTATTTTTCATATCTTTATTTTTTCCTGCAATTATTTTATCTTTAAATAAAAAATATAATTTTACAATATTTTAATTATAGCAACAAAAAATGGCCTGAATAAAAACTCCATTTATTCAGGCCCGTTAACAGAGATTTTTCCTTATAACTTTCCATATTATTCATATATAGCCAAAATCCATATTTAAATTCTAGCTATATTCTTAAGATACTCACCAAAAGATTACTGCATCAGACAATCCAAGAAATAAGTGCCAGCCTATAACCTCATACGCCCAAATAAATTACTGGTATCATACTGATATTTAATGGACGATTTTCGTCTGCCGTTGGTACTACCTTCGATGCATCAAAAGTGGCATATGCGAATATTGAAGCTGAATCAGGAGTGTTCTTTTTCGCAACACTTCCTTCAGAGTTCAAATTTACACCAGAAAATGCTCCGCTGGCACGAGCAAAAAGCCCCCAACTCTGCAATCCTACATCACCTATAATATTTCTAATTGCATCTCCTTGTATCACACCAGGTGTCAACCCAGCACGCACGAATACCCCTCGTCCATTAACAAACAGATTAGGAAGATTGATTTTATCACCATTCAGTTTAATTCCCCATGCCGCCTTATATGCATCAGATAAATTATTTAATGCTCTACCAATAGCAGAATCAATTGGGTAAACAGCACCATTCGCAATATATTCTCCTTTAGCTAAATCTGATGCTGGATGTGCAGATAAATAGATATCACCCGGTCGTTTAGCGCCAACATCAATCGCGGAAAGTGTAATATCCTCAGTCAACTCCTTCCCGTTGATTCTCCGATTATTAGGTACTCTGCCATTAATATTTTCAAGTAATGAATTAACTATTACCTTAACCAGCTTTTGCGTCACTGCCAATGTATCACTATCACCAATCACATCGGTAAGTTGCACAATACCTTTCTGTGTTAATGAAGCATTAGGAATTCCTGTTATCGCTTTCTGTTCTAAAGCTTTATTTAACTGTGCGGTGAGTTTAGTTACATTACCATCATCTAAAACATCCTCACCAGATTGTGTCGCAATAAAATCAGCTACAACCGATGTTATTGCTGATGTTTGGCGAAATATCTTATTTAACATGTGATTATCAATATACTGCCGGTCTGGAAACCCACGCGGCAAATTCGGATCTGTTTCATAGAGTTGTTGACTAACCACATTAGCGCCACTACCAATAGCAAAAGCTTTAAAATCATTTTTCATACTCATATCTCCCCATTATATTATTTTACAATTAGTATATTAATTCATTACGTAGACGATTTACCTAAATTCACGCCTATTAGATTCCAATTTCCTATTACAATTTTTCCATTCCAAATTCCAAACTGAATCTTTCAGTATCGTACCCTCAACATCAACAAAACCATTGTATGAATGACCTATTTATTCAGACCATTATTTCGGCTGCTCCGGCCACTCAACATCAGGGGCCAATGAAATATCAACTTTGCTCAACACTACCCTATATTTCTTCCATTCCAATAGAACTGCTTTTTCTGCTTCGGTGGCAATGCCTAAATCAACAGAGTCTTGTAGTGGAGCGACAAGATTATTAATTTTAGTCAATAACTGAGACTTCTCATGTTCTGCTTGCTGTATTAATTCTTCTTTAGTAGCAACATAAGTATTATCAGATTCTACTGCCGTATTCTCCCCAACCGCCTTGTCAGAAGGTTTATTCAACGAATTATATTCTTGCGCCCAAGGTGTCCACGGACTATCGTGGAATTGGCTCCGCGTATATACCCGACTGCTGTTATAAACAAAATAACGTTGAATAACCCCAGCCGCTTTCAACACAATAAGCGACCCCGCGAACGGCTCAGGGTAATTCGCACCATTTTTGGCATGAGCATTATATTCTTGATAATAAATCCCCGGTGTTTTATAAATATTTAAATCTGCGTTATCACCTAAATTAATCGACTGCCCAGAGAAGATGTCTTGAGAAGTAATATTGATATCCGCAGCTAAAGCTTTTCCATTAATTTTACGTAGCCCTGTAATATATCGAGAATCAGACTCTGATTTTGCATATGCTCCAACCTCTCCGGCAGTAGGTCTATTCAATGTATTATATTCTCTCGTCCAAGGCGTCCACGGGCTTTCATGAAACTGACTACGTGTATATACCCGACTGCTGTTATAGACAAAATAACGTTGAATAACCCCGGCCGCTTTCAATACAACCAGCGATCCCGCGAACTGCTCAGGGTAATTATTACCATTTTTGGCATGAGCATTATACTCTTGATAATAAATCCCCGGTGTTTTGTAATTATCTAAATTCGCATTGTCGCCTAAACTATGTGCCTGCCCAGCAAGGATATCCTGAGAAGTAATATTAATATCCTCAGTTAATACTTTCCCGTTAATTTTTCGGGTGTTTGGTATTCTGGTATTAATATTTTCACGCAATGAATTTATTATTTCCTGAACTAATTTTTGCGTAACCGCCAATGTATCACTATTACCCACTACATCGGTAAGCTGAACAATACCTTTTCGTGTTAATGAGGCATTTGGAACTTCTGTTGCAATTTTTTGTTCTAAGGACCTATTTAGCTGATCGGTAAGTTTAGTTATATTACCATCATCCAAAATATCATTTCCGGATTGTGTCGCGATAAAATTAGCTATCACAGATGATATTGTTGACGATTGGCGTAATACCTTATTTAACAGATTAACAGGAATATTATCTGCTGAAAATCCAGTCTGCAAGCTCTGGTTTTCTTCATACTTTGCTTGACTCACTACATTAGCATTATCACTAACAGAAAAAGCCTTAAAATCATTTTTGGCACTCATATACAATCCTCAAATTGAATAATATTATTTACAATAAACACCTTTAATTATTGCAAAAACAACCTCTCTTAATTTACGCCAGCAATAGTCTAGTTCATAAAAACAATAACAAAACATTCTTATAAATCAGAATATTAACTATTTTTATACAATTTAAAAAACGAAAATTAAATTTCACAAATTTATTCTCATCTTTATTCTACATTTTTCTATCTAACTTTCTTGTTTTAAGTTATAAACTGAATTTTTCAGCACATTATATAAAAAGCTCTGATTTTAACTCTACATTTTACATATTAAATTATTTCAAAAACAAACTAATTTTATGATTAAAATCTAAAATCCTGATTAAAATATCTGATCACTTAAAGTCAGCATTATTTTACCTAGAGAGATTTTTAATATATTGAGAATCTAACAGCAGAACGGAAAGAATACATTGACGATGATAATAACTATCAGATTAAAGAAAAATTAAAAAGTCTGACTCCCGTTAACTACAGAGCTCAGACTTTAATAGCCAATTAATTTAAACTGTTTAAGTTTTGAGAGGCAATGCAAAAGTAAAAAACATTTATTTTTGCATTATAGGTTAATATCAATATCCTACTGCAAACCAAAACGCAGAGTTCTCAGTCTCATATGCCCAATAACTAAACCCTGTCACAGACAATTGTCTGGCAACAACATTATGTGATGATGATAAATCAGACTTATCACCCAATGTCAATGAAACATTTACACAAGCATTAGGGAACTGGATAGGAAAATTAACCGGTGTATCGTATGCTGTCCAGTTTACAATTCCCCACTGATAAATCACTCCTGTATCTCCACATTTCCACCAACCATTCACTGATTTCAAAGCTGTACTTTTATTTCCTTTAGCATTAACCAAGTTATCTACTTCTGCTTTTGTATACCCGCTAATAACCCTGTCAGCAGGTTTATTCAATGTATTATATTCCTGCGCCCAAGAAGTCCACGGATTATCATGAAATTGGCTACGTGTATATACCCGGCTGCTGTTATAGACAAAATAGCGTTGAATGATTCCAGCCGCTTTCAACACAATAAGTGAACCAGAAAGCGGTTCTGGGTAATTGACGCCATTTTTAGCATGAGCATTATAATCCTGATAATAAATACCTGGTGTTTTACAGTGATCCAAATTTACATTATCACCTAAACTAATTGCCTGCCCATTCAAAATATCCTGAGAAGTAATAGTGACATCCGTAGCTAAAGATTTTCCATTCACCCTGCGAATTCCCGCAATATATCGAGAATCAGATTCTATTTTTGTATATGCGCCAATCTCATCAGCCGTAGGTTTATTCAGCGTATTATATTCTCTAGTCCAAGGCGTCCACGGATTATCATGAAACTGGCTACGTGTATATACTCGACTACTATTATAGACAAAATAACGTTGAACCGTCCCAGCCGATTTCAATACAACAAGAGCACCGGCGAGAAATTCAGGGTAATTAAGGCCATTTTTGGCATGAGCATCATACTCTTGATGATAAACTCCCGGTGTTTTGTAGCTATTCAAATCCGCCTTATCACCTAAACTAATAGCCTGCCCGCCCAAAATATCCTGAGAAGTAATAGTGATATCCTCAGACAGTACTTTCCCGTTAATTTTTCGAGTATTGGGTACCTTGGTATTAATACTTTCACGTAATGAATTTACTATTTCCTGAGCAAGCTTTTGTGTAATAGCCAATGTGTCACTATCGCCCAACACATTAGTAAGCTGAACAACACCTTTTTGTGTTAATGAGGCATTAGGAACTTCTGTTGTGATTTTTTGTTTTAATGCCTTATTTAATTGCTCAGCAAGTTTAACTACATCGCCATCATCCAGAATATCACTACCAGATTGTGTCGCAATAAAGTTAGCCACCACAGATGCTATGGTTGACGATTGACGTAATACTTTGTTTAACAGATTACTAGTAATATTATCCGGTGGAAATCCAGCCTGCAAACTTTGATCTTCTTCATATTTATCTTGACTCACTATATTAGCATCATTACTAATAGAAAAAGCCTTAAAATCATTCTTAGCACTCATATATACCCCTTAGATTAAATATCATTACCTATATATTGAATTATTATTAAAGCAACCCCCAAAAATTTACGGCAGCCATAGTTTAATTCATAAAAATAATAATAAAATGTTCTTCTAACTTAGGAGAATAATTATTTTTATATAATTGACAGCAAGAAAAAACCAACAAATTTCAACTAGAAATATATTCAATCCACTCATATTCAACATCTAAAATATTTCACTTTGTCATTACTTATTTTTATATTTCAAATTACAGACTGAATTTTTTAATATTCTAACAGCGCTGACTATTTAGACGGCACTTTATTAATAATATGTCAATACCATATGACTTTATTTCTACTTTAGTGACTTAAAGCAATTAACATCAGAAATGAGTGAAGTACTGTTGCTAGTAGTGAAAATATTCACTCACTCTAATAAACCATTTTTATTCCCTGTATATACCCGTCATCTTTCAAGTTGCTCTTTGTTGGCTGCGCTCACTCACCCCGGTCACATAGTTCTCTATGCTCCCGGGGATTCGCTCCCTTGCCGCCGCGATGCATCTTGAAATCCATAGGGTATAGTATTTACATTTCAGAGGAATAATATACTTTTAATATCCAATAGCCATCCAATGGACTGCTCGTGGCCGGAAATCAGTGTTTAGCGCGCCAACAGTTGTTGCTGTAAAAGATACTGCTGTAATATCACCAACTTCAACAAAACAACGATACTCTATAGGAGGCGAAGGTTTTCTTCCGCCATCAGTTGTCGCAACCACAGTTGTACATGCTTTAGGAAAACCAATAGGAAAGTTAATCAAATAATTATCGCTCCCTGTTACAACACCCCACTGATAAATTATTCCTGTATCACCACATCTCCACCAGCCATTCGCAGATTTTAAGGCTGTATTTTTATTACCATATCGAGCGTCAGATTCAGATTTGGCATAACTCCCCACATCCCCCGCACTTAGGTTAATATCATTCGACAGCACTTTCCCATTCACCTTGCGGCTATTAGGTACTCTAGTATTAATATCTCCACGTAATGAATTTACTATTTCCTGAGCAAGCTTTTGTGTCACTGCCAATATATCACTATTGCCAATGACATCAGTAAGCTGAACAACGCCTGATTGGGTTAATGAAGCACTGGGAATTTCTGTTGTGATCTTTTGTTTTAATGCCTTATTTAATTGCTCGGTAAGTTTAGCTACATTTCCATCATCTAGAACATCACCGCCAGATTGTGTCGCAATGAAATTAGCCACAACAGATGATATGGTTGACGATTGGCGTAATACCTTATTTAATATGTGAGGCGTCATAGAATAGGGTGGAAACCCAGTTTGTAATTCCGTACTCCCTTCATATCCTTGCTGACTTATAACATTAGCATTACTATTAGTAGAAAAAGCTTTAAAATCATTCTTGGGACTCATATGTCCTCCTTGAGTTAAATAACGTTATTTTATAATTAACATATTAAATCATTATAAATATAATCTATCAAAATTCACATCAATCAAATTCTAGATCAAAAAAACAATAATAGGATTTTATTCTCAATTAAAACATTAACTATTTTTGTATGATTGGCAGTAATAAATAACTCAATATCTAAAAAATACTCTTCTCTGTTTTTTATTTTCTGTTCTCTATTCATTTTGACAAACCAATTTACTTCCATTAGATCAAATTATGTCTAAGGTAAACTAACTCTCTAATGTAGATTGGAATTTCCCATTAATATCTGAAATCCTACTCATGTAATAGATGTCAGCATATCGACCATTACGAAAAGCATAATGTTTAGCCATTCCCTCAATCTCAAATCCAAATTTTTTATATAATGCGATAGCAGCATCATTATCTGTATATACTTCCAACTCTATGCGTTCGATATTTAACCAATTATCACACATGTCGATCATAACCTTCATTAATTCGCTACCAATACCCTGTCCCTGATAATCAACATGTACTCCCATACCAAAAGTAGCAACATGGCGACGCCGCAGGTTTTGGCATACTTCAATACCAATCTGACCTACAATTTTCCCATTAATACAAGCAACTAAAGAGAAACATCCGGCAGAAAGATTTGTAATGCGCTTTATCCACGTCTCCAGAGAAGGATATGGTAACTGTAAAGTACTACAGTAAACTTGTGGGTTAGCGTATAACTGGCGAACTTGTTCACAATCACCTTCTTCAACATGACGAATCACTATATTCTTCACTTAAAAACTCCTAATCTTTAGCTTGAATATTTAGATTAACATGGATGTTTTGCTAAAAGCATAGAGAAAATATCGATATTTGGTTTGAAGTTAATCTTTGGAGGAAATCCAAAATACAAGATTGTCTATAGCGCACAGTATCTTCCTCCACAAGATTCGCTCACTTCATCACCTAAAACACCGATACAAAATTATTTTAATCTTTAAAATAATTTTTAAAAACTGCTTGACTCTGAAGTTTTTCTGATTAAAATCACAGCCACAATTTAGATTTTCGTGAAACAAATCACACTTTACCCATAAAGAGAGTTCATCATGAAATCTGTTACATCTTTCATATCAAGTGTTCATAGCGTTGTTGTCTACTTGTCAACACCTTGCTTTCTGTAAATTTGCTTTTTAACCGATGCGTGAAAGGCCAGTTTCCAAGCTGGCTTTTATATTCAGGGCTTAGCCCGGTCAAATTAACCGGTTAATCCATTTTTTTATTTCCTGATTTCGTTTCAACTTTCTGCTAATGGTTGATGGACTTCAGTGCATTTTCCTTTGGAAAAGGAAAGATGCTAAGGTAATAGCAACCAACCTCCCCGCCTGAAAATGCACTTATTAGTGCAGTCGAATCCATTTGTTATTAATAATCCTATGCGTTAAGCGTTCATTTCTTTAACAAAGCAACTTCATCCATATTTTTCTGGCACAGCAGAGTAAGATTAGTAATAGAACGAGTAAGATTATCTATAGTACTCTCCAGCTTTTTAATATCCATTTCCAGTTGTTTGTTTTTCATATCCAATGCACTCATTTTTGCCAATTCAGTATATAATTGCTGGCCATTCACCGCTTCCGTACTATTCTTAGAAATATCCCCGGCAGCAACATTCACAATCTTACGTTGATTACCTGGTTTTCCTACAGAAACAACATTCGATTTACTGGCAACAGAATTTGCACCTAATGCAATGCCCCCACTTGCTGTTACAGAGGCGTTTTGACCAATCGCAATTCCCTGAGGCGCACTAATACTAACCTTTTGCCCCACGGCAATAGCAGACGAAGAGTTAGATTTAGAGTCTGATCCCAATACAATGCTCTTACTTCCTGTTACAGAGGAGTTTTGACCAATCACAATTGCCTGAGAACCACTGGCAGAAACCTTTTGCCCCAGAGCAATAGCAGACGAGCCGCTGGATGCAGAACTGTCTCCTAATGCAACGCTCATACTTCCTGTGGCAGAGGAATTTTGACTAATTGCTACTGCCTGATTCCCCCTGGCAATCGCTTTTTTCCCCAGAGCAATAGCAGATGAACCGCTGGATACAGCATCTGATCCCACTGCAACACTCGAACTTCCTGTTGAAGTGGAGTTTTGACTAATTGCTACTGCCTGAACCCCACTAGCAACAACCTTTTGCCCTAGGGCAATAGAAGCTGTGCCACTGGATACAGAATCAGCGCCAATCGCAATTGGCCATATGATTTTATCACCCTGATTATCTTTCTCTTCTCTACCCGCCCGTTGATTTTGCCCAATAGCAATAGCGGCCTCACTAATTGATTTAGAAACTAATGGTGAAGCACCAATTGCTATAGCATATATTGCTGGTGCTTCTGCATTCCCAACAACAACTGAATCTTTACCAATTGTTTGAGCAGTTATATTCATATCTTCTGTAGACATATATATCCCCCTAATTCAGAAATTAAATTATTACAACTTAGTATTTTTCATCAAAAACAACCAAATAACACATAATAATTTCTTTTCAAATTTGTCACTATGAGATATTAAATAAACTTAATGTAATTTTAAACGATCACTATATCCCCTATTTTTACGCAAACCTAAATTAACGCCCAATCGATAAAATAAAATATTATACGAAAAATTAAATTTGTAAATAAATTAAAACCATGTAGTTATGAAACATATTTCATGGATTTATTTAATGTATCATATGACTCCATTAAATATAATGACTTATCGAACCCGTAAAATAAAAACCGATACTATGTTACTTGTATATATTTTCATTCCCCTCAACACAACCACTTATATAATTTACCCGAGTAAATGTAGTTAGTATGCAAAATCGAGCAGGACAATTATTCTGTTATTCACTGCGACATACCCCATAAATCATTACCAAATAATAATTCTACCACTAAATCATTTATCATATATTCTCAGCCCAATAGCCAAGAATATATGAAATAACTACCAATGGATATTAATAATTCAATGCATCGAGAAGTCGTTTCTTCAATGATGCAACATCATCCACACTATTCTGAAGTAGCAAAGTAAGATTAGCTATATCACTTTCCAGAGATTGAACCTTCTCTTCCAATTCCTTATTCTTCGCATCCAATAATGCATCAATCCTTGCCGATTCAGCATGTAACTGCTGACCATTAACCGCCTCAGTACTGTGATTTGAAATATCTCCCGCCGCGACATGTATAATCTTACGCTCATGGCCGGTTTTTCCTACAGAAACAACATTCGGTTTATTAGCAATAGAATCTGCACCTAATGCAATACTCCCTTTTTCTGTTGCAGAAGAGTGTTGACCAATCGCCACAGCCTGAGCCGCACTAGCAGTCACCTTTTGTCCCAAAGCGATAGAAGCCAGGCCGTTGGATACAGAATCAGCACCAATCGCAATAGGCCAAACGACTTTCGCATCACCTTGTTTACCCGCAATTTGATTTTGCCCAATGGCAATAGCCGCTTCACTGATTGTTTTAGAATTTCGGGGGGAAGCACCAATCGCGATAGAATGCACTGCCGGCGCTTCTGCACGTCCAAGTACAACTGCATCCTTACCAGTTGTGTGTTCAGCTGCGTTGGTATTTTCAATAGACATATTAAACCTCTTAATTTATAAATTAAATAACCATGCGTTGTTTGAAACTTAATAAAATATTCAACAGAATATGATATCGATTACGTGAACTCGCTCCACATATCAAAACTTAAATTAACGTTATATTTATTCCGCCGACAATATTAGATATAAATACCAGTTTGTAAATAAATTAAAATTATTAGATAGTGAGATACATTGCATGGAATTTATTTAATGTATTATCAAGCTTTATAGAATATATATTCAATGAAGTTCATCACAACCAGTCAATTAATCACCTCAATATTAATTTGCTTTTATATACTTAATCTAAGTAAACATAGGGGGAAATTTCATTATTAATCTTAAATTATTTAAAAAATAATTATCCGGTATATTTTTAATACTACAAGAATATAATCACATTTGACTAATTATAATTTTAATAATAAATACTCTTAATGAAAATTTTTACCACCGATGATTTAGCAGCTTTCATAGACGACAACTCACTAACTAAAGAAATTGCCAATAAGCTGTTGAAAGTTTATAGTCTATTAGCCAAAAACTTTCTTAATATCAATGAGAAGAATCTTGAAGGCAACTTATTCATCTGGTCTACTAATCGAGGTAACATGTAATGAATAATAATCGACTCATCAAAATGCAGAAAATGGCTGAGCGTTTTCATAAATCTGGCACAGTATCAAATATCACCATGAGAAAAATTAATGCACTGGTTAAACAAGATAAAAATGTGAATCACTCTTTATCTGATGTGATGACTGGAAAACGCATAATTAAGTGAAAACATATTTTACAGGACGCATTTCAGTGACCGTATCTGCCAGTTCAATTAATTCAGCAGGGTAATCTTGTCCGGTAATTATCACCGTCTGATTAATTGGCCGTCCGTTTAATGCCTCGATAATTTCATTGAGTAATAGATAACTGTTGTTTATCACGCAAGCCAATTCGTTAAGCACTACCAATGATAATTCAGGATCACGCAACATGCGCAACGCATGCTGCCAAATCTCGGTACAAGCGGCAATATTCTTAATACGATTGTGCATTTCTCCGGTCAAGTTCATTGATATTAATTGAAATTCTACTCCATGACGCTGCAACAAAACACGTTCACCGACTGACCATTCATCCCTAATAAATTGGATAACGCCGGCCTTTAATCCATGACCCAACGCTCGTGTAACCGTTCCCATTGCTGCGGTGGTTCTCCCTCTGCCGTTACCGGTATAGATAATGACAATCCCCCGGCTTTCCTGAGCGGCTGCAACTTGTGCCATAAATCTCTCTTTTTGCCGCTGTTTTCTCTGTTTATATCGCTCTTCACTCATTTGTCTGGCTCCAATATCTTAATCAGTTCGTTTTGTCTGTATTTACTTGAGTTGACTCAGAGAATAATGTTTCTACTACCCGATCGACTTGTTGACGATCTCGACTCACCAACGATTGCATTAATCGTTCATTAGTGAAAAACCGTTCCCAAAAGCGACGACGTGCCGCCAAATGATGAAAGTGTCGTTTTACCCGCTGACGAAGTGTTCCACCGTAAGCGGCCAGACGACCAAGATGCATCGGTAATAACCGTTCGAGTTTTTCACGCCATAACCTGACCAATACCGGCGCATTGCCACCGGAGGAGATAGCAATCACCAGTGGTGAACGATCAATCACTGACGGTGTGATAAAACTGGCTTGCTGTGGCTCATCCACCACATTGCAAAAAATGCGGCGCACCGTCGCACAATCACTCACATAGCCATTCACCACCGCATCATTAGTAGCGGCAATAACCAGCCAACAATGCTCAAGCCAGTAAGGCTCAAACTCTCCATGAATAAGTGTCACTTGGTCAGTCTCCCCCCATAGCTTAAATTGAGGGGTGAATTCCCGTGCGTTAACTAATAGATGCGCACCGGCATCTAATAACAGACGTGCTTTACGCTCCGCTACCCGACCTCCCCCAACTAACAGACAGGTTTTATCCCGGATCTGACAAAACATCGGTAAATAATCCAACATAAGTCCCCTCCTACAGTTAACGCACACCACCCGGTATCATGGTCAGTAAGTGCTGACGAGGATAAAAACGCGTTATGCCTCGGTGTTTCAGCCACCAGCATAGATACTCAACATCATGATGGCGGCGATCGCACAATAACCCGACAATACTGCCACTATGAGCAACATTCAGCCCGTAGATCCCACTCCGCTCCACCAGTTCCAACAAACTGTCAAACGCCGGTTTTACCAACAATTTTTGACTGGCCTGTGCACTGAGCGTTGTGGCTTCTCCCAACCGCCGGCAATTCTGGGTGGTAACAGCCTGACAAAATAGTCTCCAGGCATGCTCTAGCACTGCGGCATTCTCCAGTAATGCCGGATGGCGATCTAAACGGTGATAATCAGCCGTGATCAAGATTTCCGGGCTTTCCAGTAACAAAATATCGATTGATGGCTGCCAGTCACAGGTAATCTGAGTAGCAGCCGTTTGATGATCAAACAAGGTAAGTTGGCTGAATAACGTGCTATCAGTAGGCTCAAGCTGTACGCAAAAGCCAGCCAATGTCGTTTCATCAAGTGTTTCCCCCAGATAGCGTGCCGTCGCCAACGCAGTGGCGGCAATATCAGCGGTACTACTTGCCAGCCCTTTCGCTACCGGGATCGTAGAGGTAAAGGAGATCCGTAAACCTCGCGCCATCTCCACCGATAAACCAAAATACGCCAGTACAGTTTTCATCATTTGACGCATGCGAGGACGTTCATCTTTTCCCGGCACGCCATCGGTAACAGACACCTCGCTGAACCAATTCACCGGACAAGAGATCAATTTCTCACCACCAAGTATCCATCCTTGGATAAGTTCACCACACGATGCGGGACAACGTGCCTCAGCCATAATTGAATACCTGATGTAACGCCGATACCAGACGACGATTATCATGCTCACCCTTGATGGCGACCCGATAATAAGCCGCGTCCAAGCTGGGATAGTTAGCACAATGGCGAATCAGTATTCTCTGTTTCAACAATGCTTGTTGAAGATTGATTTCCGGGCGCAGACAACGCAGGAAGATATAATTTGCCGCGGGAGGCCAAACACGCAATGCCGGTAATGCGGTCAACGCCTGATAAAGCCAACGTTGTTGTTCAGCTAACCAGCGGTGTGTTGCTTGAATGTAAGCCTTATCATTAAGAACAATTTCACCGGCCAATGCCGCAAAAGCATTAATCGTCCACGGTTCCCGCCAGCGCTTCATTGCCCGAACCCCCGTTACATCACTACTGACCAGATAACCAAGGCGCAGCCCCGGAATAGCAAAAAATTTCGTGAGTGAACGCAGAATATAAAGACGAGGAAAATGCGCTATCTGAGGAATAAATCCGGTAGTATCCGGGAGAAAATCGATAAACGCTTCATCGACAATCAGTGCAATATTATGCTGACGGCAACGTTCAAATACCGCCTGCAATAACGCAGCATCTGGCATTAAACCGGTTGGATTATTGGGTGTAGCAAGAAACAGGCAATCAGGGCGACATCGATCCAATGCCGCCAATAAACGTTGATCAGGCTGATAATCATCAGTTTCACGCATCACATACTCATCAATTTGGCAATCAACCCGTTGTAAGGCTTTCCGATATTCAGCAAATCCCGGTATCAAGAGCATGGCACGACGCGGTTTAAGATAATTCACCACAGCATAAATCAATTCGGTAGCACCATTACCCGCCATCAGGTTTTCCGCAGTACAATGATGAATCTGCGCTAACGCTGCATGCAATCGGCGATATTCTGTATCGGGGTAGCACTCTGCGCACTGCAATTGGTTGATAATGGCCGCTTTCAAGGATTCCGGCATCCCTAATGGGTTAATATTCGCGCTAAAATCAACCATCTCTTCTACCGCAACACCCATTTTCAGCGCCATTTCCAGCACATTCCCGCCATGTTCGCTCATTAAATTGATCCCGAATGTTAAACAAAAAATCAGAGTGCCATCAATGATGGAACGGAAGAGAGCAACAAACGATCCCGACTAAAAGCCAATGTTTCCCGCAGACGCACCACATCACCAATCACAATCAATGCTGGCGCAGTCAATCCCTGAGCCGCCACCCGTTGAGCCAGAGTTAACAAAGTTGCACTAGCGACTTGTTGCTGCTGATGGCTGGCATACATCACAACCGCCGCCGGCGTTGTCGGCGCTTTACCGCCAGAGATCAATTGCTCACAGATACTCGCCAGTTGGGTCATGCCCATTAAGATCACCAGCGTGCCTTCCAGTTTTGCCAGCGTCGCCCAATCCTGTGATTCATTTCCCTGACGCAAATGGCCGGTAATAACATGAAAACCTGATGCATAATCACGATGAGTGACCGGTATCCCGGCACAAGCCAGACCACCAATTGATGAGCTGATGCCCGGTACCACTTCAAAAGGGATTTTCGCCAGCGCCAAAGCTTCCGCTTCTTCACCACCACGGCCAAACACATAGGGATCTCCCCCTTTCAGCCGGACGACATTTAACCCTTGTTGCGCACACTCTACCAAGATCTGATTAATTTGCCGTTGCGGCACGGGGTGATAGTTCGGCGTTTTGCCGACATTAATCATTTTGCAGTTATCAGGCGCTTCGGATAACAGGTCCGGGCTGACTAATCGATCATACACCAGCGCCTCAGCCTGACGGATACAATGCAATCCTCTGACAGTAATCAGCGCCGCATCGCCTGGACCGGCGCCTACCAACCAAACTTTTCCGCTATTCATCATTTTTCTCACCCTTAACGAAAGTCTGTTTGAAGATATATAACCGATAGGCAGCAACACGATCTGGTGTAAGATCAATAATTCTTCATTTTTATTAATGTATTGATGATAACTATATGTCCTGACACATTGCAGCTTTATCTGCTTGTTTCCCTTAGCAACTTCGCCCTGTACCTTGTATCTACGCCATTTTTATTATAACCCCTAATGTTTTTGTGACTACCGTTGACTTTTCAACCAAATTGACGATATTTAATACTGATTGATAAAAAAAAATGCCAACATACGCCTTATTACAAACAAGAGGCGTAGCGATGGAATCCAAGGAATTATTCAGTGTCGGAATTGACATCGGCACTACCACCACACAAGTGATCTTCTCGCGTCTGTCACTGGTGAACCGTGCCGCAGTATCACAAGTGCCACGCTACGAGTTTGTTAGCCGCGAGATTATCTGGCAAAGCCCGGTGTTATTTACCCCCGTAGACTTCGCCGGGCAATTGCGTGAAGACGAGCTGTTCAACTTGATCCTGGCACAATATCAGGCAGCAAACATCGATCCAGATAGCATTGATTCCGGCGCGGTTATCATTACGGGTGAAACCGCGAAAACATGCAATGCACGCCCTGCGATCATGACACTGGCGCAAAAATTAGGGGATTTTGTTGTCGCAACAGCGGGACCACATCTGGAATCAATGATTGCCGGTTTAGGTTCCGGCGCTCAAGCGCTGTCACAGCAGAAAATGGCCAGAGTGCTCAACATTGACATCGGCGGCGGCACCGCCAACTATGCGCTATTTGATGCCGGGCGACTTATCGCCTCCGCTTGCTTAAATGTCGGCGGCCGCTTATTAGAAACCGATTCTCAAGGGAAAGTCTTACGGGCACATCCGCCCGGAGCGCTCATCGTTGATTCACTGTTTGGCGAAAACACAGATATTCAACATCTGACAGCCACGCAATTACAGCAAATTGCTACGCGAATGTCGCAATTGCTATGGGAAGTCGTCACCGGGCAACTCACACCACTGACGCAACAATTACTGATGACCGAACCGCTGCCAAACTGTGATGAACTCTATGCCGTCACCCTCTCCGGCGGGGTAGGAGAGTGTTATCGTGAAGCATCGGATCATGATCTATTCCGTTTTCACGATTTAGGACCATTGCTGGCGCAAGCTATCCATCGTGATAATGATTTCACCAAACTACCACTGCAAGTGCCAAAACAAACCGTGCGTGCTACCGTCATTGGCGCCGGCGCTCATACATTATCATTATCCGGTAGCACCATTTGGCTCGATACACTATCACTACCACTACGCAACATTCCCGTCGTCCACCCTGACACAGAAGCCGCTGAATCGCTGGCAGAAGCCTGGCAACATGCACTCACACAAATGGATCTGAATGCCGAACAGGATCTATATGCATTGGCCCTACCCGACGCCCTGCCGGTGAATTATGCCGCCGTACAGACATGCATTACCGCTTTACAGAATTTCGCCGCCCGCTATCCCTCTTCTCACCCGCTGCTCATCGTCGCCGGTCAAGATTTTGGTAAGGCATTGGGCATGCTGTTACATCCTCTGATGGGAGAACGGCCGCTGGCGGTTATCGATGAAGTGATCACCCGCACCGGGGATTATATCGACATTGGCACGCCGCTATTTAATGGCACTGTGGTTCCCGTCACTATCAAATCACTGGCTTTTCCTTCCTGAGAGAGCGTAAACATGAAATTGAAAACTCAGCTTTTTGGTAAGACCTATCAGTTTAAAGATGTCAAACAGGTGCTGGCAATGGCTAACGAATTGCGTTCCGGGGATATGCTAGCCGGGGTGGCTGCCGAAAGTTCTCAGCAACGCGTCGCGGCTAAACATGTCCTCTCGGGAATGACGATTGCGGATATTCGCATGAATCCGATCATTCCTTATGAAGAGGATTGCGTGACTCGCATTATTCAGGATGACATTAATGAAATTGCCTACACCCGCATAAAAAACTGGAGTATCGGCGAACTGCGTGAATACATACTAAGCGATGATACCAGCGTGGATGATATCGCCTTTCTGCGTAAAGGGATCAGTTCTGAAGTCGTTGCCGCCGTGGCAAAAATCAGTTCCAATGCGGACCTGATCTATGGCGCGAAAAAAATGCCGGTGGTCAAAAAAGCCAATACCACCATCGGGACACCGGGAACGTTCAGCGCCCGGCTGCAACCTAACGATACCCGCGATGATGTACAAAGCATTCTGGCTCAGATTTACGAAGGACTATCGTTTGGCGTTGGCGATGCAGTCATCGGCGTTAATCCGGTAACTGACGATGTGGAAAACCTGACTCGCGTGCTGGATACCATCTATGAAGTGATCGACAAATTCGCTATCCCAACCCAAGGCTGCGTTTTAGCCCACGTCACAACCCAGATAGAAGCTATTAAGCGTGGTGCGCCGGGTGGTTTAATTTTCCAAAGTATCTGCGGCAGTGAAAAAGGGCTAAAAGAGTTTGGCGTAGAATTGTCTATGTTAGATGAAGCGCGTGCCGTTGGCGCGGAATATTGCCGTCTTGCCGGCGATAACTGCCTCTATCTTGAAACTGGACAAGGCTCCGCTCTCTCCGCCGGCGCTCACTTTGGCGCTGATCAAGTGACAATGGAAGCACGAAACTACGGTTTGGCGCGCCACTATGACCCATTTCTGGTGAATACCGTTGTCGGCTTCATCGGGCCGGAATACCTCTACAATGATCGCCAAATTATCCGCGCCGGATTAGAAGATCACTTTATGGGAAAACTCAGTGGCGTCTCAATGGGATGCGACTGTTGCTATACCAACCACGCAGATTCCGATCAAAACCAGAATGAAAACCTGATGATCTTGCTGGCAACCGCAGGGTGTAATTTCATCATGGGAATGCCGCTCGGTGATGACATTATGCTCAATTACCAGACATCCGCTTTCCACGACACCGCCACTATTCGTCATTTGCTTAACCTGCGTCCGTCGCCCGAGTTCGAACGCTGGCTGGAACATATGGGACTGATGGCAAATGGCCGCTTAACACCACGTGCGGGCGATGCATCGTTCTTTTTCTGATTCTTTGCTGAGATAAATCACCATGATCCAAAAAACAATTGAAGAGAATGTAAGCGAGCTGGTATCTGACCTGAACCCCCATGCATCCCCTGAAATCATTGACGAAACTGAAAGCTGTACGCCGGATTTAGGCTCCTTAGAAGCCAAGCAGTGGATCGGTGTCCAAAGCCCGAACCGTATGGAAGTCTTACAGGAATTACGCCGTAGCACGGTGGCGAGAGTCGGTACCGGCCGCAGCGGGCCACGCCCCCGTACTCAGGCATTACTGCGTTTTCAGGCTGATCACTCCCGTTCTAAAGATACAGTGTTAAAAGAAGTCCCGGTTGAATGGATAGAAAAGCGCGGATTGCTGGAAGTGCAATCTCAAGTTAGCGACAAAAATCTCTATCTGACTCGCCCGGACCTGGGAAGAAAACTCAGTGCGAATGCGGTAGAAACCTTGCTAACACAGTGCAAAACTGGCCCCGATGTACAAGTTGTGATCTCCGATGGTCTTTCTACTGATGCCATTACCACCAACTACGAAGATCTTGTGCCGCCACTGTTAAAAGGGTTGGAACAGGCAGGAATGTGCATCGGCACACCATTTTTTGTGCGTTATGGTCGCGTCAAAATCGAAGATCAGATTGGCGAACTACTAAAAGCTAAAGTGGTTGTCTTACTGATTGGAGAACGCCCAGGATTGGGGCAATCGGAAAGTCTCTCCTGCTATGCAGTTTATAAACCGACAGTAGAAAAAACTGTTGAAGCTGACCGTACTTGTATCTCTAATATTCATCGTGGCGGCACGCCACCAATCGAAGCCGCAGCAATTATTGTCGATCTAGCTAAAAATATGCTAGAACAGCAAGCTTCTGGCATTGCTCTTAGTCGTTGATAGCATGGTGGCTATACTCTATGGATTTCAAGATGCTTCGCGACGGCAAGGGAGCAAATCCCCGGAAGCATAGATAACTATATGACCGGAGTGAGCGAGCGCAGCCAATAAAGAGGCGACTTGAAAGATGACGGGTATAAACAATAATCTTTCATTTAAGTGGAAACTCCCTTTTACTTCATTAAGAAAATCATCAATATAAAAATAGGATGGCAGGCCAGAACCTGCCTCCTGCTTTATTGATTGCCTAACCATAAATGAGATATAACTTCCAGTTCTGCATTTAGAATACTGCTAATGTTGTAGAATTCAATTTTATAGTAATTAACAACATTAGGAGGTGATGCAAGTATTTCCGTCTTACCGGAGTAAATATCAATATAGCTATACTGATTATAATGTCCAAACGGACCAGCCCAATAATTTACAGCCCTAATATTTGCCAGGCTATTGTTTTTTATAATTGCGTCACTGAAATCAGTGGGTAATACTGCATTACCAGAATTATAAATTACATATGCATCGTTAGAATTCATATGTACCATTCTTGATGGAATTCCAGCTTTTTTCCACGCAGGGTCCATTACAAATTCAATTTCTGCAATTTCAGTATTGCTAAGATTGGTGACTACAATTTTATAGCGGTAAATAAGGTCACCAGGTCCGCCGAATATTTTAACTTCGCTAGGATAAACATCAACATGACTATATTGATGATAATCTCCAATCAGACGAGCCCAGTAATTTATAGCCCTAATTGGCGCCATACTCTTGTTTTTTATAATTGCCGCTGGGACTGTATTGGGCACTGCAATATTTTTATTACTATAAATCTCAACGGTTTGAAGAGGACCTATAGATACAGTTTTTTTCAATGACATTATTCTTCTCCTCATTGTTTCTGTCATTTAGTAACATATATGACAGGTAGTTTTATCTGTAAAATTTAACTTAACACTTTCCAAAAACAGTTAAATATTGAAATTTGTCAGCACAGTGAAAAAATCAGATACTGTTTTTTCGCGTTATCTATTCTAATAACACTTTTTTCTCTCATTTCTATTACGGCAGCAGCACCATACTACTAAATACAGCAAACTTTAGAAAAACAGATCTAAATAATGCATTTATTAGGTATAATAAAACCGTAATTATGTTATGATAAGTCATTAGATCAACAAAATATTATGAGATTGAATAGATGGATTTGGGAAAATTAAGGAAATTAACCCTCAGTAGTGGATTCACATTTAAAGAGCTTCTTATGATGCAAAGGACCTTTAAGAATCTTGATGATGATGAAAGAAGGTATCTTATAGAAAATTATACAAAAAGCGATAATATTTACAATGTTATACTATTATTTGCTGGAGAAGTAGGTTTCCCTGTGTTATATATAACTGCTTGGTATATAGTGTTCATATTAATAGAGCTGTATGATAATGCATGGTTTATGGTTCCATTTACATCACTTATTTATGTCATTGTGACGATGACATGTTTATGTTATAAACGTTTTTGTCAGAATTATCCTTTCCCCCTATGCATAAAATTAACCATTTTCTATACTCGTCTCAAAATAAAAGAAAAGTTCAAGCAGTTATAAAGAATTAAGTGTGTCATGGTAAGCCATTTATAGAGTTAAAAAATGAATTTAATTGACTTAAGAAAATCAATATTAAATAGTGGATTCACCTTAAAAGAATTACTTAAGATAAAGAGAAACTTTCTTGTCCTGCATAAAGATGACCCATACATTTATAATAAATATCAAAGCAAAACAGATTGTTTTTGTTATTATCTACTATTTATAGCTGAAGAAGTCGCTGCACCATTAATAATGTTGACCTCAGTTTGTTTATTTATAATATCAGGTATTCTTTTCAGTGAAAAGGAATATAGCATTTCATTAATGTCATTTATTTACTTACTCTTTTTTACCTCTTTTTCAATTTATTATAGCCTTTCCGTTAGCTGTAATCCTATCACAGGATTAAAATTAGCAATATTCCATATTCGTTTTAAAATAAAAACTAAATTTAACCCTTGAGTTAATCAATAAAACATGATAAAAACAACTAATTATAAAACAAAATAAAATCGAGCATGAATAAATGAACCTAATTGACTTAAGAAAGCTAATATTAAATAGTGGATTCACCTTAAAAGAATTACTTAAGATAAAGAAAAGCTTTCTTGCTCTGCATAAAGATGACCCACACATTTATAATAAATACCAAAGTAAAACAGATTGTTTTTGTCATTATCTGTTATTTATAGCTGAAGAAATCGCTATACCATTACTATATTTAACCCCAGTTTATTTATTTATAATAACAGGCATGTTTTTCAGCGAAAAAACATATAGCATTTCATTGATGTCATTTATTTACTTATTCTTTGCCATTTCTGCTTTTATTTACTATAGCCTCTCTGTTAGCTGTAATTTAATCACAGGTTCAAAATTGTTAACTCTCTATATTCGTTTTAAAATAAAAACTAAATTTCAATCATCATGAAGTTTATTTATGTCATCTATCAAAAGTTTGACTTTATAGAAACTACCAGATATCTGGATGGTTAACATAGGCTTTGATGTTAATTTCCATTTTCTTGTAAAATCCTCATTAATATACCTGAACAATTTTCCAGATCCCGGTTTAACAGGCAAACTACCCGCTTTATTCTTCGGTTTAAACTTGAGAATGCCATACGTTCCATATGTACTTGCCAATAAATCAACCGAACTATAAGCAATATCACCCACACCATTATCATAACCTAAAGCATGAGAAATATATTGATAGCCTTCCCTGACCCAGCCTATATCTTGATTTTCATAAAGAACCGGAGTAATAGACTCATAGGCATTATTAAGCCCATGCGCCAACAAAACAACCCCCATTAATTGAACCCTTTTAGATCTTACAATTCTCCCTGAATTAATTACAGAAAAACCAGCAATTGTTTGAACACTACCAGCAACAACCCCGGCACCTATTTTTGCGTATTTAACCACACCATGATCTTCAAATATATCGGTTACAATATATTTGGTATAATCCTTACGCCTTAAAACCTGATATTCTTTTTCCGTTACTTCATACTCATCTTTTACTTCATAAACCAATCTCTTTTTTTCACTGACATCAAATGTATTTTTAAATTCACGGGTTTTTATATTAACAAAGTCATCAACTTCTTTTAAATATGACATTCTCAGTTGGCTATCTTCTATAAAAAAGCTGGCAGCCAAGTGTGCTTTACGCTTCAATGACGAAGCGTAATTATTTAAATCATAAGAAAGATGAGATATCCCTTTCATAAAAGCCTCAGTAAACGTTGTCTTCCCATATGCTATATGCACTGGTGCCGGACATAATATGTTCCCACGTTATTGATTTATACATCAAAGATAAACTCTCCTGTGGCTGGCATTCATTATGTGTAGATGAATTTGGATAAAACCCATTCAATGCACAGATATATGCACCGGTAAGTTTTATCTTATAATATAGTTCTAAACCACCTTTAGTTGATGTTCTGTAAAAATAAAAAATACATTGCAGCGATTCTTTATTCGTTATAGCCAACCCCAAAAGAGGAGAAGATTTATCTATTGGCTTTCTTATCTCAACCGGCTGATGGTTAACATGTTGACCTCTGGTTATATTAGACGTCAATTCATAAACAAATATATGGTCTTCATGACCAAGCTGACATGTGTTACCAATAGAATCAATCGTTGAACATCCTTGTGATATCAAACCTTGCTTATCACCCTTAATTTCTAAATAGATTATATTCGCCATAGAAAACCATCAGTTAGTCAATATTCAAAAACATGAATATATATTATCTTGATAAGAAATATAATATAGATATTGGGTTCATTGCCAAAGAATGTGATAAACCTCATGATAAGGGAAATTTAGCTAATCCTTTGGTGTTATAAATAACATTTAATTGCCGCCAATATTCCACTTAAATTAAACTTGAATAAATTTTTAATCCAATACGATTAAGTATAATGAAAGTCATTGGCAATCAAATATTACGAGATATATTTACTGAAATCTTTAAAATTATCATCCAAGAACAATGAACTCATATAAAAATGGCTATTTAACAATAAAGTATTATTGGGATAAATAATTCTTCTTTGATATTTAGATGTTGCAACATCAATATAAATGAGACTATCAATGCCTTCTTACTATAAGCTAGATTTATTACTGATAATTTTTTCAACTTGTTAACGAGTAGCTTTTAAGCTTTATTATGCTCTGGCAGGAAAGAAAGTCGTTCTGCTGTTACTGGGTGGAGACAAACGAAAACAGCAAGCCGACATAAGCAAAGCAATTGAGTATTGGAGAGATTACCAACAGAGGAAACCATGAGTAGATCACGCAGTCACGATGAAGCAGTCATTGAAATGCTCCGTAAAGACCCTGAGTTCGCTGAAATATACCTTCACACTGCTTTTGAAGAACTTGATGAAGAGGGCGGAGAAGCTAGCTTTTTACTAGCACTTCGCCATGTTGTTGAAGCACGTGGCGGTATGTCACTGGTTTCCGAACGAACTGGACTTTCACGCGAAACTTTATACCGAGCATTATCACCTAAAGGCAATCCCACACTGAAAACCATGAAGAAGGTTATTCATGCGACCGGTCTGACTTTCGCAGCTATTGCATAATAGGCAATAGCTCAAATCCCATCTCGTTTTCTCGGCGTTATCCTTTCCTAAGATGATAACGCTTTTTCTCTCACCCCCTTACGGATGCGGGTTATCAAATTACCCTGATAATTAACACGGCAACACAATATTACTTTCAGCGAGTAGTCCCATATTGTTATACATAGCGCAAGCCGCATCCACCAAATGCATCGCCAACGCAGCGCCGCTCCCCTCCCCCAAGCGCATGTCCAAATGTAGATAAGGTTCCAGTTGTAAATGTTGCAACGCGATAATTGAGCCTTTCTCTGCCGATAAATGCGAAGGGATCAGGTAATGACGTACATCGGGAGCAATTCGACAAGCGGCCAGCGCCGCCGCGTAAGAAGGGAATCCATCCAGGATCACCGGCAACCCGGCAGAGGCCGCGCCAAGCATTACGCCCGTCATACCCACCAAGTCATAACCACCAACCTTGGCCAATACATCAATGCCATCTCTGGCATCAGGCCGATTGATTTCAATCGCCTGTTGCACAACCGCCACTTTATGATGCAAGCGTTCTCTGGGGAAGTTAGCCCCAACTCCTACAATCTGTTGTGGATCGTTGTCTGTAAAGACGCTGACCACAGCCGCCGCTGGTGTGGTATTCGCCATACCCAATTCCCCCACACCAAACAATTTCACGCCATTTGCAGCCTGTTCCAGCGTCAGGTGTGCGCTTGCCAGCAATAGATCTTCTGCTTGCTGGCGGCTCATTGCCGGTCCTTGAGCAATGTTGCCACTGCCACGTCCCATCTTCATGTTCACTAATCCCGGCACAGGATCACTGTCAATGCCCACATCCACAACTTTCACATCTGCGCCCGCATTCACCGCCAATACGCAAACACCGGTGATCCCTTTCATCATATTCTGCGCATGAATAGCCGTCGCTGACTTAGGCGATATAGTCACGCCTTCGTCATAAACCCCATGATCAGCAACCATCACGATAATCTGCTTACGATCAATATGATGGCCCGATAATCCCCGCATTCCGGCAAGCTGAATCGCCAGATGTTCCAGACGTCCGAAGCTGCCTGTTGGTTTAACCAACCCATTCAATCGAGTTTCAGTACTCGCCATCGCAACATTATCCAACGGCACAATAGCATTAATGATCGATGAAAATGTTTGCATGGTGTTATTTCCGTGTCTCAAGCTGCCAGTCACTCCGGTTATTAAATGTGCGCAAGGTAGTCAATCCATGTTGAATTTCCACTACACTGTACGTTCCCTGTTCAAAATGAAAGTGCCACATAGCAGCAGGCGGCATAGCCAGCAGACGCGCCAGCAACAAGCCCAATACCCCCTGATGAGCGACTAATAACAGATTATGCTGACTTTCTTGTATCAGCAGATGCTGAACCACATTTTCTATCCGGGCCGCAAATGCCGGAAAGGTTTCCCCTCCGGTCGGTGCTGCCTGTTGCCAATCCGCTAACCAAGCAGCCCAAGCTTCGGCGTCTTCATGTTGCAAATCGCGGTGATGGCGCATTTCCCATACGCCAAAATGCATCTCATTGAGTTGCGTATCAATGGTAGCTGACAGCGAATGACCGGCCAGAATAATCTCCGCAGTATGACGCGCCCGCCGTAATGTGCTGCTTATCGCTTGCGAAAATGCCACTGACGATAGATAGCGGGCAACTTGCCGAGCCTGATTTATCCCCGTTTCAGTCAACGCCACATCCGTCATACCACAGAAAACACCACTCAGATTCGCTTCCGTCTGACCGTGCCGAACCAAAAATAGTCGCATTGTTGTTACTCTACCTCAGATGTTTTTTAGAGCAGTTAATTCAGAAACACGTAGATTCAGACTCGTTTTTTAGCATGTTACCCCCATTCATCATAAAATGACTTGCGAATGTGTGTCGTAGTACATGTCTCGCCAGCCTTTTTGCTAGATTGGGAATCATTGATTTAATACCGTTTTGGGTAGCGATTACCCAACGTTCATACTGTTGCGCTTCGGACTTTGTGCCGAAGCACTTACGAATATGCTTGCCCTTGCGGGCGAACATCAGCAAGGTACTGCCCGCTATCCAGTTTGGATACACTCACAAAATGTCTACCAGAAATTTCACCCAAACAAATAACGAGCCACAGCTAATGCCAACCCAGCGGTACCAATTATGGTTGCAGCTAACCACTTCGTCTGTGCACTGATTTCTTTATGTAGATCGCCTTTTGTCGCAAACTCTTCAGATCGAGTTGTTAGCTTGGTTAACTCTATCTTTATTTGCATGACATCTGATTCAAGACGCGCCACTCTTGGCTCTAAACTGCCGCCATCACCGCCATCATTACGGGTAGTATCCATATCATCACCCCCTTTACGTTTAGTACTATTCATATAAGATATATTACTCATCATGAGATCCCTTCTCTTGCTGACTCAACCAATGAAGCACAGATCTGACCTCATGAGTGGTAATATAGCCACAATTATCACAGCTGAGTTTATAATAATAATTAGCATCACTGTCGGTAGGTTGTTCTGGTGCGTGTCTGAAAAAAGTAACAAATGTTTTGCTAACCGATTGCCCATGAAGCAAGTCAGCAACCGCAGCTTTGCTTGTCTCAGCAATAACTTGCTCACCAACACTGTGGCACATCGGGCATATTCGAGTTACTTTCTTCGCGTCCAAGAACTTGAAGAAAGTATCAGCATTTATTGTTTCCAACTTCTTAATAAGTTTGTTTTTGTCTTTCATTTAATCACTACTATAAATGTTTTCGTTTAATGAGTTTCTTAACTTATAAACAAAGGGGAACCACGCTCCCAACGTATGTATATCTTTATACCCGTCGTCTTTCAAGTTGCCTCTTTGTTGGCTGCGCTCACTCACCCCGGTCACATAGTTTGCTATGCTCCCGGGGATTCGCTCCCTTGCCGTCGCGATGCATCTTGAAATCCATAGGGTATATGCCCCGTTTCATAATTTTTTACAGTACGCAAACCCAATCCTAATTCTTTTGCAAATGCAACTTTCGTTAGCCCCTCTGCTTTTCTAATGAGTTTAAGTTTTTCCGCATAACCGTTTGACAAGACTCCCACAGGAGATCATCCTCATGTTGAAACCTCCACCTGGAGACCTTAAAGTACGACGAAATCCAGTTAAATCTGGACGAAATCCGGATAAGGACTTGGGAAGAATAAACTATGCCAGCTAAAAGACCTAAACCTATTGTTATAAAAATGCCCGATTGCCCTGTTGTTTTCTGCCTGCCATACCACCCAACGCTAACGCTTTCAGCATATGCGGAGTTTACAGATCAAACGGTCAGAACCTCCAACAACAAGCCAATGAGCAAAGATTGATACTGACAAAAAAGAAGAAAGGCAGAGAACGTGAAGTAAATATGGTTTTATTATTCCTCTTGGATTTCACAGGAAACTTTATGGATACCAGAACAGCAGAACCTACCACTGTAGGTGAAATGTTGGCTGAAGAGTTTTTGAAACCCTTGAAAATAACTCAACAACAGTTGGCGAATGCGATGGGTGTTTCTCGCAAGGTTATCGGCCAAATTGTGAATAATTCCCGGCGCCTATCCGTTGCAGAAGCCACGCAATTAGCCGGTTTATTTGAAACGGATGAGGATTTTTGGATTAACCTTCAAGCAGCTCATGATCGCTGGGAAAGTCGCCAGATTTCCGCCCGTAAGCATTATGCACCTATTACTGTTATTCTCTCAGCCAGCTAATGATTAGCGTAAGATTAGGGAGTTGGACATTCTGTTAGGAGGTTACTCACAGTAGCGCCAGTAAAAACACCAACTCCCCGACTTCCACTGATGCACCAAGGGTATCACCGGTCTGACCGCCTAAACGGCGGCGCAGATACACCGCCAGCAACCCAATAATCAACAGCGTGATCGCCAATGCCAACACACCAGACCATCGCATCAGTAGAGCAATCAATATTGTCCCACCGAACAATGTCAACACTGTCTGACAACCGTTAACCCGCCCGATATAAAGGTTCCCTAACCCAACGCCTTCACGAGCACAACGCTGGCGGTACATTAACAAGATAATCGCACTCCTGCCCGCCACTGACGCAGCAGTTAAAGCCATCAGCATAGAAGCGCCACGCAGAGATAATTCGCTCACCACCAGCACTTTCGCCAAAATGAGAAAGATCAATGCCAACCCACCATTGGTTCCCAAACGGCTATCACGCATAATCTCTAGCATCCTTTCCCGTTTACGGGCAGAAAATACGCCATCACAGGTATCCGCTAAACCATCAAGATGAAGCGCCCCGGTTAACAACGCCAGCGCTAATACGTAACCCAGTGCCGCCAAAGGCGCACCACTCCAGGGAGCCAGCAAGGTAAAAACCGCCGCTGCAAGCATACCGACAATCAATCCAACCAATGGAAAACTCGCTATGCCACGCACGTAGTGATCGATTTCTAATCCCTGTGTCCAGCGCGATGGTACCGGAATGCGAGTCATAAATTGTAAGGTGGCAAGAAACAAGCGCAGATTCATTTAATTTTTACCTCAATTCCCGATACCATCAAAAATACTTCACTGGCAGCCGCCGCCAGCCGCTGGTTAACCCTTCCGGCAATATCGCGGAAATGGCGAGCCAGACGGTTCTCCGGCACAATGCCCATTCCCAGTTCGTTAGTGACCAGATATATCGGGGAAGTCATGCAAGTACAAGCTACTAGCAGATCGCTAATTTGCTGCTGAATTCCCACCTCCAATACCGCAAAATCCATTTGTTCAGGTGGCGTCTCTCCGGCTTGCTCAAATAATAGGTTGGTAATTAAGGTGGTGATACATTCTAAGATAACTGCTTCTCCCGGTCGGGTTTGCGTCGAGATAACCGCACCGAGATCGCGATAGCCCTCCCATATACGCCAATGAGCCGGACGACTTTCGCGGTGCAGTCGTATACGTTCAGCCATTTCACTGTCTGTCACTACGGCAGTCGCAATATACAACACCTGTTCACTCGCTTGTGCCGCCAGCCTCTCCGCCAGCACACTTTTACCACTACGCGCCCCGCCAGTGATCAAAATCACGGAGCTGAACCTTGTCGATGGGTTTTCATACACTGATAAATCCGTTCTATATCCAGATGTTCGCGCATGGCTTTCGCCAGAAGGTCAAACTGAGTCTGTTTGTAGTGGGTATAATCCAGTATTTCCCCTTGGTAAGCCGCCAATCCTTTGCGCTGACGCAAAGCGTTAAGCAGAGCGCGGGTAAAATTAGCGCTATCAAATAAACCATGAATATAACTGCCCATCACACTGCCCTGTCGATTAACCGCCCCATCACACCAACCACCGGACTGGCCGTTACGCTCGGTAATACAAGCAAACGGGGTTGCATCTGCTCCCAGTATCGAGTTGCCCATATGAATTTCATAACCGCGAATAGGCTGATCAATGCAGTCTGACAGCAAGCCCGGCAATGCTGACAAGCTCTTACCGTTTACCCTAGTCGTTACTTTTTCGTGGGCAAAGCGGGTTTCCATATCCAGCAATCCAAGGCCCTCCATCTGTTCAATACCCGATTCCACGCCATCAATGATCCGTTTCCCCAACATTTGATAACCACCGCAGATACCGATAACCGGAATACCCGCCTGATGTGCCGTTAACAAGGCATCCGCTAACCCGTTCTGCCTCAACCATTGCAAATCTCCCAACGTGTTTTTGCTACCGGGCAAGATAATCAGATCTGACGGCTGCAACGCTGATGGTTGAGTTACATAACGCAAACGAACATCCGGTTGCACCGCCAGCGCGTTAAAGTCAGTAAAATTAGCAATATGGGGCAAACGAATCACAGCAATATCTAGCGCCTTTTCTGTCGCGCCATCATATTTGCCGGTTTGTAGCGCTACGCCGTCTTCATCTTCCAGATCAATATTCAACCAAGGCATGACTCCCAATACCGGCACTCCGGTCAAGGCTTCAATCTGTTCAATACCCGGCTGGAGCAAACTGATATCACCTCGGAATTTATTGATGATCACCCCTTTTACCCGCGCTTTCTCCTCCGGGCGTAGTAGCGCCAACGTGCCATAGATGGCCGCAAATACACCGCCGCGATCGATATCCGCTACCAACAGCACAGGAGCATCCACCATCTCCGCCATCCCCATATTGACTATATCTCGATCTCGCAGATTGATTTCAGCCGGGCTGCCAGCACCTTCTAGCACAATGACGTCATATTCACGGGCCAGACTGTGAAAAACCTCACAAATTTGCTGCTGTAAACTGGGCTTGTATTGGTGATACTCCACCGCATTCATGCTACAGGCCACTTTTCCCATCAACACAACTTGAGCTTTACGCTCGCTGGTGGGTTTTAGCAATACTGGGTTCATCCGTACGTCAGGCTCAATACCTGCCGCCTCTGCCTGAAAAATCTGCGCCCTTCCCATCTCTTCACCGTTAATAGTGATACCAGAATTCAGCGCCATATTCTGTGATTTAAACGGTGCGCAGCGATAACCATCTTGAACAAAGATACGGCACAATCCCGCAACCAATACACTTTTCCCAACATCAGATGCCGTACCCTGCAACATTAAAGACAAGCCCATCATGCTATCTCCTTTATATTGGTGTAGTAGAGCAAAAAGCGGCTCCTCAGTTTTATACCCGTCATCTTTCAAGTTGCCTCTTTGTTGGTTGCGCTCGCTCACCACGGTCACATAGTTATCTATGCTCCCGGGGATTCACTCCCTTGCCGCCGCGATCCATCTTGAAATTTATAGGGTATATACCGCAGCGCTCTTAATTCGCAATCACCCTTTATCTGATGGAAAGGGTTGACCCGGCGATCAACTGTCTCCAATTCGTCAATATTCGCCGCCATTGCCAACCCAATGAATATTTTTTGCTGCCATAACCAGCACTTATTTCTCAGTATGCCACTGTTTATTCACTAAAATGGTGGAGAAATAAGGTAATTTCTGATCGGCGTCCACCTGATCCAAACGGCGCCAGCATTGCTCACTTGGCAATGTCGCATCCGCCATTAATAGGGCATGTTCAAACAAATTCAGGCGTGCCAACAACGCACTCACAGTGGCAAAACGGTTATAAACTTTCATCAGCACCACGCAATCATGTGTTTGCAGCGCCTGCTCCAGCTCGGCTTCCGGCGCAGTACAAGACATTATCGCCATTGATTGCTGTTCCATCGCCAGTGGCAGTACGGTACGCGCGGCAATCGCGGCAAAAGAGGTGATACCTGGGACAATTTCCAGCCACTCCTGCCGACCAATTCGCGCCAGTAAAAAGACCCAAGTACTGAATAACATGGCATCACCAAGGGTAATAAAACCGACTTGCTGCCCTTTTGCGACTTCATCTTGTAGTTGTTGCGCCACTTCATCCCATACTGCCTGTTTCTCTTCGCCATTACTGTTCATCGGAAAATGGCAGGTACGAATTTCCGTGTGGGGCAACAGGTATTCACGCACAATGGAGAGCGCCAGACTATCTCCCCCTTTACGCCCTGCGGGGGCATAAAGCACATCAAGGCGAGCGAGTATTCGAGCTGCACGTACGGTAACTAAATCACTGGCGCCCGGACCAACGCCTATAGCATAAAGTCTTCCATTCATCACACCACCTCCTGTTGTTCTGCCTGTAATGCGTCCGCCAGGTGTTGAACGAACATCTGGCGAATCAACGGATTTTCACCTAATCCCTGTAACCAAGATTGGGTTTTGATCCCAACAGCTTCCAGTTGAGAACGCCACGAATCCGGCTCGTCTGATGCCATGTCGTTAATCGCATGATCGCCGGCCACTATCATTAATGGCATCAAATGTACTTTACGCACCGCCTGATGCCGCAAGCGAATAATGATCTGGTCGATTTCCGGGTAGCTCTCCACCGCGCCAACCAACGCCGGGAAATTATGTGCGCTCATAAGATGATCAAGGCACGCATAGGCAGAAAAGGCATGATGGGTTGCGCCATGCCCCATAAACACCACGCGTTCATCCTCAGCTAACGGCGGCATCTGACTTTTCAGGGCAACAAGCAGTTGTTGATAATCGGCAAAGCTGTTAAGCAGCGGTGTACCTACTACTAATCGTTGGAAATGATCGCTAAAGGAACGCATTTCATTGACGATCTTTTCATATTCGTCACCATTGATGACATGCAGGGATTGAATAGCGACATCCTGATACCCCTCATTGACCAAACGCTCCAACGCCTGACGTGGATTATCCACCTGTAGGCCATCACGTCTTTTTAATTTACGGATGATCATCTCTGAGGTGAATGCACGATACAGATCACGATCACGGTAAGCCGCTGCCAGTTGTTGTTCACAGACATCAATATTCTTTTGTCGGGTTTGATGATAGCTGGTACCAAAACTGATGATTAATAGTGCTTTTTTCATTTTATTGCCCTCATTATTCCTGCCAATTGGCTAGGTGTTGGACAAACTCATCCAGCGAACTAATCTGCTCTCCGTCATCTCCCGGTAAAGTCGGTGTAGGTCGGCACACCACAATACAGGGAATATTAAGTGCCAAGCAGGGAGCGACTTTCTGTTGATATCCCCCCTCGGCCCCAGACTCTTTTGTGATCACCACATCAGGGTGACAAAATTCATACACTGCATGATTGAATTCAGCCGTAAATGGCCCGCGCAACGCGATAATATGATCAACCCCCAATCCTAACGCTTCACACTGAATCAACACCTCGGCGGTCGGCAATACCCGTACCAACAACGTTTTT
The DNA here is from genome assembly GCF_018448925.1 of Photorhabdus akhurstii. Lineage (GTDB taxonomy): Bacteria > Pseudomonadota > Gammaproteobacteria > Enterobacterales > Enterobacteriaceae > Photorhabdus > Photorhabdus akhurstii. The sequence continues at coordinate 38,637 of NZ_RCWE01000011.1, read as the reverse complement.
CCCGGTAGTAAACGCTGATATAGCTCCAGTTGCTTACTGCCGGTGGTCAGCAAGATCCGTTGCCCTAGTGTCCGGGCAACGTCGCAAGCCGCCTCTATACTATTCACTTTGTGCAACAGTGGATGGCTCAGTAAGTCAATCTCACTGGGCCGCTGATAACGAGTAAGCCGCAGTGACAAACGACGACAAGCTGTAATCACGTTTCGGCTTAGTGCATCTGCGTAAGGATGGGAAGCATCAATCACCCAACGTACCTTATGCCGATCAAAGTAATCCACCATCGCCTCGGCATCCATTCGCCCCACCACCACATCTCCCCGAATATCACCCGCCAGTTGTCTCCCTGCATCAGTCGCGACAGAGAGCCGATAACGTGCCCCTGCTGCGTCTAGCGCCTGACAGAGCAACCGGGCATCACTGGTTCCGCCAAAAACATGGATAGCCGGATGGCTCATAATTCATACCCCCGCGGCGTGATCATCAATCCGTCACGGCAATAGGTCGTTTGATTGCCAACGATCACCAAACTGGTCATATCCACCGGGGAGAAATCCATCTCGCCAAACGTGGTAATCCATTTATCCTGTTTTTTACGTCCCGCCGCTTTTACTACGCCAACCGGCGTCTGTGCTGCTTTCCACGGCCGCATAAGTTCAAATGCTTTGGCAAGATGCCCTTCCCGGCCACGGCTACGTGGGTTATAGAAGCAAATAACAAAATCCGCTTGCGCGGCGGCAATAACACGTTTCTCAATCATCGGCCACGGCGTTAGCAAATCACTTAAACTGATATGACAAAAATCATGCATCAATGGCGCGCCCAACAACGACGCCGCGGCAATACTGGCGGTGATCCCGGCGACCAACCTAACTTCAAGATCACATTGTTGCTGGCAAACCAATTCCAGCACTAAACCCGCCATGCCATAAATTCCTGCATCACCACTGCTGATCAAAGCGACTTTACGGCCGGACAACGCCAGATCGATCGCTCTCTGGCAGCGTTCAATCTCCTTGCACATCCCGGTCTTAATCACTTCTTTATCCATCGTTAGATGTTTAACCAAATGGGTGTAGGTTTTATAGCCGACAATAATTTCAGCTTCGCGGATCGCCTCAATGGCCTCCTGCGTCATCATGGATTCATTGCCTGGTCCAATACCGATTACCGTTAACATGATTGTGATACCCCCAAAGTGATAGTGACGCCCTGCTGACGCAAGGTCCGACCAACCAATTTTCCTTCGCTCATCAACCAGGCGACAGGTTGTGAAACACTGCCAATTCCTATCGTCTGGCGGACAAAATCGGAAGCAGGAAAGCGTTGCTCATGAAGACTTAATTCATTAACACTGAACAACTCAAACGGTACGCGCCAACGCTGTGCAAGTTGATTCAGCGCCGGTTCATCCTTTTTAATGACAACACTGCCGATGGCCCGCAACGCCATCAGATCGAAATGGTTTTCCGCCATCTGTTGCTGCAATAGCTCAATCACTGTTTGCAATGGCGTATCCCGGCGACAACCAATCCCGGCCACCACTCGTTTCGGCACCAGTTTGTAAACCGGCAGAGACAATCCCGGCAGAGACAATTCCGGCAACGAATCTCGCAATGTGATACACACCAGCGCATCCAGTTCTGGCAATTCCTCCAGACTCGCTACCGGGACAAAACCCCGGGTATCACACTGCTCACGTTCGTTAAGTAGTGGCTCATCCCACCACAACCCCACTTTTTGACCACTGACCAACATTTGATTTATCACCTTCACCACGTGGCGAAAATCCTGCATATCGGCATCTAATTGAGTGGCAAGGGTGTCTAACGCCGCCATCCCATTAACATCCGTGGCAGTTGTAATCACCGGATCAGCCCCCAATAACGCCGCCAAATGGTGAGTCAACGCGTTAGCCCCACCCACATGACCGGATAACAGACTGATAACATGCTGACCACCTTCATCAATCACCACCACAGCGGGATCATGCATTTTGTCGTTTATGATTGGCGCAAGCATGCGTACCGTGATGCCAAGCGCAGCCACCACCACCAGCGCCGAATAACATTTAAATGCTTCGCGCAACGTGTCGCCAAAGCTGCCATTAAAAGGCGTAAACCCCGGCTCCAACAACTTTTCGCTGGTAAAACAGGTCAGAGGAAGATGAGCTTGCAACCGATGTACCAGTCTGACCCCTCCCGGCGTCAGACAGAACACCGCAATCGACTCATGCCCGGCGATATTCATGGCTAAACCCCGCATCGTAAAGCTTGGAATAGTGGTACTCTTCTCCCAAAAAAGCACCGACCAGAATCAAAGCGGTTTTACGAATACCCGCTGCCTGTACTTTTTCAGCAATATCAGCCAGCGTACCACGTACAGTAAGCGTGTCAGCCCAGGTCGCTTTGTATATCACCGCGACCGGCGTCGTTGCCGGATAGCCACCAGCTTGAAGACGCGCAGCCACATGTCTCATTTTCTGTACAGAAAGATAAATCGCCATTGACGTTTGATGAGCGGCGAAGGATTCCAGTTGTTCGAGCGGCGGCACCGGTGTACGCCCTTCAATCCGGGTAATGATCAAGCTTTGCGCCACTTCCGGTACGGTGTACTCCACCCCTAATTGCGCTGCCGCCCCAAGGAAAGCACTGACACCCGGTATCGAGACAAAACTAATGCCCGCATCGGTCAACGCTTCCCCTTGTTCGCGTATAGAACCGTACAACGAGAGATCGCCGGTTTGCAGCCGCACCACCAGCTTACCCGCACGTACACCCTCAACCATCAGCGCAACAATCTGTTCCAGCGTCAGACCGGCGCTATCATGACACTCAGCCTCTGGCGGGCAATAATCCAACAGTTCGGTATTAATCAATGAACCGGCATAAATCACCACCTGTGCCTGTTGCAGCAAACGGTAGCCTTTTAAGGTGATCAACTCCTTATCACCCGGCCCAGCCCCGACAAACCACACTTTTCTGGGATCAAAATATTCAGACATCGATCTTCTCCTTGTAACAGGAAATTAGATAAGTCGGATTATTCGGTTTGAAATAGTGACCCGTACCCAAGGTCGCTAGAGTAGATGCTTGTAGCTGTATGCACTCCAATTGACTGATCTGACAGGTCCGCAAATGTTCCAGTGCATCATTCAGGTTATTCAGCAAAATGAAAGTCAGTACCAGACGGCCACCGGGGTGCATGTGATCCAGCGCCCAGTCGATCAAAGCGGTCAATTGCCCGCCACTTCCGCCAATAAACACCGCATCGGCCATAACATCCAATGCTAATGGGGCTTCTCCAGCAATGATCTCCACATTATGACAACCTAGCCGCTGACGATTCTCCCCAATCAAGGCTAGTGCCGCCGGGTTGCGTTCAATAGCAGTAACAGTCAGCGCCGGGAAGCGTAACGCCGCCTCCAATGCCACACTGCCTGTACCCGCTCCCACATCAATCAATTGGCTGGTATCGCTGAGTTCCAGCCGCTCCAGCGCCAATGCACGTACAGGTTCTTTAGTCATTGGCACTTTCTGTCCGCGTAAAAATTCATCATCTCTCATTTAGGATCACCACCACATTCATGTCATAGTCAGTCGCCACCGCTTCCGGCCGCAGACGGTGAATACGCTCATTAGGCAAAGAGAGGTTTTCACCAATAATCAATGTACGGCTCAGGCCACGCTCAATAATGGCCTCCGCAATTGCCCGCGGGCCGACGCGCCCATCAGTTACCATGCCTACTTTGTCGTGTTGCAGAAGCCAACCAAAATCCGGGGCTCGCCCGTGACTGCTGGTTAGATAGATATCGTTCATATCCAGCGCAGCTTTGGCACACAGATACTGAATTGAACTGATACCCGGAATGATGCGCAGATCATCTGCGGTAAAATATTCAGACAATAATTTGCCAATGCCATATAACAGCGGATCACCAGACGCTAACACCACAATCTGGCGTGTACTGTTGTTCTGGAGCCAAACCAACAAACTGGCAAGATCAGCATCCAGTACACGTGTTTCGTGAGTGACACCGCTAAATATCTCCAGGTGACGCCTTCCACCAACCAATACCTCCGCCTCAGTGATATAGCGCTGTGCCTGCGGTATCAGATACGCAGTATCGCCAGGACCAATTCCCACTACGGTGATCATCGCATTGCCTCCAAAATGTCATTCAATGGACGACTAGTGCCAAGTATCTGATTATCAAAAGAGAACATAATGGCATCACAGCACGGTGGGTTAACCGCAAAACGCAACATCTCACGCATTCGCTCACAAATACGTTCGGCAATACGGTCATAAACCGCTTGCAAGCCGTGTTCTGCGATCAGTTCCATTGCAGCTTCCGTGGTATCGCAGTGACTCACCTCTAACAGCAATTCCTGCGACGCTCCCATCAGTGCCAGATAAGCAATCAACGTTTCCATGCGGCCATCAGCAATATGGCTGTGAGTATGGAAAATACCTGCGGCCACTTTCACCAGTTTGCCGGGATGCCCTACCAACATAATATGGCGGAACCCAAGCCGTACCGCCTCCTGCAACATGTAACCAACGAAGTTACTCATAGTCACCACTAGCTGACCATCAAGCCCCAATTGTTCACGCACAAAACGCTCACCGTGATTGCCCGGCACCAGAATGACCTTTTCAGCCCCCGCCGAACGCTTCATTTCCAGTTCTATCGCCAAAGAACGCTTCCAACTCTCTTCCGACATTGGCGTGACGATACCGGTGGTGCCAATGATGGAAATGCCGCCCAGTATTCCCAATCGCCCGTTGTAAGTTTTCTTTGCCCGCTCTTCACCTTCCGGTGCGAAAATTTCCACCTCCGCGCCCCGTAAAGGGCCGATGGCCTCCCGTACTGCTGCCTCAATGGTTTGACGTGGTGTACGATTAATCGCAGAGCTGCCTACCGGTAATCCGACGCCTTTGCGAGTAACCGTACCCACACCTTCCCCACCACGCAGATGGATCTCACCGTGATCGCATAGAGTGACACGGGCAAAAATCAGCATGCCATGCGTCGCATCTACATCGTCGCCACCATCTTTACGAATAGCGGCAGTCGCCTGTTGGCCTTCAATCAGCGGCTGTTCAACGTTAAGACGTAGTGTCACACCAGAAGGTGTCACAATAGAAACATGATCAATAACTTGCTGACGCAGCACCATTAATGCGGCAACCTTGGCGGCAGCGGTAGCACAGGAACCGGTGGTATAACCTTTGCGATACTGCTTACCGTTATGCCAGATAGTGTCTAGTTGCATAGTGTTTAATTGAACAGTGTCACTCATGGCGCCTCCCGCAATCGGTACAGAATGGCGTTGATAATCGCCGCCGCGATATTACTTCCCCCTTTACGGCCTGAGGCGGCGATACAAGGCAGTTCACTTTGCATCAACGCGGCTTTCGATTCCGCCGCACCGACAAAACCGACAGGCACTCCAACCACCGCCAATGGCGAAGCCTGCCTTTCCAGCAAACGGAACAGCGCGGTTGGAGCATTACCGAACACGAAGATTTTGTCGCCTTTTTCATCCAGTGCGACATCTATCGCGGCCATAGAACGCGTAATACCCTGCGCTTTCGCCATCGCAACTACACGCGGATCACTGATATAGCAGCGGCATTCACACCCCATCTGATGTAACAGTGCTTTATTAATACCGGACTGAGCCATCGTAGTATCGGTATATAAGATGCATCCCCGACGCAATGCCTCAGTCATGCGGGCCAGCACACCCGGCGAGAACCATAAAATATCCAACCAGTCAAAATCTGCGGTGGTATGGATCACCCGTTTAATTACCGCTTCTTGCATCTCATCAACAAAACGATAATCGGGGCGTTCGCTGGCAATAATATCGCCAATGATTGCAAAGCTATTCTGTTCAATTTGCTGAGGTTTCTGGAGGTAGTTCATATTGTTTGCCCTTTTCTAAGCCATTCCGACCAACAGTAAACGCAACAGCGCAAACAATAGTAAGGCCAGTTGCGAAGCTATCATCATCAAATAGATACTGCGCGGGATATCCATCAGCGAGATTTCACGGCGCTCATCACCAATCCAGGGTTTATCTACTCGTTCACCAAAATAACAATTCGGACCACCAAGGCGGATACCCAACGCTCCCGCAACCGTCGCTTCCGGCCAGCCACAGTTAGGACTGGCATGCTGATAACGATCACGCCAGCCAATACGCAGTGCCTGGCGAAAATCAAGCCGGATGAACCAGGCTGCCGCACTCAATAACAGCCAACTCAACCGCGCCGGTAACCAATTCGCCAGATCATCCATGCGAGCAGAAACATACCCAATAGCGCGGTATTCCTGGGTTTTATACCCCACCATTGAATCAAGGGTGTTAACCGCTTTATAAGCCATTGCCAACGGCGCACCACCAATCATCAAAAAAAACAGCGGAGCAATAACCCCATCAACGCTGTTTTCCGCCACCGTTTCCACTACTGCGCGCGTGATTTGCGGTGCATCCAGTTGAGAAGTATCCCGCCCGACAATCCGTGACAATTGCTGGCGACTCTCATCCAAAGAGCCATGCCTCAATACGCTATGCACCTCTAGCGCGGTGTCACTCAGACAACGGCCAGCCAACAGGGTATAAATCACCCACACTTCGACCAGCCAGCCGATCCAAGGATGAATGGAGTACATCAGCCACAAGCATCCCCAACTCACCAACAAGGTCAGCCCAACAACCACTATCCATAGCCCTGCTCCACCAACCTTCAATGCACGTTCACTGTGACAGCAACGCCGAACCGCCCGTTGTACCAGTGAAATCAGCTTACCAATCCAACGCACCGGATGAGGCCAATGTGGCGGATCACCTAACCAGCTATCGAGCAAGAAAGCAGCAAACCAGGCAGCAAGTGTCACAACAGCCTCCTTGCAGACCTCAACCAGCGATCAAGCAAACTAGGACGCTGAGCAAAATGGATATGAAGATAACTGGCCAGTGTTTGTTGTACCTGATAGCCTCCGGCCCATTGCTGTATTGCCATCCCGTCACGCCATTTAGTACAGTCAAAGACGGAAGGCACTGAGCTAATAAAATCAGAATAATGAAACTCGTGGCCCCGTAAAATCTCACCTTCCGCAGCCAGCAAAGTGTCAAAACGGGCCTGAGCCTGACAGTAACCAAAGCGCATCAATCGCGTCCCCATATGGCTTTCCCCCGGCAGAATACCGGCCATCTGGTGGCTCGCCCCCTCCCCGTCGGTCAATGATTTGCCAAGGTACATCAGGCCACCACATTCAGCATAAATGGGAACTTGACGATAATGAGCATCCTGTAAAGCTTCCCGCATGGCTCTATTGGCGGCCAACTTAGCGGCATAGATTTCAGGATAACCACCACCGAGATAAATCATCTGACAATCGGGTAAACGGCGATCATGCAGTGGACTAAAACGCTGAATACGTACCCCCACCCGCTCCAACATCTCCAGATTATCTGGGTAATAAAAATTAAAGGCTTCATCATCTGCCAACGCTAACGTCAAGCCATCAGCCAATGCGGGATCAGGCAATAATGGCGTCTCACCTGCCGGTAAAGCAGGACAGTCACAAAGCGCCAACAGACGATCAAGATTGATATACATCTCCACCTGTTGAGCCAACCGCTGCCAGCGAGCATCATTGTCAATCTGCTCTTGGGCAGGAATCAGGCCAAGATGACGAGACGGTAACGACACATCCTTCATCACGGGTAAACGCCCTAACACCGGAACACCACAATAATGTTCAATCGCGTGACGAATAAGTTCGAAATGATTTTCAGAATTGACGCGGTTAACAATGACGCCCGCAATCGTTAAAGAGGGATCAAAACGACAAAAACCCAGTACAGTCGCGGCAACAGAAGTAGATACAGCCTTACCGTCTACCAACAAAATCACCGGACATCCCAACTGTTTAGCCATTGCAGCGCTACTACAATAGTTTGGGTTAGTACCATAACCATCATACAACCCCATCACACCCTCAATGACCGCGACATCAGCATGACGCATATGCTCATTATAAAGACCATTAAGGGTCGCGGGCGGCAGCATAAATGCATCAAGATTACGAGATGCTACGCCACATACAGAGCTGTGCCAGCCGCTGTCCAGATAATCCGGCCCCACTTTAAACGGCTGGACAGCCAACCCTCTCAACATCAATGCCCGCAAAATGCCAAGGGTAACCGTAGTCTTACCACAGCCACTACCGGTACCGGCGATAACAAATGCCTTCCTGCCTGACCATTGCATAGAAAATTCCCGATATATCGATCGGAGAATGAGCGCCAATAAGACGTGCCAACACTGCGCACACCACTCGGATGACAACCCGCTTCCCACCGAAGGAGTTAATGTCTCATGCCTGTCAGGTCGGTCTTCTGGCTTAGCGTCACCCTTCCCCGCAACCTTCCCAGTCTTTCCGACCAGTGGCATCAGCGGAGTTGTCAGCATCACAGCAGCGGGGGCTGCGGAGGATTTCCACCTCCTTCCCAACCACACCATTAAGGTGTGGTATTAACCCAACGGCGGTCTATACCCGTCATCTTTCAAGTTACCTCTTTGTTGGCTGCACTCACTTACCCCGGTCACATAGTTCTCTATGCTCCCGGGGATTCGCTCCCTTGCCGCCGCGACGCATCTTGAAATCCATAGGGTTTGTTTATTTTTAACGTGGTCTACTTTTCAAGTTATTAAATCATTAGATAACTAATGATATATATTCACTTTTACCATAATAACCTTATTAAATTCGTTGAATTAAAATGTAGATTAAATATATTTTTCCATACCAATAAAGCCGGTGATTTTATTATTTTCGGCGATAAACTTATGCGCTTTATAATAAAAACCACCATCAATCTGGTGATAAAGATGGTAACAACACCGCAATAGATTAATCATTGATCATAATCAACTATCTATTCATATCACATAAGCTTATGATGTTTCTTATCGTAAAATCACTGCTTACATCATATATATAACCACAAATCACAATGAGAACTACCTATGTTATTAGATACCTCCATACCTCGCATTCTTGGCGCCTGTTTTTATTACTCACCGAAATCAGAACAAGTGCGCCCGCTAATTCCATTACTTGCCGATATTAATAAATTATTTCCCTGGTTAAATAACTGTAAAATAGAAAACCTGACGAAAAAGATCGCGACCTTCTCAGCCGAATCTCTACAATATGACTACTCTATCCTGTTCGAAGGACAAGGTGTTATGCCGGCCCCACCTTGGGGATCGGTTTATCTGGACAGAGAAAACGCGTTATCAGGTGAAAGCACTCTAGCTTACCGGGAATTTCTGGCAAAACAGAATATCGTCCTGTCCAGTGAACAACGGGAACCCGAAGATCAATTCGGTCTGATGCTGCTGGCCTTAGTTTATATCTTAGAACAAGGACATAAACCTGCCGTACGCACACTACTGGAACAACATTTACTGCCGTGGGCCTACCGTTATCTGGAATTAGTTCAGACAACTACACTGGAAAATGATTTTTATTCCATCTTAGCAACTATTACTATTGACTATTTAAAAACATTGCAAACTGAATTGAAACTTATTCCAGCAAGACCAAAATTATTTTTCTAACACTTTTATTATTCCACAACAAACGCTCCGGGTGATAAATTTAGTAACAACGAATAAATAGAAATTCTCCCGGAGTTTAACTCTCATTGAATCAATTCATCCTTTATAACAACGAATTTATACCAGAAAAATCTTTATCGTCAGTTCTCGTTCCATTGAACGTTATAGCTCTATCGCAGTATATAAAACTATTTGGCTGATTTTTATGTTATTTATTATTGGCTATGGATAACTGGCATCCAATAGAATGATTTTATGCGCTAAAAAAACTGTCTATTAATTCATAAATTAATAAACATTAAATACTCATATAGAGGATTTATTAAAGTTCTAAAAACACTTAGCGATAATTCTTTCTTCATTGAATGTCTGTTTCCATTACATGGAAAGATTAAAAATGTAAACAACATGAGGTAAAAACATGAGAAAAACCTTTTTAGCTACACTTATTACAGGGATTATGTCAACAAGCTGTTACGTACAAGCACTTCCTGAAAATAACAGCGAGAATATTGCTAATCTACAAGACAATACCCGCAATGAAGCTCCATTATTAAAATCTACCGATCCGGGCGCTGAGAGATTTAAGCATGTGGGAAAACTGAGCGGTCGTGGACTGTGTACCGCGACGCTTATTGCCGGTTCAGAAACCCCTGATGCCAATCAACAAGCCCTTATTCTCTCCGCAGGCCATTGTTTTGACTCTTCATTAGATACCAATGAAGTAATAATTGATCAACCTGTAGGCCCTGGTTGGACATACACACCAAATTACTTTATTGACTTAATCAATAAACACCAACCTGTTAGTGTTGACAGAGTTTTATACGCAACAATGAAAGGCGGCGACCTTGCAGTTTTCAGACTTAAAGCAACTTATGGTGAGTTAGCAAATCGCGGAATACTGCCGGTGACTTTACAAAAAGATTATGAACCATCGGTAAATCAGCCGATTGAACTTGCCCACATTCCAGCCAATGGCATAGCGGGTGATAAACGCTATCTACGCTATTCGGCTTGCTCCATTACTGGAAAAACCCCTCTTGTGTATGAAGGTATATGGGCTTGGTCTCCAGCCGTTTCTGTTGATTGCGCCGGTGTTTCGGGAGGAACTTCTGGTTCACCGGTTATATTGAAAGATAAACCCCAGATAATTGGCGTATTAAATACCACCGTCGATCAAAATTACACGGGTTGCGGTGTTAATCGACCTTGTGAGTTGGTTAAGGATAAAGGTTTTTCACGTGAAGGTGACAGTTATTACATTCCTGTTGATAAAATTGCACGTGCATTTACCCCTGATGGAAAACTGGATTTAAGTAAATTTGATGATGGAAAAGGGATCACTATTAACGCCGGCGGCCCGCTGATTACCAAGAGCACAGTTAATAACAAACCTGCCACCTGGAATTTACATCTTGAGGAACAGGGTTTTGATAATATTCGCTATAAAGGAGGACTTGCGAGTAATACTGATTGTTCAGATCCTAAAGGATACAGCAAACCTATTCCAGTCACGACACAACCGCTGGATAAACTTACCGTTCCTTCCAAAGAAGGAGTTTACGCAATGTGTGTCATTGGACAACATTCTGCAAATAAAAACTGGCAGAGTACGTCTAACGCATCAATAAAATTACGTGAAATTGATAACACGCCTCCGGCAATAAAACCAACAACAAGATTAGTTTTTGAAACAGAGGATAGTTGGATTGTTGATCCTATTTTCAACCCCTATGAAATTGTTGACTTACGTATAAAGTCAGGACCATTAAAATCCACAAAATGCGACGATGACACAGGTTACTCTATTTATAGAAGAATCCCTATTTCTCTTAAAAAGAAAGATTCCCCAGTACGCTTTTGTGTATATGGCTTAGATCAAGCGGGTAACAGAAGCCCAATATTTTTTAATGATTTCAAAGTTAAAAAATAAATCTTTAAAACTGGCCAGCATTTGCTGGCCTTTTTTATTCTCACTTATAAATATAAAATCAATTAAAACTTCTCGATTTCTCTCAAGTCCAATGTGATAAACATCACCTCTAATCATATTAAAAAAACAAACATATAGGTGATACTTTTTTTATAATTTATGAAATTATTTTAAAGTTAGACAAAACCTGTTTGTTATTATTTACATAATAAACCACATTCGTAAAAGATATATTCACAAATATTTCATTAGGTTATATCCTTATATACATCAGGATTTTAATTTAAAAAAACAATTCAATATATAAAAATATGAATTATACTTATAATTATCGTTACGATATCAATAACGTCTAACAACACTTGCTTAAGTGCAAATAAAATAACGTTTAATGTGATGGAATGTTGAATAATTTCATCATAAGGAGTTTATTAATATGATCACTTTGAAAACTTTAATTGGTACAGCTATTGTGATTCTAACTTCGTCAACACAATTAGCTTTAGCTGCTGAGACAAAAGAGAACATTACCGATAAGGAGGCAACATTAGCAGTTTCAGAAGGTAAAATTTCCAATCTATCAGCTACATATGCACTACAAATTAAAAACTCATCCGCGACAAAGAGTATTACCCTTGTTACGCAATCATCCAATTGCATGTACGATAGTGGGGACGAAAAAATACGTTTAGAAGCAGGCCAAACCTATCTGGGAAATCTAAAGGATAATAATAATTGGGTAGATGGATGTACAAATGAAACTAAAACTGTAGATTGGAGTGTCAGTTATATTAATGTTGCCAATACAGACACAGAAAATTGTACACTAACATTTCGGCATGGTCGTGGTCATGCAAATTCAGATGGATCTGGCCCAGAATGGTATACATTGATTAAAGGGTGTCCTGATATAGTTGAAAATGCCATCTGCGGAGGACAGATTTGTTATAATAGTCAAGCTTTTTGGGTAAGAAACCGAAGTGTGAATATAGAGTTCTCCGTTAAATAAATTTGGATGTGTTAGTTGAAATTTAATCTAAAAATTGAGAGTTGCCTGTTTTGATGTAGTTACCAAATCCTATACAAAATTTCAGGTAACTCTCCAATTCATTTAGCTATAACAAATCTCCAGAATTAGAATATGCAAAGCAGCAAAAGACGGTGACTGATACAGTTCATAATTAATCCGTTTCCATCATGACTGGGGAAGACATGTGTTTTGCCAATATGTGTGATCTATTTTGACCATTTTTAGGTTGTTTTATAAACAAAGGCAGATTGTAATTAAACCAATCACAGTATTGTTCCCCATAATCGTCATTCTGGTCATTTATTAATACATGGATATAGCCAGTTTTTACCCTTTCTATCCCCATTTAATGCCCTAGCATACGGCTTCGACACGATTTGTTGTCAACTTATGGTTTCTGTAAAACCTTGGTTTGATGGAAACAGTGGAGTTGGCAAAAAGTGCCGTGCCGAGTAGTCGGAAAATTAACGGCAAGGCGTTGACTGGGGATGTCAGTTTGAATGCCGGGGATGTGGGGGCTCAACCTGTGGGCAATTATGCCGTTCATGGGGAAATCTATACCAAATCAGAATCAGATGACAGATACCAACCCCTCGGAAACTATCAGCCAGCTGGAAATTATACAGTCAGGGGAGAAAGTTACACGAAAGGGGAATCAGACGGCAGATATGGTGTAAAAAATACTGCAAATCTATCTGCAAATGGCTGGTGGAAATGCGGGAATACAGGGTTAATCTATCAGTGGGGAATATCGGTAACGGGTGGTGTAGTTAAATTTCCTATTCCATTTAAAAATAAGTGTTTTTCTGTTATGACGAATATTTATTATGACCGTCCAGTTAAGGGTGGTGATAATCAATGGCCCGTTTTCAATCTATTTACTGATAGCTTCCAAACACAGTATAAATCAGCTGGCTGGTTCTTTACGTGGTTTGCTGTTGGGGAATAATCTACAAAAAGGATTAAATAAGATATGTATTATTACAGTCCAAAGCGGGATAATTTTTATCCAGCAGAGTTTAAGCAAGATTATATTGATGCCGGGAGTTTTCCTGATGATGTTATAGAAGTCAGTAATGATATTTATCAAGAATATGCTGCTAATAATGCGCCAGAAGGAAAATACCGTATAGCAGGCAAAAATGGTTTACCGGAATGGGCGGATATCCCTCCACCCACAAAAGAAGAATTGCAGCAACAGGCTAAACTTCAAAAGCAGCAATTAATAGCCGAAGCAACAAACCAAATCGCACCATTACAAGATGCTATGGATCTAAATATGGCAAACGATGAGGAAAAAGCACAGTTAGTAGCTTGGAAAAAATACCAAATATCACTGAGCCGTATTGATGTTACATCAGCACCAGACATTAACTGGCCTAAAAAGCCATAGTTATATGTATTTTGATATCGGGCTGCATAAGCAGCCCTTATTGTTGTCATTCTGGGATAATCCTTTAAGTCATTCATTCTGAGGGGAATTATTTAATCGGGCTTCTAAAACTACGTCTCCTTTAATCGCTCAGTAAATAGGTAAAAATTTTTCTTAGTACCAAACGAAAACTGATTGATGATTCAGTTAGTTAGATATGACTATTGAGTTCCGGATAATTGGATAGTGCAGCTCCAAATAACCTATAAAAACAATTTATAACATATTATAATTATGTTAACCTAAATACTAAAAATGATACTGTTTAAAAATTAGGAAATAGGTTAGTAATGGAAAAGATTATCGTTAACGGTGTTTCTAACCAAAAATTCATAAACGACTATGCTTATGATTTTGAACAGATGGTTAATCAAAGAATCAATCCTAATTCCATCCCAGATAGATTATATCGTAAAGGTAAAGCTTGCTGGGTTTTTCAGACTTTAATTAATCTCAAATATTACTACGGCGATTATCTTGATATTACACTAACCAATCAAGTCCGGGCTGATGCAGTTAATCTATTACACTACGATGATTTTAGCTTTAGAGTTAAGCCGTGGGCAGGATGCACTGTTGTCTGTCAAGCTGATCGCCCACCTGTTTATGGGGCTGATTATGTCGTTGTACAAAATCCACTACAAACAGAACCCGGAAAGATATTTTTACCACACTGGCCACAACCAAACTTAAAATGCAGATCCAAAGATAGTAATGAAATAAAAACCATTGGTTTTTTTGGACACGTTGATGCTTTACCTGATTTTTTTGCAGGAAAAAATCTTATAAGCGATTTAAGTAAAAGAGGTATAACACTTAGAATATCAACAAATGATTGGACTAATTATAGTGATATCGATATAGCTATAAGTTTTAGGAAAGAGCATGATTCTGATCTTATGAGAAAACCGGCTAGCAAACTTATCAATGCATGGAATGCTGGTTGTCCTTTAATTTGTGATGATGAACCTTCTATGAGAGCTATACGGATAAGTGAATTAGATTATTTAATTGCTAAAACGCCAGGGCAATTCATAGAAGCAGTGGATCAATTACGAAAACAACCAGATTTATATACGTCAATGGTATTTAATGGGAAAAAAAGATTTGAACAATATGATCGCGAATCCACAGCAAAAAAGTGGTTTTCTTTAATAGAAAAAATCCACAATACAAATGACACTCGAAGAGTAAAAACACTTTCCCGTTTCATTGCGTTTGTTCTTTATAAAGCAAAGGTTCACTAAATCTTATCAGTTTCGTATTAGTTTCCTCCTTGTTTTAAAATGACAAAGAGGAAATTAAACCATCAATTAACTCACGCAGAACGATACCAACCCATTAACATCACATAGGCGTTAGCTACATTTATCGCTGAACTATTACCAGTGTTTCCTGTTGCCCCACTTACTAAATGGTTATGGGCACCAATCGCTACAATGTGGTTATGATTGCCTGCTGAGTTAGTATCTGGATTTTCGAAAGTATAACTTCCTCCTGAGGTTGTAGATACTTTTGGACGTATATCTCCGGGCCTTCCCATACCATTTACAGTATGGTAATGGTTTCCTGTTGTGTTTGTTGTTTTTGTCCCATAATCAAATGAGCTAGTTGTTGCACTAAATGAATGGTTATGCACAGGTAACTGTGCTGCTGAGAGAGTAATACTATCAGAGCCTCCAGAACTCAGTACGTTTGAGCCACTCATACTGGCTAGACGAATTGTTTTATTTTCACCAATATATTTCCACGTAGTGCCAGGAAATAGCGCATTTGGGTTTTTATTTTGTGCAAACCAAACCACAATTCCAACAGGATAAATGGTGTTGATATTAGCTGCACTTTTCGCCAAACTCACCGTTTCCATCAAACCAAGGTTTTTTATAAACTCACTTTTATTAGGGATATCTGCGCCATTTTGGTTTTTTGCCAATCTGCTGTTGGCATTATCTGTAGCCTTGTTCGCTTCATCATGAGCATTTTTAGCTGCCACATTTGCCGTATTTGCAAAATCGTATGCCTCCTTAATTGCCTTTGGCGTCGCAGCTAGGGTTTCGCTTGCGCTATTTGTCGCACTACTTAGCTGTACAATCCCCTTCTGAGTCAATGAGGCATCAGAAACGCCACTTAATTTGCTTTCAGCGATTTTTCTAACGTCATGAACCGCTTTTGGAGTCGCCGCTTGATCTTCTCTGTCAGAATTTGTCGCGCTGTTGAGTTGCGATATACCTTTCTGCGTCAGTGAAGCATCAGGAATTTCCGTGGTAATTTTATGTTTTAATGCTAAATCTAACTGCGTTACGAGTTTCTCCAAGTCACCATCATCCATAACGTCTTCACCAGTTTTTTCCGCAATATATTTCCCAATTACCGCGGCAATAACCGATGATTGGCGCCAAACTTTATTTAAGCGCTCACTCCTTGCTATTCCTGATTTAAAACCCTCCTCAATAAAATCTGAGCTTTCATATTCTTCTTGTGACAAAGTATTCGCGTTTTCACCAATGGCAAACGCTTTAAAATCATTTTTAGCCACTTCTAACCCTCCACTATATGGTAATTAACCGTTATCCCCATAGGTTTAAGCGAGAGATAACCCTGATGGATGATTTCTTTCGTTATCGTACTGATTGATTTACCTTTAATAGTCACAGTAAATGACATATCCAAGTTATCTTCGAAAGATACCGATAGGCCATTATTTGAATGAATAAAACTCAGGATGTTATTAAGTGACCCAGCCGTTCCATCCCAGTTATTTGCGCCTATTTTGGCTTTGATGACGATCCGATAATTATCATCATCCAGTTTGATATAACTTTTATCACTGTCAAACCGCCCTTTCCATTGACCACTATCAAACCCCAAGTCAGCAATGTCAAAGGAGAAGTAATAGGATTCAATTGGGGTTTGGATCATGCGATTTCTTCCTACCCATTCTCCAATAATATCAAGCTGTTTGCCCACCGCTTTATCAAGGTCAAAACTGCTAATTAGTAAATCTGTGGTCAGCGCATTCTGGTTGAAAATATCAGTCACAGCTTCAAGCGTCCTGACATATTTTTTACCTTCCATGTGATATGCAGGAATCAATTTCATATATTTGTTCATTCGAGCACCGTTACTATTTTAATATTTTCAGGTGAACACGTCGGCGCTTGATTAAATGCGATGTCAATGTTCGCCGTTCCGGTTGTCGATGCTGATTTTCCCACTGTCACAGATAATACTTCATATGTCTGTCCACCGTTTTTATTGCATAAGTTTGCCGGTACAAATAAACGAGTAACATATATTCCATCACCGATATAAAGGGATTTTATATAGTTAGATATTTCGTTACGAATATTATTGCCAATATCTGATGTATATCCGATAAAGGGTTTAATGTGTATTTCAACGTAAATTGGCACCAGTGTAGGACGATAGAAGTTAATCGTTTTTTTATTGCCATAATCATCGGTAATCGTTTCAGAGGTGGTGCCAAATGTCGGTATACCCGGCGTTTTCTTTATCAGGATGGTCCGGGCAATCTCTTTCGAGTCTCCACCATCAATGACAAGTGCAATGCTATGAGCAGGTATGCCGTTCTCATCCGTTTTGTCCGAGTCGTTGTCATATCCCCGGTAACGTGAAACCCCATGCAGATTGGCAATTGCCCCCACCAGTCCATCCATAATGGTTCTCGAAGGCAGCGCAACGGAAACCGCTTGCCGTATTCTCAGCTCTATATCGGTTTCAATTCCCCGACCAAGTGTAGCAGCAACCGGGTTCGTCACGGTTTGCCAGCCCAATGTCGGCGTAGCAATTTGGTTAACCGTGTGAGGCAATGCGCCAATCGCGCCCGATTTTTGACAAACCGCCGTCACAATTGCCTGCCCGTGTGTGTCTATAATCACTTCATCCGGTAGCGACCAAGTGTTTCCCGCATCATCCCGGACGGAAGCGTTGCGGATAACCGTACCCGCTCGACCTGTAACCAAAACATCTACCGTTGAGTTACTAGAGCTTTTTCTGGTGATGCCGTTGATTTTGACATTACGGGAAAGCCCTTCTCCCACCGCGGTTGTCGGGCTAAATGAGTTATAGGAGGCAATGGTTGCGTTATTACAACCGTGAATAACGTATGCTATCAACGATAAAAAAACACCGTCTTTACTGTCAGATTCAATGTAAATATCGTCCCCATAAATATCCCTGAATATCGTCTTCCAGCTATTCAAGATGGTTTGATAATCAGGAGCATTGATCCCATTTTTATCAATAGCAGGTAACATGGTGTTGATAATACTTTCATACATCAGCAGTTACTCCTGTCTGGCCATAAATCGTGTCAATCGTGACTGTAATGGTGATTTTTCTTGTTTCAGGGTTTCTTGCACTGCGGTATTGGGTAATGCGCTCTACACCCGGCGTTTGCAGTATTCGCTGTCTAATAATCAGGTCATAAAAACCCGATGTGCCTTTACCCAATACGCTGTCGTAATCTGTCCCCTCTCGGTTATCAAGAAACCATTCTCCACTACGCAACATCAGGCGAGTTTTCACCGCTTGTGCGACCGCTTCCGGTGAATTGATAAGAAAACCCGCCTCTCCACGACCAAATACATAGTCGTTGTCAATTTCTCTTCGATATCTCATTGAGGTTTCCCCGTCTTGCCGCCACCTGATTGCACACCACTATGTACATGGTTTTTAAGGCTAATCCCTGCCGCTGTCACATCATTACTCACCGTGACTGGGCCTTGCATGGTTGCGGAGCCACCACCAGCGCCCATGCCCTGTGATAAGTTGCCGTTAATGGTGACGTTGCCATTTAGGATGATTTCAGGTGAAGTGATTTCAGTACCGCCGGCTGTAGCGATAAGTTTTGCCGGTGTGATAACCGTGATGTTATGACTATTGGGATCGAGTTCGATATACGCAGCACCATCATCACTTCTTAGCTGTGCAGTATTAGTGCTGATATTCGATATTTTTTGTTGCTGAGATTGTGGACCAACAATCGCAAATCCATCGGATAGGTTATGTTGCCTGGGGTCCACCGGCTCTTGTACTCCGCCAGATTGCCACCAATAATCGATGCAACGATCAGCAAATACGACTAAGCATTCATCACCAGCTCTTATCGGGAAGGTTAACGTTACGCCACCTCCCCTTGGGAATATAACCGGCACATCCACTAATAGCGGCAAGGATACCGATTCCAGCTCCCCATCTTTTTGCCTGATTTTCCATCTGATGGCCGGTTGCGCGGTAACTGTTACCGTATCAGCATCAAATGATTGAATAATGCAAGGCAAAGAGACATACAATCCGGCGCTAATCATTTCTTGCATAGCAAAAAAGACCGCTTCGGGTCTATTGAGTCGTTCGTCAGTGTTTATCATTCGCTCTCTGCCTTATCCTTCTTGTGAGTTGATTGATTCAGCAAAGTATGATCACTCTTGGCGATACACATTATTGTCATGTACCACTCTGTTTCGCGGGTATCGCCGGAGTACTCCACATTGAAGGCAATGTAATCACCGTCAGCGTCCAACATTGCCGGTTGTGTTTTTGCATCCTTATGATCGCCAGACTGAGCAGCTTGTTTAGTCGCCGGATCAACCGGTTTGATTGAGCGATTATCCAGTCGGATTAATGCACCCGGGCGGATATTCGGATTAATTAAGCATTTAACGTTAATACCTGAGCCAATAGTTTGTTCAGGCATACCAATAAGACCTGTTTTTGATGTAAGGACAATGGCTTCAGTTAAGTATTTATTTTTGGGTACAATATGTAATTGGTTATCTTCATAGCGCCAATTAGCGTCACATTGTTTTGCCAGATTAGAAACTTCATTGCGGTGCATGCCAAAAAGCACTTTTCCCCTGGGTGATGCTGATTTACTGAATTCAGGACGTAGACCTGCCGTAATGCCATATTTGGCAATATCACGCATTAGCAAATGATCTAAATCTGCTTGCGAATACCCAGCCGCAATGGTGGTATTCACGGTCGCGTAATTATGTGCTTCATCCCCGTCCGCTGCATGAATCACAACACAAGTATCCGTTGCGTTGTCTCTTTTTACATACGTGTACTGAATTTGGCCTGAGAATATTTGTCCTGAGTTCTCCTTGTAACCCGCCACAAATTTAATCTTTTTAAATTCATTTTTACGTAATTTATTACTAGTTTCGTTATTGAGGTTATATATAGTAAAAATACCGGTAGCAGGATTGGAAGATTCCGTTCTGCTAATATTAAATGTGATTTTCAGGTCTGATAAATTTACTTTTTCGCCATCTTTGTCTACAACGATAAGGTGGCATTCTCTTATCCATTGTTTTGACATAATTCACCTAATTATATAGAAATAGAAAAACCGCAATTAAGCGGCGTATGTAATAAATCATGTGAAACTAAAAATTTCTGGCTTATAAACGACAAAGGGCACTATTACTAATGCCCGTTAATAAGGATTGTCATCACCTCTTTACTGTACTTGACTTCCTGCTGCCAAAAATCTTATCTCCCCAAAGAGACATATTATAAAAAATTATGCTACCGCTTTTTTACTACCGCGCAACTTTCCCTGCTGTTCACAACATGCAACCTTGCATTCAAAAGCCTCTGGAGCTGCTTTCTTCAAAATATCAACAGCCGCCCCCATTCTTGTAAATACACCTCGTGTATCGAACCTGACTTCTTTCTTGGATACGCTTTGCTCTTTCATATGTACCTCTCAGGGAGTCGCTCTAGCACTCTTTATTAAGGATAATTTAAGGATAATCGTCATATCACACTAACAGGCTCATCTATTATTTTTATAACAAAATCTTATATCGTCATTGCAAATTTATCAAAGGTTGCCTGTAGCCCATTAACATCTGAAACCATAATATATCCGCATTCATGCATTGTAAAACCAAAGCTCGCATAGTAATCACACAACTCTGAAACAGGTTCCATAATATAAACACCTTCAGCTTCTACCGCCACACTAAACAAATATGCAGACATTAAGGTAAGGAGAACCATGCGCCCTGTTAAAGGATGGTTTTTATCATTTCTAGAAAAACTTTCAATCATGTGAATTCTGAAAATTTTATCATTGACACCATACAAGCAAAGAGCCGCCCCAGAAGGCACTACTTCTATTGCTGTATTCACTAATTTCACACAAAATTCAAACCTATCAGGATCATTTCCATATTCTGTTAAACCAAACTCCCATTCCAATGCACCAAAACCACCAGCGAGAATTTTAAAGTCCTGATCAGTGATAGAACTTACAACTAATGGCACCCCTTGAGAATCAAGGATTAATTGCAGATTGTTCCTCACTAATTGACCAATCTCTTCCAGAGAAAGCATATCAAGATCCTTTAGATAATAATCTAATAGTTACATACAATGATTATCTATCCTTTCTCAGGAAAATTTATACATTATCCCAACGTTCACTTAAAGGTATAGATTCTTTCCCATCAGGTGATAAGAGATAATATTTCTTGTAAGATTCCGTCTTATCTACAATATTAACATTTCTGTAACCTTAATATTTACTAGAACCTACAAAATCAATCTCATTTCCTAACAAGTAAAATAATATCGTAAATCACACCTGTTTTATTATCTACAATTCATATCACTCCTAAAATAAAACATTCAAGACATTCAATATATATTTTATTACCGCCAAAATATATAGCCATTCTCGTTATTGGGCACAATTTTTGTCATAACCAGTTTGAAATTATGTGTTACTCTCATCAAGTTAACTTATTACAAAGTATAACCTGTCCTCTTTACCAAGATTATTCCTGAAAGGTTTCTCCTGATTTATATCACCATAAAAAATTAATGAGCCGTTAAAACCAAGATGCCGATATTGTTCCAGTAAGTCAGCGCCAAAAACCAACGGCAAACCTGTGACAATAAATTCACTGTCCGGCGTCATAATATCCAAAATCCAACCCGCGATATCACGCCACATTAATCTCATTTTATAGTTAATGCCATTTAGCTGAATATCGAATTGCTGATTTTGGGGTGATAAAGGAATTTCTACAACCCTAGCCATTTCTTACCTCTCTCTATAATAAAATCAAGAATAATTTTTGGCATTGATGGCTTCACCGTGACTTTAGCTCCCATATTAATGACAGGTGCTGTATCTTCAGGATTTTTCATATTTTCCGCCGGCGCGGCCTTATTCGGTGATGTTTCAACAATAACAATTTCACGCAGGTTTAAAACCACCGATAAAACATTTTCACTGGTTTTATCCGTTGTGACACTGATATCTTTAATCAACATGTTTTTATATAATCGCTTTCCCGTTACGACATCAAACGGTTTATGTGATGCTCTCAAGTCAAGTAGCTGTTGATATATATCACGCGGACTGCTTCCAAGGCTCAGTCCGGTAGATATATCAAATACCTTTGTTGTATCAACAATATCAAGCAGCGAACCACCTCCCGCAAAACCTAAATCCATTCTCACTTCCGATGGACTGTCATAAGCATGATCACTGAATGTCACCCCCTGCTGAACCGGATGATCAGTGATATTCGATACATCGGTATGGGTTTCTGAAATAACGACACTCGGTACAATAACACCTATCTTTCTCTTTTGCTGAGAAAACATAACTGAT
This sequence comes from Photorhabdus akhurstii, assembly GCF_018448925.1. GTDB lineage: Bacteria > Pseudomonadota > Gammaproteobacteria > Enterobacterales > Enterobacteriaceae > Photorhabdus > Photorhabdus akhurstii. Next base: position 15,944 of record NZ_RCWE01000011.1, on the reverse strand, counting down.
AATATATCCATTGTTATTTCACCTGTGTTTGCATATTTCTAAGCAGCATACTGTAAGTACGTTCTACCGTTTCTCCGGTTAGTCTCGCTGCTTCTCTAGGGGATTCAACACCGTTGACTTCAATATAGTAATTGACTTCTCCTATTCCCTTCATATTATTGCTGGCAGATATTGGCGCACAATGTAATAAAGCGGGTGTAAGTTTCTGATGATTCATCATACTGTTGATATTTGTCACCGCACCGTTGATCATTCGGTGATCAATGGAAATATTCTGCAAAGAGTGAGCGACATGATTTAAATGTCCAACCAGTTTTGTTGGTTTATTCGCTGACGATGGCACTCCGATAATCGCTGTTTTGGTATGCTCTGATAAATAAGGATTATTACTACTTGCCCCCACCATCATGTTATCAATCAATCTTTGTATCACATCAGAATTAGCCAATTTCATCATGCTGACTTTAGGATTATCTTTATTAACTGGCTGATTATTTTGTCCATCTGTTACCGCTTTATCTGACTTTTGCATGACTATAGGAGCATTACCAGGAGTATCTGCTGCAAATTGAGAATGTCCTTTCGGAAGGGTGTTTTCTTCACGTTTATCTACCCAATTCCCTTTTTCATCCCAATAGGCATTACCTTCCCCAATCAGAGCAGCACAAAAATCATGCCAAGTTTTCGCGGTCCTAATTCGCTGAAAGTAGTCATATCCACCAAAAGTCCGATTAAGTGCTTTATCGATATATGGCTCTGATGCAACAGCAACTGCCCCTGCAACTCCCGCTTTACCTAATATTCCACCTCTGGAAACAAATTTTGACACTTTAGCCAAATTAAGAATCGCACTTGTCACACTGGATATTCCTTTGATCATCTTCGCAGCCCATGCAACTGCAATGAAGGTCGCAAATCCCTTTAATACATTTCTCCAACCGCCAACGGCCTTAGCCCCTTGGTTTATCCAACCAGAGATTTTTTCAATGGCTTTAAGAAATTCATTAATAGAGGGTTTCCATTTATCCCAATCAATAAAATGCTTACCGCCCTCTTTCCAAACCTTATAGTCTTCATAAAGCAAGAGCAACGCCGCTGACAGTGCAGTAATCATCCCTATCGGCGAAGTCATAAAGGCTGTATTTAAGATTTTCCACGCAAATAGTAAGCCGCCTAGTGCTTTAATAAGCGTTTTTGTACCGCCATCCAGTTTGTCCCACCAGCCAATTAAATCACTAATAGCTTCACCGACGCGACTGACCACTAATGTTATGTCATCAGCCAGATTCAATATAACATTCAATACACGAGTAATAACCTTTTCTATTCTAGGGAAATTACGCAGGATAATTTGTTGAAATGATTCGACTCGTCCAGTCAATCCCCCCGCCAAATCCGCACCTATTTTTTCTTTTATTATCCCAAACAAATTATCTAAAGCATTCATGCGCGCTATAAATTGGTGAGATTGCTGCGTTGCTTTAGTCGGGTTATAACCTATGGTTTTCGTCATATCCTGATATTCAGCGACATATTGACCAATCCCACGACGCATAGCCATCAAGGTACTTTCATCAATACCCAGTTTACGGGCGTATCGATTAGCACGATCCATCGGCATTTTCGATAACTGTTCACCCACCTGCGCCACCAAAGATGCTGTATCCCGAAGGTTGCCATTTACATCTCGGGTTTGAACACCAATGTTCCGCAATAATCCTTCACCACCTGGATTTTTATGTAGGAAATTGGCAACGCCCTCAAGAGATTGATTAAACCCTTCAACACTTCCGCCTGCTTGACTGACCGCATAACCAATGGCTTTAATTTTTTCAGCCGTTGCGCCTGTTTTTTGTGACTGCCAGTAAAGTTTATCCAATCCGTTAGCAACTTGAGTGGTGAAATTAATAACCTCTAGTGCTGCGTTTTTAATTTCCTCCCCCATTTTGAGAACATTAGCCGTGACTTCGGTAATAACAGCCATAAATTTACGCTGTCCGGCTTCATCAACATCAAACTTAAGCGATCCCAAGAAATCTTTAGTTGTTTCAACGTCATTGCTCATTTCGCCACCTCTCTATCATGGCCTCATTTTCCGATTTAACATCAAGGGCATCATTCATCAATGCAATATCAGCCAGATCAAGAATGCTGTTTTTCAACGATTCATAACGGCACATGCCCGCAATGACCGGGCGTAACAAATAATCACGCCCTTTCGGGAGGGTTTCAAAATTTAAATTGGGTTGTCCTGGGATTACACTGCGCTCTCTAATGGGGCGAGAAAAAAATTTCCCAATGAGTCTCGAATAATAAAACCGACAATTTTCAGCAGTTCGAAGCCGTTAATGTCATCGAACATCAATACCTGACCATCAGGCTCATAAATCTTGCTCCATATTCCATTCTGTTCACGAGAAACCACTGATAAGCAAATATCATTAATTTCATGTCGGTTGGATTTTCCTAACGCATTGATGGATTCCACCAAATAAGGGAGCACTTCTTCAAAACCCGCTATCCCATCATCACTTTTAGCTGTCACGATCTTTTTCATCAGCGGCCCAAGTGCCGGAATAGCCGGCGCCAAAGCCACTGCTAAATCCTGTTGTTGAAAAGCGTTTAGTTTACCACTGCGATATTTTTTACCATCAATTTCAAATTCCATGATCACTTATCCTCAAGCTCGCTCAAACTGCCGCAGCATAAGTCCTATGTTAAAAATAGAGACAAATGCTGCGGCAGATTTGAAGGTGATTTAACTGTTTGTAAAGGAAGCGGGTTAGAATGTGCCTAACATGATGTCGATTTTTCCGCAATCAAATACCCAGGCAACGGTATTACCTGCTTTAGCATTCTGCAAATCCGGTTGTTTCTGAAAGGCAACAGAGCGGGCAACAGCAATGTCGTTACTTTGCTTATTGCGAATAACAATCACATTATTACCCCATGCCGCCGACGAAAGTGATTGCGCACTGAGCATCGCGTTCAATTTGGCGTTTACTGAACTGGTCTTAAGTAAATTAACCGTGATGGTTCCTGACTTGGTTGCATGCAATGAATGCATGACTTCCCCATCTGCTCCGGTGGTCATGGTGTTTTTACTCTCCGACATGGTGACTGTAATTCCCTCATCAGAGAGCGCGGCGCCGTTGCCAAGATCAAAAGAGCCGCCAACTCCGGTAATAGAAGCAGAAACATCAAGAAAAGAATATGTAGCCATTTTCAACCCTTATCTGTTTACATTAATAATGACATCAGCGTAGTGGACAGCGCCTGCTAATTTGATAGCGCACTGAATAACCGGTGCTTTTCGTGCTTCCCGATCAGCCTGTGCCTGTGTCGCAATTGGCGGTGCGTAAACGTAGTAACCTTTGGTTAATGTTGCCCCCGTATCCAACGCACCAATCGGATCGCCGCCCCATACACCATGAGCGATTAATCCATTTGTCGCCGCTTGAGCCAGTGACTGCTCAACATTGGTAATTAGCCGGGTGACACCTTCATCAGTCTGTGGGATCTTGCTGGTGCTGGTGTAAAGCAGGTTATAAAGATTGTTTTGAACGTAGTTCTGCAACCAATCCAAGCCGTGGCGCTCATCGATGAAATCCCCATTCGCCATGACGCCTTCCTGAATGATGGCCGTATCGTTGTTGTATTTAACAAAAACGTTGCCGTTTATCTCTTTCAAAACATTGGATTGCGTTGCAGTGAGGTTTTCTGCGGTTACTGCGGGTTCCTGTTTAAATTTCAAAGTTATCGTGGTGTTATTACCGTTGAAATTGACGGTAAACATGCGGCCCAACAGCGAAGCTACAGTGTAGGATTTACCAGTTGAATATTGCCAAAGTGTGCGTTGATAGTTTCTCTCTTTTAATTTTGAGCCGATATCAGTTTTAACATTAGCATCCAAGACATCTGCTTTTTGCACTGTATGTCCATAGATACGGGAAACAGATGCGGATTCAATGTAGTCAGCAACAGAGAGAATGTCCCCATCCGTCAACGTATCATCGGCAATGACTAGCCCGTACCAGCCGCTGGATACCGAACCCAACGCCGCTACTGCCTCAGCAATAGTTTCTGCTTTGGTAGATTCGATAGCGGCAGCACCCGATATTTCGTCCAGCTTTAATAAATCACCAATATAAGTTCCCGTTGTCGCCGGTGAAACATAGCCAACCGCACCGACAGAATTCGGCATAATAGCGAAACGTGAAGAGGTACTATCATATGTAACTAAACAATCTTTTAACTTATCCGCTATCCGTTGAGCCACGCCGTTAAGATTGCTCTCTTTACTCAAATCAATGCCACTGTACACCGCTTCTTTACCGTTAATCGTCAACTTAAAAGAACCCTCGGTGACGGCAGTAAATTTGCTAATAATTTGCTGCGGTTTAGTCAGCACGGCCCCTTGTAAAGAGGAAACCACATTGTCCTTAGCCCATCGACCAATATATAAATCAACCGGGCGTGGCGACTGGGAATAATAAAGCGCCGCGGCCTGATACTCTGGTGAAGTCAGTCCAAAATCAGCACCGACACCCTCGATATCCGAGTACCGGCGTAAACGCTCATGAGGATTGATCACGTTGCTTGCGCCGATAATCAGTAACGCACCAAAGTTCCTGGACTGAGCCGCATGAGGAGCCATATTCAACGTGACATTGATAATGTTTGAAACAGGTAAACCCTGCATAATTTAATCTCCAAAGAATTTGACAGGCGCTTCCACCAGTGATTTAACACCGTATTCACGCACCACTTTTCGCCGCAAGGTGATCGTCATGTCATAACGACGCACCCTCTGGTTATTGATAAGTTCCGGTAAAGAAGTCAGCCGGCTGAGCTTGTCTACTGAAAGACCGGAACGCTCCAACTCGTCATTGTTCTGGCTGACTGCCAGCCCATCACGAAAACGAGCGCCGTACCGCTGGCTGTTCGGGCCATAAAAGGAAATCAAGCACACAATTTCTTCATGACGCCATAACTTGGTTCCTTCATCAGTCTGGTTTTCAAAAGCAGGCGAGGCATCCGAAATAAAATCCGTGATAACAAAATCACACCAGTCATCATCTGCCGGTAACTGAGGCAGTTGTGCTGATGTCCATCGAGAACGCACTTTATCGTCAGACAAACCAGAAACACCTCCCAGCCAACGACTCAGTATGTGCTCCAACTCATCATCGTACTCAGGCCCTGACGTGACAGGTGTTAACCAACCCGCTTTATCACTACCGTTGCTCATCAAAAATACCTCCATCAAACAGCAATAACTCACCCTGTGCCTGGGTAAACCAAGCTCTGCATTGAGGGCTTAGTTCCCAACACCAAGTGATGATTGATTCAATAGGGATACCGACCGCAAAAAAGTAAAAAAATATGCGTAAGCAATTCGCGACGGCAAATACGAAAAAGGCCGCAACACAGTGCGGCCTTGACAATTATGATTTAAATTTTCACTTATTTATCAGAGTACAATAAGAAGATACTTAAGGTTCACTCATACCAAACAGAGTTGATTGCATAACAGGAATTTTTTAAACCGAATTTAATGGCTTAAATCCTATTTTCCCCATTACCTGCAATATCCAAATGAAAAAAGCCCTGATATTTCTATCAGGGCTTATTCGCAACTTTAACTAATTATTACACTACCATAGTTTTTTGCGTACGCACAAGCTTTTTGTGTTTTTGTACTTCATCATCCATTTCTAACTTAATATCAAGCATGGCCAAACATCCCTGAACAAAACTTTCCCCCTTTTGCAACCGGGAACGTACTTCAATATCAGGCACTTTAATTAAGCGTGCGATGGACCGTTTGGAAAGTCCTAAAGCGTAGTACATAAATAACATTTCAATTTCTTCAGATTTACCTACCGTCTGCAACTTTGCGATACAAGCATCGATGATCAAGCCATCGTTATCACAGCAGGAAGGACGTAATGAACGAGTTGACGCAATCAGACCTTTAAATCCAGCAGCGATCGGCGGCCAATTAACACCTGTGGCATCATCAACCCAACCGCCCCAACACTCTAAAACTTGTTGAATATTGCGCATACATTTTGACCTTAACTTTTAGTAACAAATAGTAGTAAAAATTATTTTCATGATGGTCTCATGCATCCATGCATTCGGCATTATAACAAATTTCTCATTCTCTATTTTTGTGTTTCTCTGCTACGTAACTATGTCGTTTAAATATATCTGTTTACTTAGTCTATTAAATAAAAATCGTAAACAATCCCGATTCTGGACCAAGCTCAGTTTCAGAGGAAAACACATAAATATCGTTATTAATACGGATGGCCATAAAGTGTTTCTCTTCCTCATCTACGTATTTATTATACAAATTTATAATCTTCATTTAATCCTCTAATGTACCTTCCTTTAAAACGCTTAGCACCTAAAGCAACACGCATGTTCTTTATTATTGATCAAGAATTTTCAAGCAACATAACACCCCCTTTTTATTATGAGATGAAAAATGCATTAAATAAAAAATAGCACAGATTTTTTATCTCATGGATATTTAAGTGTAAAAAATATTTTGAATCGACTTTGAAATCCGTCATAAAGTGGCGATTAAGAGTGATTGCCACACCTATGCCGCAGGTACAGAAATCAGCTTGTTTACATGGTGATAGACAACCAGCCAGTGTAAATGTGAGATCTCAACAACCCTATTCTAAATATCTCCACCAGATTAAACCAGACATTTAAGACATCAACAGGATTAATGTTACTAACGATAAATTACCGATTATCAGGTAAATATCTACGTGAAAAGTTTTAACACTGTCAGATATATCCTCTTCTGAACAATAAGATTTTTAACCCCATGCTATCCAGCAAGTAGTTAGCAAAAATATTCTTCTGATCTGAAATTGCTTTTATCTGATACTCTTTTGCAGCATCAATATCTTCCGCTATTTTCTATCCTATCCCATCTTATTTTCGGCTTTCACCAGACAAATAGATGGATACACGTCGATAGCAAACATTTTTTCATGCTGGAAAACTGATACCTCAAATGCCAATATTTTTCTCTGTTAGTTTTTACCCGCGAAAATAAATCCGCATTATCTGAACGTCTGCTATCCTTTATTTTTAGTCACTCTGTTTTATTCCGAGCGACCTGACAGTGAGTTTAACTATACGATAAATTCAGGTACCCCATTTAAGCGGGAAATTATAACAGGAAATAGTAAAATTCACTGGATATATGAACAGAACCATCTAAAATGAAGCAAGAAAAAAGCCGTTACCTTCTGAAAAGGTAACGGCTTCTTATTTGATTTGGTGCCGGCTACCGGAGTCGAACTGGTGACCTACTGATTACAAGTCAGTTGCTCTACCAACTGAGCTAAGCCGGCGTATTTCAGGGGTAGCCCCTGAAAGCGAGCGCAGTATATTACAACCCAATGCAAACAATCAAGCATAAATAATAGATTATTTAAAAATATTACCAAAACACCTATCATTAGTGACATATTCAACGGCATACCATGACTTGCAAGCCCACTAACACAAGGCTACTGCCACAAATCCTCAGAATTGTTTTAACTCCTTATTATGATGCGACCGACGATCTGGCTATTTTCAACATCAAAAAAACAGCTCATTTACTGACAAATCAGAAATAACAACAAAATGTTTTATGACCATTACTGCCTATCAGAAAATAACCACCGGTCATAAAGCAACCTTATCGTTCGGTAGCAGTGGAAGATTAAGACATTTAAGAGGCAAGCAATAACAGCTTTCTTATCATTGTCAGAATCACAATTTTTCCACTTTCCTTTAAATTATTACCACAGGGAAATAGTTGACTGCTATAAATGCAATATGATATTTAAATTAGACGCAAATCAAAAAAACTAAATCAGGTATGCGCTAATATTAAGTGTAAATTAAATTATTTCTATAGGTTATTATAACTCAAAATCATTAGTTATGAGGTAAATCATGCTGGGCAAAAATAACTTGATTGCACATCAAGTCTTATTTACCTTCAAGGATGGAATAAGCTGGGATAGTGAAAAAGCCATATTAGCAGAGAAGGTGACTTTAAATCATATAAATGAGATAAGTGAAATAAAAGGATGGTTTTGTGGCCGCAGTACAGTAGACAGAAAGCAATCAGTTGACTTTAGTTTAATTGGTTACTTTGAAAGTTACGAAGACCTAAACATATATATGCATCATCCCGATCATATAAAAGGCGTAGTGCTATGGAAAGAAATAAGTACATGGACAGTTTCTGATATTATTATCGATGTAAATAAGTTGATGAATTTCACTCAGTTAATAGGAAAGTCGTATGGAGTTTGACGAAAACCTACATAAAAGTGTCGTCGTTATCGCTGATAGTCTGCCACTTGGGTTAGCCATGAATGCACTGAGCGTCATTAGCGTTTCAATTGGCAGAAACATTAACGGCATTGTAGGGCATGATGTCTTTAGTAAAGATAGCATTTGTTATCCCGGTGTCATTAAAACGCCTTTGCCTATTTTGAAAGCAAGCCATGATGTACTGGATGCTATTCATAATGAATTAAAATCTAACGATAATTTTAAATTAAGCCCTTTTTCCTGTTTAGCGCAATCATGCAGAACATATGAGGAATACGAAGGAAAATTATCTGCTGAGCATTCGGATGAATTGAAGTTATCCGGTATTGGCATAGTTGGACCAAAGAAAGATATCAATAAACTCACTGGCAACTTACCACTTTATAAATAACCAGGTAGCATATATGTATTCCATTTTTAGAACCGATCTTCATGAGTTAGGGCTGAAGTACCTTACCGAATTAAAAAGATATCTATCTGGCGAGATAGATATCCCCGTATTGGAAAAAATACAATATGAAAAACTGAAAGAAATCATAAACTATACGAAGAATGGTTCAACTTTCTATCAAGATCGTCTAAACGCAATAAACCCAAATGATGATGACAATTTATCCTCATTTGTTGAAAAACTGCCCTTCACCACAAAATTAGACTTAAGTAAGGCAGGAAATACGATATCTTCAGATAGCTTGAATCACGCTTGGATATATTATGAAACCACAGGGACAACTGGGCCATCAACGCCTTGTCCTCGCAATGAAATAGATTCTTTAGTCAATAATAGCTTCCTGACTCTGCAATATGAGTCTATTTTTAATCAGGAAGGCAAACAACACATTATTGGCGTGATGGGTCCAACGGAATTGCACTCCACTGGAGATACCTTTGAAGATGTATTTCGCAGTTTAGGACATACCGTTATTAAAATGTGGCCTCGTTCGCCTGTTGTTGGCATGCATAGAGTACTCAGGTTGATACAAGACCTCAAAATAACCGCTTTAGTTTGCACACCTGCGGTCGCCGCTGAGTTGCTAAAATATTGCCGGGACAACGCATGTGATGCAAAAGAATTAGGTATCGAAATCATTTTAGTCCTTGGCGAACTTATTACGCCAAATAGATTAAGGAATTTATCTCGGAACTGGGGCGCTAAAATTTACAACTGTATGTATGCCTCACAAGAAACGTCAATTCTGGCGGCTTGTAACGATACCAATAAGCTTATTACTATTCCGTACAATAATTATTACGAACTCATTTGCCCTTTTACTCAGCAGAAACTCAATGTTGGTGATAATCACATTGCTGGTGAGTTAGTGATTACCCATTTATATAAAGGGAATAAGCCTCTGATTCGATACAAAACAGGGGATATGGTTCGGTGTAAAGCAATAGGCTTAAATCAATGGGAAATAGAACCCATCGGCAGAGTAAAAGATGTATTAGTATTAAACAATGCTAATGTATATGCTTTTGATATTGAAAATGCCATCTTTGAAGAGCTCGAATATTGTTTTGAATATTTTATTGAAATCAACAATACAGCCGGTACCGATGAGCTTAAGATCACTTTAGAGCCGTGTGACGAATTACATGATGCGTCACTCATTAGTAAGATAAAACAAAAAATGGAATCCAAATTCAATATGAATGTCGACATCCATGTAGGAGATGTCGGTGGACTTATTGGAACCGCGGCAATGGTAAGCTGGAAAGCAGCACGTATCCATGATTTGAGAGATGATACCAACAATATTGAACGAAATTCAGCTTTAGAAATCATGAAAAAGAGGGCAACTAAATGACAAACAATATCGTTAGCCCGGTTAATAAAGATTGGATCGTATTTCTAGACGGGGAATATCTCAATTTTAGCAATGCGACCTTTCTTGCCAATACCCAAGCTTTAAATTATGGCACCGGTATATTTGAAGGGATTCGAGCTTATTGGGATCAAGACAATAACCAACTGAATCTATTTAGAGTGTATGAGCACTATGAACGGTTAATCCAATCAGCTAAAACATTAAAAATCGAATTGCCCTATACCAGTCAGGAGCTAACCGACATTACTAAAAATATCATCATTAAAAACGGTTTCAAACAAGATATTTATATCAGGCCATTAGCACTTAAAAAGTCGTTAATGCCGGGTGAAAAATTTGGCGTTAAGCTAAGCGGTGTCAATTCAACCCTCTGTATTAACGCTTTACCTATGGGCGCTTACACTAAAAAAACAGATTTTAAATGCCTTATTTCAAAATGGCGACGTGTATCAAATGCGGCAATTCCATCATCTGCCAAAATTACCGGCACTTATGTTAATTCCGCACTTGCTCATGAAGATGCCAAAGAGAATGGATTTGATGACGCTATCATGCTGAATGAACAAGGCATGTGTGCAGAAGCAAGTACATCAAATGTTTTTATTGTTAAGGATAATTGTGTTATTACACCATCGCTTAGCGCCGGCATACTCAATGGAATAACCAGACAATCTGTTTTCGATATTTGTAAATTCCACAATATTCCCTGTATTGAGTCAGAAATTCAGCAAAAGGATCTCTATGAAGCAGATGCCTGCTTTTTAACAGGTACTGGCCTTGAAATATCAATTGTTTCGCAAATAGACGATGTGTCATATATACAAAAAGAAGATTCTATAGCCAATGTTATTACCAAAGATTATCAAGAAATAATTAGAGGCAGAATAGATAAATTCTCACATTGGTTAAATCCAGTTTATTAGTGTAATTCCAGGAGAGACATCATGGAATGTGTTTTTTTTAGTTTCTACAAAGATACATTTGATGTTCTAAATATTGCTACCTTAGGTCCATCAGGTACAAGTAGCGAACAATCCGCTATTCGTTTTGGTGAATTTGCCATTAAAAATAACGTCGCCAAGAGTTACCAAGTTGTTTTATGTAATACTTACGAAGAAGCAAGCAATCAAATTATTTTAAATAACTGTCAGGCATTGGTGGTAGCCAATGCTTATTACAATATCAGTGAGTTTTACATGGATAACAGGTTTAACTTGTCATCCGCATTTTTAAATTACACGCCTAATTATGGTATCGCTATTCGTGATGAATTAACTACAGATAATATCGTCATTGCAACCCATCCGGCACCAAAGGCTTTAATCCCAGAATTGTTGCCTGATAATCTAAGAATTGCGGATATCATTTTTAAAGACTCAACCAGTTCAGCGGCAAAAGCAGTCGCTAATTCAGAGGTAGATGCCGCACTCACGACAGAAGTGGCAGCAAAATTACACAATTTAAAATTTATTTCTCATATTCGACCAATTCAAATGCTTTGGTCAGTATTTACAGCCGCATAAAAGCTAACGTTGCTTTAAAATAGGCCAATATATAGATCTAATATACAGAGGTTATTATGTCTTTACTTACTCTACACACTATTGCTACCACACCTGAAAAAAGTAAAAAATTACTTCAAAGCTCTATTAATGACTTCGGCTGGGTACCTAACCAAAGTGGTTATATGTCAGAATCTCCTTCATTATTAGCCGCTTACCAACGAGCACACGACCTATTTATTGATAGTTCATTGAATGAAGAGGAAAAAGCTGTAGTGTGGATTACAACCGGCATAGAAAATGGTTGTAATTATACAATTCAAGCCCACGCTTTTATTGCAATTCATAATGGTGTAGACAAAAAAACGGTTAAGGCATTGATTGAAAAAACCGACGATCTCTCCCCACGATTATTGGCACTGCGTGAATTTACCACAGAGGTTATTTACTGCCGGGGACAATTGAAAAGAGATGCTATTGATCTATTTTTAAGCCGTGGTTTCAGCAAACAGAGTATGTTGGACGTTGTGTTAGGCGTTTCTCAAAAGAATATGTCGACAATTCTCAATAGTATTGCCGGAACTGAAATTGATGATAAATTCAAGCTGGACGACCTTTAACTGATATTGAAAGGCATCAATATGCTTTATGTCGATAAAGAAACCGTTGCACGTTATTTGACGATGGAACTTAGTCTTAAGCTAAGTGAAATAGCATTTAAATTGCAATCGGAGAGAAAAGTAGAGCAACCTTTACGTAATATCGTTAAAGGCGAAGACGGCTTAATGGGCACCATGCCGATTTATATTAAGGAAGGGCCATACAAAGGGTTTGGGCTAAAATCGGTGGTAGTGAGGTTTCAAAGCAACAGCGATAAACCTTCACACATCGGTAGTGTGTTGGTTTACGACGAACCGGGAGTTTCAGGGATTGCAGCGGTAGATGCCGGCGCTATCACAGAAATTCGCACCGCCGCCGCCTCTGCCTATGCAACCCATCTTCTTGCCGCAAAGGATGCTAGCCGGTTGGCGATACTTGGCACTGGCTTACAAGCAAAAGCACATTTGCAAGCCATGTTATATGTACGCCCGATTAAAGAAGTCACTTTATGGGGTCGTAATGCAGAAAGATGCCGTGAGTTTGTCACATGGTGTGATAAAACGCTCAATCTTCCCATTTCGATCAAAACCTCACCTGCCGAGGCGGTACTCAATAGTGACATCATTTGCACAACCACAGCATCGCGTGACCCTATACTCAGTAGAAAAGAGTTGCCGGTTAAATGTCATGTCAATGCCATTGGCGCTTCGGCCCTGGGATTTCAGGAACTTAGCGAAGATATGTATAGCCATACAACCCTGTTTACTGATTCCAATGAATCAGTACTTGCCGCCTCTCAATCGGTTATTAAAGCAAGAGAGAAAGGTATTCTTAGCGGGTCAGACATTGGAATAGAAATTGGCGCCATTTCTCAATCTCATTCCAATTTGTGCGATCAGGGTGTGACTATCTTTCAATCCGTTGGTTTGGCCGTTCAAGATATGGTATTTTCTCGGGAAGTCATTCGACAACTAATAAAAATGTCTTAACTATTTTGGATAAAAATATGCCAAACTTAAGACGTTCAGCATTAGAAAAATGTCGTTATTGTCTATATTAAAGAATCCATTTGTCACTTGCATTCGCAAGTGACATTTTTATGTTCTGTTACTTCAAAGTGTTATTTTGAGAGGAAAGATATGCTAGAAGTGTCACAAATAGTAACCTATACAGCGGCACTGACTGTTGCTGCGGCGATACCCGGCCCAGGAATGGCAGCATTGGTTGCCAGAAGTGTGAGTAGTGGCGCGTTAGCGGGATTTTGTGTGTTGTTTGGCCTGATTATTGGCGATCTAACTTATTTATCTTTTGCTGTTTTTGGCTTGTCTATTATCGCGCACAGTTTTGACACCTTATTTGCTGTGGTGAGATGGGGTGCCGCCTTATATTTGAGTTATTTGGCGTGGCAGTTCTGGTTTGCCGATCATCAATCCATTGGCGAAGACCAACCTATTAAGAAAAAGGAGTTGGCTGCGGCCTGGTTATCTGGTCTCACTCTAACGTTAAGCAATCCTAAAACCATTGCCTTCTATCTCGCACTATTACCTTTGGTCATTAACATGGAATCTATCTCGTTGCAAAACTGGGGGTTCATGTTAGTACCACTGACGGTTCTTGTCTTATTCAGCGTAGGAGCGGTATTTATTCTCGGCGCTCTCAGTATTCGACATTTGTTATCAAGCCAACGGGCACAACGGATTTTATTTAAAGGTGCGGCTGTCATCATGTTCGTAACCGCTGTAACTATGCTGTTCAAAGCCGATTAAAAAAGTTTAATCTCTTACTATTTCCACGGTTTTATTGAATAAGAATCCGTCCTGGAAAACCATTCTTACCAATAAATCGTGGACACACAATAAACTACAGACATAGCTCGTCCCCAGAAACCACAGCACATATTTATTATTGGAAATGCAGTTAAAAGTTGTATAATTGTTTTGTTATCAATGACATTTACAGCGCCAACGAGCAAGCGCTCTGCTTTTTTTCACCGGATAGGTAAAAGCTTTCGATGTAGGTATAAAATGCTACCCAAGGAGATTCTGTATCCCGATCTAGAAAAACAAATTCGGGAAATCTATAAAACCCATACCATTCCGACTTATACTCCCGGCGACTGGAATTTAAAACGTTGGCAAAGGAAAGAGTGGCCGTCTGCTCTAAACTTCAATTTTGGCGATGGGCGATATAATTCCCCAGATAATTCTTTCCGAGTATGTTATATGGCCGACCGAGCCGTTACAGCCCTGGCAGAAAGCTATGGAAGGCTATGGCATAAGGAAGGGTTACGATTTATTGATGAATCTGAGATCCGTACTGCGAGAATATGCAACATTCGTTCATTAAGGAAATTAATTTTTATCGATATTGCTAAACTTATTGGGATGTTACATATCCCGTTAAGTGTTATGGTTGATGAAGATTACTCAGTGACAAAAAGAGCTATGGCTTGCCTCTATGAACTCTTAAATAACGAAATGGATGGTATTTGCTATATATCTCGCCACTGGCCTACAGACTTCTGTTATGCAGTGTGGGAAAAGCGGGAAGATCGGTTTGTAGACGCAGGGATGCAAAGCCTGGTTAATTACAGGGATTCAGAATATATGCCGAGTACATGGAATGAACCCGACATATCAGCAGATGAATTATTGGAAGAAGTGCTTAACTTCAAAATTATCCGACTTGAATGATATAAAGTTGCCCCCTCGAAACAGGGGTTCTTTTTTATTTTAGCTTGCGATCTGATGACCCACTTGTGACGCGGCCCTCAGCATCAAAGCCAGTTCGTTTTCTGAAGCATTGTTTTTCATCATAATGTCAAGAGGTGTTCTATTGCAGGACAATGGTGTTGTTAAAAAAGACATTTTAGATACTGGGTTAATGTCCACGCCCATCGCTTTCATAACATCTTCAAAATAAGGCAAGACTCCGCCGGTAATGAACTGGAATGTAGGGAAAATGTAATCACTGTTTTTTCTAAAAGCAAGCAACTTTCCACTTTTCACTCTTATGTTAACAGCCTGACGACTTATGCAGAGTATCTCTGCAACGTCTCCAGCTTTGATAGTTCCGCCCATTTTATCAAGTTCCTGATAGAACAGAGCTAGGTTTTCAGCACGGCGTTTAAGCTTACGAAGTTCACGCGCTGGAGTTCGGACTTTGTGTTCAAGTTGAGTCGTATATAATAGTTCAAGTAGTTCGCTATCACTTAGCACAAGAGCATTTGCGGCCTGCGCTTTCTCTTTAAACTCAGGCATCAATGACGTGAGCAATTTGTCAAATCGCCGTTGCAAAAGGGATTGGTACTCATTAAGGGTATCAGCATTTTTGCTGTGGTTTGTCAGTATCGCGTTCATAGCCCCTCCTTACTTGCTTGACGATTATTGTATTCTCACATTATGGAATCGTCAAATTGATGCTTGGAGGCAGATGGGTAAAGGAAAGGCTGTGACTACTCCCCGCCGTAAAAACGGCGAGGCTTCCCACTTCTCAGGCCGCCACCGTCTTTATGACGGATTTACGCTGGCCTCCGTGGGCAGAGACGACGAGTCCCGCCGCCTGTAATTCTGTTATGCCCTTGCGCTCGATGTTGAGCGCCGCATTGATATCGCGGTCATGTTCGACTCGACAGAAAGGGCATTGCCAG
>NZ_RCWE01000010.1 GCF_018448925.1 Photorhabdus akhurstii | reverse complement strand
TGAAGGGTAAAGTTCTCAAGGCACATGATATAGGTTTTCACTCTCAAAAGAGAGTATAAGATCACAGTGCTTTATTTGAAGCAACCTATTTTATTTTTGGCTAAAAAACATTCGTGATCTTGCCCTGAAGAAAGAACTTGAAGAGTTTGCTAATCAAAAGATTATTGGTTTTGGTCATTCTAAATTTGATAATGTTTTTAAAAATGAAGAAATACAAAAAAAGGGAAATAGATATTTTCCAAGAAAGTTGGATGAGTATTTAATCGACGGAATATTATCATTTACCACAGTAATGAATAGTTTAGAGAATTTTAATAAGTTAATTAGCTCTGGTATTGTTTATAGAATTGAGCCGGTGCATCATGTTTCAGTAAAATCAGTGCCACCAGGTAGCGGTAAAGAACCAATACCTAATTTATCTAACTTGAAAAATATCCCAACAGTAGTAATTGTTGATGGTGGTTGCTCTGCTGTTTCTTATTTACCTTTTAATGTAATGAGTATTACTCCATTAGTAGATCAGCATGATGCAGATTTAAAGCATGGTAATAAGGTTACTTCAGTAATTTGCCAAGGATCTGCGTGGAATAATAATCTCGCTTTACCTGAGTTGGAGTGCAAGTTTATTAGCGTTCAAGCAATTAATAAAAAAGGAGTCGCTATCCAACCAACAACCGAACAATTTATTAACTATCTTAGAGATGTTGCCAATGAGACAAATGGGGTATCTCAGATATGGAATCTTTCATTTAATGAGAGTGAGCCATATTATTCGAATGAGGAAATTAGTTATTTAGGGCATGAAGTTAATAGAATTGCCCGTGAGTTTAACATATTACCAATTATTTCAATCGGTAATGTAAGTAGATCAAATAGTATAAGATTGTGTCCCCCTGCCGATTGTGAATCTGCTTTAACTATAGCGGGACGATGTGCGGATGAAAATGGTATGGCAACTACACCTTGCTCGATGAGCTTGCGAGGGCCTGCTCCAGCAGGAATGAAAAAGCCAGAACTATTGGTTTTCAACGTTACGAATGATTGGTGGGGTAATAGATACTGGAACTAGTTACAGTACACCTCTTATTTCATCAATAGCAGCCCATGTGTTTAAAAATCTAAAAGAACCTACTCCTGATTTAGTTAGAGCATTGTTAATAAATAAAGCTGAGAGGTGTGTACATGATTTGCGTCTAGGTTGGGGATCACCTTGGAAAGAAGGTAATAACCTTCCTTGGTATTGTGATGAAGGGACAGTTACTCTCGCTTGGAATAGTAAAATTCGTGCAGGATTTGCATATTATTGGAATGATATTTTTCTACCTACTGAAATGTTGAAAGATGGAAAAATTAAAGGAGAAATAATATTAACAGCAATATTAAAACCCTTGGTTTCTGAACTGGGCGGCGAAAATTATTTTGCTACTAGGCTACAGTGCTCTTTGCAGAGCATTAGTAACGACGGTAAAGTAAAAAATCTTCTTGGTACTATGAAGGAATCTAAAGAAAAAGAACTTCAGTCTCGCCAAGAGTTAGCTAAATGGAGCCCGATAAGACATCATGGCAAATCTTTTTCAGGAGTATCCGTTGATAATACGAAGTTAAGACTCTATGCTCGAATTTTTACCCGTGATTTATATCAGTTTGATATGTCATCACACCATGAACTATCAGAACAAGAGGTATCATTTGTCTTAACTTTTAAAAGTCACGATAAAGATTCTGGTATTTATAACTCAATGAAACAACGTTTAGGACCAAAAGTTGAAGTTGGAATAATTGAGCAAGATATTGATATCGATAATACAATATAAATACATAGTATCCCCCCTGTATTAGCTGCTTGATACAGGGGCGAATATCTATCATATCTATGTAAATTAACTGTTAGTAACGTGTCAATCCTCGCATATGAGAGGCTTTTT
This sequence comes from Photorhabdus akhurstii, assembly GCF_018448925.1. Classification (GTDB taxonomy): domain Bacteria; phylum Pseudomonadota; class Gammaproteobacteria; order Enterobacterales; family Enterobacteriaceae; genus Photorhabdus; species Photorhabdus akhurstii. The sequence continues at coordinate 144,123 of NZ_RCWE01000010.1, read as the reverse complement.
CATTTCTATGCCGCTTAAAAAGTTGAAGTGAACACTAGAAGTTGGATTTAAGGGACTCACTTCACTTTTTTGCGGTAGTCTCAATTGGTGGGAGATTGACTACCAGAAAACAACGTACAATACAGCCAGAATGATCATAATGGCATAAGATGCAATATTAAAACTGCGGTCCGTAGCAAACATAGATGAAACCAATACAATGCCTTTAGGATCGTCGTCATTAGCCGATGTACTTAAACTCGTGAATGCAATAACGACCAGTGTAAAGAGTAATGTGTAGAGCATTTGATCCATAAATGGCATTGCAAACGGCATAAATTTCAGAAATAAGGCAAAGGGGATCGATAAAACCACACCAATTATCGCCCCTTTACTGGACGTCTTTTTCCAGAATAACCCAAGTAAGAATACGGCTAAAATACCGGGGCTGACAAGACCAGTATATTCTTGAATATATTGGAATGCTTGGTTAATACCGCCAAGCATTGGCGCAACAAAACAGGCGATAATCAGGGCAATAGTGGCAGAAATACGGCCAACATTAACCAGTTTGTGGTCGCTTGAATCAGGTGCAATATATTCCCTGTAAATGTCCATAGTGAAAATGGTGGCGGTCGAATTTAGCATCGACGCTAATGATGAAACGATAGCGGCTGCTAATGCGGCAAATACGATACCTTTGAAACCGACAGGTAGAAATTGGGTTAACCACGGATAAGCTTTGTCTGCATGCGTTGCATCAGGCACGTTATTTAGCGCAAGGTCGCCTAAACCTGCCATTAATTCAGGGGAGGTTGTGATCACATAAGCGGCAATGCCCGGCACAACAACCAGGAAAGGCAGAATAAGTTTCAGAAAAGCGGCAAAAACAATTCCTTTCTGTGCTTCCTGCACTGACTTGGCAGCAAGGGTACGTTGAATAATGTATTGGTTGAAGCCCCAATAATAGAGGTTAGCAACCCATAAACCGCCAATCAGTACAGCAATACCAGGCAAGTTTATGAATTGAGGATTACTTTTATCCAAAATCATTTCAAAGTGTCTTGGTGCTGCATCAACCATTTTGGCAAATCCCGCCATTATGCCTTCACTGCCGCCAATATAGCTGACGGCAATAAGTGTTGTGAGCAATCCCCCTAATATTAGGAAAAAGACTTGAATAACATCGGTCCAAACGATAGCCGAGAGGCCGCCGTAAATAGAATAAACCAAGGAAAATATTGCAAGCCCAATAATGGAATAGATCAATGGAATATTCAGAATGGTTTCCAGTGCTAAGCCACCCAAATAAAGCACAGAGGTCAGATTGACGAAAATATAGAGTGAGATCCAGAACACTGCCAGAATGGCTTTTAAATTTTTATTAAACCGTTGTTCCACAAATTCTGGGATAGTATAAATGCCTTTCTCAATGAAGATAGGTAAGAAATATTTACCTACGATGATTAATGTAATTGCCGCCATCCATTCATAAGAAGCTATTGCTAAACCAATGGAATAACCGGAGCCAGACATGCCAATAAATTGCTCGGCAGAAATATTTGCCGCGATCAGTGAGGCGCCTATTGTCCACCAGGGCAAGGATTTACCTGCCAGGAAGTAATCTTCAGTGCTTTTGTCCAAGCCTTTTTTATCCCTGGATACCCAGAGCCCCACACTGATGATAATGGCGACATAGAACATAAATACCAATATATCTACCAAGCTTAAACCGTGTTCTATAGTGGACATGTTTCTTTTCCTGGTTAGTTTATTTGATATTGAATTGTAAACGTTACCATTTGGTGGAGATGTAATCAGAATCACAAAATTGTTATTAAATATCGTATTTGTAATTTATCTTAATTCTTAATAATTTGTTTTAATTAATAGATTAAGTAAATTTACTGTGACTTTAACTCATGTTTGCAGAATATGTCGAAGTTGAACACCTTAATCTGTCTTTTAGGTTTATATCTAAGCTTCTTGTGTAATTGTTTACATTTACGTGATTGGTATCTCAGATTAGTATTAATGCTCGTTGTTAAACTGTGTTCAGCCTGAGTGTGAATAAAGATTTTCACAATCGGTATTGGAAAATATAAATGAGGTAGAGACTGTTATGTCCAAGATTGTATTCAATCCTGCTGAACATCCCCACCGTCGTTATAATCCGCTAACCGGGCAATGGGTTTTGGTCTCTCCCCATCGGGTAAAGCGGCCGTGGCATGGGCAGGATGAGAAATCATTGATAGACGATATTCCAAGTTATGATGAGCAATGTTTTCTTTGCCCATTAAACACGCGTATTTCCGGTGATAAAAATCCTGCTTATCAAGGAACCTTTGTTTTTAATAATGATTTTTCGGCTTTAATACCAGATTCACCTGATGTGCCTCAATCGTCTCACTCATTGTTTAAAATACAAGGAGTACGAGGATTAAGTCGTGTAATCTGTTTTTCTCCGGATCACAGTAAAACGTTACCTGAATTGCCGGTTGAACAAATTCGTCAATTAATTGATACCTGGAATGAACACATTGAAACATTGGGTAAAGAATATCTTTGGGTTCAGGTTTTTGAAAATAAGGGTGAAGCAATGGGCTGTTCTCAGCCTCATCCTCACGGGCAAATCTGGGCGAATAGTTTTCTGCCAAACGAAATTGAGCGTAAAGATAAACAACTGCGTGCTTATTACCAGGAACAGGGTTCCAATTTATTGGTGGATTATGTTCAGGCTGAATTAGTTGATGGTGAACGGGTTGTAATCGATACAACTCATTGGTTAGCGGTTGTGCCTTATTGGGCAGCATGGCCCTATGAAACCATGTTGTTACCTAAAGTTCATGTTCGTCGTATGAATGAATTAACGGATGAACAACGCGATGATTTGGCGGTCGCGCTTAAAAAGCTTACCAGTCGTTATGACAACTTATTTCATAGCTCTTTTCCTTATTCAATGGGTTGGCATTTTGCACCGTTTTTTGACCAAGGTACTGATGTTGAACATTGGCAACTGCATGCACTTTTCTATCCGCCATTATTGCGATCGGCTACTGTGCGAAAATTTATGGTGGGCTATGAAATGTTTGCTGAAACACAACGTGATTTAACCGCAGAACAGGCGGCTAAATTTTTACGTGCGGTGAGTGATGTACATTATAAAGCGCAATAATGTTAATTATCTGGCAGGATATTTCATGAGAAGTATCGTTCAGTTAATATCTTATTTGAGAATGAAATGATGGAAACTTTAATTAATTGTGTTAAAGATGTTTTTGATTTGGTATTTCATTATATGCCAACACATATTATTCAAGCACCAGGTCGGGTTAATTTGATTGGAGAGCACACTGATTATAATGATGGCTTTGTATTGCCATGTGCTATTAATTACCAAATTGTGGTTGCGGCGGCAAAGCGGGAAGATAATATTATTCGTGTTGTTTCGGTTGATTACGGCAATCAATTAGATGAGTTTGATATTAGCCAGCCTATTAAATTTGACGAAAATAAAATGTGGGCCAATTATATTCGCGGTGTTGTAAAATGCTTGCTTAGTCGTGGATATATATTTAACGGGGCAGATATTGTGGTAACGGGTAATGTGCCACAAGGGGCGGGGTTAAGTTCATCGGCTGCACTGGAAACAGTGATTGGTGAAACGATAAAAACACTTTATCATTTAGCTATTAGCCAAACGGAAATAGCGTTAAATGGGCAGCAAGCTGAAAATGAATTTGTCGGTTGCCATTGTGGCATTATGGATCAATTAATTTCCGCGCAAGGTAAGAAGGAACATGCGTTATTAATTGATTGCCGCGATTTAACCACGCAAACCGTATCTATGCCGAAAGATATTACAGTTATGATTATTAATTCAAATAAGAATCGGGAATTGGTTGGCAGTGAATATAATATCCGCCGGGATCAATGCGAACAAGCAGCGGCATTATTTGGGGTTAAAGCTTTGCGGGATGTGACATTAGATGAATTTGAAAAACGGAGTGTTGAGCTTGATAGCATAGTGGCTAAACGTGCTCGCCATGTAATTACAGAAAATGAACGTACACTTCTGGCAGCAAAAGCATTAGCGGAGGGTGATATGTCATTAATCGCGGAACTTATGGCGCAATCACATCAGTCAATGCGTGATGATTTTGAAATTACCGTACCTGAAATCGATACCTTGGTTGATATTGTGACGCAAGCCATTGGTAAACAGGGGGGAGTGAGAATGACCGGTGGTGGATTTGGTGGCTGTGTGGTGGTTTTAGTCCCCCAAACTTTGGTTGATGTGGTTAAACGCGCGGTAGAGCAACACTATTTTGCGTTGATAGGTCTGAAAGAGACCATTTATGTGTGTCAGGCTTCGGACGGTGCAAGTTTGGTTGAAACACGGTAGGTAATAAAATGGCAGATGCTTACTTTGAATTATTGAATGCTTCAATGACACAACATATTGCTTTGGATGGAAAAAAAGCAAATCTTGTCTGCCTTTCCAATGCTTCGGGTTTTTCCATCGTGCTAATGGATATTGGCGCTTCGTGGCTGAGTTGCCGTGTACCTTTAAATAGGGAGAAAAGAGAAGTTTTACTAGGTGTTGCCACCTTACAAGACTTTTATAAACAGACCAGCTATTTAGGCGCTACCGTGGGGCGATACGCCAATCGTATTGCCAATGGGTGTTTTAATCTTGATGGTAAAACTTATCAATTACAGGTCAATCAGGCGGGAAATTGTTTGCATGGTGGGATTGAGGGTTTTGATAAGCGGCGTTGGACAATCACTGCAAGAGATGCCTATTCAGTGAGTTTTACATTACAGTCACCAGATGGTGATCAGGGTTTTCCTGGTAATGTCGTTGTGACTGTTCGTTATGTATTAACCAATGATAATCAGATAATCGTGGATTATTTAGCCCATACAGATGTTGCGACGCCCATTAATTTGACTAATCATGCTTATTTTAATTTGTTAGGGGCCGATTCTGGAAAAACATGTTTATCGCATCGCCTAGAGGTGAAAAGCGATGACTATTTACCGATCGATGAAAATGGTATTCCGTTGGGCCAACTGGCTTCGGTTAATAATACGGGTTTTGATTTTCGAAAACCTAAAGTAATTAACAGTCACTTTATGCTGGATAAACAGCAACAGATTGTGAATGGGTATGATCATTCATTTTGGTTGCAAGCCGCTCGTTTGAATTCGGATTATGCAATTTCAATTACTTCCCCCGATGAGGTAATCACAATGAAAATCTTCACCACAAAACCGGCTGTGCAGTTTTATACAGGCAATTGGTTAGGTGGAGAGCTTAACCGTGATGGTGGGCGATATGAGAACTATGCGGGCATGGCATTTGAGCCACAATTTTTACCGGATTCTCCCAATCATCCTGAATGGGAGCAAGAGAGCTGCATACTTCGTCCTAACCAACGCTATAAGCACCATACTTGCTATCAATTCGAAATCCACAATGCTTATTAAACTTCAAGCGGCTTCAATCAGCACTGAACATTGGAAAAAATAGGGTAGCAATACGCTCATAACGGACTGGAAGAGGGGGAAAAATTTCCTTCTTCCAACCCTTGGTTTATTACGCTTTTATCTCGCCAATGGGCAGAATAGTGCGTCCATACTGTTCATTCAGCACTTCCGCCATTGCCAGATAAATTGCGCTGGCGCCACAGATTATCCCTTCATAACCGGCAATCGTCAGAAGAGTGGTATTTCCGGTAAAGTTGCCAATCGCTAACAAAGCGAACAACAGCGTCAGGCCGCCAAAGATAAACTGTAGCATGCGGTTAGCCTTGAAGGTGCCAAAGAACATAAACAGGGTAAACACACCCCACAGGCCAAGATATACGGCTAAATATTGGCTGCTGGTGGCTTCTGCCAGTCCCATTTTAGGTAGAAACAGCAACCCGACCAGGCTGAGCCAAAATAACCCATAAGAGGTGAAAGCGGTTGCGGCAAAGGTATTGCCTTTCTTATATTCAAAAAGTCCTGCCAGTACTTGGGCCAGGCCGCCGTAGAAAATGCCCATACTCAGGATAACGGATGCCAGTGGAAAGAAACCTGCGTTATGCAGATTCAGAAGAATGGTTGTCATGCCGAAGCCCATCAAACCTAAGGGGCCGGGATTAGCCAATTGATTCGCGCTCATAAGTCCTCTGAAAAAAAATCATAAAAGTCAAAAATAGCAAAGGTGGCGAATCATAATGATCTGTCAGCAAGGAAACAATGACCTTTGAAATAATAAAAAGGTTTTTTTTCACATCCCCCCTTGATGATAGTTTTAACGACCCCATCTTATAATCAACCGCAGTTGCTAATCGCTGTCCTATACAGCCGGTATATATAAGCAAAGGTGAGGAATCGCGTAGAGGCATAAAAATGGGTGCCATTGAAAAGCAGAAAGTTATCCTCATATTGATTAGCAACTTGACTGATTACGAATTTCTTTGGAGGCGTTTAGATGGGTAAAATTATTGGTATCGACCTGGGAACTACCAACTCTTGTGTAGCTATTATGGATGGCACGACAGCTCGTGTGCTGGAAAACAGCGAAGGTGATCGCACAACCCCTTCCATCATTGCTTATACCCAGGATGGTGAAACTCTGGTTGGTCAACCGGCTAAACGTCAGGCTGTTACTAACCCGCAAAATACGTTGTTTGCTATTAAGCGTCTGATTGGACGTCGTTTCCAAGACGAAGAAGCGCAACGCGACGTAGCTATCATGCCATACAAAATTATTGCGGCAGATAATGGCGACGCATGGCTGGAAGTGAAAGACCAGAAAATGGCTCCTCCTCAGGTTTCTGCTGAAGTTTTGAAGAAAATGAAGAAAACAGCGGAAGATTATCTGGGTGAGCCAGTTACTGAAGCGGTAATTACTGTACCTGCATATTTTAACGATGCTCAGCGTCAGGCGACCAAAGATGCGGGCCGTATCGCAGGTTTGGAAGTAAAACGCATTATCAACGAACCAACGGCCGCCGCGCTGGCTTATGGTTTGGATAGAGAAGTGGGTAACCGTACTATTGCGGTTTATGACCTCGGTGGTGGTACTTTCGATATCTCTATTATCGAAATCGATGAAGTTGACGGCGAAAAAACCTATGAAGTGCTGGCGACCAATGGTGATACTCACTTGGGCGGTGAAGACTTCGACAGCCGTATGATCAACTATCTGGTTGACGAATTTAAGAAGGATCAGGGCATTGATCTGCGTAATGACCCACTGGCAATGCAACGTCTGAAAGAAGCAGCAGAGAAAGCAAAAATTGAACTCTCTTCTGCACAGCAGACCGATGTTAACCTGCCATATATCACCGCAGATGCAACCGGTCCTAAGCACATGAACATCAAAGTGACCCGTGCGAAACTGGAATCACTGGTAGAAGATCTGGTTAAACGTTCTATGGAGCCTGTACGAGTTGCATTGCAAGATGCTGGCCTGTCAGTTTCTGATGTGAACGATGTCATTCTGGTGGGTGGTCAGACCCGTATGCCAATGGTACAGAAAGTCGTCGCTGACTTCTTCGGTAAAGAGCCACGTAAAGATGTGAACCCTGACGAAGCGGTGGCAATGGGTGCTGCGGTACAGGGCGGTGTTTTGGCCGGTGATGTGAAAGATGTATTGTTGCTGGATGTTACACCATTGTCTCTGGGTATCGAAACAATGGGTGGCGTAATGACTTCCCTCATTGCGAAAAACACCACGATCCCAACCAAACACAGCCAGGTGTTCTCTACGGCAGAAGACAATCAGTCTGCGGTAACTATCCATGTGTTGCAGGGTGAGCGTAAACGTGCCGGTGATAACAAATCTCTGGGCCAGTTCAATTTGGATGGTATTCAGGCAGCTCCTCGTGGCATGCCTCAGATTGAAGTGACTTTTGATATCGATGCTGATGGTATTCTGCATGTGTCTGCTAAAGACAAAAATAGTGGTCGCGAACAGCAGATCACTATTAAGGCTTCTTCCGGTTTGAATGAAGAAGAAATTCAACGGATGGTTCGTGATGCAGAAGCGAACGCGGAATCTGATCGTAAGTTTGAAGAGTTGGTACAGGTCCGTAACCAGGCAGATCAACTGGTTCACGGCACGCGTAAGCAAGTAGAAGAAGCTGGTGACAAACTGCCGGCAGAAGATAAAACCGCGATTGAAAGCGCTGTGGCTGAGTTGGAAAAAGTTGCTAAAGGCGAAGATAAAGCGGATATCGAAGCGAAAATTCAGGCTTTGGTTCAGGCTTCCGCTAAGTTGTTGGAAATTGCCCAGCAGCAGGCTCAAGCTGGTGCGACCGCAGACGCTGGCGACAGTGCGAAGAAAGATGACGACGTTGTAGACGCTGAATTCGAAGAAGTTAAAGATAAAAAATAATTGCCCTTAGCGGGCGCGGCGACAGTTATGACAATTGTTGCTGATTAACCGGCACGGGCGTTGAGGGAACTCTGCGCCCGTGCGCGTATGTTAAGGGTAAAATAAGAGATGGCAAAGAGAGACTGTTACGAAGTTTTGGGTGTTTCCAAAACAGCGGACGAAAAAGAGATTAAAAAAGCCTATAAGCGGCTGGCAATGAAATATCACCCTGATCGTAATCAGGGCGATAAAGATGCGGAAAGCAAATTCAAAGAAGTTAAAGAAGCCTATGAAATTCTGACGGATGATCAGAAACGAGCTGCTTATGACCAATATGGTCATGCTGCTTTTGAACAGGGTGGCATGGGTAGCGGCGGCGGCGCTGATTTTAGTGATATCTTTGGTGATGTTTTCGGTGATATCTTCGGCGGTGGTCGTCGTCAGCAGCGTCCAAGTCGCGGGGCTGATTTGCGTTACAGCATGGAGTTGACGTTGGAAGAAGCGGTTCGTGGTGTGACCAAAGAGATCCGCATCCCGACATTGGAAACCTGTGATACCTGTCATGGCAGCGGTGCTAAAGCAGGAACCAGCCCTGTAACCTGCTCAACCTGTAAAGGTGCTGGTCAGGTTCACATGCGTCAGGGGTTTTTCACCGTTCAGCAACCTTGTCCACACTGTCATGGCCGTGGTCAGATCATTAAGGATTCTTGCCATAAATGTCATGGACATGGGCGAGTTGAAAGATACAAAACCCTGTCTGTTAAGATCCCGGCGGGTGTTGATACCGGCGATCGCATTCGTTTGAGTGGTGAGGGTGAAGCAGGAGCAAAAGGCGCACCGGCAGGTGATCTGTATGTTCAGGTACAGGTGAAATCGCACCATATTTTTGAGCGTCAAGAAAGTAATCTCTATTGTGAGGTGCCGGTTAACTTTGCAATGGCGGCACTGGGCGGAGAAATCGAAGTTCCAACCCTTGATGGCCGTGTGAAACTGAAAATACCTGCCGAAACTCAGACAGGTAAAATGTTCCGCATGAAAGGCAAAGGCGTTAAATCTGTCCGTGGTGGTGTTCAGGGTGATTTACTGTGCCGGGTAGTGGTAGAAACGCCGGTTAAATTGAATGAAAGACAGAAAGAATTACTGCGCGAATTGGGTGAATCTTTCGGCGGTACTGGCGAAGAAACGAATAGCCCACGCTCTAAAAGTTTCTTCGATGGCGTAAAGAAATTCTTTGATGATTTGACCAAGTAACAGTCAATATCTCCACATATATAGAGCTGGATTGCTAAATAAAGCTCGAATTACTGGTAAAAAGTCCTTGCTTAAATGAGGACTTTTTGTTTGAGTTGAGAATTATAAACTGAAGTAATTTGTGTGAGTAAATTATAGGCATCATTTAAATTGCGTTCTATGCTGTGACCAATGACTCTGTGGGGTTGCATATCTGAGGTTGATAACCCTTTCCCATCTATATTGATAGTCTCCTTCAACCTGATTTGTAGCCAGCGTGCCTCCCCAAAGGAAGTTATTTGGAAATTGTTTTTTCATGATTTTCCTCTTATTAATTGCTCGTTAAACTTGGAAGATATCCTCTTAATATGATTTCTCCTCTCAGAGTTTAAATTAATTATTTGTGCTGTTTTCTCGTTATTATTGTCTTATTTTATCTTATCTGTCGAACGTTTAGAAATTATCTGGTTATATAAATTCTGAAAGAAATATATATTGCATAATATGAAATCATATTGAACACTAATGTTTTTAGATGAAAAATTAATCGATTGACATTGACAATTTAGCTTCAAAAGGGCTACTTTTTATCGTGTAATAATGTAAGGTAGTGGAATGGCCGCAGCCTGGCATCCCTAAAAAGGAAGAACGATAAGCATTACTGAAATGACTACTTCTGAACTCGAAAAAATCCACGCTGAAATAGCAAAATTAATGGCAGAAACGACAAAGATAAATCGTGAGGCTACATGGTATCCGATTGTTGTCGCTTCTGGTCTTATTGGTGCGGTAGCTACCATCACAACTCTATTGCTCAAATTCATTTAATTAATTGGCCCCGTTAAGGGGCTTTTTTCTGGAATACTTATGCGACTGATCGGCAATTATTCTCCTCTTACTACAGAAGATCTCATTAAGCTCAAACAAGAATTAGGTTTCACAGGAGAACAAATGGCCGATTTAGCGGGAGTTTCCGGCAACAACCAATGGAGAAAATACACGGGTGGGAAAATGCCACGCGTTGTTTCTCCGCATATTCTGTTCTATATAGCAACACAGTTAACACTATCAGAAGATGATTTAAACCGCATTTTGGCTAAGATGCGGGAAATTGGTGCTAATGTAAGATAAATAGGGCCTCTCCATTTAACGATTTCCTCTGATTGATAATCTATTTTATTGAGATGTAGATCATCAATAGATCGGTTATAGCGAATTATTCTGGTTATAAAATCGATTTTTTTCGAAACCATCGCTAGAGTACCATTTAAGTCCGATCAATTTCAGAGGTTAATCATCGTGACAGCAATTATTCGTCAATTCCTGAAATTAGAAGCGGCTGGAGGGCTCCTTCTTATCATCGCTGCCATTATTGCGCTGATGATGGCAAATTCACCATTACAGGGTATTTATCAGCAATTTCTTAATCTTCCAGTGGTAATGCAATTCGCTGCACTGGAGATCAATAAGCCTTTATTGTTGTGGATTAATGATGGCTTAATGGCGGTCTTCTTTTTGATTGTTGGTCTGGAAGTCAAACGGGAACTTCTGGAAGGTTCTTTGGCTGGGCGTGATAAGGCAGTATTTCCGGTGATAGCGGCGATAGGTGGTATGGTCGCTCCGGCACTAATATATCTGCTATTTAATGGCAATGATGAGTTTACCCGTCAGGGGTGGGCTATTCCTGCGGCAACCGATATTGCTTTTGCCCTGGGTGTGATGGCGCTATTGTCTAAACGAGTACCAACAGAACTCAAGGTTTTCTTGTTGGCGCTAGCGATTATTGATGATCTGGGCGTTATCGTGATTATCGCTCTGTTTTATACCAAAACAGTTTCCCTTGTGGCGCTTGGATTATCAGTAGCAATGACGGCTTTGCTGGTTTGGATGAATTGGCGTGGTGTCGGAAAAATATCGGCTTATATGGTTATTGGCGCTATTCTTTGGGTTTGCATCCTGAAATCGGGTATTCATGCAACACTGGCAGGGGTTATCGTTGGTTTTCTGATCCCTCTGCGTAGCCGGAATGGTCATTCACCATCTGAATCACTTGAGCATGGTTTGCATCCTTGGGTGGCGTATCTTATTTTGCCATTATTTGCCTTTGCCAATGCAGGCGTCGTCCTGAATGGCGTTACGTTAAGTGGTTTGACCGATATATTACCGCTAGGTATTGCTGTGGCTCTGTTTATTGGTAAGCCATTGGGAATTTTTTTGTTTAGCTATATTTCTATTAAGATCGGATTTGCTAAATTGCCACAGCAGATTAATCTTAAACAGATATTTGCGGTTTCCGTTCTTTGTGGAATCGGTTTTACTATGTCTATCTTTATTTCAGGATTGGCCTTTGAAGGGGTAGATGAATCTTTCAGTATCTATTCTCGTCTTGGCATTCTGATGGGTTCAACCATCGCTGCGTTTATGGGTTATGGCTTGTTACGAATGGTCTTACCAAAGAAAAAGTGATGGCAGAGCTGTGGTAAATTCATTAATTTAGCCGGTAGTTTCAGAAAGAATTTCCGAACTGACTCTCATTTTTGTACTCGCGGTACAATAACAAAATGGTATCGCGGATATTTTATGTAGTGGAAAACAGGAAATCGCCGTAAAACGGTAAATTAGAGATGTATGGCTAGGTAGTCTGTTAGACGAAAGCGATACACAAGGAAAAATATATGCGGGTGTCACATCTGAATTTTAATCATCTCTATTATTTCTGGCATGTTTGCAAAGAAGGATCTGTGGTTGGGGCGGCAGAAGCGCTTTATCTAACACCTCAGACGATAACCGGACAGATAAAGGCGCTGGAGGAGCGTCTGGGAGGCAAGCTGTTCAAACGTCAAGGTCGGGGTCTGGTGCCGTCAGAACTAGGACAGCTTATCTTCCGCTATGCGGATAAGATGTTTATGCTGAGCCAGGAGATGTTGGATATCGTTAACTACAGCCGTGAATCTAACCTTTTATTTGATGTTGGTGTTGCTGATGCACTGTCCAAACGTCTGGTTAGTCAGGTATTGGAAACAGCGGTTGTGGAGCATGAACAGATCCATCTACGTTGTTTTGAATCAACTCATGAATTGTTGTTGGAACAACTCAGCCAGCACAAACTCGATATGATATTGTCTGATTGTCCGGTGGATTCTTCCCAGCAGGAAGGGCTATTTTCAGTAAAACTGGGTGAATGTAATGTGAGTTTTTTCTGCCGACAACCTATCCCGGAAAAACCTTTCCCGGAATGTTTGGAGGAACGTCGCTTATTGGTTCCGGGACGCCGCTCTATGTTGGGGCGTAAGCTGTTGACTTGGATACGTAATAAAAATCTTCAGGTTGAAGTATTGGGTGAGTTTGATGATGCCGCGTTAATGAAAGCGTTTGGTATGTATCATAATGCGATTTTTGTAGCGCCATCTTTGTATACCAATGATATTTTTGCAGATAATGATATTGCTGAAATTGGTCGGTTGGATGCGGTGCAGGAAGAGTATTATGTGATTTTTGCTGAACGAATGATTCAACACCCGGCTGTTCAAAGGGTATGTAATAAAGATTTTTCTGCGTTGTTTAATGTGCCGCCTAAGAAACGCGCTTAAAAAATAATGGATAATAGCTGCAAACACAAAAAAACCGGCGCAGGCCGGTTTTTCAGTAATCCAAACGCAAATTATTGCATTGCGTTGATTTGAGCCGTCAGATTAGATTTATGACGTGCTGCTTTGTTTTTGTGGATCAGACCCTTACAGGCGTGACGATCGACAATAGGTTGCATGTCATTAAATGCTTTCTGTGCAGCTTCTTTATCGCCAGTAGCGATAGCAGCATGTACCTTCTTAATGAAGGTACGCACCATAGAACGACGACTAGCGTTGTGCTGACGACGTTTTTCAGACTGTATGGCGCGTTTCTTAGCTGATTTGATATTAGCCAAGGTCCAACTCCCAAATATATTCTATCGAGGACAATTCAAAGGTCGAGGAATATGCCTGTTCAACCTTCTTTTGTCAATGGATTTGTGCAAATAAGCGCCGTTGTACCGCGGCAACTTGTTTCGTTGTGATGGCGCAGGATTTTATCAGCTTACTCAGTGGGAATACAGTCTTTCACAATAAAAATCTCATTGAATAGTCCAGATAGAAATAAAATGAATATTTTTCGGGATTCCTGCTCGTTTTTGTTGTATGAATCAGGGCTATTGATTTAAATCATCTTATGATGATGGGTTAACCTTGAGCTTTGTACAAGGTATAATTTGGCAATTTCCAGGGTATTGAGCCAGCTATGGAGCTAATTCGCGGTATACGTAATATCCGGACATGTCACCGCGGTTGCGTGTTGACGATTGGTAATTTTGATGGCGTTCACCGAGGTCATCAGGCACTACTGAAACACTTAAAACACGAAGGGCAGCGTCTGGGATTACCAGTAATGGTCATGATTTTTGAGCCACAACCCTTGGAGTTTTTTGCTAAGGGTAATGCTCCTGCGCGTCTGACGAGATTGAGGGATAAAGCCAAATATCTCGCCCAATGTGGCGTGGATTATTTATTATGCGTGAAATTTGACAGAAATTTTGCGGCAAATACGCCAGAAGCTTTTGTTTCACGGTTGCTGGTGGAAAAATTGGGTGTTAAGTTTCTCGCTGTAGGCGATGACTTTCGTTTTGGTCAAGCTCGCAGTGGTGATTTTGCCTTTTTGCAGCGAGCCGGTGAAACATACGGCTTTGATGTGACCAACAGTGAAAGTTTTTGTGATAATGGTTTGCGGATCAGCAGCACAGCTATCCGTCAAGCATTGCAAAATGATGATTTGGTATTAGCCGAAACATTATTAGGGCATCCATATAGCATTTGTGGCCGGGTTGTTCACGGTAAACGACTAGGGAGCACTATTGGTTTTCCAACAGCGAATTTGCCGTTAAAACGATTAGTGGCTCCTGTACAAGGTGTTTATGTTGTTGAAGTCTATGGTTTAGGAGACCAGCCCTTACCGGGTGTTGCCAATATTGGTACACGCCCAACAGTTTCTGGTCAGGGTCAACAACTTGAAGTACATCTAATTGATACCCAAATGGATCTCTATGGGCGTTATATTGATGTGGTGTTACGCAAAAAATTGCGTAATGAGCAGCGGTTTGCTTCCCTTGATGCACTCAAGCAGCAAATTGCTAATGATTTGGTCGCTGCGAGGGAATTTTTTAAACAGCGATCTGTGTCATGTATCTAGCGGAAAATTGGAATTGAGAATCGAATGAGTGACTATAAAAACACCCTGAATCTGCCAGAAACAGGGTTTCCAATGCGTGGAGATTTAGCAAAGCGCGAACCAGATATGTTAAAACGTTGGTACAAAGATGAGTTGTATCAGGTAATTCGTAAAGCAAAAGCCGGTAAAAAAACATTTATTCTGCATGACGGCCCTCCTTACGCGAATGGCAGTATTCATATTGGTCACTCAGTCAATAAGATTCTCAAAGATATTATTATTAAATCCAAAGGGATGGCGGGATATGATTCGCCATATATTCCTGGTTGGGATTGTCACGGTTTACCTATTGAGCTTAAGGTTGAGCAGATTATTGGTAAACCCGGGGAAAAATTTTCCGCCGCTGAATTCCGTGCCGAATGCCGTAAATATGCCAAAGAGCAGATTGAAGGTCAGAAGAAAGACTTTATTCGTCTGGGTGTATTAGGTGACTGGGAACGTCCATATCTGACGATGGACTTTAAGACCGAGGCCAACATTATTCGCGCATTGAGCCGTATTATCGCTAATGGTCATTTGTTGAAAGGCGCTAAACCTGTTCACTGGTGTGCTGATTGTGGTTCATCATTGGCCGAAGCGGAAGTTGAGTATTACGATAAAACTTCGCCATCGATTGACGTGCGTTTTAAGGCAGTTGATGCAGCCGCCGTTTGTGAGAAATTTGGTGTGCAGGCACCAGATCAACCGGTCTCTTTGATTATCTGGACAACCACGCCGTGGACGTTGCCAGCCAACCGGGCAATCGCTTTGCATGCTGAATTTAGCTATCAATTAGTGCAGATTGAGGGCGAATGTCTGATTCTGGCCGCTGATTTGGTAGAAAGAGTGATGCAGCGTGCGGGTATAACTTCGTGGACAGTGCTAGGGCATTGTGCGGGTTCCGCTCTGGAACTGCTGCGCTTCAAACATCCGTTTATGGATTTTGAGTCACCGGTTGTGCTAGGTGATCATGTGACTCTGGATGCAGGTACCGGTGCTGTGCACACGGCGCCAGGTCATGGCCCAGACGACTTTGTTCTTGGTCAGAAATATGGCTTGGAAGTTGCAAATCCGGTTGGGCCTAATGGTTGCTATCTGCCTGGTACTTATCCTTCACTGGATGGCCTGTTTGTTTTTAAGGCGAATGATGTTGTTCTGAATATCCTGAGTGAAAACAATGCTTTGTTGCATTTGGAAAAGTTACAGCACAGTTATCCTTGTTGTTGGCGCCATAAGACGCCTATCATTTTCCGTGCCACGCCGCAGTGGTTTGTCAGCATGGATCAAAACGGTCTGCGTAAACAGTCGTTGCAAGAGATCAAAGGCGTTCAGTGGATTCCGGGCTGGGGTCAGGCTCGTATTGAGGCAATGGTTGAAAACCGCCCTGATTGGTGTATTTCACGTCAACGTACTTGGGGCACGCCGATGTCTCTTTTTGTCCATAAAGAGACAGAAGAGCTTCATCCACGTACTATTGAATTGATGGAAGAAGTGGCAAAACGTGTTGAAGTTGACGGTATTCAGGCGTGGTGGGATCTGGAACCAGCCGAATTGCTAGGTGATGACGCGGCTAACTATGTCAAAATTTTTGATACGTTGGATGTATGGTTCGATTCGGGATCAACTCACGCATCGGTGGTTGATGCTCGCCCTGAATTCCAAGGTAACGCTGCGGATATCTATCTTGAAGGTTCAGATCAGCACCGTGGCTGGTTTATGTCTTCCCTGATGATCTCAACGGCAATAAAAGGTAAAGCGCCTTACCGTCAGGTGTTAACACACGGTTTCACTGTGGATGGTCAGGGCCGTAAGATGTCTAAATCTATCGGTAACACCATCAGTCCGCAGGATGTCATAAATAAATTAGGGGCGGATATTCTGCGTCTATGGGTTGCTTCTACCGATTACACCGGTGAAATTGCGGTATCCGATGAGATCTTGAAACGCTCTGCTGATGCATATCGCCGTATCCGTAACACGGCGCGTTTCCTGTTGGCAAACTTGAATGGTTTTGATCCTGAACAACATAGGGTTGAACCAGAAGAGATGGCTGTGCTGGATCGTTGGGCTGTGGGGCGTGCTCAGGCGGCACAGGCGGGCATTGCAAAAGCCTACGATGAATATGATTTTCACACTGTTGTTCAGCGTATGATGCAATTTTGCTCCGTGGAGATGGGATCGTTCTATCTCGATATCATTAAAGATCGTCAGTACACCGCTAAGAGTGATAGTCTGGCGCGTCGCAGTTGTCAGACTGCGCTGTATCATATTGCGGAAGCGTTGGTTCGCTGGATGGCGCCTATCCTCTCCTTTACTGCCGATGAAGTTTGGAATGAGTTGCCTGGCAAACGTGCTCAATATGTATTTACCGAAGAGTGGTATGACGGTTTGTTTGGTCTGGCCGCGGGCGAAGCAATGAATGATGATTTCTGGGCTGATTTGCTGGCAGTGCGTGGTGAAGTTAACAAAGTGCTGGAGCAGGCACGCGCAGACAAACATATCCGTAGTTCATTGGAGGCCGCGGTGACGCTGTACGCTGATAATGAACTGGCGGACAAACTCAATAGCCTCGGAGATGAATTGCGTTTCGTTCTGCTAACATCTCAGGTTGTTGTTGCAGGTTATGAGCAGGCTGGTGAAGATGCGCAACAAAGCGAAATCGGTAGCCTGAAAATTGCTTTCCGTAAAGCGGATGGCGAAAAATGTCCTCGTTGCTGGCATTACGCTAAAGATGTGGGATTGGTGGCGGAACACGCAGAACTTTGTGGCCGCTGTGTAACTAATGTTGCCGGTAACGGCGAAGAGCGTAAGTTTGCCTGATGAATAAACCCATTTGCTCCACCGGCCTTCGCTGGCTTTGGTTAGTCGTTGTGGTATTGATTCTGGATCTGGGTAGTAAACAGCTAGTGTTGCAACACTTTCATCTGTATGAATCCGTTCCACTGATACCTTATTTTAATCTGACTTATGCCCAGAATTTTGGGGCGGCTTTCAGTTTCCTTGCAGAGAAAGACGGTTGGCAGCGTTGGTTCTTTGCATTCATTGCCGTTGCCATTTCAGTTGTGTTGACGGTGATGATGTATCGTGCCAGTGCAAAGAAGAAACTGAGTAATATCGCTTATGCCCTGATTATTGGTGGAGCATTGGGTAATCTGTTTGACCGGTTGGTTCATGGTTTTGTCATCGATTTTATTGATTTTTATGTCGGTGATTGGCACTTTCCAACTTTTAATATCGCCGATATGGCGATATGTATCGGGGCTGGATTGGTTATCATTGATAGCTTTTTAAGCCCGGATGAAAAGACAATTAAAGTGGGATAAGTAATATGTCAAACCAGGTGCAGGAGGATAGTGCAGTTTTACTGCACTTCACTTTAAAACTGCAAGATGGCTCTATTGCCGACTCCACTTACACTCAGGGTAAACCTGCATTATTCCGCTTAGGTGATGGAACCCTTTCCTCACCTTTGGAACAGCAGCTTACTGGGCTAAAAGAGGGAGATAAACATAGTTTTACTCTGGCTGGTGAGAATGTATTTGGTAAACCGAATCCCGATCTGATCCAATATTTTACTCCGCGTGATTTTGCTGAAACGGGTATGCCTGAAATTGGCACTATAATGTTATTTACGGCGATGAATGGCAGTGAAATGCCGGGTATAGTCAAAGCCGTAACAGAAGAATCTGTGACTGTTGATTTCAATCACCCGTTAGCTGATCAGAACGTCACGTTTGAAATTGAAGTGTTGGAAATTGATCCACAATTGGAGGAAAACCATGCAGATATTGCTGGCTAACCCTCGCGGTTTTTGTGCCGGTGTTGACCGTGCTATCAGTATTGTAGAACGCGCACTGGAATTATATGGCGCGCCAATCTATGTTCGTCATGAAGTTGTGCATAACCGTTATGTTGTAGATAACCTGCGCAAGCGGGGTGCTATCTTTATTGAAGAAATTTCAGAAGTACCGGATGATGCGATTCTGATTTTTTCGGCACATGGTGTTTCACAGGCTATTCGTGCAGAAGCGCGTTCTCGCAATTTGACCATGTTGTTCGATGCGACTTGTCCTTTAGTGACTAAAGTCCATATGGAGGTAGCAAGAGCCAGCCGCAAGGGTAAAGAAGCTATTCTGATTGGTCATGCTGGACATCCCGAAGTTGAAGGTACAATGGGTCAGTACAACAATGCGGAAGGTGGAATGTATCTGGTTGAATCTCCGGAAGATGTATGGAATTTGAAAGTCAAAGATGAAGACAACTTGTGTTTTATGACTCAAACCACGTTATCCGTTGATGATACTTCAGAAGTGATTGATGCACTTAATGCGCGATTCCCAAACATTGTTGGTCCTCGTAAAGATGATATCTGCTATGCGACGACTAACCGCCAGGAAGCAGTGCGGGATTTGGCGTCTGATGCGGATATTGTCTTGGTTGTGGGTTCGAAGAATTCATCTAACTCAAATCGTCTTGCTGAGTTAGCTCAGCGAGTTGGTAAGCCTGCTTATCTGATAGATTCTGCTGAGGATATTAAAGAAGAGTGGATTACCGGTACCTCCTTGGTTGGTGTAACCGCTGGCGCTTCGGCACCGGATATTTTAGTTCAGCAAGTTATTGAACGCCTGAAAAATCTTGGGGCTGATTCCGTCAGGGAATTACATGGTAGGGAAGAAAATATTGTGTTTGAAGTACCGAAAGAGTTACGTGTTGAAGTCAAAGAAATTAGATAAATAATCTAAATTATTACGATAGGTTTATATTCTCTTTATCTAAAACATTCATCTGACTGATCATCGTGTTAATCAGGAAAAGGACTAACTTCATAGTGAGGGCTTATGGCTGATACAGATATTCGTGTTGCTATTGTTGGCGCTGGTGGGCGTATGGGACGTCAGTTGATTCAGGCTATTTATCAATTAGATAATGTGGCTCTTGGTGCAGCTTTGGAACGTTCAGGTTCTTCTCTGATTGGCGCAGATGCCGGAGAGTTAGCGGGTATTGGTCATACAGGTGTGACTGTTTGTGATGATCTGAAAAGTGTTGTTGATAATTTTGATGTCCTTATCGATTTTACCCGTCCGGAAGGAACGTTGGCTCATCTTGAAATTTGTCGCCAGAACGGTAAAGCGATAGTGATTGGTACAACTGGCTTTGATGAGGCTGGTAAGCAGACAATTAAAGAGGCTTCTGCTGATATCCCGATTGTTTTTGCTGCGAATTTCAGCGTGGGTGTGAATCTGGTACTTAAGTTATTAGAAAAAGCAGCGAAAGTGATGGGGGAGTATAGCGATATCGAAATTATCGAAGCGCATCACCGCCATAAAGTGGATGCGCCATCAGGAACAGCTTTAGCAATGGGAGAATCTATTGCTCATGCTTTGGGGCGGGATCTTAAAACGTGTGCTGTCTATGCCCGTGAAGGTTATACCGGTGAACGTGATCCGAAAAGTATTGGTTTTGCGACTGTCCGTGCCGGGGATATCGTAGGTGAGCATACCGCTATGTTTGCCGATATTGGGGAGAGAGTAGAGATAACTCATAAGGCTTCCAGTCGGATGACGTTTGCAAATGGCGCTGTAAAGGCTGCCTTATGGCTAAGGGGTAAAAATAGCGGTCTTTTTGATATGAAAGATGTGCTAAATCTTGATTTACTTTGAAAGAAAATTTTTTCAACTTATTGATATCGCATAATTAAATATTTTATTATGCGATTTTAGATTTCTTTGTTTAATTTTGTTATTTTTTGGTTTGTTTTTTCTATTTTTGTCTTATTTCCAACCTTAATTTTCTGCTTTTTTCTCCTTTTTATGATTATTTTCAGCTTTTCATCTGAGAATCAAGTTTTCTATGCTGATTACTGTTTTCTAAATTAGTTTTGTTGCTGTTTTTAGTCTTATTTTATTAATTCACTCAGTGAAATGTGTAAAAAAATAAGAAAAGTAACATTTTTTGTAGACAACTCCCCCTCTCATCATTAGAATGCGCGCAATTTGCCAAAATTTTGCCTAAAAAGCAGCTTTGGCATTGATTTTGAGGAACAGATCTGAATTAATATGCACTAATTGCGAGTAATTATTCTTTGGAGGGTGTTTTGATTAAGTCAGCTATATTGGTTCTGGAAGACGGAACCCAATTCCACGGTCGTGCCATCGGTGCGGAAGGGGCGGCAGTTGGGGAAGTGGTTTTCAATACCTCGATGACCGGATATCAAGAAATTCTCACAGACCCTTCCTATTCCCGCCAAATTGTCACTCTTACTTATCCCCATATTGGTAATGTCGGTGTTAACTCAGCCGATAAAGAATCACTAAAAGTACAGGCCCAAGGGCTGGTGATTCGTGATCTACCACTGTTGACCAGTAACTTCCGCTGCGAAGAAACGCTTTCTGATTACCTTAAACGCCATAATATTGTTGCGATAGCAGATATCGATACCCGTAAACTTACGCGTTTGCTAAGAGAAAAGGGATCACAGAATGGTTGTATTATAGCAGGTAAACAGATTGACGCTCAGGTTGCACTGGAAAAAGCGCAAGCGTTTCCGGGACTGGAGGGAATGGATTTAGCAAAAGAGGTGACAACTAAACAGATTTATCCGTGGTTACAGGGGAGCTGGACGTTGGCGGAGGGATTACCGGAAGATAAGCAAGAGCAGGATCTGCCTTATCATGTTGTTGCTTATGACTTTGGTGCAAAACGAAATATTTTGCGAATGTTGGTGGATCGTGGCTGCCGCTTGACAGTTGTTCCTGCCCAGACACCGGCTGAAGATGTACTAAAACTGAATCCAGATGGTATTTTCTTATCTAATGGACCGGGGGACCCGGCACCTTGTGGCTATGCAATCGAAGCAATTAAAACCCTGCTTGAGACAGAGATTCCAATTTTTGGTATCTGTCTTGGACACCAATTGCTGGCATTGGCGAGTGGCGCGGAAACCATGAAAATGAAATTCGGCCATCATGGTGCTAACCATCCGGTAAGAGATCTTGAATGTAATGTTGTTATGATTACTGCCCAAAACCACGGTTTTGCTGTAGATGAAAGATCACTGCCGTCAAATCTGAACATTACTCATAAATCTCTGTTTGACGGTACGTTGCAAGGGATTCATCGCACAGATAAACCCGCATTCAGTTTCCAGGGGCACCCAGAAGCCAGCCCTGGTCCACATGAAACAGCATCGTTATTTGATCACTTTATTGACCTAATTGAACAGTATTGTCAGAAAAATAATCGTCATAACACCAAGTAATCAGGAGAAAATAAAATGGCAAAACGTACTGATATTAAAAGTATCCTGATTCTGGGTGCTGGCCCAATTGTTATTGGTCAGGCTTGTGAATTCGACTATTCAGGAGCACAAGCCTGTAAGGCGTTACGGGAAGAGGGTTATCGTGTCGTTCTGGTGAACTCGAACCCTGCTACCATTATGACTGATCCAGAAATGGCCGATGCCACTTATATTGAGCCGATCCACTGGGAAGTGGTGCGCAAAATTATTGAAAAAGAGCGTCCAGATGCGATTCTGCCAACAATGGGCGGACAGACTGCACTTAACTGTGCGCTAGAATTGGAGCGTCAGGGAGTTCTGAAAGAGTTTGGCGTTACTATGATTGGCGCTACCGCCGATGCGATTGATAAAGCGGAAGATCGCCGCCGTTTCGATATATCAATGAAAAAGATCGGCTTGGAAACTCCGCGTTCTGGTATCGCCCATTCAATGGAAGAAGCGCTGGCTGTTGCTGATAAAGTCGGTTTTCCTTGTATTATCCGCCCTTCTTTTACTATGGGAGGAAGCGGTGGTGGTATTGCTTATAACCGTGAAGAATTCGAGGAAATTTGTGAGCGTGGCCTGGATCTTTCACCAACCAACGAACTTTTGATTGATGAGTCTCTGATTGGTTGGAAAGAGTATGAAATGGAGGTCGTGCGGGATAAAAATGATAACTGCATTATCGTCTGCTCCATTGAAAACTTTGATGCGATGGGGATTCACACCGGTGATTCCATCACAGTCGCCCCGGCACAAACACTGACGGATAAAGAGTATCAAATCATGCGTAACGCTTCGATGGCGGTATTGCGTGAAATCGGTGTAGAAACTGGGGGATCTAACGTACAGTTTGCGGTGAACCCAAAAAATGGCCGTTTAGTTATCATCGAAATGAATCCACGCGTTTCCCGCTCTTCTGCGTTGGCTTCGAAAGCGACAGGTTTCCCGATTGCTAAAATTGCCGCTAAATTGGCTGTGGGTTATACCCTTGACGAATTGATGAATGATATCACTGGTGGTCGCACGCCAGCTTCCTTTGAACCTTCTATCGACTACGTAGTCACTAAAGTTCCTCGCTTTAATTTCGAGAAATTTGCTGGCGCTAATGATCGTCTGACAACCCAGATGAAATCTGTTGGTGAGGTGATGGCGATTGGCCGTACTCAGCAAGAATCTTTGCAAAAAGCATTGCGTGGTTTGGAAATTGGGGCAACCGGTTTTGATCCGAAAGTCAATTTAGATGATCCAGAAGCACTGACTAGAATTCGTCGCGAATTAAAAGATGCAGGTGCTGAACGTATCTGGTATATCGCCGATGCTTTCCGTGCGGGTATGTCTGTTGATGGTGTGTTTAACCTGACTGATATTGATCGCTGGTTCTTAGTACAAATTGAAGAACTGGTGCGATTGGAAGAGCAGGTGGCAGAGCAGGGCATTAACAGCTTGACGGCCGACTTCCTGCGTCATCTGAAACGCAAAGGTTTTGCTGATGCGCGTTTGGCAAAACTGGTCGGTGTGGCCGAAAAAGAAATCCGCAAGCTGCGCCACAAATATAATCTGTATCCGGTTTATAAGCGCGTTGATACCTGTGCGGCAGAATTTGCGACTGATACTGCATACATGTATTCCACTTATGAAGATGAGTGTGAGGCTAATCCGAATAGTGATAGGCCAAAAATCATGGTATTGGGTGGTGGCCCTAATCGTATCGGGCAAGGGATTGAATTCGACTATTGTTGTGTTCATGCAGCCTTGGCACTGCGTGAAGATGGGTATGAAACCATCATGGTGAACTGTAACCCAGAAACCGTTTCAACAGATTATGATACTTCGGACCGTCTCTATTTCGAACCGGTGACTTTGGAAGATGTTCTTGAGATTGTACGTGTTGAACAGCCAAAAGGGGTGATTGTGCATTATGGTGGGCAGACTCCGCTGAAATTGGCTCGTGAACTAGAAATCGCTGGTGTTCCAATTATTGGTACCAGCCCGGATGCGATTGATCGTGCGGAAGATCGTGAACGTTTCAAACAGGCAGTAAATCGTCTTGGCCTGAAACAGCCTGAAAATGCCACAGTAACCACGATAGAACGCGCAGTTGAGAAGGCAAACATTCTCGGTTATCCGTTGGTGGTTCGTCCATCTTATGTTTTGGGTGGCCGCGCGATGGAAATCGTATATGACGAAATTGACCTGCGTCGTTACTTCCAGACTGCGGTCAGTGTCTCTAATGATGCCCCGGTATTGCTTGATTGTTTCCTTGATGATGCAGTGGAAGTGGACGTTGACGCTATCTGTGACGGTGAGCGTGTCTTGATCGGCGGCATTATGGAACATATTGAGCAGGCTGGCGTGCATTCCGGCGATTCAGCTTGTTCACTGCCTGCTTACACCCTAAGTCAGGAAATTCAGGACGTTATGCGTCAGCAGGTAGAAAAACTGGCATTTGAATTAGGTGTACGTGGTTTGATGAATGTCCAGTTTGCCGTCAAGAATGACGAGGTTTATCTGATTGAAGTTAACCCGCGTGCAGCTCGTACTGTGCCATTTGTTTCTAAAGCGACCGGTTTACCACTAGCGAAAGTTGCGGCTCGAGTGATGGTTGGTCAATCTCTGGCTGAGCAAGGCGCAACTCATGAGATCATTCCTCCATACTATTCGGTGAAAGAGGTTGTATTGCCTTTCAACAAATTCCCAGGAGTGGATCCGATTCTTGGGCCTGAAATGCGGTCAACCGGAGAAGTAATGGGAGTTGGGCGTACATTTGCCGAAGCTTTCTCAAAAGCACTATTGGGGTGTAGCGCCAAAATGCCACAAAGTGGTAGAGCGCTTCTGTCAGTGCGTGAAGGTGATAAAGGCCGGGTTGTGGATTTGGCCGCTAAGTTGCTGAAACAGGGTTTTGAACTGGATGCGACTCATGGTACTGCGGTTGTACTAGGTGAAGCGGGGATTAACCCTCGTCTGGTGAACAAAGTTCACGAAGGGCGTCCGCATATTCAGGATAGAATCAAAAATGGTGAATATAGCTATATTGTAAATACGACTGCCGGTCGTCAGGCAATTGAGGATTCCAAACTTATTCGCCGTAGTGCACTGCAATATAAAGTGCATTATGACACCACGTTAAATGGTGGATTTGCGACAACAATGGCACTGAGTGCAGATCCAACTGAGCAGGTGATTTCTGTACAGGAAATGCATGCGGCAATTAAAAGTTAGTCTATATTTTGATTAATTGAAGTAATAAAAAGGTGCGCTCTGTTAAGCGCACTTTTTTATGTTTATTGAAAAATTAAAGAGAAAGAATCACTGTCTGTTATCCCAGAGCTACTTTGACACCTAAGCCAATCAAAACAATACCTAGTAGTTTATCAATAACTTTCTGAGTTTTAGCTAATCCGCGGCGTACTGGTGCGCTTTGAATTAATATGACTAACAGTGGCCAATAGATAACCGCCAGTCCCCAGATAATAGAGGCATACCACAATTTCTCACCAACACCAGAATTGATATTTAGTAACTGAGTAAATATTGCCAGGAAGAACAACGTTGCTTTGGGATTGAGCAAATTACATAAAAACCCCTGCATAAACGCTTTTTTGAAAGTGATGATCTGTCGTGGTTGAGCATCGAGAGTGAGAGTATTCCCTCCGCGAGAAAACAAGCTATTGATCCCAATCCAAATAAGATAAGCCGCTCCAGCATATTTCATCAGATTAAATAGCCACGGTGTTGTGGTGATAACAATCGCCAACCCGGCGACACAGTAAACCATATGGCAAGCGATAGCGGCGATTAAGCCCATAACTGTCATCATGGCGGCAGAACGTTGGTAACGTATGGCATTTTTGACTACCAGAAAGAAATCAGGACCGGGAGAGAGCATACCTAACGTTGAGATAGTGATGACGACTAGTGATGTTTCCAGCATAATGTACCCTATAGTTAATATTAGTTTTGTTATTATTTTGATCAATAAATGTCTTAAGTAATAAACCAAGTATAAATTAATTTTTTGTACTTAAGAAGGTGTTGAGCCTATCGACTGGGTACATCCCTTTCCGTATAGTGTCATCAATTTTTATACTATTTGCCTATAAGGTGGCTTAATGAATATCAGCTTGATCGCTGCTTTAGCTATGGATCGGGTTATCGGCATGGAGAATAAAATGCCGTGGAATCTGCCGGGGGATTTAGCCTGGTTTAAACGTAATACATTGAATAAACCCGTTATTATGGGGAGAGTGACTTATGAATCCATAGGTCATCCGTTACCTGGAAGGCTCAATATTGTATTGAGTAATCAGCCGGGTAATGATGAACGTGTAACCTGGGTAAGCTCAGTTGATGAAGCACTGGCTGTGGCGGGTGATGCAGAAGAGGTTATGGTCATGGGTGGTGGTAAAGTTTATGACCAATTTATTTCACGAGCGAATCGCATGTACCTGACACACATTGATGCAGAAGTGATAGGCGATACGCATTTTCCTGACTATGAACCGGATGAGTGGGATTCTGAGTTTACTGAATACCATGATGCCGATGAATTAAATTCTCACAGCTACTGTTTTGAGATTTTACAACGCCGCCTCTAATTGATAGAACACGCCGATGAGCTTTTTTCACGGCGTGTCTGGCTTTATTGCTGTTTTACTGCGGTAACGATAATTGTGTGAAATATTGTTTATCTTCCCAACGTAGCATCGTCAGTTGTCCTCCCCAGCAACAACCTGTATCCAATGCATAAAATCCGTCGGGTGTTCCCTGGCCTTCTAATGATGCCCAGTGACCGAAAACGATGCCATACTCTGATGGGATCTGGCGTGGCAGTTCAAACCAGGGTTTTAGCGGCGCAGGCGCGTTTTCGGGTTTATCTTTGCACAATATATCCAATTGACCATTTGGAAAACAGTAACGCATGCGTGTCAATGCATTGGTACTGAAACGTAAACGCGCCAGTCCAGAGAGTTCTGGTGACCAATTGTTTGGCATATCTCCATACATGGAATTGAGAAACAGAGGGTAACTGCTACTGTTGAGCATAGTTTCAACTTCGCTAGCGCACATTTTGGCTGTTTCCAAATCCCATTGAGGCGTAATGCCAGCGTGTGTCATGAGTAGTTTTAGATCATCATCGCACTGTAGTAACGGTTGTTTGCGTAGCCAATTAATTAATTCATCGGCATCTGGCGCAGACAGTAACGAATCAATTTTATCTTTAGGTTTATTACGGCTGATCCCGGCATAAACTCCCAATAAATGGAGATCGTGATTGCCTAGTACCACTTTTGCGGCTGAGCCTAGCTGTTTAACATACCGGAGAACGTTAAGAGAGTCTGGGCCGCGGGCAACTAAATCTCCTGTTAACCACAACGTATCATTTTTAGGATCAAAATCGACTTTAGTTAATAAAGCTCGTAATTCACGATAACAGCCGTGAATATCGCCAATGAGATATGTAGACATAATCAATTAATCAGCGTTGGGATAGCCAGACGGAAAACCGGAATGGCAACGCGGAATGGTTCGCCATTGTGGTCGACCATTTCATAATGGCCTTCCATAGTACCCAAGGGTGTTTCCAATATTGCGCCGCTGGTGTAACGGTATTCGGTCCCTGGCTGGATTATGGGTTGTTCACCAACAACACCTTCCCCCTGAACTTCTGTTTGATGACCATCACTGTTAGTAATTAGCCAGTAACGATTAATTAATTGAACCAGTTCGCGCCCAAGATTTCGGATAGTGATTGTATAGGCAAAAACGAAACGCCGTTGATCGGGACACGATTGACTTTCTACATAAACACTTTGTACCTGAATAGAAACCCTGGGCGTATTAATCATAATTGACTCCTGTTATGACAGCATTTCAGGTTGTTCTGATAGCCAGTTTGCCATTTTACAGTACTGCTCAACAGAAATATTCTCGGCACGAGTACTTGGATCGATACCAAGTTCTGTTAGCTGTTCTACAGTAAAAAGATCACCGAGGCTGTTACGGATGGTTTTACGCCGTTGGTTGAAAGCTTGAGTCGTGATCCGGCTCAGCATACGAATATTTTTGACGGGGTGAGGTATGCTTTTGTGCGGTATCAGACGTACAACGGCTGAATCGACTTTAGGTGCGGGAGCAAACGCGCTTGGTGGTACTTCCAGCACAGGGATAACCTGACAATAATATTGGGCCATGACACTCAAACGCCCGAAAGTTTTACTTCCGGGGCCAGCTACCAGACGGTTCACCACCTCTTTTTGTAACATAAAATGCATGTCGGCAATAGCATCAGTATAACTAAAAAGGTGGAACATTAACGGCGTGGAAATATTATAAGGTAAATTACCAAAGACACGCAGAGGCTCCCCTCTTTGTTGAGACAATTCGCCAAAATTAACCGTCATGGCATCTTGCTGGATAATGGTAAGTTTATCTTTTAATTTTGGATGAATTTGTAGGCGAGCGGCTAAATCGCGGTCGAGTTCAACCACGGTCATTTTATCCATGCGCTCGCCGACCGGTTCTGTCAATGCACCAAGACCGGGGCCAATTTCCAACACAGCTTGGCCAGGTTGTGGATTGATAGCGGCAACAATACTATCAATGACAAATTGATCGGTTAAGAAGTTTTGCCCGAAGCGTTTACGGGCAAAGTGCCCTTGGTGGACTCTGTTATTCATTACTGTTTTGTATCATTTTAATTGCTAAATTCAATGCGGTGATAAAGCTTCCCACATCAGCTTGACCTGTCCCGGCCAGTTCCAGTGCTGTGCCATGATCGACCGAAGTACGGATAAACGGCAGGCCTAATGTAATATTCACTGCTCTGCCAAAACCTTGGTATTTTAACACGGGTAATCCTTGGTCATGATACATCGAGAGCACGGCGTCTGCATGTTGAAGATATTTAGGCTGAAACAGGGTATCTGCCGGTAAAGGACCCTCCAGCACAATGCCTTCTGCTCTCAGACTGGCTAATGCAGGAATAATGACATCAATCTCTTCCCGTCCCATATGGCCGCCCTCTCCCGCATGGGGATTCAGACCGCAAACATAAATACAGGGTTTCGCCAGGCCAAACTTTGTTTTCAAATCATGGTTAAGAATAGTAATCACTTCCCGAAGACTATCGAAAGTGATGGACTTTGGTACATCAACAATAGGCAGATGAGTCGTTGCCAGGGCAACCCGAAGTTCTTCTGTTGCAAGCATCATGACAACTCGCTGGCATCCACTGCGATCGGCAAAGAATTCGGTATGGCCGATAAAAGGCACGCCAGCATCGTTGATATTCCCTTTATGAACCGGTCCTGTGACTAATGCTGAAAATTCTCCGTTTAAACAGCCGTCACAGGCTCGGGCCAGTGTTTCGGTGACATATCTGCCGTTTTCTTGGTTCAATTCGCCGGCGATTGCGGGGGCATGAAGAGGAACTGGCAATATTGTCAACGTCCCGGCAGCTTGTGGTTCGGGGGTTTTGTCAGCAGAGTATTCTTGTAATTGCAAAGGTAAATTAAGTTGTTTGGCTCTGTCGAGAAGCAGGTTGGGGTCTGCGCAAGCGACCAATTGCATTGGCCAACTTTGTTGAGCGAGAGCAACCGTTAAGTCGGGTCCAACCCCGGCAGGCTCGCCGGGGGTAATAACAATTGGTTTATTGATAATAATCGGTTTATTGTTGTGCATCGCTGCCATCTAAAATTTTCACATAAGCTGAGGCGCGTTGTTCCTGCATCCAGCTTTGTGCTTCTTCGGTGAATTTACGGTTGAACAACATACGGTAAGCGCGATCTTTCTGAGCGGCGTCTGTTTTATCAACTTTGCGGGTATCCAATAGTTGGATTAGATGCCAGCCAAAAGATGAGTGAACAGGTTGACTGATTTCACCTTTATTCAGGCGCATTAACGCGTCGCGGAAAGCAGGATCATAGATATCAGGGGTAGTCCAGCCGAGATCACCACCACGTAGGGCTGAGCCAGGATCGTCTGAAAACTCTTTTGCGGCATCGGCAAAATCAGTTTTTCCGCTGCGAATATCACTGGCGATTTGCTGCAACTTGGTGCGCGCTTGATCATCGGTCATGACAGGGGAAGTTCTCAATAGAATATGGCGGGCGTGAACTTCAGTGACGGCGATGGTTGGGTTACCGCCACGGATATCATTGACTTTGAGAATATGGAAACCAACACCGGAGCGGATTGGGCCAACAACGGCTCCTTTCTGAGCTGATTGCAGTTGTTCAGCAAACAGAGTTGGTAATTCCTCAAGCCGACTCCAACCCATATTACCGCCTTTCAGCGCTTGTGGATCAGCAGAGTAAGCGATAGCCAATTTACCGAAATCAACACCATGTTTAAGTTCAGACATAATTTTCTGCACTACCGTCATGGCTTTTTCCATTTGCGCCTGATCTGGGTTTTCTGGCAATGGGATCAGAATATGGCTGATATTCAGTTCTGTATCGTTAGTATTCTGGTTGCTAATTTGTTTAACTAAGGCGTCGATCTCTTGAGGCAAAATGGTGACACGACGGCGAACTTCATTATTGCGCACCTCTGCTATCATCATCTCTTTACGGATTTGATCACGGTAAGTATCGAAACTCATTCCGTCAGCAGTAATGCGATGTTTCATTTGTTCCACAGTGATGTGGTTCTGAGCTGCAATATTGGCAATTGTAGAATCCAATGCTTGATCAGGAATGGTGATTCCCATCTGTTTTGCCATTTGCAACAGGATGTTATCCATAATCAGACGTTCAAGGATCTGATGACGTAGCGTTTGTTCATCCGGTATTTGCTGGCCGGCATGTTGCGCATCCAGTTTGACAGATTGTAAGCGGTTGTTGATGTCGCTTTCCAGTACCACTCCGTTATTAACGACCGCAGCAATTTTATCCATTTGCTGAGGTGCAGCGAAGGCAGTACTCACTGAAAACATCAATCCGAAAATGAGAGTTCTCCAGTTCTTCATACTTTTCCCATCATATGTAGGTTCCGCAATAGCGGATTTATCGTGTTTAATATCAAAATGTTTTTGGCGTCAGAATGCTCGTTGGTATGGCATGATGCCAGACTTCAACATTTTCTGGCTACCCAAACTATGATTGTTACTTAAGCCACGAAGTTCAAAGTTAAATGACCATTTGTTGTCATATTCGCTATCGCTGTCTTTCCAACCAATGATCTTGCGTTCATAGCCAACGTTGATTGCCCAGCAACAAGTGTTGTACTGCAAACCCACTAACTGACTTGCCGGTTGCTGTTCTTTAGTATCGTAGTAGTAAGCGCCTACGAAACCCCAGCGCTCACTTAACGGCCAACTTGTAACCAGACCGACTTGAGAAATCCCTTGCTGGAAAGCCGGAGCGCTCTTAGCTGTAGCTTGGATATAATCTCTGTCAACAAAACGATAGTTCAATTGCACAAGTCGGTCTTCATCACGGCGATATTCTAGCACTGCATTTCCCATCGTTACGCTACCTAGGCGAGTATCGTATTGCATGCCACCTTTCAAGCCCCAGGAATCATTAATTTTCCAGTAAGTATCACCTGCCCAGGTCATCATACCTGTATTATCTTTACTGTTGATGATGGTTTCTTTACCGGTGCGTGGACGTTCAAAGTAATAGATTTGACCTAATGACAGGTTAAAACGTTCAACTAAACCTTCATCATAAAGGCGGGTAGTGAGACCGGTAGTCACTTGATTGGCAGATGAAATACGGTCCAGGCCACCATAAAAGCGGTCACGGAACAGGCCGGTATAGTCGGTTTGTAGTAAAGATGAGTCGAAGTTGTTGATATTATCCTGGTCTTTGTATGGCACATACAGATACTGAACCTGCGGTTCTAGCGTTTGGGTGTAATTGCTGTTCAGGTATGTTGAACGTTCAAACACCATTTTGGCTTCGCTTTTGAACTGTGGCAGAACCCGGTTAACAGATTCTTTATATTCAGCATTCTCAAGAGCCTTAGGAATATCCTGCTGATAGTGAGTCGCCATCAGCTTAACTTCATTATTCATACTGGCCCAGCCATTGGAGAGTGGCAGGTTAATGGAGGGTTCCAGATGCCAGCGGGTTGCTTCCGGGTTGTTTTTACCTACACTGGTGAATTTTGCCGCCTGACCATAGACTTTCAGGTCAAATGGCCCCAGATCGTTTTTGTAATAGTTCAAATCTAACTGTGGTTCAGCTCTGTAGGCTTTTCTACTGGTATCTTTAGAAAAAATTTGGAATTGTTTAGTTGATAGCGTGGCATTCCAGTTCTGTTGAGCATAGCCCAGACTGAATTTTTGCGTAGCGTAGCCATCGGTGGTGGAACCATACTGAGAGCTGAAATCAGAAAAATATTCAGGATCACTGACTTTGGTATAGTCGATATTAAAACGCCATACCCTATCCATCACACCACTGTGTCTCCAGTAGAATAACCAGCGATTATCACTCTCTCTGGCGGTACGTGTGTTTGTCTTTTTGTCTTTGACATATTGCTCATCGTTATTCAGCCAGTCAAGAGCAAGGGTACCTGTACCTGCATTGGTTAAATAACGGAATTCATTATCCAGTTTTAAACCACGTTTACTGAGATAGTGCGGTGTAATCGTCGCATCATAATTCGGTGCGATATTCCAGTAATAAGGCAGCTGAAATTCAAAGCCGGCTTTTTTGGAATAGCTGGCGTTAGGAATAAGAAACCCTGAACGGCGTTTATTACCGATCGGTAATTGAAGATACGGGCTATAAAATACTGGAATGTTAGCCATTCTGAAACGGGCATTCCATATTTCGGCCACTTCTTCTTCGCGATCGAGAATGACTTCGGAACCGACAACGCTCCAGCTATCATTACCCGGCAGGCAGGAGGTAAAAGTACCATTATCCAGAATGGCATAACGGTTTTCACCACGCAGTTTCATTTTGTCTGCGGTGCCGCGTCCTTGACGCCCGACCATCTGATAATCACTCTGATACATATCGGTATCTTTATTATTTAAATTAGACCAGGCACGTGGCCCTTTTAGAATAATCAGAGGGTCATCATAATGAACATTACCCGTTGCAGTCACGGTTCTTAACGGAACTTCATCTTCTGTTTGATCAAGTTGTACTTTATCTGCGGTTAGGGTCTTATTACCCTGTTTAATATTAACATTACCGATAAATTTAGCAGAACGCGGATAATCTGCGTGTGAATCATCTGCCAGAATATTGATAGGAAGTTGATTGAGATCGCCATTAATTATTGGCTGATCATAAACAGGTATACCCAGCATACACTGTGCTGCGAGATCAGCATGTGCATGCTGACCATAAAGTGCGGCCCATACCGTTGTGGCCAGCAAAGTTGGATAACATTTCTTCATAGATATTTATGCGGTTCCATCATCAGTGGCATTATGCCGGGCAAACCTCAAGAGACTAGCGCACTCGATGAATATGCGCCAGTGTAAAGTCATGCCTTTACTTATCTTGCCGTTAGGCACGGAGCTGAATGAATAGTATGATAATGCAAAACGACACTCAGAGCATTGGTGAATTGAGGAGTATATGCATTATTGGGGAAAATTGCTTGGGCTGATTTTTGGTGTTGTGTCTGGGGCCGGCTTTTGGGGTATTGTCATTGGTCTGTTTATTGGTCATATGCTTGATAGGGCGAGTGCACGGAGAAACCAAGGTTTTTTTGCAAATAATCAGTCTCGTCAATTGCTATTTTTCAGTAGTACTTTTCAGGTGCTGGGGCATATTACTAAATCAAAAGGGCGGGTGACTGAAACAGATATTCGTCTTGCGAGCCAGTTAATGGATCGCATGCAACTTCACGGACAAGCCAGGATAGCAGCACAGCAGGCTTTTCGTGAAGGTAAAGAGCCCAATTTTCCTTTGCGTGAGACACTAAGACAATTGCGTCGTGCCTGTTTTGGCCGGTCTGACTTAGTTCGCATGTTTTTGGAGATCCAATTACAGGCTGCATTTTCTGATGGGCAATTGCATCCGAATGAGAGGAAGGTGCTGTTTATTATTGCTGATGAACTTGGGATCTCTCGTAACCAATTTGAACAATTCCTTGCCATGATGGAAGGTGGCCGCAATTTCGGTGATGGAGGAGAGTGGCGGCAACGGCAGTATGGCGGTTATCAGAGGGCCGCACAGGGGCCAACACTTGCGGACGCTTGTAAGGTGTTAGGTGTGCGTGAAAAGGATGACGCGACGACAATTAAACGTGCCTATCGTAGATTGATGAGTGAACACCATCCGGATAAGCTGGTGGCAAAAGGTTTACCACCGGAAATGATGGAGATTGCTAAACAAAAGGCCCAATCAATTCAGGCTGCCTATGATCTCATTAAAAAAGAGAAGGGTTTTAAATAGGCTATTTTTTTATCTTTAAAAACATGCCACTAAATATATAGGGGAATAACATCCCCTACGGCTGTTGAGTTTATTTTTTATTTCTCTAAAATATTAGAATATTTTATGTTTTATTTTGTTTTAATTTAGGAGGAAGGCAAAAAATGGCAAATATCCGTGTTCTTTTGGCTTGTTGTGGCTTGGCCTTATGTTTGATATTGGCTTCATTGGATTCGGTTACTGTATTTGTCTATTAATCAAAAATCGGCTTTACACTGAAAATGCATTGGCGTTCCATAGGCCGGATGTGTGATATATAACTCTTGTGCATGTAATTGCAGGCGAGGCGCCATTGCTCTTGCCTGCTGGTGAGCATAAAACCGATCTCCCAGAATCGGATGTTCAAGTGCTAGCATATGTACTCTGAGCTGATGTGAACGACCGGTTATCGGTGAGAGTTTTACTCGCGTTGCCTCATCTTCGTAAGCGAGTACTTCGTATTCAGTTTGAGCCGATTTCCCGGTTTCAAAACACACTTTCTGCTTTGGTCGATTCGGCCAGTCACAAATCAGCGGTAAATCGACAAGACCAGTTTTTGGTTCCAGACGTCCCCAAACCCGCGCA
Organism: Photorhabdus akhurstii; assembly: GCF_018448925.1. Lineage (GTDB taxonomy): Bacteria > Pseudomonadota > Gammaproteobacteria > Enterobacterales > Enterobacteriaceae > Photorhabdus > Photorhabdus akhurstii. The sequence continues at coordinate 109,052 of NZ_RCWE01000010.1, read as the reverse complement.
ATATAGGTTTTTTCCGGTTCTCGTTCACGGAATTGGCGTTTTAATTCACGCTCTGCGTCTTTGGTTAATGCAACTACCATTACGCCGCTGGTTGCCATATCTAGTCGGTGAACAGATTCTGCCGTGGGAAACTGTTGTTGTATCCGCGTCATAATGCTGTCTTTATGTTCTTCTGCCCGACCGGGAACAGAGAGTAACCCGCTGGGTTTATTGACTACGATGATATGTTGATCCTGATAAAGCACATGTAACCAGGGATCGGTAGGAGGGTTATAAGCTTCCATTGAGGCTCCGGTAGCTGAATATTAGGGGAGGCGTGGAATGGGGTGCTTAGTAAAGTTTACCCCATTCCGGTTTAGCCTCCGGGTATTGCTAATATTTACTGATGCGTAACGACAACAAGGCGAATAGCATCCAGACGCCAGCCTGCCTGATTTAAGTTAAGCAGCAACTGTTGGCGATTGGATTCAATGGCTTCCAATTCATCATCACGAATATTTGGATTGACGGCCTTCAATGCTTCCAAACGGGAAAGTTCAGCAGTGAGATTTTCATCTGCTTGCTGTTTCGCTTGTTCAATCAATGATTGAGCTTGAGTTTCTACTAAACCTTCGGCCTGTTGCAAAATAGCGTGAACTTCTTTTTGTACCGCATTGACCAGTTTACTTGCAGTATGACGATTCACTGCATTAAGTTGGCGGTTAAAGCTTTCAAACTCCACCTGACCAGCCAGATTATTGCCTTTCAGGTCCATCAGTATCCGCAATGGCGTTGGTGGAAGGAAACGGGTCAATTGCAGGTGTTTCGGGGCTTGAGCTTCAACTACGTAGATCAGTTCTACCAGCAGGGTTCCAACAGGTAATGCTTTATTTTTCAAAAGGGATACCGCACAACTACCCGTATCGCCGGAAAGGATCAGATCCAATCCATTACGGATAATTGGGTGCTCCCAGCTGATAAACTGAGCATCTTCACGAGACAGGGACTGTTCACGATTAAAGGTGATAGTACAACCATCTTTGGGTAACCCAGGGAAATCTGGGACCAGCATATGATCGGATGGTGTCAGCACTATCATGTTGTCATTGCGATCTTCCTGATTAATACCAACGATATCAAATAAGTTGAGTGAGAAGTTCACCAGATCAGTATCATTATCATACTCTGAAATTTTTTCTGCCAGTTGCAAACCATGTTCGCCACCGTTGGAGTTCATTTCCAGCAGCCGGTCACGGCCTTGCTCCAGTTGCTGTTTGAGTTGCTCATGTTGCTGGCGGCACTGATCAATAAATTCACCAAATTTTTCCTGGCTATTGGGTTTGGCAAGATAGTTCAGCAGAGTTTCATAATAGTGATCATAAATAGTACGACCGGTTGGGCAGGTATACTCGAATGCATCCAAACCTTCGTGATACCAACGAATCAGGACAGCTTGGGCGGTATTTTCCAGATAAGGCACACTAATCTGGATATCACGGCTTTGGCCGATACGATCCAGGCGTCCGATACGTTGTTCTAGTAAATCTGGATTGAATGGTAAATCAAACATCACTAATTGGTTAGCGAACTGGAAGTTGCGGCCTTCTGAGCCAATTTCGGAACACAGTAATACCTGAGCTCCTTCTTCTTCGGAAGCAAAATAGGCAGCGGCGCGATCACGTTCAATCAGTGATAGCCCTTCATGGAAAACAGCGCCACGAATCCCTTCGCGCTCACGTAGTACCTGTTCCAATTGCAGAGCGGTGGTTGCTTTAGCACAAATTACCAGCACTTTTTCATGGCGATTTTCCATCAGAAAACCAAGTAGCCACTCTACGCGGGGATCAAAGTTCCACCAGGTAGCGTTTTCGCCTTCAAACTCCTGATAAATTTGTTCTGGGTAGAGCATATCCCATGCGCGTGCTTCCAGTGATTTTTTAGCACCCATAATATCGGAGACTTTAATAGCGGTCTGATATTGGGATGGCAGAGGCAACTTGATCTGGTGCAGTTCGCGACGGGGGAAGCCTTTTACGCCATTACGGGTATTACGGAACAGAATACGGCTGGTGCCGTGACGATCCATCAGCATGGAAATCAGTTCACGGCGTGCGGTTTCACTTTCATCGCTATTACTATTGGCGGCTTTCAGCAGAGGCTCAATATCTTGCTCGCTAATCAATTCACCCATTAGGTTTAATTGATTATTATTAAGTTGTTCACCGGATAACAGCAGTGTGACAGCATCGGCAACTGGACGGTATTTTTGTTGTTCGTCGATAAAAGCCTGATAATCGTGGAAACGGTTTGGATCAAGTAGACGTAGACGGGCAAAATGGCTTTCTTGCCCTAGTTGTTCTGGTGTTGCAGTCAATAGCAGTACACTTGGGATCTGTTCAGCTAATTGCTCGACAACCTGATATTCACGGCTAGGAGCATCCTCGCTCCAGGCCAGATGGTGAGCTTCATCCACCACCATCAGATCCCAGCTAGCTTCAAGCATATGTTCAAAACGCTGTTTATTACGGCGGACAAAATCCAGTGAACAGAGTATCAATTGTTCTGTTTCAAATGGATTATCACTGTCATGTCGTGCTTCGGTATAGCGGCTATCGTCAAACAGGGCGAAACGCAGGCTGAAACGGCGTAGCATTTCTACCAGCCATTGATGTTGAAGGCTATCGGGTACAATCACCAGAACGCGTTCAGCACGACCGGCCAGCAATTGCTGGTGGATGATCATCCCGGCTTCGATGGTTTTACCTAAACCGACTTCATCGGCCAATAGAACCCTTGGCGCGTAGCGTTTGCCGACTTCATTAGCGATATGAAGTTGATGAGGGATCAGGCTGGCGCGGATACCCCGCAAACCGCTTTCAGCCAGTTTAAATTGTTCGCTTTGATATTTACGGGCGCGAAAACGCAAGGCAAAGCGGTCCATACGGTCAATCTGACCAGCAAACAGGCGATCCTGTGGTTTGTTGAAGGTAAGTTTACTGTCAAGGAGCACTTCGCGCAGACTGATATTCTCTTCCAGAGTATCAAGTCGTGTGCCTGTATAAATCAGCAGGCCATTTTCTAGTTGGACTTCATCCACTTTGAGTTGCCAGCCTTCATGGCTGGTGACAACATCCCCCGAGTTAAACATAACACGGGTAATAGGAGAATCATTGCGTGCATAGAGGCGGTTTTCGCCGCTGGCAGGAAAGAGCAAAGTGACCATTCGTGCGTCCAGTGCAACAACGGTTCCTAATCCAAGTTCGCTTTCTGTATCGCTGATCCAGCGTTGACCGAGGGTAAATGGCATAAATTTTAACTCAGTTTTTGTTAGATAATGTTATTCATAGGTGAAGGACGAAAGCTTTTTATTTGGTCTAACGGAGATAATGGGCAGACAGCAAGACACCCCGTTAATTCCCTTATCACTCGTCAAAGGGGCGATATGTTAATGGAAGCAAAGCCGGTCGTCACCTGCAAAAAATAGTAATCAGCCAAAAGGCATTACCATCTGTCCGGTGAGTAAAGTTATAAAATCATCCTGTAAAAACGGCAGGATAGCATCAGCGATAGGCTGAAGTTGCTTATTGATGTAGTGATCATAGTCTGGTGATGAATGCAGATTTTCCAGTGGTTCCGGCCCGGATTGTGTCATGACATAGCTTATCCAACCCCCATTTTGGTACTGCAAGGGCCGGTTATGTTGCAGATTGTATTCATCTGCCAGCCTTGCTGCCCTCACATGGGGTGGTACATTGCGCTGATAGTCAGACAACTTACGGCCCAACCTTTTACGGTAGATTAGTTTATCATCAAATTTTCCTTTTAGGGTACTGGTAACATAACCACGGATAAACTCTTGGTAAGGCTGTTCATGAAAAATCAGTGAATACAGTTGCTTCTGGAAATTTTGCGCCAGAGGTGTCCAGTCAGTGCGTACTGTTTCCAGACCTTTATAGACTATGCGGTCACCACTCAGACCGGCATAACGTTTCTTACTGCCTTGTTCAGCCCCACGGATGGTTGGCATCAGAAAACGGCGATAGTGAGTTTCAAATTCCAACTCAAGGGTGCTTTTAAGCCCAAAATGTTCTTGCAGGTGTTTTTGCCACCATTGGTTAACGAATCGCGCAAGTTCTTTGCCGATACTGAGAGCCAGTTCTTCTTCATGCGCTTGTTTCAGCCATATAAAGATAGAATCTGTATCACCGTAGATAACTTGATAGTTTTGAGATTCAATCAGCTTTCTGGTCTGGAGCATAATTTCGTGGCCGCGCATAGTAATGGAAGAGGTCAGGCGCGGGTCGAAGAAACGACAGCCCTCCGCCCCAAGAACGCCGTAGAAAGCGTTCATGATGATCTTCAATGCTTGTGACAATGGGGCGTTATGCTGTTTTTTTGCTGCGTCACGTTCATGCCAGATTTGCGTCACGATATCAGGCAGACAATGCTGAGTACGGGAAAAGAAGGCATTGCGAAAACCGGGAACCGCATGCTCGCTGTCCGGCTGTGCCAGACCTTCCACCATACCGACAGGATCGATAAGAAAAGTGCGGATAATCGAGGGATACAGACTTTTATAATCCAGCACTATCACTGAATCATACAAGCCGGGGCGAGAATCCATTACGAAACCACCGGGGCTGTTATCTTCAGGCTTCCCGCCTGGATTTGGGGCGACATAACCGATGCGGTGCATTTTTGGCATGTAAAGATGGGTGAAAGCGGTGACTGAACCGCCACTGCGATCTACGGCGAGACCGGTAACTGTTGCCCTTTCCAACAGGAACTTCATTAAGTGGGTTTTATCGAAAATCTGGTTTACCAGAATACAGTCTTGCAGATTATATTGTGCCAGTGCGGGCTTATCTTGCTGGAAACGGCGGTCAATCTCATCCATACGCTGATAGGGTGTATCAATGGCTTTGCCTTCGCCCAATAGCTCTTGCGAGACATATTCCAGACTGAAAGAAGGAAAATTCCAGGTAGCGGTTTTCAGTGCTTCAATACCATCAATAATCAACCGACCGGCTGTAGAAGCGAAAAAGTGCCCCGGTTTAAAGCCGTGCTCCCGCCACTCTAGTAACCCTCCAGCCCGTCCAAATTTCAGTGGAACACCGTAGCGCTCAGCATGTTTTTGTAAAATCCGTAGATCGAATTGAATCAGGTTCCAGCCAATAATGGCGTCAGGGTCATATTTTTCCAGCCACTCGTTGAGTCTTTCCAGCATTTGCGGACGACTTGCTACATATTCCAAATCAAAATTTACCGGATGCTCATTACTGTTAGCAGGGCCAAGCATAAATACTTTTTGCTGATCACATCCTGCTAATCCAATGGAATAGAGTTCTCCATGCCGACTGGTTTCAATATCCAGGGATACCCATTTCAATGTTGGGCGATAAGCCGGGTTAGGCTTCATCTGATAGCTACCATTAGGCGCCTGACTGAACCAGATGGGAGCAGTGATAAAACGTTCCATCATAAACCTGTCTGGTGGACGGATATCTGCTTCATAAACTTGAATTTCCTGTTGCTGTAGCACTTTCTCAATCCGTTGTAATTGGCGATATTGCTGGCAATAAAGCGCGGCAACAGGCTGGCGATTGAAATCTTTCAATGACAGTGGGCGGAGATGGTAGTTGCGCTCTTGCGCCAGAATTTTTTCTACCTGCGGCATATTAGCTTGCAAGATAAAAGCAACAGCTTGTTGGTGAAGAATTTTTATATGACGTGGCCCCTGATCTGTCACCAGCCAGTATTCCACCTCAATACCCGAGGGAGTATCCCTCCAATGGCGTGTCAGTATAAAACCTTGTTCAGCATGATTCTGTTGCATATAGAGGCAGGCGCTTATATTTGTTGAAAATAACTACAATTATAGCATTGAATCATGGTTATTTATACAGTTGCCTAATCTCACTATATTGTGATGTGGTGCATAAATGATAATTGAAACATTGCCGAATTAATTGCAAAGAATGGAAAATAAATAGCTCTAATGAAGTAGACAGGTATTATTGAATATGTCTATAAGAGTATAGTAGTATTAAATGTATTTCATTCGTTATTTTCAATACGATTTTAATATTATATAGCTTTATTCTTAAGTGTATTTATATAATTAAACACTACCAATAATTAAAGTTACAGTAATGATGGATAATAACGTATTCCATGTGATAATAAGTGTCATTGCCTTATAATCACCACCCATTTATCTGGCTAATATATAATAATTTCCGGCACAAGGTACGGCGGAATATAGAATAGAAATATTTGCAGGCACGTCTGACGAACCTAAATATTTAATACTCTAAATAACTATTTATTTAAATTTTTAAAAATCATGGTTATTAAAATATGGTTATTATTAGTAGAAAAAATTGTTTGAGAATATTTAGATTTTATCTGACTAGTAACCCATCTGGTAACGTTTGAGAGAGCGGCTGGCTTTATGGGTAGGAATAAAATGTTTCATTTTACAAAAATTCGCCAGAGATGAGTTATGGATGATAATCTACGATGGATAATCACTATTGAGATAGGTTTTTATATTTCATAATTCAACCAGAGCTATTTTTCTTATCTTATCTAGCAATAAAACATAAATCTAGCGTAGTAAGTATAGAACCAATAAAGAATAAAAGTGGAGGCAAAAATGAAATAGCTTATTGATCTAATTTTATTGTTTTTAAATAAAGCATATGACTTGTAAAAACAGGCTATATAAAAAGGACTAAGTGGGATTAATATAAATATGGAAGTGATTATATCAATACCTCCATCTTCATATTGCCATATATCACAATCAATTGAGTTGAAGTCAAAAAAGTCTGTAACCCTAGGAAAAGCGAATGAGTTAATTAATCCAAAGGATAAAAAACTTAACATAAAAAATGTAAATATATCTGATATTTTCATTTTTTATCCTTTAAGTAAATTATCTAAATAATCCAGCCGCTTATATATACTTACTCCGTAAGAAATCCATTTTTTTTCATCAGTAGTGCTTAATTCAGGCGGAGTATTCATTATTCTTATGAAATCTCCCTTTTTTCTTGTTATGCCACGGTTATATCTAGAACCAGCCATGATATATTGTTCTTTTGTTAAGTTCTTGGTATCTGCACTAGGATAATCATAGAGAATTAAATCTCTTAAATGACGAGCAACCATTTTAATATTAAATTCATCAATTTGAAGGCAAGTTGCAATTTCTAACTGGTCTGTTGTTGTTAATGTATTTGAGTCGAAACCCATCATATCTGCTACATGTCTTATCTGTATTGCAACTATACCCGTAGAAGTTTCATTTGAGCCTTTTGAGCGAGTTTTATCAAGATTAAAAGCCTGTTCACGCCATTGCCTCATTGTAATAGTGTTTAACTTCCACATATCTGGTTTACCGCCCGCTTCTATTCTGGCAACACCAGCCAAAAGATTTGGTGGGATTTGTTCTATATGGGCATATTTTAAAATTAGGTTTCTGTTATATTTCACATATGCATCTTTATAACCATCCAGATAATTTACTGAGCCTGGAATAAATTGATTAAGAAGATAAATTGAAGCATCTATTTCATCCCATCGCCTAAAAGATGGCCTAGAACTTGGGTTATATGTACAAAAATTATTACTTAATACCCTGTCCCGCAATTTATTCATTCTTAATAAACCTCATCATCTCTGATGCTATAAGCAGAAGTACCAGCAATGTGATGACTCCACGTTATATTTTGATAAATGACAGAGATACTCTCTTCTGGCTGATTTTCTGCATGAGTTAAAGAGTGGGGGTAATTAGTATGAAAAGCATTTATTTTTGCTTTTGTTAATTCTATTGAATAAAACTTTTCTTGAGCGCCTTCTGACGAAGTTCTATAAAAATCTAACAGGATATGAAGTTCTTCGTTGTTTGAAATTGCTAGTCCAAGTAAAGGAGAGGATTTATCGATGGGTTTTATGATATTAAAAGGATGATGGCTTACATGTTGTACTCGAGTTAAAGAATGTGTAGCGGAGTAAACTAGTATTTGATCCCGGTGGTTCTCTTGATATTTATTACCAATAGAATCAAAAGTAGAACAGCCAGCTGAAATTAACCCTTGGTTCTTTCCTTTTATGGTCGCATAAATCAAATTAGACATTATTAAATCCTTTATGAAAAATTAACACATAAAAAACACTTATAACAAGAAAGATTTATATTACCCAGTTTTATTTTTAAAATATAGACTTTGGTCACAGAAGGAAATAATCGAAGTACTAAATAGAAGCGACCTTCCTCCCCAAAATAGCTGATTCAGGAACAGTACCGGCAGCCAGTGCATTTGTTGATCCGTCATAATGAATATTGCCATCAACAATTAATAAAGCGCGATTCGCTATACGAACGGCATCATCCAGATTGTGGGAAACCATCAGTAATGTAAGCTGGCGTTCATGGCAAACTTGTTCCAGTAATACCAGCATTTCATTACGTAGTGCCGGATCTAAGGCTGAAAAAGGCTCGTCAAGTAATAAAATTGGTTGCTGGCGTACCAGGCAACGAGCTAATGCTGCCCGCTGCCGTTGTCCACCAGAAAGTTGAGCGGGCAAACGAGTAAGACAATCTTCCAACGAAACTTGAGAGACTATTTGCTGTAATGTCTGTTTCTGCGTGCTATTAAGGCGTAATCCGGGATGTAAACCTAGCCCAATATTCTGCTCAATTGTCAAATGAGAGAAGAGATTATTTTCCTGAAACAACATGGAAACCGGGCGTTGAGCTGGTGACGTACTGGTATGATTTTTCTCGTTCAGCCATAGGGAGCCTTTTTCTGCTGTTTGAAAACCGGCGATCAGGTTTAGCAGTGTACTTTTACCTGCCCCACTGGGGCCTAGGATTGCGATACGTTCTCCGGCCTTAATTTGCAAGTCAAAGCGCATCACCAGATGTTCATAGCGGTAAGTCAGATTTTCAAGTTTGAGCATTACGTAGTCTCGGTAAGCGTTCAAGTAAACTAAACAGCATAAAACATAACAATAACAGCAATAAAGCAGTGATTGCGCCATCCTGGCTCCGGTAAGCCCCGATTTGCTGGTAGAGATAGAAGGGCAGTGTACGGAAATCTTCATTACCAAACAGAGCTACAACGCCAAAATCTCCAATGGAAAGGACGCAAGCAAAGGCCAGCGCTTGTGCCAGAGGAACTTTCAGTGCTTTTAGTTCAATCCAGCGTAGTCGGTTAATACCTTGAATATTCAGGGAGCGACACAGTGGATTATAGTGGGCCGCCAGATCTTTCATTGGATTATCCAGAACTTTCAGCGCATAGGGAATTGCCATCAGTGCGTTGGTTAAAATTACCAGACCATAGGGTGAACGGGGCAGGCCGACGGTATCGTTGAGCAACAGAAAGAATCCTGTTGCCAATACAATACCCGGCATAGAAAGGATCAACAAACCACTCATTTCCATTGCTTGTCCCCAATGGGGGGAATGACGCAGGTACAACTCACGGCTGCTCCACAGCAGCATCATAGTGAATAAAACACATAATAACCCCGCGCCTAAAGCAATCACCACTGAGGTGATAAATGCCTGCCACAATGCAGGCTGGCGCAATACGTTAAGCAACCCGCTGTTCAGGCCATCCAAGATAACCGCCAATAATGGCGGCACGAGCAGTAATAATGCTGCGATAATTAACAGGCTGTCGCAGATTTTTCTCAACAAAGTGTCCTGTGGATTACGCCATTGCTGTTGGTTGCTGTAGCCGACAGATAGAGCACTGTTAAGCTTCTGGCTGAGGAGCACAAGGCCAAGGCAGCAGGTGATCTGAATCAACGCCAGTAATGCGGCGCGGTTGAGATCGTAGTCATAGCTTAACGCCTGATAGATTGCCAGTTCGACAGTTGTTGCAGCAGGTCCGCCACCTAACGCCAGCACGGTAGCAAAACTGGCGAAACAGAGCATAAAAATCAGTGCGCCAGTGGGCAGGATTTGGCGGCGTAGATAAGGCCATTCAACAAAACGGAAATGTTGCCATTCATTCATACCTAGCTGAGCCGCTAATTGCCGTTGTTCCACCGCGATGTTTTCCAGTGATTGCAGTAAAAGCCGTGTCGCTAGTGGCATATTAAAGAAGATATGTGCCAGCAAAATTCCTGGTAGACCATAAGGGGTGAAATGGTAATCGATGCTGATCCATTCACAGAACTGAGCCAGCCAGCCGGCTCTGCCATAGACCGTCAGAATGCCGAATAGAGCGACCAATACAGGCAAAACCAGCGTCATAGCACATAGGCGGAGAAATAGATTTCGGCCTGGAAAATGACGGCGATAGAGGGCTCTGGAAAGAAAAATAGCCGGGATAACAGAAAACAGCGCCGATAAAAAAGCCTGCCAGAATGTAAAACGCACCACATGCCACAGATAGCTATCTTCCGCCAGTAAAGACCAATTACGTTCAGGTGCATTAAACCAAAGTGCACCGAACGCTAGTAAGGCGACCAATAGTAAAAGACCGGAGGCAATGGCCCCCGGTAACAGACATCGAGCAATCATCGGCTGACAGCGCTTTGCCATGTACGAATCCATTGGTTACGGTATTTTGCGACTTCTTCTGCGGGATATTGCAGCGATTTTTCAGGTATTGAAAGCTGTGAATACACTTCTGGAAGTGGGATATCAATGACCGGATACATCCAGTTAGTGGTTGGAATTTCCTGTTGGAAAGCTGGGGTCAGCATAAACTGCATAAATTTCTGGGCAAGCTCTGGTTGCTTACTGGAGGCCAGTTGTGCGGCCACTTCGATTTGCAGGTAATGACCTTCATTAAAGGTAGCGGCAGCATAATCGTCTGTCTTCTCAGATAAGAGGTGGTAGCCCGGTGAAGAGGTATAGCTTAGTACCAGATCGCCTTCTCCTTTCAGGAACAGACCGTAAGCTTCACTCCAGCCTTTGGTAACAGTTAGTGTTTTCTTTGCCAGTTTTTTCCAGGCTTGTGGGGCATCATCACCATAAATTTTCTGCATCCATAGCAGCAAACCTTGCCCCGGTGTGCTGGTGCGAGGATCTTGATAGATCACTTTCCAGTTATTGGGGCTATTAATTAGCTCATCCATGCTTTTGGGTGGGTTTGGCAAACTCTTTTTGTTGTAAATGAAGGCAAAATAGCCATAGTCATAAGGAATAAATATCTGGTTATGCCATGACACCGGCAGTGCCAGCTTGCTGATATCCACTTGACTTTCAGTGAACAGCCCCGTTTGTTGAGCTGCTTGAATCAAGTTGTTATCCAACCCAAGAATAATATCGGCGGCAGTACGCTTTCCTTCCATTCTTAGGCGATTGAGCAAGGAAACACCATCTTCCAGAGCAATCAGTTTCAGTTCACAGTCACATTCAGCTTCAAACGCTTTTTTAATTGCGGGTCCGGGACCCCATTCTGCGGCAAAAGAATCATAGGTATAGACCGTTAATACCGGTTTAGCCTGTACAACCTGACTCAATAGCAACATAGGGGCTGATAGGACCGTCAGTACGATTAATTTGGAAAATAACGTCTTAAACACTTTGCTCTCCTTACATTAAGAGGATTGGCAAAGGATTTGAGGAAGCGCTAAACGGCAAGATAATGTCTGTGAAATAGTTAGCAGCTCAAATCCCTACGCCGGTATTAGCCGGATCAGGTTCGGCGGGTTTACTCTCAGCAAGGCTGTTTTAAACAGCCAGCACCCCGTTGAGATGGCGCTATTGTAGAGATTTAGCTAGCGACTGCAAAGTCCAATGATAGAGGTTTACCACTTGAGGGTAGTGTGAAACAATTAGTCATCTTTCAAATTTAGTTTATCGAGGTAGTCTGGTGATCGATGATGATGGCTACCGCCCGAATGTAGGAATTGTAATTTGTAATCGGCAAGGCCAGGTTTTGTGGGCGCGGCGTTATGGGCAGCATTCCTGGCAATTTCCTCAAGGGGGCATTAATCCGGGGGAATCACCAGAACAGGCTATGTACCGGGAACTGTATGAAGAAGTGGGTTTAGGTCGGAAAGATGTACGCGTTCTGGCTTCTACTCGTAATTGGTTGCGTTACAAATTACCCAAGCGTTTGGTGCGTTGGGATACTCGACCTGTCTGTATCGGTCAAAAACAGCGGTGGTTTTTATTACAACTGCTCTGTAATGAAGAAGATATTAATGTGCAACACAGTAATACCCCGGAGTTCGATGGTTGGCGTTGGGTCAGCTATTGGTATCCTGTCCGGCAGGTTGTCTCTTTTAAGCGTGATGTTTATCGGCGCGTGATGAAAGAGTTTTCTTCGGTTGTCATGCCAATGCAGGAAAGCTCATCTCTGCCACGTTCTTCGTATTCTTATCGTCGCAAAAGAAGTTAGGTGAGTTCTATGCTCATGCGCTTACGGGAAATTGTTGAAAAAGTTGCTATGGCAACCAATCTGGCCGAAGCGCTTGAGCTATTGGTGAACGAGACCTGTCTGGCGATGAACACGGATGTCTGTTCTATCTATCTTGCTGATCATCAACGGCGGTGTTATTACCTGATGGCAACCCGAGGGTTGAGGAAACCCCGGGGAAGGGCTGTCAGTTTGGCTTTTGGTGAGGGAGTCGTCGGACAAGTTGGTCAATTGTCTGAACTGATTAATCTGGCTGATATTCGCAGCCATCCAAGTTTCAAATATTTGCCTCAAGTGAAAGAGGATAGCTTCCGCGCGTTTTTGGGCGTTCCGGTGGTCTATCGCCGCCAGTTGCAAGGTGTTTTAGTCGTTCAGCAGCAGGAACAACGCCTGTTTAATGAAACCGAAGAGTCCTTTATGGTGACTCTTGCGACACAACTGGCGGTGATCCTTGTTCAAGCTCAGACTAAGGGATTGTTTGGTCAGTATCGGCAAACCAGAATTAAAGCGCTGGCAATTTCCAATGGCATCGTGATGGCTCAGGGATGGCAAGATTGTTCCCAACCCTCACTTGACCAAATTTTTGAAGCTTCAACCCTTGATCATGCAGCAGAACGTTCTCGTTTGATTCAGGCACTTGAAGATGCAACAGCAGAATGTCGTCGGCTCAGTAAACGTTTTACCGCGGGTTCTCAAAAAGAGAGTGCTGCAATTTTTAATCTTTATTCCTACCTTTTGAATGACCCTCAGTTGAAACAAGATCTGTTCTCCTGTGTTGAACAGGGATCTGTTGCGCAATGGGCGGTTAAACAAGTTATTGAGAAATACGCAGAACAATTTGCCAGCTTGCAGGATGCTTATATGCGGGAAAGGGCATCAGATCTACGGGCGCTTGGGCAGCGATTACTATTTCATCTTGATGATTCACTGACTGCCAGCCATCAATGGCCTGAATGGTTTATTCTGGTTGCAGATGAACTGAGTGCCAACCTATTGGCAGAAGTGCCGCAAGAAAGATTAGCAGGAGTTATTGTTCGTGATGGCGCTACCCATTCACACTCTGCCATATTGGTACGTGCAATGGGTATCCCGGCCATTATGGGGGCAGATATCCAGCCGGAACTCCTGCACAATCGTATGCTGATTCTTGATGGTTTCCGTGGAGAAGTTTTTATTGAACCTGAACCACTGATTTCGCAGGAATATAAACAGATTATTGAGGAAGAAAAAGCACTGAGCAAACTGGCTGAGGGGGATGTTGATCAGGAAGCGCGGCTCAAAAGTGGTGAACGCATTCTGGTTCAGCTTAATGCAGGTTTAAGCCTGAAATATGAGTTACAAATCAGTAGCAGTATTGATGGTGTTGGACTCTATCGCACCGAAATCCCCTTTATGTTGCACAGTGGTTTCCCGTCAGAAGATGAACAAAAAGCGCGTTATCAGGAAATGTTGCAATTATTTCCCGATAAACCGGTGGTATTACGTACACTTGATATCGGTGCGGATAAACAACTGCCTTATATGCCGATTAGCGAAGATAACCCTTGTTTGGGATGGCGTGGTATACGGGTGACGTTGGATCAACCGGAGATTTTTCTTATTCAGCTTAGGGCAATGCTCAGAGCTAATGCTGACACGGGCAATCTGAAAATCCTGTTGCCAATGGTGACGAATGTAGAAGAAATTGATGAAGCTAAGCGATTAGTAGACAGGGCGAAAGAGGAAGTCGAGCAAATTCTGGCGTGTCAAATACCTATGCCTCAACTTGGTGTAATGATTGAGGTTCCTTCGATGATTTTTCTGTTGCCACAACTCAAAAACAGAGTTGATTTTGTGTCTATTGGCACCAATGACCTAACGCAGTATCTATTGGCGGTGGATCGGAATAACACCCACGTCGCCTCTCTTTATGATTGTTTGCATCCGGCGGTGATTCGGGCATTAAAACTGGTATTTGAAAATAGCCAACGAGTAGGTCTTACGATCAGTATTTGTGGTGAAATGGCAGGAACCCCGATGGGTGCGTTATTATTGATTGGTCTTGGCTATCGTAGCCTGAGTATGAGTGGTTGTAGTGTGCCAAGAATTAAGTATTTATTGCGTCATCTGGAGATGGCTCAGGTTGAAAAATTAATGGCCGAAATATTACAAGCTGAAACCAGCCTAAGAGTAAAGGAGCTATCAGCAACATTTATGGAGCAGCATGGGGTTGGCGGTTTGGTCAGAGGTAGCATTTAATCCGTTTAACCGCCTGTGCTATGATTCTCAATCACTTGCCTTAGGGCATTAACGCTAAATATTAAGTGGGGAAAGATGAGTAACAGCTACCTGGCATTTCCTAATATTGACCCGGTTATTTTTTCAATAGGTCCAATAGCCCTCCATTGGTATGGTTTCATGTACTTGGTTGGGTTTGTATTCGCCATGTGGCTAGCGACACGCAGAGCAGCGAAACCCAATAGTGGTTGGACGAAAAACGAAGTAGAGAACTTACTTTATGCAGGTTTTGCTGGCGTATTTGTTGGCGGCCGTTTGGGCTACGTCCTGTTTTATAATTTCCCTGCCTTTCTCGACAACCCGCTTTATTTGTTTAAAGTTTGGGACGGTGGCATGTCTTTCCACGGTGGTTTGATGGGGGTTATCTGCGCAATGTGGTGGTTTGGCCGCAGAACGAAACGCCATTTCTTACAAGTTGCCGACTTCATTGCACCGTTAGTCCCTTTTGGCTTAGGCATGGGGAGAATCGGTAATTTTATTAACGGCGAGTTGTGGGGACGCGTCACCTTGGATACGCCGTGGGCAATGCTGTTCCCAAGCTCCCGTAGTGAAGATATTGCCCTGGCTGCAACGGAGCCTTCATTGCTATCAGTACTGGAACAATATGGTGTTCTGCCACGTCACCCTTCACAACTTTATGAAATGGCGTTGGAAGGGATCGTTCTGTTCATTATCTTGAATTTATACATCCGTAAACCTCGGCCGATGGGCAGTGTTTCTGGTTTATTCTTAATTGGTTACGGTATTTTCCGAGTGATAGTCGAATTTTTCCGCCAGCCGGATGCACAATTGGGTTTATTCGACGGGATCAGCATGGGACAAATTCTTTCTATCCCAATGATTCTTGCGGGAATTTTAATGATGATATGGGCATACAAACACCAAGGTAATAAGGTACAAAAGGTAAAATGAAACAGTATCTGGATTTAATGACAAGAGTGCTTGCAAAGGGCACTCCGAAGGCAGACCGTACCGGGACGGGGACTCTCTCCATTTTCGGGCATCAGATGCGTTTCAATTTGCAGGAGGGTTTTCCGCTAGTTACAACTAAACGCTGCCATATTCGTTCAATTATTCATGAACTTCTTTGGTTTCTGAATGGTGATACCAATATTAAATATCTGCATGAAAATGGGGTGACTATTTGGGATGAATGGTCGGATGAAAATGGTGACTTGGGGCCTGTGTATGGTAAGCAATGGCGTGCATGGGGTACCGCAGATGGCCGTCAGATTGACCAATTGAAAACCGTACTGGAACAGCTTAAAAGCGATCCAGATTCACGTAGGATCATTGTTTCGGCTTGGAACGTTGGTGAATTGGATAACATGGCATTAGCGCCATGCCACGCTTTCTTCCAGTTTTATGTCGCGGATGGCAAACTTTCCTGTCAGCTTTACCAGCGCTCTTGTGACGTATTCCTTGGCTTACCGTTCAATATTGCCAGCTATGCATTGCTGGTGCATATGATGGCGCAACAGTGTGATCTGGAAGTGGGCGATTTTGTCTGGACCGGTGGCGACACCCATCTTTATAGCAACCATATGGAGCAGGCAAATTTACAGCTCAGTCGTGAACCGCGTTCACTGCCAAAACTGGTGATAAAGCGTAAACCGGAATCACTTTTTGATTATAAATTTGATGACTTTGAAATAGTTGATTATGACCCGCATCCAGGAATAAAAGCACCGGTTGCTATTTAACGGTTGTGGTTAAAATAGCTCTTCTATGTTTGTCAACATTCTGGGGGAACAATTTATTATAAATTGTTCCCCTTTTCATTTTGGTGGTATAGTATACAGATACATAGAAGTAGGAGGAAAAAGACCATGAATACCTTTTCTCAAAAAAAAGCTAGGGATCTACTCAGTAACCCAGAGAATTTCGAGGGCGGCGTGTTTATTACCAAAAATGGGGTATCTGAATTGTTTATTCAACCGATAGCAGAACGTGAGAGGGAGCAAGCCGATAGAAACGCAGAAAGACAGGCGATGGCGTTGCTTAAAATCGCTATGCTGTCTAAGAAAGATATCATGGATGGTAGAAAAATGACTCCTGAAGAAGCACTTCGTAGACGCAGGGAATGTCGGACGTGATATATAAAGTTCAAGTTGCTGAAACAGCCTACCAGACACTTTCTATTATTGAAGACTACAAGGCTTACACAATAGGGTTGGAAGCGGCTCAAAATTTGGTAGATGATTTATTGATTGAATCATCGAGATTGATTGGGGAAAACCCGTTAGCATACGGCTATTCCTCAATGTTACTGGATAAAGGAATACAATTTCACCAGTGGTTTTCCAAAGATCGGCAATTCCGTGCCATTTATGATGTAGTCGGGGGTGAAATTCAAATATTAGCATACGCAAGCACAAACCAAGATTTAATTACCCTCTTGTACCAACTACTGATCGTACACTGATAGTAAAAACACTTTATGGTGTATTAGTCTTAGAGTCAGGTTAGGATCGGCATTAAACCCGACCTAAGACAGCAATTATGAAAGATCTTAAAAAATCTTTTTGTTACTCAATCAGTTGTGGAAATAGATAAAGCTAATCGATAAAAACTGCACTAGAAACCTTAAAACGTTTACTCAGGGCTTTTATATGGGTTACTGTCAGTGACTTTGTTCCACTCAGAATTTGTGATACCAGAGAAGCTTCTCCGATTTCGTTTTTAAGGTCGGCTGGCGTAAGACCGTATTGATCCATCAGAACTCGTAGGGCTGCAACCCCCGTAGGGATATTTTCAATAGCCCGGTTAAATTCTGCAAATTCAGGGGCGGTATCTTCATAGCGTTCAATTGTTGTAGTTAGAATCTCAATTAACCCTTTGTTATTGTCATAGTCTTTGAAAAGCTCATCAATCAAATCCAGCGCTTCTTTGTACTGTTCTGAGGTATCGATGTAGGTCAGCCAAGGGATCTCTGAAAACAGAGCGCTAGCCCGTTCCTGAACGACTGCAAAATTGATCATTCTCTGTTTCTCCGGTAGTAATTGGTTAGCTTGTCGTATTCTGCATGGGATACGATGTGTTTAATGTAACAGTGCTCCATTGAAAACTCGATAAAGGCCAGTAACCGAAAATTATTACCACCAATATCGATACACCGCTATTGCTCGTTATACTTTAAACATTGAACGCTATATTTAAAATAATTTTCTCAATTAATTACTTTCTAGTCTGCTATTAATTATCTTTATAGAATAAATTAATAGTAATAACAACCTCATGTAAATCACTCAATATTTTCTTTATTATGTTCATGAAGCTTCTTCCTCATAGCCATATAATCTTACAATGTATGACAATAATAAGAAACAAAAATAACTATTCTCGTTGATTTTTGCGAAGCTCTACGCAATTTAAATGTAACAATAATAGGCTATTATTTTTTTATTGATGCGCTCTCGCATAAAATTTAATTATGTATTTATTCTGTTTTTAAAATGAATAAAATGTTTTACGAAAGGATATAAGGAATTATCAATGGGAAATAATATTAATATAATTAGCCATTATAATATTGATAATCAATTAGGTTTTTCTTTATTGGAATTGATGGTCGTTATTGTTTTGGTTTCAATATTCTCTTTATGGGGAGTACAGGAATGGGGATATCACCAGGAAAGAGCTAGATTACAGGAATCAGCACAGAAGATATTGACATTTATAGCCAGGCAACAATCTTTGGCAAATTATCTGAATAAAAGGGTAATGCTGTGGTTGAAAACGGGAAAAGGCTGGTGCATAGCGCTCTCTAATTCGGTGTTGTCTGATTGTGATTTGGAAAATGTTGAGGGAATAAGTTCCCCACATCAAGATGTTATTATCAGTTCGGCAACGAAGGATCAGATAGAGTTTCATGGAATAAGAAATACGATGATACCCGCGAGTTTTACTTTAGCGAATTCCGCAGGTGAAATATCTATTATTTTTTCTTCTCGAGGCAGGATGAGATCATGTAGTAATAATAAGTTTAATCAAATTCCAGCTTGTGATTAATTATACCCTATGGATTTCAAGATGGATCGCGACGGCAAGGGAGCGAATCCCCGGGAGCATAGATAACTATGTGACCGGGGTGAGT
The DNA here is from genome assembly GCF_018448925.1 of Photorhabdus akhurstii. Classification (GTDB taxonomy): domain Bacteria; phylum Pseudomonadota; class Gammaproteobacteria; order Enterobacterales; family Enterobacteriaceae; genus Photorhabdus; species Photorhabdus akhurstii. The sequence continues at coordinate 90,302 of NZ_RCWE01000010.1, read as the reverse complement.
GAGCGCAGCCAACAAAGAGGCAACTTGAAAGATGACGGGTATATGCTTTTTTCATTAAAATAGGAGATGCTTTATTGGAATAATGAAAAATAAAAACCAATCTGGAATGACATTATTAGAAGTTATTGTAGCAATGGCTATTGGTAGTATTATCTTACTAGCAATTGCTAAGAGTTATCCTATTTTAACCAAACAAATAATGGAGTTATATCAAAGATATCGTTTAGGCTATTTTGTTAAACAAACACTACATATTATAGAGAAAGATATTCGCCGTTCTGGATATTGTCAGCATTATTGTGACGGTAAGCCGATAGTAATCAGTAATAAAAGTGATGAGAGTGAGGATTCATGCCTGATTATTGCATATGATCTTAACACAAATAACCAATGGGAACCGCCAGAACACAGTGAATCGGAATTCTTTGGCTATCGCCTTAGCAATAAGTCAGTAGAGTGGAAAAGAGGGGCGGGTAACTGCCAGGAAAATGGCTGGGAAAGGCTGTTTGATCCAAATGAAATAGTGGTAGATTCCTTTAAAGCTGAAAAATTACCGGCAAAAGATGGCTTAGTTTTTATCAAATTAACGTTTATTGCACATTGGTTTAAACATCCATCGATAAACTACCAATATCAGTCAGTAATACGTTTGCGCAATATCAGGGGATAAGTACCGTGGCTGAGCATTCTCCGCATGGTTGTTTTCAATATCAGCAAGGTAATGTATTGCTAATTTCAGTGCTAATATTGTTGGCGGTGAGCCTGATGATGTTAAAGGCTTTGCATCATCATCTGGATAACGCTTTAATCATGATGGTCGATGAACGTAGATATCTAAAGGCTTTTCAGCAAGCAGAATCTTCATTGGCATGGGGAATCGCTCAGTCATGGTCACTTGATGAAACAGAAGAGTGGTATTGCCAGCAACAGCAAGAATTTCATTTGACCAGTTGCTTAAAAAGGCAATCGAGTCATTTTTTTCTACTGAAAGGTATGGCTGATATGGCATCTGGGCAATCTGTCGGGTTATATCAATGGATGAAATTACTTTCTGCTGGTGGAAGAGACTCCCTTATTCCGGTAGAAAGTGGTTGGCTGGATTTTTGTCCTGAGGTAGATGTGGGATTTTGTTCATGAAGTCAGAACTTTTTTATGAGCATCAATCAGGTATGAGTTTGCCCGAAGTAATGATTGCTGTTATGGTCTTTTCGGTCTCTCTATTGGGACTAATGCGTTATCATCAGGGGTTATTATTTGGGTTTCAGCAACATTGGCAGCAATCAAAGGCGGATAAGTTATCTTATGAGTATCTGGAACAATATGAATTAATCGCAGGTCAAAACCCTTTGCCAGAAATAATATTACCACTGGGGTGGCACGCTGAATTTCAGACAGCATATCCGTTGTCTGGCTGCTATCAGCTTAAAGTTATAGTGACAACACCTTATAATCAGCAAAGTAAAGCAAGCCGATGGATTTGTTCAAGTGGGAGTTCTGATGTTCAAAGTTTATCATTCTAATCAATTAGATCTTCTTAAGGAATTGATAGCAATATTGATCGGGGATAATCCACTGACTGATCCATTTGCTCAGGAAGTCATTTTGGTGCAAAGCCCGGGTATGTCACAGTGGTTGCAAATCCAACTGGCTGAAAGAATAGGCATATCAGCCAATATTTCATTTCCGCTTCCCGCTACGTTTATTTGGGATATGTTTACCAAAGTATTGCCTGATATTCCTAAAGAAAGTGCTTTTAGTAAAGATGCTATGACATGGAAATTGATGGCGTTATTGCCTCAATTATTGCCAGAAGCGGAGTTTGTCGCGCTCAGGCACTACCTTGATCAAGATTTTGATAAACGGAAGATTCATCAATTGGCCGGGCGGGTTGCTGATCTGTTTGACCAATATCTAGTTTATCGTCCGCAATGGTTGGAAAGTTGGCAACAAGGTCAGCTTATTGATGGTTTGAGCGATAATCAGTTGTGGCAGAAAAGGTTATGGCTGGAACTGACGGAATATACTAACCAGTTACAACAACCCCAATGGCATCGTGCTAATTTATATCAGCGTTTTATTTCGACGCTGGAAAATAGCCCTGAACTGGGAAATAGTCTTGAACTGAAAAATAGTACTGAGCTTTCAGCTTGTTTACCGAAACGGGTATTTATCTGTGGTATTTCTGCCTTACCACCGGTCTATTTACAAGCTTTGCAGGCATTGGCACGGCATATTGATATTCACCTGATGTTTACCAATCCATGTAAATATTATTGGGGGGATATTCAGAATTATGCTTTTCTGGCAAAACTGAGCAGCCGTAAACCACGTCATTATAAGAACGAACAGGAGTTGGAACATTTTAAAGACCCTGGTAATGCTCAATCACTGTTTAACGATGATGGTGAACAAGAAGTCAGTAATCCCTTGTTGGCATCGTGGGGACGGTTGGGTCGTGATAATCTCTATTTATTATCGCAGCTTGAGCAGAGTTCGGATGTTCACGCCTTTGTTGAATTAGAACAGGATAATCTATTACATCAATTGCAAAGGGATATTCTCTATCTGGAAGATCATGCCCAAATTGGTTCAACAAAAGAGACATTTGAAAATAGCCTGCGAAAAAGAGTACTTGATCCGTTGGATTGCTCTTTGTCTTTCCATGTTTGCCATAGCCCTCAACGTGAAGTGGAAGTTTTACAGGACCAGTTATTGCGATTATTGGAAGATAATCCATCGTTGACGCCAAGGGATATTATTGTGATGGTCGCGGATATTGACAATTATACTCCCTATGTTCAGGCAGTATTTGGTAATGTCTCTGCTGAACGTTATATTCCATTTGCTATTTCTGATCGTAAGGCTCGTCAGGCACATTCGGTTTTACAGGTATTTATTACACTGCTTGATTTACCTCAAAGTCGTTTTACGACGGAACAGGTTTTAGCATTGTTGGAAGTACCCGCGCTGGCGAATAAATTTGACATTCATGAAGATGGTTTGCGTTTATTAAGGCGTTGGGTTGAAGAGTCAGGCGTTCGTTGGGGGCTGGATGACGATAATGTAGAAGAACTATCTTTGCCGGTAACAGGTCAGCATACATGGCGTTTTGGACTCACTCGAATGTTATTGGGTTATGCAATGGATAGTCGGTCTGGCCCTTGGAAAGAGGTATTGCCTTATGATGAATCCAGCGGTTTAGCCGCAGAGCTTGCCGGTCAATTAGCGGAGCTTTTGATGCAATTGAGCTATTGGCGCAAGATTCTGGGCGAGAGCCGAACATTAACGGGCTGGTTACCTATCTGCCAGGAGTTGCTGGAGACATTTTTTGCATCAGATAGTGAAACTGAATTAGTACTGGCGATGATAGAGCAGCAATGGCAGAAAGTCATAGTCAATGGCTTGAATGCCCGTTATCAAGAAAGTGTGCCATTGGTTCTATTGCGAGATGAATTGGCGCTTCAGTTTGATAATGAAAAAATCAGTCAGCGTTTTCTCGCCGGATCTGTCAATTTTTGCACTCTAATGCCGATGCGTTCTATTCCCTTTAAGGTTGTCTGTTTATTGGGAATGAATGATGGTATCTACCCCCGTTCAATTCCACCGCTTGGATTTGATCTCATGGCGGAAAAAGGTCAGAGGGGGGACAGAAAACGGCGGGATGATGACCGTTATCTATTCCTTGAAGCCTTAATATCTGCCGAACAGTTTCTCTATATCAGCTATATTGGTAAGTCCATTCGTGATGATACGGAATGTAACCCTTCGGTGTTGGTGAATGAATTACTGGATTATGTTTGCCAAAGTTTTTGTTTACCGGGAAATGAAAAACTGAATGTTGATCAAAGTGCTATTCATGTCAGAGAACATCTGTTGTATCTTCATTCCCGCGTTCCATTTGCACCGGAAAATTTTATACCGGGCAGTTATCAGCAAAGCTATGCCGGGGAGTGGTTACCGGCGGCAACTGAGCAAGGTGCCGCATACGCTGAATTTTGCCAATCTATTGAAACGGCGCAAATTCAAGAAATTACACTTGATAGTTTGAGCAGTTTTTACCGCCATCCGGTTCGGTTTTTTTTCCAACGTTGCTTGAAAGTCAATTTCGTTATCGAAGAAACGGAATTACCAGAGGAAGAGCCTTTCGTTTTAGATAACTTTCAACGTTATCAGTTTAATCAGCTATTGTTGAGTGCACTAATTGAACAGCAATCGCCTGAGCCGCTTTTCAGTCGGCTTCGTGCTGCTGGCGGGTTGCCTTTTGGTGCTTTTGGTGAGGTTTATTGGTTGAAGCAACAAAAAGAGATGCAGCCTCTGGCGGATAAAATTCGTGAACAACAGATGGAAACTTTATCTATTGATTTACATCATGATTTAGGACAAATGATTCTGACAGGACAAATTAATAAGGCGCAACCGGATGGTTTGCTGCGTTGGCGGCCGGCCAGCTTAACAGCCAATGATGGCATGCAATTGTGGATTGAGCATCTGGCTTACTGTCTTGCCGGGGGGGAGGGTGAAAGCCGCAGTTATGGGCGTGATGGCAGCGAATGGCGTTTTGCTTCTGTGTCTTCAGAACAAGCGAAAGATTATCTGAATCAATTGATTGAAGGTTATCAACGAGGAATATCAGCGCCTTTACCACTGTTTTGTAAAAGTGGTTGGGCGTGGCTTTCAACATGTGTGAATAAAGAAACGGGTGAGATTGATGATAGCAATGAAATTCAATCAAAAGCTGAAAGCCAGCTATTGAAGGCATGGCTTGGAGATCAGGGACGCACAGGCGAAGGGGATGATCCTTATATTCAGCGGGCTTTCAGGCAAATCGATGAATCATTTTTAGCAAAACTTAAACAGGAAGCGCTCAATTATTTGTTACCGATGGCGCTAAATCAGAAACATAGGGAGAATATCGGATAATGCATAAACATTTTGTTCGCATGATTACTGTGATGTTCCTGCTCTTTTGGGGAACAGTAAGTTATGCGCAAACATCACAGTGGCAGCGACTGCAAGAGACAATTTATAAAAGCGAAAATGATCATCGTCAGTATCAGGGAATCAGATTGGCAAACAATATGACGGTCTTGTTGGTATCTGATGAGAAGGCAACCAAATCTCTGGCAGCGGTAGCAATTCCGGTTGGTAGTATGGAAAACCCTGACAGCCAGCTTGGGCTTGCACATTATCTGGAACATATGGTTCTGATGGGATCTGAACGTTACCCACAGTCAGGTGATTTGTCTGAATTTTTGCAAAAGCATGGTGGTAGCTATAATGCCAGCACAGCCTCTTACCGCACGGCTTTTTACCTTGAAGTAGAAAATGAGGCGTTAGCTCAGGCTACAGATCGTCTGGCTGATGCATTGGCTGAGCCGTTACTTAATCCAGTGAATGCAGATCGGGAGCGAAACGCCGTGAATGCAGAGCTGACAATGGCGCGTTCTCGTGATGGGATGCGGGTGGCTCAAATACGGGCAGAAACCTTGAATCCTAAGCATCCCAATGCCCGTTTTTCTGGTGGTAATCTAGAAACATTGAAAGATAAACCAGGGAGTAAATTACAGACAGAACTGGTGGATTTCTATCAGCGTTATTATTCGGCCAATTTGATGAAAGGAGTCATTTACGGTAATCAGCCTATCGATAAACTGACTCAAATTGCAGTTGATACTTTTGGTCGGATACCTGACAGAGAAGCGAGAGTGCCGCCGATTACTGTTCCGGCAGTAACGGAAAAAGAGAAAGGGATTATCATCCATTATGTTCCTGCCCAACCGCAAAAGGCATTGCAATTGGAGTTCAGTATTGACAATAACAGTGCCGATTTCCGCAGTAAAACCGATGAATATCTTGGTTATATGATTGGCAACCGTAGCCTGAATACATTATCAGATTGGCTACAAACTCAAGGACTCGCAGAAAGTATTAGTGCTGGTGCGGAGCCTATGGTTGATCGTAACAAGGGTATCTTTTTTATTTATGTGACGTTGACAGATAAAGGGCTTGCACAACGGGAGCAGGTTATTGCGGCCATTTTTGCTTATATTAATTTGTTAAAACAAAAAGGCATCCAGAAAAGTTATTTTGATGAAATCGCGAAGGTTTTGAATCTGTCTTTCCGATATGGCTCCATTGTTCGTGATATGCACTATATCGAATGGTTATCGGATGCTATGTTGCGAGTTCCTGTTTCTAATGTACTCAATGCTGGTTATTTGGCTGATAACTATGACCCGGAAGCAATTGCCAACCGGCTTGCCGAGTTGACGCCTGAAAATGCAAGAATCTGGTATATCAGCTCAAAAGAGCCGCACGATAAACAGGCTTATTTTGTTCAGGCGCCTTATCAGGTTGATCGAATCACATCACAGCAACGAATGGAATGGCAGCAGTTAGAGGCGCGGATGAATTTTTCTTTGCCTGTGCCAAATCCTTATATTCCTGACGATTTGAAGCTGATAAAAGCAGGTAAGAGTCAAAAACATCCAGAGATGATCCTTGAACAGCAGAATGTCCGCCTACTCTATATGCCGAGTCAATATTTTGCTGATGAGCCTAAGGCCAGTATTACGCTTGATTTACGTAATGCGAACAGTTTGGATAGTGCCCGTGAGCAGGTTACTTCCTCTTTGCTTGATTATTTAGCAGATCTTTCCCTTGACCAGCTTAGTTATCAGGCTTCTGTTGCCGGAATGAATATTTCTACTAGTTCATCACAGGGACTGCAACTGGGAGTAAGCGGTTACACTCAAAATCTGTCGGCGCTTTTAACCTCTTTAATCAGTAACTACATGGCGTTCACTCCAACGGAGGATCAACTGGCACAGGCTAAGTCTTGGTATCGTGAGCAGATAGAGGTTTCTAATAACGCTAAAGCTTATGACATGGCGATGCAGCCGTTGAAGCGCCTTTCTATGGTGCCTTACACTGAGCAGTCCACTCGTTTAAAAGCGCTGGAGACTATCACAGTTCAGGATATTGTTACGTATCGTCATGAAATGATAAAAAATGCTGCTTTGCAAATGATGATAATTGGGAATTTGACCGAACAGCAGAGCAAAGTGATTGCTGAATCTGCCCATAATCAACTGGCCAATCAAGGAAATGACTGGTGGATTGGGAATAAGGTGGTGATTGATAAAAATTACCCGGTTAATTTCCAGCGTGTGGGCAGTAGCACAGATGGCGCTTTAGCAGAGATTTATATTCCGACGGGTTATAACCGTATAGAGGGTTATGTTTATTCCAGTTTGTTGAGCAATATGCTCCAGCCGTGGTTCTATGAGCAGTTAAGAACAGTAGAGCAACTAGGGTATGCGGTGTTTGCTTTCAATACCAGTGTGGGGGAGCAGTGGGGATTAGGGTTCCTGCTACAAAGTAATAGTAAACAACCGAAATATTTGAATCAGCGTTATCGAGATTTCTATCAGAACGCCGGTAATAAATTGAAAGCAATGTCTCAAGCTGATTTTGAACAATACAAGAGTGCGCTGATTAATGAAAAGCAGCAGCCGCCACAAACTTTCTATGCCGAAGTTGCCCGTTTCTCTCGTGATTTTAGCCGCAATAACTTTAGTTTTGATAGCAGAGATAAAATGCTTGAGATTCTAAAGAAAACCACACAGCAGCAGTTGATTAATTTCTATCGGAATGCGGTAATCAAACATCGAGGGCTGTCATTGATTTCACAAGTGATTGGTAAATCAGGAAGCTTGGATGGATATGCGAAATTGAAAGGTTGGAAAACCTATCAGAATGTAACTCAATTTCAGAAACGGTTACCTGTTGAGGTAAGAGATCGGTGATCACAGAGACATCTGTTCACAGGCTTAATGTATTAACTCTGCCGCTGAATGGTCAGCGGCTGATCGAAGCATCGGCCGGAACGGGTAAAACCTACACTATCGGTATCTTATATCTGCGTCTTCTGCTTGGGTTGGGGAAAGATGCCGCTTTTTCACGGCCTTTGAGCGTGGAAGAAATTCTGGTAGTCACTTTTACTGAGGCGGCGACAAATGAGTTACGTGGGCGTATCCGTGAAAATATTCATCAACTTCGCCTTGCTTGTATTCGAAACGAAGTAGAAGACGCAGAACCTGCCTATCAACAGCTATTGGATGAAATCCCGGATAAAGAACAGGCGGCTATCTGGTTACTGGCCGCAGAGCGGCAAATGGATGAAGCCGCGATTTATACTATTCATGGTTTTTGTCAGAGGATGTTGGTGCATAACGCTTTTGAATCTGGGATCTTGTTTGAACAGACATTGATTCAAGATCAACAGCCATTAGAACGGCAGGGGTGTGCCGATTTCTGGCGGCGCCACTGTTATCCATTGCCATTATCAATGGCACAGGTAATCAGCCAGGAGTGGAGTGGGCCAGAAGCCTTGTTGGCTGAATTACACCCTTATTTACAAGGGGATATGCCATATATTGTTAATGCGCCGGACAGTGATGAAACACTGTTAAGTCGTCATGAAAAAATTACCCAGTTGATCAGCGATGTTAAATACCAATGGAATGAAGTTGCCGGAGAGTTGCACGATTTAATTGCGGGTTCTGGTGTCGATAAAAGAAGTTACAGTAGTAAGCACTTACCAAATTGGCTGAATAGTGTCACGGATTGGGCTCAGGCGCCTACAGAGGATTATCTGTTGCCAAAAGCGTTGGAGAAATTCCGGCAGTCGGTATTGGCAGAAAAGACAAAAAAAGGTGAGGTACCTGAACATTCACTTTTTGTTGCAATAGATGATTTATATAAGCAACCACTTACTTTACGTGATTTGATTATCTCCAGAGCTATTATTGAGATTCGCCAATCAATCCGTCAGGAAAAATTAACACGTGGTCAAATGGGGTTTGATGATTTACTTACCCGTCTTGATGATGCGCTGAAAGGTCCCGGCAGCGATTTGCTTGCTGAGACTATTCGTCGGCGCTATCCGATTGCGTTGATCGATGAATTTCAGGATACCGACCCACAGCAATACCGGATTTTTCATACCATTTATGGCACTCAGCCTGAAAATGGATTGCTGTTCATTGGTGATCCCAAACAAGCTATTTATGCATTTCGCGGCGCAGATATTTTCACTTACATTCGCGCCCGCTCTCAGGTAAGTGCTCACTATACTCTGGAAACAAATTGGCGCTCTGCTTACTCAATGGTACAGGCAGTAAACAAACTGTTTATGCGTTCGGAAAAGCCATTTTTGTTTGAGCAGATCCCTTTTATTGAAGTCTCTGCGGCAGAAAAAAATCGAGAGCTCTCTTTTAGCTATGACGGTGAAGAACAGGCCGCACTGAATTTCTGGTTACAACCGGGAGAAGGCGTTTCTACCGGAGATTATGAGCAAACGATGTCACGGCTCTGTGCTGCGCAAATTCGAGATTGGTTGCAGGCAGGTAGTGAAGGGCGGGCTTTGTTACATAAAAGTGAAGGTTCTCGACCTGTGACGGCGGCTGATATTACGGTTTTGGTGCGTAGCAGAAAGGAAGCTACATTGATCCGTAATGCGCTTAACTTGTTATCTATTCCTTCCGTATTTCTTTCTAACCGAGAAAGTGTATTTGCTACCGCGGAAGCCAAGGATATTCTCTGGTTACTGCAAGCGGTGTTATCCCCGGAAAAAGAACGGGTTTTGAGAAGTGCGTTGGCGAGTGGTTTATTTGGTCTGACTGCCTGTCAGATAGACAAGTTGAATCATGATGAAAAGAGATGGGATCAGTTAGTTGATGAATTTGATGGCTACTTTCGTCTGTGGCAACGCCGTGGTGTGTTGCCTATGTTACGAGCGGTAATCGCCAACCATCATATTGCTGAGAATTTGCTTGCCAGTTATGGCGGTGAACGGCGTTTGATGGATGTGATGCATATTGGTGAGTTGTTGCAGGAGATATCTTTACAACTTGATAGTGAACATGCAGTCACCCGCTGGTTGGCTCAACAAATTTCTCATCCTGATCCACAATCTGAAAACCAGCAGATGCGGTTGGAAAGCGATCGTCATTTGGTACAAATTTGCACTATCCATAAATCTAAAGGTCTGGAATATCCGCTGGTATGGCTGCCATTTATCTGTAATTTCAGGGAGCAGACGCGGGCGATATATCATGATCGTACAAGCTTTAATGCTTGCTTTGATATCTTTCCTGACGACGAGACGATTGAGTTGGCGGAACAAGAGCGATTGGCAGAGGATTTGCGTTTGCTCTATGTCGCATTGACGCGTTCTGTTTACCATTGCAGTGTCGGCGTGGCTCCGCTGATAAAAGGCAATAAGAAAAAGATCGGCGATACTGATCTGCATCAGTGTGCTCTAGGCTACCTGTTGCAAAAGGGGGTGAAAGGGGATGCTGATTTTCTGGCGACATCGCTTAAAGAATTAAGTGGAGATGGCATCGTTGTATCATCAATTAATGATACTGATGGTCATCCCTGGCAATTGCAAAGTAAAAATGATTTAGTCCTATCGGCCAGGCAATTTAAACGCAGAGTTCAGGATGAGTGGCGTATTACCAGTTATTCTGGTTTACGAAACTCTGTGGTGCATCGTGGCAATGCTTCTGCTTATTTTGCGGGAGAAGAATCGATTGACGTGATTGTCCAGTCTATTGCGCCAAAGCTTGATGTTGATGCTAGTGGTGAAAAGCAGTTAGCAGAACAACCTGAAATGACGCCACATACATTTCCTCGGGGAGCCTCGGCAGGGACGTTTTTACACGCTATTTTAGAAGAAATTAGTTTCAGCCAACGACCTGATGAAAAATGGTTGGCAGAACAACTGCAATCAGCCGGATTTGATGAACGCTGGAGTGGGACATTACAGCAATGGATGACCGATATTTTTACCATTCCATTGGATGATGAAGGAATGCAGCTTGCAAAAATTCCGCTGCATCATCAACAGGATGAAATGCAGTTTTATCTGCCGGTTGAACAACTTTTGCGATCTCAGGAATTGGATATGGTAATGCGTCGTTATGACCCGATTTCTGCTCGTTGCCCCCAACTGGAATTTCAGCAGGTGAAAGGAATGCTGAAAGGGTTTATTGATTTGGTCTTCTGTTGGCAAGGCAAATTCTACGTGCTGGATTACAAATCAAACTGGTTGGGAGAGGAGAGCCAGTTTTATACTCAACAGGCAATGGAAATAGCCATGATTGAGCATCGCTATGACCTGCAATATCAGCTTTATACACTGGCGCTGCATCGTTACTTGCGTCACAGGTTGGCTAATTATGACTACCAACAACATTTCGGCGGCGTGATTTATCTGTTTCTCAGGGGGATAGATAAACAACAGCTGGGGAATGGTATTTTTAGTTGTCGGCCATCGGCTGAATTTGTCGATGCTTTGGATCTGCTTTTCAGTGGTAATGAACAGTCTGAAAAAGAGAAAAATTGATGATTTCGTTATTACAACAGGCAGTAAACCTCAGGCTTTTGCGTTCATTGGACTTACAGTTTGCTCATACATTGATTGAGGATAAAGATCCTGTTTTGTTGTTGGTGATGGCGTTGTTGAGCGCTGAAACTGGTACTGGGCATGTTTGTCTGCCGGTTAATCGGATAACGCCAGAATATTTTTTTGATGGGCGACATCGTGAATTTGCAGAGCAATTATGGCGAGCTGCGGGAAAACCTGATGAGCAGAGTTTGCTGATAGCGCTGGAAAATTGTGCTGCGGTTAGTGATGGGCTTCAACCAACGCCTGTGGTGTTTTCCCATGACCGGCTTTATTTGCAGAGAATGTGGCAAAGTGAATGTCAGGTGGCGGCTTTCTTTTCCGGCAATCAACCAACCGATAATATTCAGGAACAGCAACTGAGAACTGTTTTAGATGAATTATTCATGCTGCCTGAGGAAACGGTGGACTGGCAAAAGGTGGCTGCGGCTGTCGCGGTGACTAGCAGAATTTCGGTTATCTCTGGCGGACCGGGAACTGGGAAAACAACGACAGTTGCTAAGTTATTGGCTGCCTTAATCAAACTTAATCCTGATAAAAAGCAGGTTATCCAACTGGCGGCTCCGACTGGAAAAGCAGCCGCCAGATTGACCGAATCTCTTAATAGCGCGGTCAGAAAATTGCCTCTGACGGAGAAACAGTTTGCATATATGCCGGATCAGGCGCAGACGATTCATCGCTTGCTAGGAGCGCAGCCTGATAGCCAGCGATTACGCTATGATCGAGATAATCCACTTAGTCTGGATGTGCTGGTGGTGGATGAAGCTTCAATGGTGGATTTACCCATGATGGCTAGGTTGATTGATGCATTGCCACCGAAAGCGAAAATTGTTCTGCTTGGTGACCGAGATCAATTGGCATCAGTGGAGGCTGGAGCGGTGTTGGGTGATATTTGCCGTTTTGCAGAACTGGGATACAGCATAACGAGGGCGCAACAGTTAAGCAGATTAACGGGATGTCGGTTAGATGCTGGTGATCAGCAAAATATCCCAGAAGTTCGTGATCGTTTGTGTCTTCTACGTAAAAGTTATCGCTTTAATATGGATTCGGGGATTGGTCAGTTAGCTGCGGCAGTTAATCAGGGAAAGAGTCGACAAGCTCTCTCTATTTTGCAGCAACCGTTGAAGGATATCTGTTTTTACCCATTGTCTGACGATGAAGATTATCAGCGATTGCTGACAGAAACGGTATCGGGTTATCACGCCTATTTGCGTCTGGTGGCAGAGCAGGCACCAGTCAAAGAGATTTTAGATGAATTTAACCGCTATCGTTTGTTGTGTGCTCTTAGAGAAGGACCGTTTGGCGTCAGTGGGCTTAATGAGCGTATAGAACAGCTATTACATCGTCAGGGGCTTATTCGTCGCCCTGTCGGGACTTTCAGCCGAGGTTATGCAGGCCGACCCATCATGATATCGCGTAATGACAGCACACTGGGTCTGTTTAATGGTGATATTGGTATTATGCTCAGAGACGAAAATCATGAACTGCGAGCTTATTTTCAGTTGTCTGATGGACAGATTAAAGGAATCCAGCCAAGTCGTTTACCACAACATGAAACTGCATATGTGATGACCGTACATAAATCACAGGGTTCGGAATTTGACCATACAGCTTTGGTATTGCCGACGCAGTTTGTGCCGGTTGTCAGCCGTGAATTGGTTTATACAGCGATAACCCGGGCCAGAGAAAAACTAACTCTTTATGCACATGAAGCGGTATTGCGTCAGGCAATCCAGACGCCAACTCAAAGGCGAAGTGGGTTAGCAGAGCGGCTTAGCTTACCGGTGGATTAACTCTTGCTCTGATAAACGGACTTGTGTAAAAAAATTTATATATTAATGATGTTGCCATATCTTCTCTGACATTTTTTTGATCGTGATTTGTTCGGTTGTTGGATGGGATTTTAAGCCCGACAATCAGATCATTAATGCCTTTAATGAGATTTCTGATTTGCCGTGCTGACTTCGGCAAATACGCCTTTTTGTTTTTGTAAAAAGTTATCGGTTAGGTGATTAAAGAATTCTCGTGCAGTGAACTAGAGATTACATTGACCTATGTAAGATAAATGTATCTTAAACCTACCTATGCAAAATTTTTGTTATTTTTTAATTGAAATATCTTTTCTTAGTCCTTCATGTTGATTGATTGTGAGTCGTAATCGTTCAGTCAGCAATACCGAATAGTTTCATCGTGATGGCTATATACTGATCGATATCTTAATTTCACCGATTCAAAAGATTCAAAAATAGTTGCAATGACTGAATCAAATTGTTGATGTTTTTATTTTGTTATCAATGTAAACAGTAGTATTGTAAATTTAATAAATTTTAATATTATTGTGTGGTTAATGTCACAGTTTGTGAATGTATTAAATGAAATTTATTATTATTTGATGATATAAACGCCTAATTATATGAATTGTGATTTGTTTACTAAACGGATTGCGGATATGTCTGGATAGCTTGCTAGGGGTGAGATGAATATCCAGATGTTTGATTTAAGGATTAAGTTGTCTGATGCAGGATAATGAAATGAGTACTGAGTCACCCCACTCTTCCCCGGAGCTGGATACCGGCCTGATTTGCCTGGCCATGTTGGCCAGGTTTCACAACATAGCTATATCGACTGAACAACTTTCGCACGAATTTTCTACTTCCAACCAAGGTCTTACCCTGAAGGAGCTGTTGCTGGCTGCCCGTCATTCAGGGCTGAAAGCCAAGGCTGTACATACAACACTTGCCAGACTTGAACATACTCCATTGCCCGCTATTGCTATGGACAGAGATGGGCAGTTTTTTATTTTGGCTAAGTTGGACAAAGAACAGGCTTTGATTCAGGACCCACGTTCGGTGCGCCCCGAAGTTATCAGCTTCGAGCAGCTTGAGCAGCGTTGGACAGGGCAACTGGTGCTTGTGCGTTCCAGTAACGGTTTGCCCGGAGAGACTTCACGCTTTGACTTCACCTGGTTTATCCCGGCTATCGTCAAATACCGCAAGTTGTTGGGCGAAGTTTTGCTGGGGTCTTTTGCCTTGCAGCTATTTGCCTTGGTGACGCCGTTGTTCTTTCAGGTGGTTATGGACAAAGTACTGGTGCACCACGGCCTAACCACACTGGATGTTGTCGCGGTGGGATTGCTGGGCATCATGCTGTTCGAGTCGGCTCTGAGCGGTTTGCGTAGCTATGTGTTTGCTCATACGACCAGCCGTATTGATGTGCAGTTGGGATCGAATCTTTTTCGGCACTTGATTAATCTGCCGCTGGCTTACTTCCAGGCCAGGAGAGTCGGTGATTCTGTGGCTCGTGTACGCGAACTGGAAAACATCCGCAGCTTCCTGACCGGCAACGCCATTACCTTGATGCTCGACGTGCTTTTTTCTCTGGTGTTCATCCTTGTGATGTTCTATTACAGCGGCTGGCTGACTCTCGTTGTGGTGTTATCATTGCCGCTCTATGCGCTCGTCTCGGGGTTGGTTACACCTCTCTTGCGTAAGCGATTACAGGATAGTTTCACACGTAACGCCGAGAATCAGGCATTCCTTGTCGAAACGGTGAATGGCATCGATACCCTAAAGTCAATGGCGGTTGAACCGCAGGCCATTCGCAAGTGGGACAATCAACTGGCGGCTTATGTTGCCGCAGGTTTCAAAACACAGACCTTATCCACCCTCGCCAATGAAAGCGTATCGCTTATCGGCAAGTTAGTGACGGTCGCCACACTCTGGCTCGGCGCCCGTCTCGTGATAGAGGGGCAGCTATCGGTGGGGGAACTGATAGCATTCAATATGCTGGCTGGCCGTGTCAGCGGCCCGATCATGCGCCTGGCGCAACTGTGGACCAGCTTCCAGCAGACCGGGGTCTCGGTGCAGCGTCTGGGAGATATCCTCAATTCCCGTACTGAATTGTCTCAGGCTACACGTAGCACAGTACCGCCGCTCAAGGGGAGGGTAGAGTTCGAACAGGTGCATTTTCGTTACCGGGCTGATGGTTCTGAGGTGTTGCACGGCGTCAATTTGGTCATTGGCGCGGGAGAAATCATTGGTGTGGTGGGCCGCTCCGGTTCTGGCAAAAGTACTCTGACCCGCTTGTTGCAGCGGCTCTATGTTCCAGAGCGCGGACGGGTCATGGTCGATGGCATGGACTTGGCATTGGCTGATGTGTCCTCGCTGCGCCGGCAGATTGGCGTGGTGTTGCAGGACAATATGCTATTCAACCGCAGCATTCGTGAAAACATTGCCTTGAGTGATCCGGGTGCGCCGCTCGAAATGGTCATGCACGCCGCCCGCATGGCTGGTGCCCATGAATTCATCCTTGAACTGCCCGAAGGTTACGACACCATTGTGGGTGAGCACGGCGCGTCACTTTCGGGCGGTCAGCGGCAACGGGTGGCCATTGCCCGAGCCTTGATCGGTAATCCTCGCATTTTGATTTTCGACGAGGCGACCAGTGCGCTGGACTACGAATCTGAACGGGTGGTGCAGCAGAACATGCAGAGCATTTGCAAGGGGCGCACGGTCATCATTATCGCTCATCGGTTGTCCGCTGTACGCGACGCGCATCGTATCCTTGTGATGGATCGCGGGCAGATCGTTGAACAGGGAGCCCACGCCGAGTTACTGGCGCGTCAGGACGGCCACTATTCACGACTGTATCGAATGCAGCAAGGCTGAAAGGTTTCCATTTCCAGAACGTACGATGAAAACGCTAATAACGTAATCAATGGTTAATAACACAATCAGAGGCAGATGTGACCAAGATAAACATACTCCGATTCAAGGAAAATAACTTCGAATGAGCGCCACCCTTTCCTTATTGCAGCGTTATCGTCACGCATGGCGTGAGTCTTGGCGCCAACGTAAAAACATGGACGTGTCGCCGCGACTTGCTCATGAATTACAGTTTTTACCGACGGCTTTGGAGTTGCAGGAAACACCTGTTCACCCAGCGCCGAGGATTTTCACCTGGGGCATTATGGGTTTCGCTGTATTGGCGTTGCTCTGGGCCTACATCGGCAAAATCGAGGTAGTGGCTATCGCTCCGGGAAAGGTTGTTCCCAATGGCAAGACCAAGTTGATTCAACCCAGTGAAACGGCGGTGGTCAGAGCGATCCACGTCAATGATGGTCAGACGGTGAAAGTTGGTGAGTTGTTAGTCGAGCTCGACCCGACGGCGGCGAGCGCCGACGTCAGCCGGATTCAGAGCGAGCTGTTGGCTGCTCGTATCGACAGTGCGCGGAGTGCCGCCATGCTCGACGCGATCAATCAACAAAAGTCGCCGGCTTCGCTGGTAGGAACGATTGCCAATGCCAGCCCTGAGCAGGTGCTCAGTGCCCAACGCTGGCTTCAAGGACAATATCAGGAATACCGCAGCAACCTGGAGTTGGTGGATGCAGAAATTCTCCAACGCAGCGCCGAAATCCAGTCAGCCCAATCTCAGGTGGCTAGCCTGCGAAAAACGCTGCCGATTGCTACACAATTGGCCGAGGATTACCAACGGTTATTGACGAAACAGTATGTGTCGCGGCATGAATATCTGGAAAAAGAGCAGACGCGGTTGGATCTGCAACGCCAGTTAAGCGTACAACAGGCCAGTGTCTTGCAGTACACCGCCGCTCAGGACGAGGCGCGGCGTCGGCGTGAAACTGTTGTTGCGCAAAATCGTCGCGCCATGCTCGACTTGCAACAGGAAGCCAACAAAAAAGCAGCGACCTTGGTTCAGGAGCTGGCGAAGGCTCGTTATCAGGAAACTCTGACCAGTCTTAAAGCCCCGGTGGCCGGCACAGTTCAACAACTCGCTATCCATACCGTTGGCGGCGTGGTGACACCCGCTCAGCCGCTGATGGTCATCGTCCCCGCAGACCAACCGGTAGAAGTGGAAGCCATGCTGGAAAACAAGGATGTAGGTTTCGTCCATGTTGGTCAACCGGTCACCGTCAAGGTGGAAACCTTCACTTTCACCAAGTACGGCACCGTTGACGGCGAAGTGCTGAACGTATCGAACGACGCTATCGAGGACGAAAAGCGTGGACTCATCTATAGCAGCCGTATTCGCTTGAAGTCTGATCACGTGCTGGTCAATGGTCAGCGAGTCCCACTGTCTCCGGGCATGTCGATCACGGCGGAAATAAAAACCGATCAACGACGAGTAATCGATTACTTCTTGAGTCCATTACAGCAACATATAGATGAAAGTCTGAGAGAACGGTAGGTTATGAGGGCAGCTCTGTGAACTCGGCTCGCCATACTCACCGTTTTCCGGGTTTGAGATAAATGATCGTTAATGTTTTTCGCAGCCTTACTTTATTTGGAGTGATGAAATGAAAGAATTGCGTATACACGAAAGGTTCAAAAACTGGCGCAATATGATTATTTTCATGAGCTGCACTTTGTTAATGGCATGCTCTAAGTACATTGATATATACAAACCGATTGATGTGACACAGTCTGATCAATCAGTTAAATTTGATTTTGAAATCAGTAAGGAAGGAAATTATCAATTCGCCCTGCTGTTTGCGACTGGGCGTGGTTTTGATGAAATGGAAAGGCGATTTAAGTTGTTCGGGAATCTTGATCATGATGGGATTGCTATCCCCGTTTCTCTTCGTCTGGTTAAAGACGGCAAGGTTTTTTTTGACAAGGAAATAAACGCGGTAGGGTACGGTTGGATACGTGCTTTCTATAACGAAGAGAGAAGGATAAATACGGCAGCGCGCAATATTAAAATACTAGAGTTACCCTCTGGACGCTACTCTGCGGTTATTACAACCCTAGAGGATGTGCCTGCTTTTAATGGAATTGAGAGTTTTGTTGAGTTCACCTATTACAATCCGAAAATTTAAGAAGATTTAAAATGGGATCAGTATAAACAAAGGAAATATCAAAATTTGGAGTGACAAAATGAAAGTGTTACGTATATATGAAAGGTTTAAAAATTGGCGAAATATTATTATTTTTATGAGCTGTACATTATTAATGGCCTGCTCTAAGCACATTGATATATACAAACCGATTGATGTGTCTAAGTCTGGTCAATCAGTCAAAATTGATTTTGAAATCAGCGAGGTTGGAGATTATCAGTTTGCTCTGCTGTTTGATAAAGGGGATGACGATGAAATGAAAAGGCGGCTTGAATTATTCGGTTATATTGATAAGGACGGAGTTATAACCTCCGTTTCGCTTCATTTGGTTAGAAACGGCGAGGTTTTTTTTGACGAGAAAATAAACGCAGGGGGACGTAGCTGGGGACGTAGCTTTGATTTCGAAGGGAGAAGGATAACTACGGCTGTGCGAGAAATTAAAACACTTTCGTTACCTCCTGGGCGTTATTCTGCTGTCATTACTACCTTGGAGGATGTCCCCGCTTTTAATGGCATTGAGAGTTTTGTAGAGCTCACTTATTTCAAGCCGAAGATTTAAACGGGTATTAATATAAACAAAGAAAATATCAAAATTTTGAGTGAAGAAATGAAAATATTACAAGTACACGAAAGGTTCAAAAACTGGCGAAATATTATTGTTTTTATGAGTTGTACCTTATTAATGGCATGCTCTAAGCACATTGAGACTATACGCAAACAGATTAATGTGTCGCATTCTGGGCAATCCGTTGAGATTAATTTTGAACTCAGCAAGAGAAAGGCTGGAGATTATCAGTTTGCTCTGCTGTTTGCTAATGGGAATGGTTTTTATGAAATGGAAAGGCGAGATAAATTGTTCGGAAGTATTGATAAGAACGGGATTGCAATTCCCGTTTCGCTTCGTCTGGTTAAAGACGGTAAGGTTTTTTTTGACGAGAAAATAAACGCAGTGGGCAGTGGTTGGATACAATCCTTCTATTACAAAGAGAGAAGTATAAATACCACGGTGCGCAATATAAAAATACTTGAGTTACCTCCGGGACGTTACTCTGCGGTAATTACCACTCTGGAGGATGTTCCTGCCTTTAATGACATTGAGAGTTTTGTCGAATTCTCCTATTTTAATCCAAAAATTTGATTTATTCAGAAAAGACAAAGAGAAATAACAAGTAGAGGAAATAATAAGTATGGAAAAGAAGTATACAGTAACTTATAAAGTTGCTCCGATGGGGGCTAAGTATATTTATCAGGCCGATAAGAACAAGCACAAAGCGGGAGATGTACATTCTTCATTTGGCGGTCATATGTGGTATGTTTTAAGTGACGGGAACGGAAATGAAAAAAGTTACGGTTTCGAGTCAAGGCATGATGAACTGTGGGGCGAAGGTCGAGTAACGGTTCATGATAATGCGGCCTATCAACAGACCTCTTACGAAACCACCGTAGAATTGACTGAATTTCAGTACAACAGGTTAAAAGTTTTTTCAGAAGACCCATCGTTAGTTGGATTTGATGCTAAGCATTACAACGTGGCTAAAAACAGTTGCGTGGATTTCGTATTTGCATCATTAAAAGCCATTGGTTATAACGAAAAAGGTTCCAAGGGAGAACTGTTCCCTAATCATAATCCTATGCATTTGCGTGATATGTTGCAAAATAATGGAAGGAAAATTATTCGTGACAACTTGAGTCTTTATATTCGTCATAGTGATTTTTATTATCTTGACGATGAAAGTGGTCGGGCATGTTTATGGCTTAGGCCAGAGGATACGAAAATCACCCTACCGATGAAGCCATTGATTAACATCGATATCGTGTCCACGCCAAAACCTCTGCGGCATATTCAGGGTGAAAACAAAGCTCAGCAGGATGTTGTTAACGGGTTTATACAAAATTCCGCAACACATAAAATATCTGCCGTCGGGGATATGCTCAATAAAACAGACTTCGCCTCCACCCAAATGGCTGGCCTTGCCACCGGCGGTATTCGTCCCGGTGAAATGCAGCTTGACCCCAATGTTAAACCCAACAGCTATCTGTCGGAGTTCTATAAGCCTTTCTACCAACCCGGGGACACTAGCAAGCTGAACTTTGGCCTACGTAACGCCGTGACGTTGAACGGTTTATCGGCAATGACGACGTTCAACACCTATGTTGACCCGCTGTTATTGGATCTGAGCGGCAATGGTGTACATATGACTGACATTCGTGACGGCGTGCTGTTCGACATGGACAACAGTGGCACGCTTAAGCGCAGCGGCTGGGCGGATCGCAATACCGGGATATTGGTGATCGATGATGGTAGTGGTCAGATAAAAAATGCCAGCCAGATGTTTTCCGAATACTACGGTGGCAAGGCTGGGATAAATGGTGCCGCTGGCGAGAAAAAATTCAAGGATGGCTTCGGTGCTTTAGCCAGTGAAGATGCCAACAAAGACGGAGTGATTGATGAACGTGATCCGATCTGGAGCCTGTTGCGGGTCTGGGTTGACAGCACACACGATGCAAAAGTTGATGCGGGCGAACTCAAAACACTGGCGGAATTGGGTATTAGCCAGATAAACGTCCGGGCTTCGAACAAAACAGAAGTCCGTGATGGGAATAAGGTCATTGCTAGTGGG
The DNA here is from genome assembly GCF_018448925.1 of Photorhabdus akhurstii. Lineage (GTDB taxonomy): Bacteria > Pseudomonadota > Gammaproteobacteria > Enterobacterales > Enterobacteriaceae > Photorhabdus > Photorhabdus akhurstii. The sequence continues at coordinate 69,355 of NZ_RCWE01000010.1, read as the reverse complement.
TCGTTTACTATCAATGGTAAAACTCAGGAAGTGCTGGCTGTCGACTTTCTTGGTGATACCGTTAGCAACACCCTGAGCACTCAGGGAACTGGCACGAAAGTGACTTCCACCGCCAACGATATTACAACCACAGCTTACGCCAGCCAGAGTGAAACAGATGAAACCCTGGATGCGGGGCAACTGGGGGTGGGCAATCTGTATGGTGGCAGCGGCAATGATACGTTGATTGCGGCAAAAACCGGTAGCTGGCTGGTTGGGGGCGCAGGGAGTAATACCTATGTCGGTGGTACCGGCGATGATGTTTTTGTTATCAGCGCTTCTGACGATACGAAAAACATCCACGGCAATGGCGGGCACGATACGGCGATCATTGTCGGTAACCAAGGCGTGGAACTGAACATGGGTCAAGCCAGTTTAACCATCGCCCAAGGCGGGAGCGGCAACGATACTATCATAAGCGGTAGTGTCAACGGTGTCTTTATCAAGGGGGGCTCCGGCAATTCGACTCTGATAGGTGGCATGGGTAATGATGTCCTGGTCGGCGGCAGTGGGCACAACACCATCGTTGGTGGCACTGGTAAGTCGGTTATTTATGCCGGTCCTAAGGGCGACACAATTTACGCCTCCAAAGGCGGCAGCATCATTCACGCTGGCGGCGGTGATGATAAGATTTTTGGCGGCTTTGGTGACGACGTGATCGAAGTGGGTCATGGCAATGCTACGATTGATGGGGACGGCGGGATCAACATCGTCAGCCTGCACGGTAACCACGGCGATTATCAAATCACCCGTACCGACAGTGGGTATGTAGTGGCCGACAAGGTTGTCGGGCGTGACGGCACGGTTACGCTGAAAAATATCCAAAAACTCAATTTCTCAGATATTTCGGCGGTTGATTTACAAACACCTAATGCGATGCCTGTCGAGGATGTCCTCACTCACGACAAGGACGGCAAGGTTTTTGATCGTACTCAGCCACATCTGATTGCCGCAGAAAGCCTGCTGGCTAACGATCAACACCTTAACAGTCAGGGCGCCCTGCGCATTGCCAATGTTGGGGATGCGATAGGCGGTACGGTCAAACTCACAGCCCAGGGCGATGTCTTGTTTACGCCGGATGCAAATTACACCGGTGTCATTAGCTTTAAATATGGTGTAACTGACGCAGCCGGTAATCCGTCAGCATCGGTAGTCGATCTGAGTAGTGGGGAAACCGCGCCGATGCGTGCCGTTGCGACATTACTGACGCCGGAAGTTCCGCTCGATCCATTAGCTGCTCAACAATGGTATTTGAGCGATGCCAACATTCTGCCGGTCTGGAAGGACTACACCGGCAAGGGCGTACGCATTGGTCAGTTCGAGCCGGGCGGTAAGTTTGCTACCGCACCTGAAATATTTGATATCAATCACCCCGATCTTGCGGCGAATGTCGACAAAGCCTGGTTGCAGACTCAACAAACCAATGGCGCCTTGCCGAATGTGGTCTCCAACCACGCGACAATGGTGGCGGGTGTGATGGTCGCGGCGAAAAATAATACCGGTGGCGTCGGGGTTGCCCATGATGCTACGTTGGGTGGCTATTATCTGGCCAATGACGGCGCCGATCTTGCGGGATTGGGGCATATGGTCAGTTTTGACATTGCCAACAATAGCTGGGGATTTGCCAACGATTTCGCGCTCAGCAGCTTTCAGGGCGGCTCCATAAATACTGCCGCGTCGCTGAGCATGAATGCGCAATACGCGGCGGCTAATGGTCGTGGCGGGTTGGGTACCGTCATCGTGGCGGCGGGCGGCAACCATCGTGCGGAAGGCGGCAATGCCCAAGGGTCGCTGACCAATAACAACCGCTTTTCGGTGGAAGTCGGTGCGATCAACGCACAAGGAGATTTGTCGACTTTGCAGATTGGCTCCTCACCCTTCTCCAATCCAGGAGCCAGCCTGTTGGTTTCGGCGCCGGGCAGCAATGTCGTGTCTACCAGCTATATGCTGAAAACCGAACGTGGCTCAACTTTCGGCAATGACTATACCAGCATGCAAGGCACCAGCTTTGCCGCTCCGATAGTCTCCGGTGTTGTTGCGTTGATGCTTGAGGCCAACCCGAACTTAGGCTATCGGGATGTGCAGCAGATCCTTGCTCTATCCGCTCGCAAGATCAATGACCCATCTACCGCATGGAACGATAATAACAGCCATAGCTGGAATGGCGGCGGCATGCATACCAGCAACGATTACGGTTTCGGTCAAATCGATGCGCGAGCCGCTGTTCGTTTGGCTGAGTCTTGGATGACTCAAAGCACCGCTGCCAACGAGTTCGTCTATAGCGCATCCAGCGGCCCTCTGGGGAAAACCTTGGCGGCGGGAGAGACGCTAACATCGTCCATCGCCATGAATGCCGGTCTGAATGTCGAACATGTCGAGATCGATTTTGACGCTCAGGTAGGCCGTCTTGGCGATCTGACGCTCAAACTGATCTCTCCTGATGGCACTCAGAGCATCTTGCTCAATCGTCAGGGTAAGGTTCCAGACGGCATGCCGGGCGCGAGCGCGACCGATCTGGGTAGTAGCCAGTCGGGGACGTTCAAATACAGCTTTATGTCGACCCACGATTTTGGTGAACGCTCGGCTGGCAACTGGACCCTACAGGTGAGCGATGCGAATTCCGGCCTGCCGGTCACATTAAATGCCTGGTCGCTACGTTTGTACGGCAGCAAGAGCACCCCGGATGACACTTACTTTTACACCGACGAATATATTCAGTCAGTGGTCGGGCAGGCCAACCGCGCGGTATTGGATGATGCGGTGAATGGCGTGGCGGGAGGGCGTAATACCCTCAATGCGGCGGCTGTTTCGCGGGATACCTCGGTCAACTTGCTGACTGGTGTTGCCAACATTGGCGGTACAGCGTTGACGATAAAGAATCCATCGGGCATTCAGAACATCGTCACCGGCGATGGCAACGATACGCTGGTCGCTGGTAATGCCGATGCATTGCTTGATGGCGGGCGTGGAAACAATACACTGGCAGGTGGCGCGGGCAAGGACTTCTTTGTGGTCCACCGCCGTGAGGCGGGTAGCGATATCATTAGCAACTTCGAGGCGGCTCGTGGCGAAATCATTGATCTGGTAGGATTTCGTGGAAAAACGTTTGCCGATCTGTTGCTGACGCAGCAGGGGGCGGATGTTAAGGTCGATCTGGGTAAGGGGCAGAGCATTGTCCTGAAAAATCAGACACTCGCCGGGATCGGTGCGGCGAACTTCAAGTTCCAGGACACCTTTATCGCTCCGGTGGCTTACACGAGTAGCGACGCCTCAACGCTCCAGCCGCAAGAAGGCTTGGGAACCGTGATCCTTAAGGGCGGCGGCAAGGGCGTCATGCTCACTAGCGATGCTCAGGGTCAGATGAAATTTAGCTTGAATGGGACGATCTATAGCCATGACAGTGCGGCGTCAGACGTTTTTGTGGTGGCAGCCCAACCGGGTGTTAAGGACTACAAGAATGCATTACGTGGGTTCCGTCACGGCATTGATAAAATTGATTTGCGTCAAACCGGCGTCACTGATTTCAGCCAACTCACCATTGCTAAGAGTAATCGTGGCACGATCAACGGCCTGTCACAAATTCATGGCGTTGAAGTGATCTTTAATGGGGCCAGCGGTACTGATTCAAACGTGAAGTTACTGTATCTCGATACCCTGGATATTTCGCAGGTCGATGCGGCCGACTTCCTTTTTGCGGAGCCTACACCGGATTTGGTCCCAACGGTCAAGCCAGTGGTGACGCAATCTCTTGATAAACCAACGATTACTGTACCGGGTTCATTGACACCAATTGTCGACCCCCTTGGCGTTGATAAGCCTTTACCACTTTCCCCTATCGACCTGAAGCCGATTAGTATTCCCCCAAGGAAGCCGGTTAGCATTCCCCTTATAGACTGGAATCTGACTAAAGTTTCTTCTACTGATATTAACCGGGATATGATTAAAGTTACCCCTGTTAAGCTGGAGCCGATTAGAATTAACACTGGCCTTGTCGACCTGAGGTCGCGTATTGACCAGAATGTTGACCGGATGTCACTGATTGACCGGAAGCCGATTAGCACTCCTCCTGTTGAGCCAGCAGTGGAACCTACACCGGTGACCACTGACCCTAATTCCATTACGGTCGAAATTCCCTTTGCTAAGGTTACGTTGGGGGACGAGAGCAAGACTATCAATGTGGAAGCTATAGTTGGCAATGTGGTTGCCGGTAGCGGTGATAATAAGGTTAATGTGACCGGCCGGGATTCCAATATCACGCTAGGTAATGGTAACAATGTCATTGTCGGCAATGTCGACAGACTAACAGTCGGACATGGTAATAATCGCATTACCGGCACGGGAATTTCAGCGACGCTGAAAGTAGGGGATGGTAATAACCATATCGTGACTAGCGGTGATATGTCGACGGTAGAAGTAGGGGATGGTAATAACCATATCGTGGCCAGCGGTCGTATGCCGGAGGTGAAGGTAGGGGATGGTAATAACAATATTGTGGTTAGCGGTAGTACGCCGAAGGTGAAAGTAGGGAATGGTGATAACTATATCATGACCAGTGGTATTATGTCGAAAGTGAAAGTCGGGGAGGGTAATAACCATATTGTTACCAAGGGAACTATGTCGACGGTAGAAGTCGGACATGGGGACAACGATTTGGAATTTAGTGGTGATATGGGGGACTTGGTGTTCGGAAAGGATATTAGCCCTGAGCGTCTGTGGTTCCAGCATGAAGGGCAGGATCTGCAAATTTCGGTCATTGGCAGCAAGCAGGAGGTAACACTGCATAATTGGTATGCCAGTCCCGCCGAACGCCCCGGTAGCATCATGGCGGGTGACGGTCATCGGTTGACGGACAGTGATGTCGAAAATCTTGTCCAGGCTATGGCTGCCTTCGCGCCGCCGACACCTGCGACCACAATGCTCGGCGATGTCGAGCAACAGCGGCTGCAACCTGTGCTGGCAGCCAACTGGCACTGATCGGTAACAAGGCCCGCGATGGTTATCGCGGGTCTCATAAATAGGTGAATCGCGCCGTTTAAATGTAAGCGCCCCAATATGAGGACTTCTGTCTTTCGACAGGCAAAATGTCTAACTTTTGGGGCGTACTTCAATTGGGCCAGGGTTTACGAGGTAATTGCTAAAAAACAGACGGACGTCGGGTAATTGATTATTTTATCAGTCCGTTGCAGGTTTGTTTGGGTGAAAGTTTAAGGGAATACGAACATGTTTGCTTCCAGATTAACGGTGTTGCACTTGTATCATAGTAATTATGGTGGTTAGCTTATTATGTGAATTTACCATTGGCTTGAATGATACCATGCAAAGTACCGATATTTCGCAATAAGCAATGCAGATATAAAATACCATTTACAAAACCAAAGATAAGAATTATTCATTCGATTAATCACTGAATTAACAGACTAAGGTAGAGGTAGGATGCCGTAGGTTTTATATCATTACCGCTGAGTTTAAGGGTAATGTAAACCTTTCGGCATGAATACATTTATTACTGTGGTTCCAAACTTAACATAAGGATTTTAGAACGGCGCTGATAGTTGTATAACACTTGTTTCTGAATCGGTAGCATTGAGAGTTCTGCGGGTTCAAAACCTCGCTCTTGGAACCAATGAATGCTGCGGGTAGTCAGAACAAACAGTTTTTCCAGTCCGAACTGTTTGGCGTGCTCCGCAATGCGATTCAGTAATACTTCACCTCTTAAAGAGCTGCGGTATTTAGGGTGAACCGCTAAACAAGCCATTTCGCCAATTTTCTCATCAGGATAAGGGTAAAGCGCAGCACAGGCGATAGTCAGGTTATCGCGTTCGATAATGATGAATTTATCAATTTCTCTTTCAAGTTGTTCTCTTGAACGGCGAACCAGAATACCTTGTTGTTCCAGTGGGCGAATAAGTTCGAGAATACCACCAATATCATTGATGTTAGCTCGGCGTATTTGTTCTGCGCTTTCCATCACTATTTGAGTGCCAATACCATCTCGGGAGAATAATTCTTGAAGTAGAGAACCATCAGCCTGATAACTTAATAAATGGCTGCGACGAACGCCACGACGGCAAGCTTTTACTGCACTCCGTAAAAAACGGATTGTACCTGAATAGTAGTCACCTTTAACTTCTAGCTCTTTAATCAGCTCTGGTGCTTGATTAAGAAAGACTTCTGATAGAATTTTTCCGTCTTTGTCTTGTACGCCTTGAGTAGAACAGAAACCAATTAGTTTTTCAGCCTGTAATTTGATAGCTAATTGGGTGGCGACATCTTCAAATGGCAAATTAAAACTCTCTCCGGTGACAGAAACCGCGACAGGGCCAATTAGCACAATTGCGCCATTGTCTAATTGACGATTTATGGCATTCTCATCGATACGGCGAATTTTGCCGCTGTGGCAATAATCCACACCATCATCAACACCAAGAGGTTGAGCAATAATGAAGTTACCGCTGACAACGTTAATATTGGCTCCTTGTAACGGGGTATTATTCAGGTTCATAGAAAGACGTGCGGTAATATCCAGTTGCAGCAAACCAGCAGATTGTTTGACTAATTCTAATGTTTTATTATCGGTTACACGGGTATGTTTGTGGTAAACCGGTTTGTAATGATGGTCTGCAAGATTTTGTTCAATTTGAGGTCTGGCGCCATAAACGACGACTAGGCGGATGCCCAAACTATGCAGTAATCCTATATCGTTGATGATGTTAGAGAAATTTTCATGAGCAATAGCTTCTCCACCAAGCATAATCACAAAGGTTTTACCACGGTGTGCATTGATGTACGGAACAGAATGACGAAATCCTTCAACTAATTCGGTGCTGCGTTCTTTCATAACAGACTCTCGATTGAATTTTTATTCGTAATTTATGCTTTTTTATTCCTTTTGAGAAGAAATGGCAAGAGGCAATTCAGATAAAAACATTTTCATGTACCTGTAGACGTTAATAATTTGCAAAATATAAAATGCTGTTTATTGATGACAGCATAATGCTGATTGGTTAAAGTTTTTCATTTGATCGTTTCATTTGGTGAATATCACCCTGAATATTTGTATTTTATGAATGGAATATTAAGTAGATGAGTCATTCAGATCATAATCTGTCGCGACGTCGTTTGTTGCAGGGAGCCGCAGCGATGTGGTTGCTTAGTGTTAGTCAGGTGGGTTACGCAGCGTCAGCAAAAGTTATAGCAGTACGTATTTGGCCGGCATCCAGTTATACCCGTGTGACTCTTGAATCTAATATTCCACTCAAATATCGCCAGTTTGTGTTAAAGAACCCAAATAGAATTGTCGTTGATCTTGAAGGTGTACAACTAAATCATACCTTGAACGGAATGGACGGGCAGATTCAATCCCGCGATCCTTATCTTAAACTGGTCAGGGTAGGGCAGTTTAATCCTAAAACCGTTCGTTTAGTGTTCGAAGTTAAACAAGCTGTCAGCCCGCATATGTTTACTTTGAAGCCAGTGGCAGAATTTAAACATCGTCTGGTATTGGATATTTATCCCGCTGCGGGGGCTAATACGAATGATGATCCATTGCTTGCTCTACTCGAAGAGTACAATAAAGGTCATTTGGCCGAGGATCTGCCAGTGGAAAGGCCAAAGCCAGGCAAAGCAGGTAAAGACAGGCCGATTATTATCATGCTTGACCCTGGACATGGAGGGGAAGATCCCGGCGCTATCGGTAAATATAAAACTCGTGAAAAAGACGTTGTTCTGAAAATCGCCCGTCGATTGAAAACGCTTATTCAACGTGAACCGGGTATGAAAGTTTATATGACCCGTAATGAAGATGTGTTTATCCCATTAAAAGTTCGGGTGGCAAAAGCGCGTAAAATGCGAGCTGATCTATTCGTTTCTATTCATGCTGATGCTTTTGCTAACCGAGCGGCCCGTGGTTCTTCGGTTTTTGCGCTTTCTACTAAAGGCGCAACCAGTAATACCGCACTTTTTCTAGCCCAGACGCAAAACGAAGCTGATCAAATTGGCGGAGTAAGTAAAAGCGGTGATAAGTATCTGGATCACACGATGTTTGATTTGTTACAGACTGCGACAATCAATGATAGCCTTAAATTTGGTGGTGAAGTGCTCAAGCACATGGGCAAGGTGAATAAACTGCATAAAAACCGGGTGGATCAAGCTGGATTCGCGGTACTGAAAGCGCCGGATATCCCCTCGATTCTGGTAGAGACTGCTTTTATTAGCAATTTGGAAGAGGAGCGGAAACTGAAAACCGCGCGTTTCCAGCAGCAAGTAGCAGAGTCAATTTTTGCGGGTATCAAAGCTTATTTTAAGAATGGCGGTAGTTTGGCAATTTGAGCTTGCCGCTATGGGTAATTTTTGCTGTTAAACAGGGAAGGAGGCTATTTTCCTTTAGCCTATACTCCCCGCCCTATTTAGTGGGTAGTGATAGGTTGAACTGCCAGGCGCAAGCCCATGACACGCAGAATCGCGCTTAGACTTCTAACTTCCGGGTTGCCCTCGGCTGACAAGGTGCGATAGAGCTGGTTCGGATTCAACTCAGCTTCCTTGGCCACGTTACGAACTCCGCCGAAAGCCTTGGTCATTTGGCGAAGGGCAATCAGTAACTCGGCTTGTTCGCCATCTTCAAGGATGCTGTTTAGTAGCTCAATCGCGTAAGCCGGGTCTTTGCGGAACACCTCGGCCATTGCGTCGTCGTGTGATCTATCTTTCATTATTTGTTCTCCTATCTGTTTCTACTCTTCCATTCACGCCAGTATTCACATGCTCTGGCTATGTCTGCGTTTTGCTTACGTTTGTCGCCGCCACAGAGCAGAAGAACTACAGTTAAGCCAGATTTGGCGTAATAGACCCGATACCCCGGCCCTATGTCAATGCGCAGTTCCCAGACACCCTCGGACAAGGGTTTGTGATCGCCAAAGTTACCCAGTTCCATGTGCATAATGCGTCGGTCAATGGCAATTTGAGCCTTGGTGTCACGTATTTGTTCTCGCCATTCTTCAAAGACATCACGTCCGTTGTTGTCGATATAGTGTCGTATCTCATTCATAGCTTTGTTATCGTTTATAAACGATAATCTGTCAAGCCAGAAATGACTATATGTGGATATTTATCATTAAACTGAGAGCAGATACGATGACGAAAAAATTATCTAAAAGTCATTATGAAGTTACTTTTGGGAGTTTATATGCTGAAACGCATAGAGAATTGGTTGCGGGGGCCGGATTTGAACCGACGACCTTCGGGTTATGAGCCCGACGAGCTACCAAGCTGCTCCACCCCGCGTCCGTTTTGATATTTTGAGTAATGAAAATTGGTTGCGGGAGCCGGATTTGAACCGACGACCTTCGGGTTATGAGCCCGACGAGCTACCAAGCTGCTCCATCCCGCGTCCGTTTTATCGAACTACTTTATTGCTTTGGTTGCGGGGGCCGGATTTGAACCGACGACCTTCGGGTTATGAGCCCGACGAGCTACCAGGCTGCTCCACCCCGCGTCCGATAGCGGGCACTATACTCAGGATAAGAGCCGTTGCAAGTTTTTTTATTAAAAATTGTTTGTTTCGTTACTTTTTTGATGGGTTACTCTGCATGTTGGAGTTTTTTTATTCGTTTGTGTCGTTGTTTTGTTAAGTTATTTTTTTATGGTAGGTTTCATTATTTTTATTGGTTTGGTATGGTTTGCCGTTGGGTCATGTTGGCAAGTGTAGAGAAGACAACAATGAAATACTGGGGTAAGTATCTGCTGTGTGGAACCGTGATTTCACTGTTGGTTGGATGTCATTCTCGCCCAACAGCACAGGGTCAACAATATAGAGATGGTCGTATCGCTCAGGATTTACGGCTGGTTAATCAACCCAATGCGCAGGGTAAGCCAGTTAATGCAAAGGATTTTTCAGAGCAGGTTGCGCTGATTAATCAGGTCGCTCCTCGTCTATATAATCGTAATAGCTTAACTTTTGACGCCGTTCAAAACTGGATGTTAGCGGGCGGTGAAACCAGTAAGTTGAATCTGTTTAATTTACGCGCTTACCAGATGGAAGGTGTGGATAATTACGGTAACGTCCAATTTACCGGCTACTATACGCCAGTGTTGCAAGCTCGCCGCGTTAAACAGGGGGAATTTAAATATCCTCTGTACCGGATGCCGCCTAAGAGTAAATATCGCTTACCAAGCCGAACTGAAATATATAATGGCGCTCTTAGCCCTAGTTTGATTATTGGTTATAGTCGTTCACTGATTGATAATTATATTATGGAGGTTCAGGGTAGTGGTTATGTCGATTTTGGTGATGGCGGGCCCCTGACTTTTTTGGGTTATGCCGGTAAGAATGGGCATATTTACCGGAGCATTGGTAAGTTGCTGATTGAGCGTGGAGAAATCGCGCAAGAAGATATCTCTATACTAGCGATTCGTAAATGGACAGAATCTCACAGTGAGGCAGAAGTCCGTGAACTGTTGGAGCAGAACCCATCATTTGTTTTTTTTAAACCTGAAGACCTTGCGCCGGTACGGGGGGCGAGTGGTGTTCCTTTAATTGCAAAAGCTTCCGTAGCTGCTGATAAAAGGCTTATTCCACCAGGAACAACGCTGTTGGTAGAGATTCCTTTGTTGGATAAAGAGGGTAAATTTACCGGTCAGTACCAAATGCGCCTGATGGTTGCGTTAGATGTTGGTGGAGCAATAAAAGGCCATCATTTCGATATCTATCATGGTATTGGTGATGAGGCAGGCATAAAAGCAGGTTTCTATAACCACTACGGTCGGGTTTGGGTGTTAAAAAAAGCGCGGCCTACCATGCTGATGGTAAGTCAGTGATTGATATTAAAAAATTTTATAACAGGTTTTCAGGGTTGATATTCAGTAATGCAAACTTCTCTTTCTGATGCATATATGCAGCGCTTTGCCGGGACTGCCCGTTTATATGGACAAAAAGCGCTTTCTTTGTTTTGCCATTCTCATGTTTGTGTTGTGGGTATCGGTGGTGTGGGCTCTTGGGCGGCGGAGGCTTTGGCTCGTACAGGAATCGGTGCTATCACTTTGATTGATATGGATGATGTTTGTATCACCAATACCAACCGCCAATTACATGCTTTAAAACAGCATATTGGGCAACCAAAAACCGAAGTGATTGCCGAACGTATTCTGGCGATTAATCCAGAGTGTAAAGTGACCTGTGTTGATGATTTTCTCACACCCGATAATGTTGAAGAGATGATGGCTGCTGGATTCAGTTATGTGATTGATGCTATCGATAGTGTCAGACCAAAAGCGGCGCTGTTGGCTTATTGCCGTCGCCATAAAATTCCGCTGGTGACAACCGGTGGCGCTGGTGGGCAACTTGACCCGACACAGATTCAGGTTGTTGATTTGGCGAAAACGGTTCAGGACCCTTTAGCGGCTAAACTGCGCGAAAGGTTGAAATCTGATTATCGTGTTGTGAAGAATGGTAAAGGTAAATTGGGTATTGATTGTGTGTTTTCAACTGAGCAATTGGTTTATCCGCAGAGTGATGGCTCTGTTTGCGCCGCGAAAAGTACCGCAGAGGGCACTAAGCGTATGGATTGCGCTTCTGGTTTTGGTGCCGCAACGATGGTCACGGCGACATTTGGGTTTGTTGCGGTTTCCCATGCCCTAAAAAAGATGGTAGCTAAGGCGCAACGTCAAGGTGATCTTTAATCTTTGATATAAGATTTTGCGGCGTTTTGCACGGTATTAATCAGCGACTTGACGCCATTCAACTGTGAGCCGCTTATCTGCTGTTCTAGCCCAAGTTGGTGGAATAGCGCCAACAGGTTAGTCGCTAAAACTTGTTCCGGTGTTTTGCCTTCTACGGCAGTCAAGATCACCGCCAGTAAGCCTTTTACAATGCGGCCTTCGCTGTCGCCATAAAAATGCAGATGACCGTCTGGCAGTAATTGATGCCCTAACCAAACCCGGTTTTCACAGCCGGACATTTCAGTGTCTTGCTGTTTTAAATTTTCAGGCAGTGCGGGCAGTTTCTTTGCCAGTAAGATTAACTGGCGATAACGATCTTCCCATTGGCGACATTGGTTAAAGGTTGCAATGAGCTGTTGTTGGCTGATTTCCCGGCCGAATGGGTGTGGTGCAATCCGGTTTTCAGCGGTTTGAGTCATAATGTCATTCATCCTGTAATTCATTCATCCTGTAATAGAGAAAGGCCAAATCTTACTGCTTGAATTAAAGCATCGGCATCCTGCCGGTTGTTGTAAGGCATAAAGGAGGCGCGCAAACAGCCTCTGATACCTAAAGCTTCGATCAGTGGTTGGGCACAGTGCTGACCGGAGCGTAAGGCAATATTTTGTTCTGCCAGAATAGCTGCCAGATCACTGTGATGAATGTCGGTAAAATTAAAAGCCAATAAGCTAGAACCGGCAATGCGATAGCTGGTAAATCCGGGTAAAGCGGAGAGTTGTTCTTCGGTATAATCGGCAAGTGTGACCGCATGGGTTTCGGCTTTGGCAATATCAATATCTTTCAACCATTCCAGCGTGGCAGAAAAACCAATAATACCAGCAACATTCGGTGTGCCTGCTTCAAACCGGAAAGGCACCGCTTCTGGTATAAAATCGCTGAATGAAGTGTGGGAGAGCATTTTTCCGCCGCCTTGCCAGGGAGACATGGCATTAAGTAATTCACTTTTACCATAAAGTATACCAACGCCGTTCGCGCTGTAGAGTTTGTGAGCGGAGAATGCGTAGAAATCGATATCTAATTGTTGGACATCAATGGGATTGTGAACAACGCCTTGTGCGCCATCGACAACGACTAGACAACCGTGTTGGTGTGCTATTTCTGTTATTGCAGTGAGATCAACTGTTCCGCCAGTCACGTTGGACATTTGGCTGATTGCTATCAGTCGACTATGTTTGTTTATCAGTTCAGGCAGAATGTTGATATCAGGCAATTTACCATTGCCTAGAGGCCATTTAATAACTCTGGCGCCGGTTTGTTCTGCCAACATTAACCAAGGGATCAGGTTGGAATGGTGTTCCTGTTCACTCACTATAATTTCGTCACCAGGCTGGAGATGAGTACGGAAATAACTTTGAGCAACTAGATTGAGGGATTCCGTTGTTCCTTTTGTCCAGATAATATTTTCAGCTTGTGGCGCGTTGATGAGTTCGGCAACCTGCTGCCGGGCCAGTTCATAGCGGGATGTGATTTCCTGCGCTGCTTGGTGCTGACTACGATGTACGGTAGCGCTACTGTTTTGATAATAATTTTGTGTTGCCTTTATCATGGCTTGTGGTTTGAGTGCGGTGGCGGCACTATCCAGAAATACTGTCTGTTTTTGTGTAGAAAATTGTTGTGCTGGAAGCTGTTGTAGCGCTGGAAATTGCTGGCGGAACTGTTCTGGTTCGAACTTTTTCATAGATATATTAATTTTGTTTTGGTGGTTATGGTGCTTAACCATTTGTTTCTGGCTGAAAATGGATATACCTGTCATCTTTCAAGTTGCCTCTTTGTTGGCTGCACTCACTCACCCCGGTCACATAGTTATCTATGCTCCCGGGGATTCGCTCCCTTGCCGCCGCGATGCATCTTGAAATCCATAGGGTATAGGTTATTACATTGAATAATATTGCCATGTTCGAGTCTTTATGCCAAAAAAAAGCACCGCAACTGCGGTGCATTAAAAAATCACTATGGACAGACAGGGTAAATGTACAGGAAGTGAAAAAAAACAGTAGCTTAAGCTACAGGGTCTGGTTTCCCAGACAACTTGCAAACACAACATCACAACCACAAAGCCAAAAGTTTCATAGCGTTAAGCTGATTCACTTTTCGTTCCGGCTTAGGAAGTGGCGCCACTATAGGGATTTACTGGAGTATCCTCAATGGACAATTTATAATGATTCGGATTACAAAAACTAATAACTAAATATAAAGAGTTACCGGTATCGCTAACATTACATAAGGGCTCACATGTCCAAACGTTTACCACCACTTAATGCGTTGCGGGTTTTTGATGCCGCAGCGCGCCATTTAAGTTTTACTAAGGCGGCAGAAGAATTATTTGTGACGCAGGCCGCAGTTAGCCACCAGATGAAAAGTCTGGAGGATTTTCTTGGGTTGAAGTTGTTTCGTCGTCGCAATCGCTCACTATTGTTGACTGAAGAAGGTCAAAGCTACTATTTGGACATTAAAGAGATATTCACGGCGATAAATGAAGCAACACGTAAACTTCAAGCCAGAAGTGCCAAAGGAGCTTTGACGGTTAGCCTCTCACCTAGCTTTGCTATCCAGTGGCTGGTTCCAAGGCTGTCCAGTTTTAATTTAGCGTATCCGGGCATTGATGTCAGAATACAGGCGGTAGACAGAGAAGAAGATAAGCTTGCTGATGATGTTGATGTTGCCATATTTTATGGTCGTGGAAATTGGCCGGGGTTACGTACTGATCGCCTTTACGCAGAATATTTGCTTCCCGTTTGTTCTCCTTCGTTACTGACCGGAGAAAATCCTTTGAAAACCCCCGCAGATTTGGCGCGTCATATGCTGTTACACGATTCTTCTCGTCGTGATTGGCAAGCGTATGTGCGCCAGCTTGATATGCAGCAGCAGATAAATGTTCAGCAAGGACCAATATTTAGCCACAGTGCAATGGTGATCCAAGCCGCTGTTCACGGGCAGGGTATTGCACTGGCGAATAATGTCATGGCTCGGACTGAAATTGATGCGGGGCGTTTAGTTTGCCCATTTAATGATGTGTTAGTGAGTAAGAATGCATTTTACCTTGTTTGTCATGACAGTCAGGCTGAATTGGGGAAAATTGCCGCATTCAGACAATGGGTTTTGGCGCAGGCAGCCAGTGAGCAGGAGAAATTGGGCTTTATTACCAATGAGTAAGAACCGGAATAAGGCATTCGGGCTGTAAGAGCTCTCAGATAGAATATGAAAAAGGAAGATAACAGTGAATAGTCGCTTAATGCTTATCTTTGCTGGTTTCAGTGGTTTTTTCTACGTGGCGTTTGGGGCTGTAGGGTCACATTTATTATCTCCGATGATGGAAAAATATCAGATAAGTTGGATTGATCTCGGTCTGCAATATCAGGGGATTCACACTCTGGCAATGATGGCGATGTCTGCCATGCTAATGCGTAAAGTTGTGCTCTGGTTTTACTGGAGTGGCGTCTTTTTTGCAGTAGGTATTTTGTTGTTTAGCGGCAGTCTCTATTGTATGGCCTTATTGCAGGTTAAATTTTTCACTTATATTACGCCAGTTGGAGGGTTCAGCTTTCTTATCGGCTGGTTTTTAGTATTAATTGGCGCTTTGCGTCTAAGGAAATCGGCGCTTCGCCATGAATAAAATTGCTTTATATTGCCGCCCTGGTTTTGAAAAAGAGTGTGCAGCAGAAATCACTGATAAAGCGGGGCAAAAAGAGATTTACGGTTTTGCCCGGGTGAAAGATAACAGTGGCTATGTCCTGTTTGAGTGTTATCAACATGAAGATGCTGATCGGCTGATTCGTGAGATCCCATTTCGCGAGCTGATTTTTGCCCGCCAGATGCTGGTTGTGGGTGAATTATTGCGAGATTTGCCTCCTGAAGATCGGATAAGTCCGATTATTGGTATGCTGCATGGCGTCATTGAGCGTGCAGGCGAGTTACGGGTTGAGGTGCCTGATACTAATGAAAGTAAAGAGTTATTAAAATTCTGCCGAAAATTTACTGTTCCGTTGCGTAGTGCTATGCGGCAGGAAAAGATCTTGCTGATTCGGGAAAATGTTAACCGCCCGGTAATACACGTTTTCTTTATTGCTCCGGGTTGCTGTTATGTTGGTTATTCTTACAGTAACAATAACTCGCCATTTTATATGGGTATTCCCCGGTTGAAGTTTCCTTCGGATGCGCCAAGTCGTTCAACATTAAAACTGGAAGAAGCGTTTCATGTTTTTATCCCATATGACGAATGGGAAGAGCGATTAGCTAGCGGTTTATATGCGGTTGATTTAGGTGCGTGTCCGGGTGGTTGGACTTACCAACTGGTGAAACGTAGTATGATGGTGCATGCGGTAGATAATGGCCCAATGTCGGAAAGTTTGATGGATACGGGGCAAGTTAAACATCACAAAGTTGATGGTTTTAAGTTTGAACCTTCGACAAAAAACATTTATTGGCTGGTATGCGACATGGTGGAAAAACCGGCAAAAGTGACGCAGTTAATGGCAGATTGGTTGGTTAATGGCTGGTGCCGGGAAGCCATTTTTAATCTTAAATTACCGATGAAAAAGCGTTATGAAGAAGTTGCTCATAATTTGCAGAAAATGAACTTGCAATTAAAAGAGGGTGGTGTAAATGCACAAATTCAGGCAAAACACCTTTATCATGACAGGGAAGAAATAACGGTTCATGTCCGTCGTATTTGGTCTGCTTATGCAGCTAGCCGGAATGATTACTAATTCACGATTGTTCATCATCATTCTGGAATAAACCGATAAAATAAGCTTTCCTAAAGCGCCTCAGTTATATTCTGAGGCGTTTTTTTCAATATTGAATGACATTATTGCATTTTGTCCCTCATTACTGTGTGGAGTAAAATGAGTGTGTTAGAAGGATTTAATTCATTTTTTCAGTTAAGAAAGTATCACATAATGCTCTGTTATGAGGTGATTTTATTTAATGTGACAGTGAATTATTGTATGATTTGCGTCTTAAAATTGTTGATTTTTTCACTTGACTTAAGGTAAATAGCGAAATGAATATATTATTATAATCGTTTAATTAAACGTAAAATTAGTGTGAAACAACTTAATAAATTAAGATTATAAAATTGAAATAGTGAAATAGATCGTGTTTTTAATGGGTTTAATTAAGATTTAAAGTATGAGGTTTAATTATATCAAAATTAAATTTATTGTTTATATTTGTCAATTATTAATAGATGTTGCTATTATTATTTTATGTTAAAAAATTACGAATATAATTTAATTATATTGGGAAAAGTGCTTTAGAATAAAGTAAATATTAACTGCTCTGTGATATATGTTTTTTATTGATTTAATTAAGTTGCTATTAATTTGTTTAATAATATATAGGTGTTTACTGGTTTAGAGTCTTTCCATATATGTCATATCGTTCAATATTTCAGTCGAAGGTGGTAGATTATTCTGATTTTGCCTATTCATATAACGGCTTGGGATAATTGCTGATTAAAATTATCAGTAATAATGCTATAAATTTTTTAAAGTTTACTTCATGGATAGTTAAATAAATAGATAATTAATTCGTAAGAAAATACCGCTATGAAATTAGCGGTATTCTTTTCGCCTTAAATAGTTATGTTATATAAAACAATCGCTTATTTGTTTTATGTTATTTTTATCACGTTTATATTAAAAAAATATGTTAATTGCTTTTTACATAATTAACTTTAATGTTACGTTTATGTGAAAGGGATTTTAGTTGTTAATTTGTATGACCAGGGTCGGTCTGTGGTTTTCAGGTTTTATTGACTTGTATTTAATAAAATAAAAAGATTTTTATATCTAAGTCCTGAATTTATGGAGAAATATATGTCTTTAAAGAAGAAAATTTCATACTCGGAAGACAAAGACGTTAGCGGTTCAGAGAAGGCAAATGAGTTGCTGAAATGGTTACAGGCTTATATACCAGGTAAAGATTCTAATATTGTTGTTGAACATGAGCCCAGTAAAGATGCTGCTAAAGAATTAATCCGGGGTGATTATCGTTGGGGGCATCAGGACGACGATAAATCTAAAGCTTTCCAATTAAAGTATACTTTTCTGGAGAGTAAGCCGGATGATATGCCGTGGCATATTTCTGAATTTTCAGCATTTAATGAAAAACAAAAAGCTGCGGCGAAACTGTCAATACAATCTTGGGCTGATGTGGCTAATATCAATTTCGTTGAAACCACTGATGCCAAAGAGGCAAATATCACTTTTGGGTTCTTTGATGTTAGTTTGACGGGGAGTTATGCATTTGCTTATCTGCCAAGGCCAGAGAAGACGCAGTTAGGGACTTGGTATAACGCCAAAAGCCGTACTTTCTCAAACAACGATATTGATGTGAATGGCTATGGCCGTCAAACGTTTACTCATGAAATTGGCCATACTCTGGGGTTACAACATCCGGCTGATTATAATGCGTCTGATGAGGTAAGCCCAACTTATAAGAACAGCGCTACTTATTTTGAAGATAGCCGTGCTTATACCGTCATGAGTTATTTCAGTGAGAAAAATACGGGTCAGGACTTTAAAGGTATTTATTCTTCTGCGCCATTACTTAACGATATTTCTGCCATTCAGGCGGTATATGGCGCGAATAATACCATTCGTGCTGATGACACAGTATATGGCTTTAATTCCAACACAGATCGTGACTTCTATACCGCAAAAGATGAGAACAGCAAGCTGTTGTTCACCGCTTGGGATACAGGTGGCAATGATACGTTTGATTTCTCTGGTTTTACTCAGGATCAACGCATCAATCTGAATGAAGCCTCTTTCTCTGATGTCGGTGGACTGAAAGGGAACGTCTCTATTGCCCGTGGCGTCACGATTGAAAATGCGATTGGCGGCAGTGGTAATGATGTTTTGATCGGGAATGATGCCGCCAATACTCTGAAAGGTGGAGCGGGTGATGACATCATTTACGGTGGCTTAGGCGCAGATAATCTCTGGGGCGGGGAAGGCAAAGATACCTTTGTCTACCTGAGCGCCAAGGAATCACCGCCGCTTGAGCGTGATTGGATCCATGACTTTGTTTCCGGTGAAGACAAGATTGATGTGTCATTGTTCGATCTGGGTGAAGCCGGGAAGGGGGGCGTCAGGTTTGTAAGGGAATTCACGGGTGAAGTCGGAGAAGCGGTGCTTCGTTATAACACGGTTGATAAGGTGAATGATTTCGCCATTAATTTGGGCGGTGAATTTTCCTACGATGATTTTTGGGTGAAGATTGTCGGAGAGCCAATATTAGAGTCTGATTTCATTCTTTCATAACATAACAACACAACCGCATCTGATTTGGATGCGGTTATTTGTTTGGAGGCGGCATGGTTTTTGCAGCTTGGTATCTGAAATTTGCATTCTTTGTTGCTCTTGCATTCAGCATTATCGGAGGAAGTATGGCAAGTAGTCTTGTTCTCCCACACGCCAGTGAATTGAAAGGCGTATGGCAACTGTCGGACAAACATCAACAATGTGATGTGTCATTGACTGACCAACCCTTACCGGAGGGATCAATTTGGTCACTTAATGGTGATAACGATTGTTTGGCGTATATGTTTGGCGAAGTGCCTGCCGGTTGGCGGCCTACGCCAGATGGCCTCACAATTACTGATGAACAGGGTAGTGGTTTGGCTTTCTTTGCTAATGAGCCGGATGGTTGGTTTGCCCGTTTTGCCGATGGCCGGGAATTAATGATGAAGCCCAATAAGACTAATAAGAAAAATGAATAAAAAGGAAAACATTAACATCAGATAGTTATATTTTTAAAAAAATAAAAATAAGGAAATAGTGTGAAATTACTGCTCCCGAAGGATGAAATTACTGATGTCATTCGTGCTCGTAGCCGGGTATTTTGGGCTATCGGGTTGTTCACTGCCTTTATTAACCTGCTGATGTTAGTTCCGTCTGTTTATATGTTGCAGGTTTATGACAGAGTATTGCCGTCGGGCAATGAAATCACTTTGCTGATGTTAACTCTGATTACCCTCGGCATGTTTGCCATGATGGGAATGCTGGAATATATCCGTAGCATGATTGTCATCCGCATTGGTAGTCAGCTTGATATGAAGCTGAATAACCGGGTTTATACCGCATCTTATGAATCAAATCTGAAAAATGGCACTACTGATGCCGGTCAGATGCTTAATGACTTGGCAAATATCCGCCAGTTTCTGACGGGTAACGCCTTGTTTGCCTTCTTTGATGCCCCTTGGTTTCCAATCTATCTGCTGGTCATTTTCCTTTTTAACCCTTGGCTTGGTCTGTTATCACTGGGCGGTGCGCTGGTATTGATTGCCTTGGCTGTGCTGAATCAGTGGTTATCAAGTCAGCCGTTATCCGAAGCCAGTAAACTTTCTCTACGTTCAGCGAGTCTTGCCAGTACTAATTTACGTAATGCCGAAGTCATAGAGGCGTTAGGTATGTTACCGGTGCTACGTCGGAGATGGTTTGGGTTACATGAGCGTTTCTTGGATTTCCAGCGCATTGCCAGTGAGCGGGCTTCGGTGATTAATTCAGTCACTAAAACAGTGCGTTTGGCCTTGCAGTCATTGATCCTCGGATTAGGGGGCTGGTTAGCGATTGGTGGGCATATTACGCCGGGCATGATGATTGCGGCTTCAATTTTGATGGGACGCGCGCTTTCACCGATTGAACAATTGATCCAAGCCTGGAAAGGCTGGAGTGGCGCTCGTTTGTCATGGCAACGGTTAACCAACTTGTTGGAACAACAACCGGAACGCAAACCGGGCATGTCATTGCCCGCGCCAAAAGGAAATTTGTCCGTGGATAAAGTTTCCGCAGCGCCTCCGGGAAGAAACAGTAAGGTTGTGTTAGAGGATGTTAGCTTTTCGTTGGATGCCGGTGATGTGATGGGATTAATTGGCCCCAGTGCGTCTGGCAAATCGACTCTTGCCCGGTTACTAGTCGGAATATGGCCTGCACAGGAAGGGGTTGTTCGTCTGGATAATGCAGATATTTATCAGTGGAATAAAGATGAACTAGGCTCTTCAATCGGTTATTTACCACAGGATATTGAGTTATTTGGCGGCACGATCGCTGAAAATATTGCTCGTTTTAATGAAGTAGAACCAGAAAAGGTGGTACAGGCGGCAAAAAAAGCGGGCGTTCATGAGCTGATATTAGAACTTGATAAAGGTTATGACACCGTAATTGGTGCTGGAGGCGTTGGGTTATCTGGGGGGCAGAAACAGAGAATTGGCCTTGCGCGTGCACTATATGATGAGCCGTCATTGGTGGTGTTGGATGAACCTAATTCCAGCCTGGATGAGGCAGGAGAAAGAGCATTGAATGAGGCGATTTCTCAGCTTAAAGCGCAAGGAAAAACGGTGATTGTCATTACTCACCGTACCTCATTGTTATCACAGACAAACAAAATATTGTTACTGGTTCAGGGGAAAATGAAGATGTTCGGTCCATCTCAGCAGGTGATGGCCGCTTTATCGCAAAGAAATAACAGTCAGGAACGTTCTGCGGCCAAGGCAGTCCCGCAGGCATCATAGGTAACAATAGGTAAATGTGCATTTAATTATAATAATATCAAATAGCTGAGACGGAGATTTCTGTCCGGGAGTGGATATGTCTGATCAGATTACGCCGGTAAGAGATGAAAAAGGATTATTGCCTTTGGAAGAAAGGCATTTTTTACGACTAGGATGGTTAGTGATTGGTGTGGGGATCTTGGGATTTCTCATTTGGGCAGCATTAGCGCCGTTGGATAAAGGGGTGGCGTCTTCGGGTGTGGTGGTTGTGGATGGTAATCGTAAAACAGTTCAGGCCCCGGCAAGCGGTATTATCAGCCAGATTAAGGTTGTTGAGGGAGAAACAATAAAAGCGGGTCAGACACTCGTCCAGCTCAGTCAGGTACAGGCAAAGGCACAGGTCGATGCGATTCAGGATCAACTGTATACCACGTTGGCAACGGAAGCCCGTTTATTAGCCGAGCAGCATGGTGATGAAGTGTTAATTTTCCCCGACATATTACAGCAATTACAATCTGAACCGCGGGTGAATGAGATAACCGAACTGCAAAAACAACTTTTTAAATCACGCCGTGAAGTATTGAGAAGCGACCTGGAAGGGCTTGAGCAGTCCGTCGAAGGAATAAATTTTCAAATTAAAGGGCTGAAATCTTCCCTTCTCAGTAAGCGCATGCAGCAGGGGGCGCTTAAGGAGCAGATAACAAATCTAAAATCTTTAGCGGATGAGGGCTATTTTCCGCGTAATCGTTATCTGGAACTTCTGCGTGAACAGGCTGAACTAAACAGCAGCACGGCGGAAATGGCAGGACGAGCGGGTCAGCTTGAAAAACAGTTACAGGAAACACAACAGCGTATTATTCAGCGCAAAGCAGACTATCAGCGGGAAGTGCGCACGCAATTAGCAGAGGTGCAGGTTTCCGCCAGTGAATATAGAAATAAGTTGGATACCGCACAGTTTGAACTGACTCATACCTCAATTGTCGCGCCGGTTGACGGTACTGTTGTGGGGTTGAATGTTTTTACCCAAGGTGGGGTTGTTGCCCCCGGCGAAAAACTGATGGAAATTCTGCCGACCCAAGTGGCGCTTGAAGTGGACGCTCGTGTTGCGGTTAATTTGGCGGATAAGATTAGTAAAGGGTTTGATGTGGACCTGATGTTCACCGCTTTTAACCAGAATCGTACGCCAAAGGTTGAAGGTAAAGTCGCGATGGTTTCCGCGGATAGGTTGGTCGATCCAGTAACCAGTCAACCTTATTATCAGATGAAAGTGGTTGTCTCTCCTGAGGGGATGGAAAAATTAAAAGGGTTGGATATCAGGCCAGGGATGCCGGTTGAGGTGTTTGTCAAAACGGGTTCCCGCTCTCTGTTAAGTTATCTGTTTAAGCCATTGTGGGATCGGGCTTCAACATCGTTGATAGAGGAGTGATTATGAAATTGAATAATGCTTCTTTATCCATTGGTTTGCTGGTTCTTTTTAGCGTCAGTTTGTTCTCTTTTCCTACATGGGCATTGAGTTTGACGGAAGCCTATGCTCTGGCGTTAGAAAATGATCCCACTTTTCTCGCTGCCGTGAAAGAGCGGGAAGGCGGTGAAGAGTATGAAAAGCTCGGCAGGGCAGAACTGTTCCCTAAGGTAATGATGTCTTATCAGAATTCACCACGGAATTGGCAACATATGGAGTCTGTTGGCTATGACTTCTGGGGCAGGAAAACAACTAGCAGCCGGGATCGCCAATATAACAGTTATAACGCGGCTATTGTGTTGACACAGCCATTGATCGATTTTGAGATATGGGCTCGTTATAAAGCCAGCCAGGCTCACACTTTGATGAGCAATGAGCGTTTTCGGGCAGATTTTCAGCAACTGGCTGTTCGGGTCGTGAATGCTTACGTAGATGTGGCTTATGCACAGGATCAAATCGATTTAGTGATAAGCCAGAAAATGGCTTATGAAAAGCAACTGGAACTGAATAAGAAATTGTTTACTTCTGGTGAAGGGACACGTACTGATGTGGTGGAAACGCAATCCCGTTACAGTCAGGCGATTGCCGATGAGATAGCCGCCAAAGACGATTTGGATGCGGCGATCCGAAGTTTACAGCTCATTGTGGGTGTTCCTCTCCCTATTGATTTGCCTGTGCAACGGCTATCAGATAAAAAGCGTTTTCAGATATTGAGGTTGTTGCCTGAGCGTTATGAGGAGTGGGAAAAATTGGCATTGGCTAACAACCCGGTTTTGGCTGCTTCTCGTCAGGAAGTGCAAGCCGCGTACCATGAAGTGCAGCGTAACCGGGCAGGCTATTTACCCAAGCTGGAGTTCTACGCTTCCCATTCTGAAAACGAATCCAGTAGCGATAATACCATAGATCAAAAATATCGAACCGATACCATTGGCTTGCGGATGAGCATGAATATCTATAATGGTGGCGCGACGTCTGCTTCTGTACGTCAGGCGGCGGCCAACTATGGCAGGACTAAATATGATCTTGATGCTCAGGCCGGAGAAATCCTCAATGCATTACGTCGCAATTATAATCAGTACTTAAATAGTGAAAAACGGATTAGTGCTTATGAGATGGCGGTTGAATCAGCTAGCTTGCAGGTAGACGCGACCAGTAAAAGTGTTGCGCTTGGACAGCGGGTCAATGTGGATGTCTTGAATGCTGAACAGCAGTTATATACCGCTCGACGTGATCTCTCACAAGCAAAATATAATTATATTAAGTCTTGGATCGGCCTGCTTAATGAGGCCGGAGAATTAAAAGGCGAACATCTGGATAAGATAGCTAAGTATTTTCGTTAGGTTGAAGTATTTCCGTTAGGTTAATGTTGTCAGCCGGAGTTGTTGCAGATTACCATTTAAATCTAGATCGGTACGTAATGATGCAACTTCCCGGCTGATAAACGCCATTTCTTTATTGGATTCTAGTTTATTGCGCCATTTATCGGGTTGTTGGTCGAGGTTCTGGAACAGATTATCCAGTGTACCGGCCTGTTGCAGTAAAGTGGCGGCGGTTTTCGGCCCGATCCCCTGAATCCCCGGAATTTTACTGCTGCTTATCCCCGCCAGACCCCAATAATCAGGTAGTTGTTCTGGTAAAACGCCAAACTCTTGCTGAACAAATGGCATATCCAACCAGCGTTTTTGAAAGTAGTCACGGATACGAATATTGGGTGAAAGTAGCTGGCAATACCCTTTATCAGTAGAAACAATTGTCACGTTGTGACCAGCAGAAGTCACTTTTACCGCCAGTGTCGCTGCCAGATCGTCAGCTTCATGTCCCTCGGCATGCCAGCAGGCGACCCCTTGTTGCTCAAATGATGCTCTGATTTGCGGCATTTCCTGTTGCAGATTGTCAGGCATGGCCGAACGGCCGGCTTTGTAGTCAGGTAATATCTGATGACGCCAACTGTGACTGCGATTTTCTTCATCGAATACTGCGACGGCATGTGTGGGATGAGTATGTTGGATAAGCTGCCTTAGCGCATGTTCACAGGCAGGAATGCATGGGCTGCCCTGTACAGCATGAATGCGTCGGATAAGGTTAAGAGCATCAACAATAAGAAGGTGTATCATATGGAATCACTTTAAATGGCACAATGCTCCATCCGTGGAGCGCGAATATTTTTTTCAGGTAACTTTATTTAATAATTTCGTAGCAAGGCTCGTAGGCAGTGCCTCCCGGTAGTTTCATTCGATGCTGTTCCACAAAGTCTTTCAATAGCTTATCCATATGGCGCATTATTTTAACATCCCCGTGGATTTTGAATGGACCCTGTTTTTCAATCGCTTGAATACCCACCTCTTTCACATTACCGGCAACAATCCCGGAAAAAGCCCGGCGCAGTGACGCTGCCAGTTTTTCAGATGGTTGATCAGAATGGAGATTAAGATCAGCCATGTTT
Organism: Photorhabdus akhurstii; assembly: GCF_018448925.1. GTDB lineage: Bacteria > Pseudomonadota > Gammaproteobacteria > Enterobacterales > Enterobacteriaceae > Photorhabdus > Photorhabdus akhurstii. The sequence continues at coordinate 44,206 of NZ_RCWE01000010.1, read as the reverse complement.
TCATGGGATGGTTCAAACGGCTGTTGCAAATCATAATTGATCTTCATTGACCAATTAAAACTATATGCATCACCGGTACTGTGGCGGCTATCTCTCACTAATGGCATCGCTTCTTTCATTATTCTGGCAACTTCGGGCGCATTATCAATGATGATGTGATAGTAGCGTCGTATATCTTCGCCCAAGGTATGAACAATAAATTCGTCCAGAACCTGGAAATAGTCCTCACTCTCCTTTGGTCCGGTAAGAATTAATGGCAGGACTTGCTCCTGATTTTCCGGGTTCATCAGAATGCCTAGCAAATAAAGTAATTCTTCCGCTGTACCGACGCCACCAGGGAAAATAACGATACCATGAGCAATACGAACAAAAGCTTCCAGACGCTTTTCTATGTCTGGCATGATAATCAGCTCATTCACCAATGGATTTGGGGGTTCCGCCGCAATGATTGAGGGTTCGGTGATACCAATAAAACGGCTATTTTTATAATTCTGTTGGGCATGGCCGACAGCCGCGCCTTTCATCGGTGCTTCCATTGCGCCGGGGCCACAGCCAGTACAGATATTCAGTCCACGTAACCCAAGCTGATTACCGACTTTACGGCCATATTGATACTCTTGCTTACTAATTGAGTGGCCTCCCCAACAGACGATCATGTTGAGATCGTCATCGGTATGCAGCGCTCTGGCATGGCGCAGAATAGAGAATATTCTGTTGGTGATATGCGCACTATTCTCTGAATCGGAATAATCCGGTTGTCCTGGATCGGTAATTTGTGTATGGACAAACAAGATATCCCGCAGCACTGCGAACAGGTTAGCTTGTAGTGAATGAATAATTTTTCCATCAACGAATGCGTCTTCTGGTGGATCTATCAGTTCCAGTTTTACTCCACGCTCACGGCGCAGTACGTTAATTTCAAAATCGGTGTATTTAGAGAGCAGCTCTTTACTATTATCGGTTTGGCTACCTGAATTGAGTACGGCCAGTGAGCAATTACGGAACAGGCGATACAGATCACTTTTTGCGGTACTCTTTAGCATATCTACTTCAAGTTGAGATAATAAATCCATTGAGCCGAGTGGGTTGATATGTGTGATCAAGAATGACTCCTTGTATACCGTGTATGGATTACATATCAATAGCACTAAACTGAATGTATTACATACCCTATTTCAGCTTATTTTTCAGAAATTGCGCTTAGGAAAACAGATTTAAAGCAGATCTATTGACGTGCCAGTCTGCCTATAGCTGGAATAAAGCTTGCACTATTTGTGCGCCACGGGTTGATATCTAATCCCCCACGACGGGTATAACGAGCGTAGACTGAAAGCTTTTCTGGTGCACATAACTGTTGTAAATCGTTGAAGATACGTTCGACACATTGCTCGTGAAACTCATTGTGATGCCGGAATGATATTAGGTAGCGTAACAATGCTTCCCGATTGATTTTTGCCCCTTTGTAGTGAATCTGGACAGATCCCCAGTCAGGTTGATGGGTGATCAGGCAATTAGATTTCAGCAGATGGCTAACCAAAACTTCTTCTACCAGCGGGCCTTGTGCTGCATCTTGCAGATAATGACGATTGAAATCATATTCAGTCACTTCAATGTCCTGATCGTCAATACATTCGCCTGTAAAAGTGGAGATTGGCTGATTATTGAAATGATCTAAATGATGAAGTGTCACTTCCACCTTGCCTTCAGCACAAGCAGCCAGATCGCGCTGTAGTGTTTCTTCAACGACTTGCCAGTTTTCAAAGCGAGTTTGGTTAAAACTGTTCAGATAGAGCTTAAAACTTTTAGATTCAATCAGATTTTTACTTGTTGCACTTAAACTAACATGCCCGACAGCAACTTGTGGCAAACCACGGCTATTCAGCCATGACAGCTCATATAGCGTCCAGATATCAGCGCCATGAAACGGCAAATTATCAGGGAAAATTTCCAGCGGTTCACGGTTCATATTGCGGGGTACAGCTTGCAATAAGCTGGCATCATATTGGTCACGATATAAAGTGGTTTTACCCAGAGTAAGTTGCTCAAGAGCTTGGTGATCCCGATATAACGACATGTTATTCCTCAAAATCTGATATTAGTGATTGCTTAAGTTTAGCAAGTTAGGGCGTTTGTCTGAATTTTATTTATTCGCTCAGTTCATTATCTTTGGTTTAGTATAAAATTATTAAGTACACCCTAACAGTTACCGGTTGAAAATAATATGATTTCTAATGTTACAGAAGCGTTGTCTAATTTTACCCGTTGTTATGTTGATTTGTGGCAAAAGGAAACCGAAGCCCCTCCTGCCAGCCGTGAACTTTATGGTGTACCATCACCTTGTATTGTCCAGACTGGTGACAACATGGTTTATTGGCTTCCACAGCCTTTTCCTTTAGAGGATAAGCTGAATAGCGTCGAAGTTGCACTGGATATTCAATTACAACCGGCAATTCATGATTTTTATACATCACAATTAGCCGGTGATATGACGGTAACGTTTGAAGGTCAGCGGTTTAGTTTGATTCAGGTTTGGAGTGAAGATGACTTTATCCGTTTACAGGAAAATCTGATAGGACATTTGGTGACGCAGAAGCGGTTGAAACTGTCGCCAACGGCGTTTATTGCGACGATGGAATCGGATGATATGGGGATGATTTCTCTGTGTAATTTGACCGGTGAAGTGATCTTGGAACAATTTGGCAGCCATAAACGAACGCGGTTATTTACCGACTTAATTGGGTTTCTTGGTGCAATTGAGCCTGTCTTTATTCGTTAGGTATAACGACTTACAATTGAAAACCGCTCGACCTGCAATCAACAGCGGTTTTCAGTTTACATTAAGTGATTCTCACCGAGCCTCCAACCCAGAATAAATGACAATAAATCCACATTGTTTGCCCCTAAATCTGCATTCCATCCCGACCAACCTAGATTATTTGCAAATGAAAAAAATGCTTCATTATCGTGTCAAGGTTCGATGTAATGGGACGTAGAAAAATGAACACTGTAAAAGAACACCAAATGTCACAATTTTTGGCAAAAAATATGCAAAGTCATCAATGTTCAAAGAATCCTCGTTTGCTGGAGGCTGATGCTCGTCACTTGGATTATTTAATGACGTCGTAGATCGATTTTTCATTCAGGAAATTGGAGGCCAGTCCTGAGGCCGGTGAAAATGGACTCCCCTTTATTGAAGAAAAGTTGGCGTTACTTGTGCCATGAGAAACTTGGCGCTCCCCTTTATTGCTTTCGGTAATTAAAGTATAAGAATTACTATGCATTTTTGTATACAGGTCTGCATTTCTTTCCATGGCTTTATGGAGCTCCAGTAGTTGCGCATCATCCAAATTAAGCTTTTTATCCAGATTGCATCCCCATCTTGTCAAGCATACTTCGGCAAAATGACGGACAATCATTCCTGGCTCATACAAAACTTTACCACTGCTGATCCCATCAAGGGATGCGTTACCGACAAGTGTGGCGTGCCGGCCGGGCATTGGATAAATATGTACAGCCGTTGATTTATCCGTTTCCGGGATCACGCAAGAAAAACCTTTTGAACGTTCATCCTTTGCATAAAATGCCACGTATTCTCTGACGTTTTTTCCTAAAGAAACCCTTTCTTGTTGGAAATTTCCTAGGCCAGGTACTGGGTCTATTACAAAAATATTCACCGGGATCGCTTCTAAGTCAGGATCTTTAAGCATCGAATTGGCGAGCATATGGCAACTTATTCCTCCCCGACTCCAGCCTATAAGGTTGACCTGTGTTGGAAGTATTCCGTCCTTACGAAAAGTTTTAATAATTTGCTGCTGTAGTTGTTGCTGCGTAACTTTTCGTTTGCCATAGTCATAGTGTCGCCAGAAAAAGGAACCTGTGACTTCAACATCCTTAATTGGAATTCCCGATTCTTTGAGCTTATTATATTGTTGTTCAGTTAACTTTTCGCGTTGCCAGCCGAAACTACCTTTAATAATATGGGCGGCATGCTTGACATTTTCTTCCCAGCCGTAGCCGAGTGTTTTGCCTGCCCAGTCGTAATGTTCCCCGCTTTTTTCCCAAAGTTCATCATCCTGAAGGTTGCCGCTACCTGGACCATCGATGATTAACCATTCGGCAAACTCGCGTCCCAAGTTATGGGACGCCAGAGTGGAAACCAATTCCCCGTTCCAATAATTAGGGTTTGAATCATCAAACTTGGTGGCTGCTGTCCCGCAGAAATAAATCGTCATTACTGTCATAATAACCTCTGTTGTTTTATCTGTGTGTCAGACTCTGCCTGGTAAAGCGTCTCTCCGGCGGGAGATAAAGCTTAATTGAAATTATTTCTGCACAGCCGGTGACTATTTGGCAGAATGGTTGTTAAGTGAAAACCATGTTGTTAAGTGAAAACTATATAGTTTATTGCCGCTCTTTTTTCTGGCCCGCAATATCTACAAATGAAAACCTATATCGACTCGGAAATAATCGACTTTAAGCCATGATTATTCTGGGAAGTAATGCCCTTTAAAATAGACCCTGGGATTTTTTTCCTCCGGGTATAAGGTGGAAAATAATTAGCTACAGTAAAATATATGTTGATTTTAAAATATTAGGGAATTACAACATGATTAATGCCAATTGTTTTTTCTATCATTTTATTTACCTATTATATTAATAGGCTGCGATGAATTTTTTAATATCATTAATATTTTTATTCAAAAATTCAATAACTAATCTTTGCTCATCTAATTAAATTTTAAGTTGACTGTTGATGATAAGTTTTATCCTTTATTCACAAAAAGACATTGCTATTTTTATCTGTCATGTCATTAATTAAGTATAGCTAAAGATCTATTTATTTCCACTAAATTTTAAAATTATTTAATAACATCTTATTAACCTGCATGTTGAGATATAGAAAGACAATAAAGTTATTTGGTTTTAAAAATAAAGTTAGTGAATCATTGTTCTATTTACATCGATAAGAAATATAAACAGGATAATATTATGTCATGCTTATTATTATTATTTTTAATAGAATTAACCATCCTAACAATCGTCATATTTAGGTGTATTCGCAATTAATCTTGGAATTATTTTATTATTGATGACTTATTAGACGCAGGGCCGACTCGGTATCCTCACCGTAAATGCAGTGGTATTCCTGATACGTGCCGTTCTGATCGTCCATCCCACTGAACAGCATCAGGGTAGGTTTGCCTTTATCCGGATCAATCTACTCTAGTATATCAATGTGTTTCAGATCGGAAGGTGACATATCAAACTGCCAGTAACCCAGTGTTGCGGGTTGACGGTCTATCGTGATGAGCGTGATACTTTATCTACAAAACAGTGGCTTACTGGATGGCGTATGGGGAGTTGTACAACGGTAAACACACTTCACTTACGCTCTGACACGGGATTCATTTTCTGCAAGGCACAACAGGTTATAGATTTCATTTTCAGTTATTGTGGGTCGAAAAACACGATAAATGCAGGTTGCTACAGTTAGTCCCGGATTTTTAACTCTACATTTGTGAGATATCTCTTACACTTCATGTAAGAGATATCATTGTTTACTTTTGTGAGTTTCACATTAGTTTATTATTTTCATTTTATTTCAATAGGCTATAAATAATCACAGATTTTATTCCCTGCCCTCATTTACTGGTTCCATTATGTGTAGCTTGTTTCATCGAACGAATTAATTCATGCTGTCCTCAGCAGGAAAGGAATCATTGCGCACAATTTCTCAAGGACAGATAAGTGATGATGGTCAGGATGACACAATGCATAACAGGATCGTATGCAACATAAATAAAATGATGGGTAAGGGATAACCAACAGGGACAATTTGTCAAGGAGTGAGCAAGGAGCATATTATTAGCGGGACTGCTATAAAATCAACTTAAGGGGAGCGCTTGTTCGCTCCCTTCTCTTATTTGGTGGAGCAAGCAAATTTTCAGCTTAAGGGGTATCGATGGTATTCTTGCGAACTTGGTTGTTTTGAGTAAAAACTGAGTCAGGCTGAAAATATGAGTACTGCAAAACAAATTCTGCATAAATTACAGTTAATTGAAGAAGCCATGAGGGAAATTGACCTGTGGCAGAGCCATCCGCCTAAACCGAAAGCTTTCGAAAGTGTTGAGCCATTTTCCATTGATACGATGTTAGCTGAAGAGTGGCTACAGTGGGTATTGATTCCGAGAATGTATACATTATTGGAACAGGGATTGGCGTTGCCTACGGCATTTGCTATCGCGCCTTACTTTGAGGAATCTTATAAAGAAGATACTACCGGGCGTTACCAGCAACTGCTTGAACATCTTCGTGCGTTGGATCGCTTATTTATGCAGGATAACGTCTGATATGTTGGAAGTATTATATCAGGATGATCATATTGTGGCAGTTAACAAGCCAGCGGGGTGGTTAGTTCATCGTAGTTGGTTGGCGCGTCACGAAATTCTCTTTGTCATGCAGACATTGCGTGATCAGATTGGCCAGCATGTTTTCCCGGTGCACCGTCTGGATAGACCAACGTCAGGTGTATTGCTGATGGCGCTTTCCAGTGATGTTGCCCGTCAGCTTTCCCAACAGTTTGAACATCATCAGTTACAAAAAACTTATCATGCCGTCGTGCGCGGTTATGTGTTGGAATCAGCTATTATTGATTACGCTCTGGTTGAAGAGTTGGATAAGATCGCGGATAAATTTGCACAGGGTGAGAAAGAGGCTCAGCCCTGCGTGACTTATTACCGACCACTGGCAACGGTGGAATGTCCGATAGAAATAGGCCGTTATCCTACATCACGTTTTAGTTTGTTGGAATTGACACCGAAAACAGGCCGAAAACATCAATTAAGACGCCATATGGCACATATTCGTCACCCAATTATTGGTGATACGACACATGGTGATTTACGGCAAAACAGAGGGGTTGCCGCTCATTATCAAACCAGTCGATTGATGCTTCATGCCAGTTGTCTTGAGTTAAATCACCCTGTTACGGGTGAAAAATTATCGCTTACGGCAAAATGGGATGCGTCATGGCAGCATTTAATACAACAATTTGGCTGGCAAGGTATTATCCCGGATTTGGAATATGATGAAGCGAGTAAAATAGAAAGTTTCGTAGATTAGGATATTTTCAAGGAATACTCATTAGTCTTTATCTCTTAATTGAGATAATTAAGAGATAAAGGCAACATTTATATATTATTAGTAAAGATTGGTAATATATGAATTTATTGGTTTTTACTGATCAATGTTATTATTTGAATTGATTCTTGAAAGAAAAATAGTCGAGATAACTATTGAAGAAATTAATAATATTGTAAACCCAGCAATAATTTCTTCAACGCCAACACCTAAATAAATAGTATAAAAAAGAATGATCATAGTAATAAATACATAAATCCCTGATTGCATACCCAAAGTATAAAGAGAATTTTTTGAATATAATCCTAGATAAGAGAAAAAAACAGGTTGCATAATGGTATTAGCTAAAAATACCATAATTGTGAATAGCAAATAGAGTATGCCAGAATTTGTCATAATGCTAAGTAAACAGAATCCGAGAGAAAATAATTGCATGATATTACCTATCATGATTCTTTTGGTTAAAAGTACGGATTTTATGACTTTCATGATCCCAATTGCACAGGGGAACCATATAACCACTAATATGATATACATTTGAATTATATCAATATGCTCAAAATATTTTGTTCGCATCGCTGGCATAATCATTAAGGATAGGAAAAAGCAAACATTGATTATAACTAAGCTGGAAAAGGCAAAGAAAACAACTAATTTATTGGTTGTTTTTACGGAGTGTTTAATATCGTGTTTTTGTTTTTTATTATTGTTATTTTTAAAGCCAGTGAAATAGATAATTGAAGCAATAGAGTAAATAAAAGCAGCAAAAAAGTCTGCTGATGTACGGGAATTTAAACGTAAAAGAGAGAAAATAATAGGGATTAAAAATGGTAGACTTAATAACGCCAGGCTTAAAATAGAAAAATCACTATTAGTTTTCTTTTCATTTTCTGCGGTTATAAGGATATTTCTTCCCATTATGACAATAAATCCACTTATTACTCCCCATAATATTCTATGCAGAGTATCCAGCCAAACTGGAATAAATGTTGTTTCTTTTGCAAAGAGAATGCAGTTTATGGTTGCTAGTAATAAGAAGAAGCCAAAAATATTTCTTTCAAAAAAAGCAATATTCATTTTCCGAATAAAAAAGGATATGGTCATACACCCCAGAGATAATCCCAATAAATAGGAAAAAACAGGAACGTAAGCGTTTAAAATCATGCCTCCATCTTTAAGCACGGTATCTACCCAAATCATTAGACCCGATGAGCCGGTAATATTTGCGGTACTTAATAGTATACTCAGCACAACAGCTCTATTGTTAAACATAGTGATGGTTTTCCTTTATTTAGTGTTTATTTTCGTCATTCTATTAACCTCATAATACTATTTCTCATCTTGAAATAAAGTATATGGTCATTTTTCATATTAATATCAATAATATCAGTTAAAGTTGTTTAAAAAAATGATTTTAATACTGAATTATTATTGGTTAAATAACTTGATCTAAGACGACATCACTTCTGTTACTTTATCTTGGTTGTCACAGAAAACGAGGCTTTTGATGATTATCTGTTACCGTTTTATGTAGAATAACCACAGTTATTGATCGCTACGTCTGTTCGTAATTAGCTTAACAGATATATGATTATTCATTAGTGCTGATGGAGTACTGTTTACATGACAAAGTGAACTTAGTAGTGGCAATATTTGATTTGATACGACTACTTAGCTGGTAAAGGTAATTATCCCTGATTTGGGAAGGGTTGAGTTTTCTGCTGTTGCCAGCGAGGATAACTAATAATTCCTTTAAAAAGAGATAATAAGTTATGGCAAAGATAGGTATTTTCGTTGGTACTGTTTATGGTAACGCGCTTGCTGTTGCAGAAGAAGCACAGCAGATCCTTGAACAACAAGGTCATGATGTAGAAGTTTTTGAAGAAGGGGAGCTGGAACAATGGCAATCCTATCTTGATCAAATGGTTTTGGTTATTACTTCAACTACCGGGCAAGGAGATTTGCCCGATAATATTCGGCCTCTTTACCATTCCCTGCGAGATGAATTGGGGTATCAGCCTGAATTACGCTATGGCGTGATCGCTTTGGGTGATAGCAGTTATGAAAATTTTTGTGGTGGTGGGCGCACTTTTGATGAGTTGCTACAAGAACAAGGGGCGATAAGAATCGGTGAAGTTTTGATGGTGGATGCGGTGGAAGAAGCTGAACCGGAAGTTTTTGCTCAGCCTTGGATCAAGCAATGGGGAGAGTTAATTGAATAATCTCAATACACCGCTTATACCAAATAAGATATAGGCGGTGTAATTAATAGAACCGTTTTATTTACGGGTTAGTTTTTCCAGATCGGCTTCAATCTCGGCAATCTTGTTGGCAACAACGTGTTCAAGATGACGTAAGTCATCAAGAATTTTGTGTTTCAAATCGACTTCTGCTTGGTCGCGTTTGCAAATTTGATCTAACTCTTCAATCACATAACGTAGGTTAGTGTTGATTTCGTTGATCTCTTTGTATCCTTGCTCTGTATTGTTTGCAGTTACAGTCTTGCGTTGACGCGGATATTTGAATTTCACGCTTTTAGCAAAGAATTCACCTTTATCCTTGCGGAAATAGATTTTCAGAATATCGTTGTTAGCTTCCTGACGTAGACTATAGCGGTCAATTTCTTCGGGATATGTGATCCCCAGGCTCTTTAAGTTATCGTACATAGCACCACCTTAAGGGTATTTTTCCCAGTAGGTTATTTTATGTGTCATTTTGAATCCAGAGCGTCGCTAAACGCCTTACGTACTCTGTGTACGTTTCGGGTTGTGCACGTTGTCCGCATTCAAACTCCCTATATTAATAACACTGACTGAGGTCGGTAATGATGATAAAAAGCAAAAAAATAGCGGACTTATTTATTATCCGCTATTTTAAAGTTTAATCTATCGATCTGAGTAGTTCATTAATGCCCACTTTTCCTCGTGTTTTGGCATCCACTTTTTTGACAATGACAGCACAATACAGGCTGTAACTACCATCTTTTGATGGGAGGTTGCCAGAGACAACAACGGAACCGGCAGGGACGCGGCCATAATGGATTTCGCCTGTTTCACGATCATAGATTTTGGTGCTTTGACCGATATAGACACCCATTGAAATCACTGAACCCTCTTCGACAATGACACCTTCCACAATTTCAGAACGGGCGCCAATAAAGCAGTTGTCTTCAATGATGGTTGGGTTCGCTTGCAATGGTTCCAATACGCCGCCGATGCCGACGCCACCGGATAAATGGACGTTTTTACCAATTTGGGCACAGGAGCCGACAGTCGCCCAGGTATCTACCATTGTCCCTTCATCAACATAGGCGCCGATGTTGACATAGGAAGGCATCAGTACGCAGTTACGGGCAATGAAGGCCCCTTGACGTGCTGCCGCAGGAGGCACTACGCGAAAGCCCTCTTTTTCAAATCTTGCCTGATCATAGTCAGAGAATTTCATCGGAACTTTATCGAAATAACGGCTTTCTGTGCCATCGATGATCCGATTTTCATTAATACGGAAAGAGAGCAGTACAGCCATTTTTAGCCATTGATGAGTGACCCACTGACCGTCAATTTTCTCTGCAACGCGAAGTTTTCCACTATCCAGCAGGTTGATGACTTGAGTAACTGCATCCCGTATTTCATGGTTGACTGTTGCTGGAGTAAGCGTTGCGCGGTTTTCAAATGCACTTTCGATAATGGATTGTAATTGCTGCATTGCATCGGGTTCCTTGGTTATCGTCCGAATCATGGGCTTATATTGAGTTATATTTTATCCTTTGGATTTAGGGTTGCTGTCAACCTTTCTGATAATTCTTCTCTGACTTTTTTATTTAATGCTTTGTGGTCTTTATCCGCCAGAACAAAAAAATCTTCGACACGTTCACCGATGGTGGTGATATGCGCACCATGTAGTGAAACCCCCATTTCAGCAAAAATATTACCGACTCTTGCCAGTAATCCCGGTTGATCCAGGGCAAATAGTTCCATATAGGTTCGTCGTTCGTTATGGGTAGGTAAGAAGGTCACTTTTGTTGGTACGTTGAAGTGGCGCAATTTGGTTGGTAATTTTCGTGTTTTCGGTGTCTTGGTATAAGGGTCCAGAACGACTTGTAAAAGTGCGTTACGTATTATTTCATGGCGATCCAATGCTAAAGGATGACCATTGGGTTCCAGTACTACGAAGGTATCCATTGTCATGCCATCACGATTGGTAAATATTTGAGCATTATGAACACTCAGGTTACGTCTATCCAGTTCGCCGACAACTGCCGCAAACAGGGAAGGGCGATCTAAGCTCCAGATAAAAATTTCTGTACCGCCGCGGGTTGGCTTGGTACTTATCAGTATCAGCGACTCTTGAGAATCATGTTGCACTAGATGACGGGCGTGCCAGGCAAGTTGTTTTGGCGTATGGCGAAGGAAATAATCTGCATGACAACGACTCCAGAGCCGATGAAGTTTCTGTTCGTTAATATTATTTTGGCGTAACAGAGCAAGTGCCTGAAAACGGTTGTGGCGGATACGTTCACGAAAATCTGGTGTATTTCCCTGGCGTAATTGATGCTCTGTAGAAAAATAGAGCTCCCGTAACAAGCTCTGTTTCCAACTGTTCCATAGATTGATATTGGTTGCGCAGATATCAGCGACTGTCAGGCAGATTAGGTAGCGTAACCGGGTTTCATTGAGGATTTGATGGGCAAATTGCTTGATGATTTCTGGGTCCTGAATATCTCGTCGTTGAGCTGTGACTGACATTAACAGATGATGACGAACCAGCCAGGCTACCAAATCAGCTTCTCGTGAGTTAAGCCCGTGTTGCAGTGAAAACGCTAGCGCATCGTCAGCGCCAAGTTCAGAATGGTCGCCAGTACGCCCTTTGGCGATGTCATGAAATAGCGCAGCAAGACGTAGAAGCTCAGGTTGAGGCAGACGAGGGTATAGCTCAACACAGAGCGGATGGGCTGGACGGTTATTCTCATCGGCAAAACTTTCCAATTTTCTCAGTACGCGGATGGTATGTTCATCGACGGTATAGGCGTGAAACAGATCAAACTGCATCTGACCGACAATATTGCCCCAAAGCGGTGTGTAAGCGCCAAGAACACTGTGACGATGCATGGGCACAAATGCGCTTTCAACCGCCCTGGGGTGACGTAGAATATCCATAAAGATTTGGCGAGCCTCCGGCAATTCGCACAATGGCTGAGACAGGTTGCGGCGCGCATAACGGAGGTGGCGTAACGTAGTAGAATAAATGCCTTGAACTTCTTCATATTCTGCCATGCGATAAAACATCCGCATAATAGCTGCGGGTTCTTTGATAAACAGGGTTTCGTCGATTAGATCAATAAGTTGCCCCCGTAGCTGGAATTCACTGTCCAGTGGGCGGGATTTTTCATTGGTTTCCAGTGCCAGAATAGCTTCATCAAACAGTTGCAGTAGCATATTGTTGAGTTCGCTAACGCGGCGTGTCATCCGATAGAAATCTTTCATCATTCGTTCTACCGGTTGATTACGTTCCCCTTGATAACCTAATAATTGAGCAATACTGAACTGGCGATCAAATAACAAGCGATTATCATAACGGTTGACTACCAGATGAAGAGCAAAGCGGATACGCCAAAGGAAGCTTTGGCATTCATTTAATTCATTACGTTCTTCCACTGTTAGGAAACCAAAGTCGACCATTTCATCTATGGAGGTTGCACCAAAATGGCGACGGGCAACCCACAGTAGAGTATGAATGTCTCGCAACCCTCCGGGGCTGCTTTTGATATCAGGTTCCAGATTATAACTTGTACTGTGATAGCGCTGGTGGCGTTCGTGTTGTTCAACAATTTTGGCATCAAAGAAGTCAGTAGAAGGCCAAAAACCATCACTGAAGGTATGTTGCTGTAATTGAAGAAAAATGGCTGGATCGCCGCAAATTAATCGTGATTCGATTAAATTCGTCGCGATAGTTAGATCTGACAGCCCTTCCAGCAAACACTCTTCGAGTGTGCGAACACTGTGGCCGACTTCCAGTCGGATATCCCATAGCAAAGTGATAAATTGTCCAACATTCTGAGCTTGAGGCGGTGTGAGCGGCTGCTCGCTGAGTATCAGCACGTCAATATCAGATAGCGGATGCAGTTCCCGTCGGCCATATCCGCCGACGGCAATCAATGAAAGTGATGAAATCTTATCAAATCCATAGGCATGCCATAATTGTTGTAATAACTGGTCTATGTAATCACTGCGTGCAGAAATCAAGGCTTCTGCGGAAATCCCCGCTTTAAATGCATGCTCTAGCCAAAGTTGAAATTCTTCGAGGTGCTGTTTCAACACAGGGTAGCGAAGTTCTTCACTAGAAAAATCAGCGGGAGAAAGTGGCGGGATAGGGGCCCGAATTGTGGCGATATCTGCTGGCATAAGCATAAACCTATGAGAAGGGCGAATCATAACGGCCAGATTACTGAGAAAGTAGGGGGTTAAACAAGAGGATATTGCAGAGAAGAGATGAGAAGCCTTGTATGATTTCAGCAAGGCTTCGTAGTTTGCTATTTTAATTATTCATTTACCAAGACTGCGGAAAGCTCTGGCTCTTCTTCTTTACGCAATGTCATGATTTCACAGCCGTTATCAGTAACAACAATGGTATGTTCATACTGTGCGGACAGGCTGCGGTCCTTCGTTTTGACTGTCCAGCCATCTTTCATGGTACGGATGCGGTAGTCACCGGTGTTAACCATTGGTTCAATAGTGAAAGCCATACCTTTTTGCAGAACAACACCACCATCATCGGCGTCGTAGTGCAGTACTTGTGGTTCCTCATGGAAGCCTTCGCCGATGCCGTGACCACAATATTCACGGACCACAGAAAAATCGTTGGCTTCAACAAATTGTTGGATGGCTCTACCAAGAGTGCGCAGACGAATGCCGGGTTTCACCATTTTTAAGGCCAGATAGAGGCTTTCCTGAGTGATGCGGCATAGGCGCTCGCCCTGGATGGTTGGTTTACCGACAATGAACATTTTTGATGTATCACCGTGGAAGCCCTCTTTGATGACAGTCACATCGATATTAACAATATCGCCATCTTTCAATGCTTTATCATCACTTGGGATACCGTGACACACTACGTCATTAACAGAAATACAAACGGATTTTGGGAAACCGTGATAACCAAGACAGGCAGAGACAGCTTGTTGTTTATTGGTAATGTGATCGTGGCAGATACGATCTAATTCACCTGTTGTTACACCGGGTTTGACGTAAGGTTCAATAATTTCCAACACTTCTGCCGCCAGTCGACCGGCGACGCGCATTTTTTCAATATCTTCAGAGGTTTTAATTGAGATTGCCATGAAACTTGTCCATTCAATGCCAGCGAATCTGCTGGTTGTATGTTTTTCAACAAGGAAAAAATTATTGAACTAATGGTATCAGCCTACAGAATATCTGCCAATAACAGTTGGCAGCCCTATTTCCCTCGTTACCTTTTTGCCTATCAAGAATACCTTCCGTAACCCTGCCTTTCTTTTCACATTGAGCTATCGGAAAGTGACAACAAAAGTTGGTGTCTTAGGTGGGTTTATGATATAAAGCGCGCCGGCGTTCTCTGTATTTGCCACTGAGGCAAAACAGAGTGGCGTTAAATATACTCACTGTGTAATAACACACACGAGTCGGCACATACACCGGGGTGCTCTCATGCAGAACATGCAGCTAAGGAGTCGGTGTTATGGGGCTCGTGGAGGCATAACCCCAACTTAATATTTTACAGAGGTTTACAATGGCAACTGTTTCCATGCGCGATATGCTGCAAGCGGGCGTTCACTTCGGTCACCAGACTCGTTACTGGAACCCAAAAATGAAACCATTCATCTTTGGCGCTCGTAACAAAGTGCATATCATCAACCTGGAAAAAACTGTTCCAATGTTCAATGACGCGTTAGCTGAACTGAACAAAATTGCTTCACGCAAAGGCAAAATTCTGTTTGTTGGTACTAAGCGTGCTGCGAGCGAAGCGGTTAAA
Source organism: Photorhabdus akhurstii (assembly GCF_018448925.1). Taxonomy (GTDB): domain Bacteria; phylum Pseudomonadota; class Gammaproteobacteria; order Enterobacterales; family Enterobacteriaceae; genus Photorhabdus; species Photorhabdus akhurstii. Next base: position 29,059 of record NZ_RCWE01000010.1, on the reverse strand, counting down.
GAAGCAGCTCAGAGCTGTGATCAATACTTCGTTAATCACCGTTGGTTAGGCGGTATGTTGACTAACTGGAAAACCGTTCGTCAGTCCATCAAACGTTTGAAAGATTTAGAAGCACAGTCTCAGGACGGTACTTTTGACAAACTGACCAAGAAAGAAGCGTTAATTCGTTCTCGTGAACTTGGTAAGTTAGAAAATAGCTTGGGCGGTATCAAAGATATGGGCGGCTTACCTGACGCTCTGTTTGTTATCGATGCTGAACATGAACACATTGCTATCAAAGAAGCAAACAACCTGGGTATCCCAGTATTTGCGGTTGTTGATACTAACTCTGATCCAGATGGTGTTGATTTCATCATCCCTGGTAACGATGACGCAATCCGTGCAGTAAAACTGTATCTAGGTGCTGTTGCTACCGCTGTTCGTGAAGGTCGTTCTCAAGATCTGGCTGTTCAGGCAGAAGAAAGCTTTGTAGAAGCTGAATAATAAGGCAAGCTCATTATTGAGCCCTTATTAACCAGGTATTGAAATATATTGGTTAGGGGGGCCTGTTATGGCCCCCTTTTACGTATCTAATATAAGAACTATCCATGCGGAATACTCTCTTCCTGCGGGATACATCGAGGAATAAAACAAATGTCTGGAATTACCGCTGCTTTGGTAAAAGAACTGCGTGAGCGTACTGGCGCAGGTATGATGGAATGTAAAAAAGCGCTGGTTGAAGCTAATGGCGATATCGAGTTAGCGATTGACAACATGCGTAAATCAGGTCAAGCGAAAGCGGCTAAGAAAGCTGGCCGTGTTGCTGCTGAAGGTATCATCCTGGCAGAAGTGGCTGCTGATGGCAAATTCGGCGCTTTGGTTGAGCTGAACTGTGAAACTGACTTCGTTGCTAAAGATGCTGGCTTCATCGCTTTCGGTAAAGAAGTTATGGCGACAGTATTGGCTGATAAAATCTCTGATATTGAAACGCTGAAAGCTAAGTTCGAAGAGCAGCGTACCGCACTGGTTGCTAAAATCGGTGAAAACATCAACATTCGTCGCGTTTCTGTATTAGAAGGCGAACAACTGGGTACTTACCTGCATGGTGCGCGTATCGGTGTTCTGGTTGCGGCTGAAGGCGCTAATGAAGAGCTGATTAAGCATGTGGCTATGCACATCGCTGCAAGCAAGCCAGAATATGTTAACCCAAGCGATGTACCTGCTGACGTTGTTGAGCGTGAGCACCAAATCCAACTGGATATCGCAATGCAGTCTGGTAAGCCACGTGAAATCGCAGAGAAAATGGTTTCTGGCCGTATGAATAAATTCACCGGCGAGATCTCTCTGACAGGTCAGAATTTCGTGATGGATCCGAGCAAAACTGTCGGTGATCTGTTGAAAGAAAACAATGCTAAAGTGACCAGCTTCATCCGTTATGAAGTGGGTGAAGGTATTGAGAAAGTTGAGACTGATTTCGCAGCAGAAGTTGCTGCAATGAGTAAATAGTCTTAATTTTTACAAACAGGGCCGCCAAATGGCGGTTCTGTTTTATCTAATCTAAACTGCCTATCCCAGTAGGCATTGAGTTTTTGCATCTGGTCAGAATGACCCGGATGTATGTAAATCCCCAATATACTTTTCTGCTTAGGACAGAACATCATGGCAACCAATGCAAAACCCGTATATCAGCGTATCCTGCTTAAACTCAGTGGCGAAGCCCTGCAAGGTGCAGAAGGTTTTGGTATAGATGCCAGCGTTTTAGATCGCATGGCTCAGGAGATCAAAGAACTGGTTGAGTTAGGCGTACAGGTCGGTGTCGTCATTGGCGGTGGTAATCTGTTTCGTGGTGCTGGCTTGGCAGAAGCAGGAATGAACCGTGTAGTCGGCGACCACATGGGCATGTTGGCAACAGTAATGAATGGTCTGGCAATGCGGGATGCATTACACCGCGCCTATGTGAACGCCCGTCTAATGTCTGCAATTCCTTTAAATGGCGTTTGCGATAACTATAGTTGGGCAGAAGCGATTAGTTTGCTACGTCATGGTCGTGTTGTTATTTTCTCTGCGGGTACCGGCAATCCGTTCTTTACTACAGATTCGGCAGCGTGTTTGCGCGGTATTGAGATTGAAGCAGATGTTGTGCTAAAAGCAACTAAAGTAGATGGTGTTTACTCGGCTGATCCGGCGAAAGATTCAGAAGCGGTATTGTTCGATAAGCTCTCTTATCAGCAGGTATTAGAGCGTGAATTGAAAGTTATGGATTTGGCGGCATTCACTCTGGCTCGTGATCATAGCTTACCCATTCGCGTATTTAACATGAATAAGCCGGGGGCGTTACGTCGTGTGGTGATGGGGGAAAATGAAGGTACCCTGATTTCTCATGAGTAATGTTCAAAGACACCAGAGATGTTTGGCGGTATGATGAGTCGCCTGATACGCCAAATTTAACAAATCATGGTCATAATGATTTATGGCTTGAAAACAACCAGTTCCCAAGGGTTTGTAACGTGATTAATGAAATCAAAAAAGACGCACAAGACCGTATGGAAAAGAGCGTCGAAGCACTTAAAAACCAAATTAGCAAGGTTCGTACCGGCCGAGCTTCTCCTAGTCTGCTGGATGGTATCACTGTTGAGTATTATGGTGCGCCAACGCCTTTGCGTCAGCTTGCTAACGTTGTTGCTGAGGATGCACGTACCCTGGCTATCACGGTATTTGATCGTACTATAACGCCGGCGATTGAAAAGGCAATCATGGCTTCTGATTTAGGGCTGAATCCATCTTCTGCGGGGACAACAATCCGCGTTCCTTTGCCACCATTGACAGAAGAGCGTCGTAAAGATTTGATTAAGGTGGTTCGTGGCGAAGCTGAGCAGGGGCGTGTCTCTGTGCGTAATATTCGTCGTGATGCTAACGACAAAATCAAAGCGCTGTTGAAAGACAAAGAGATCAGTGAAGACGATGAGCGTCGTGCGCAGGATGATATTCAAAAGCTGACGGATAATTTCATCAAAAAAGTTGATGAAGCTTTAACGAAGAAAGAAGAAGAACTGATGGAGTTCTAATCTCTTTCGTGAGATATATTGAGCGCTGCTATCTTGCGGCGCTATTTTTATTCGGCATTTCTCTGAAGTCATGAGCGTTCATAGCCAGGCAAATCAGACAAGTATTAATACACACCAAATAAAACAATTCAGAGCATCAGTATGAAAAGGTTGACCATCCTTGGTTCCACAGGTTCCGTAGGCAAAAGTACACTTACTGTAGTTCGCAATCATCCGGATAAATTTAAAGTAACAGCGCTTGCCGCAGGAAAAAATATCCAGGTTATGGCTGAGCAATGTCTGGAATTTCGGCCTCAATATGCTGCAATGGCGGACGAAGTTTCCGCAAAAGAGTTGCGTCAGTTGCTCATTGAACAAGGCTGTAAAACCGAAGTATTTTTCGGGGAACAGGCTGCGTGTGATTTGGCTGCGTTGAATGATGTTGATCAGGTGATGTCTGGGATTGTTGGTGTTGCCGGTTTATTACCAACGCTGGCGGCCATCCGTGCGGGTAAACAGATTTTACTTGCTAATAAAGAGTCGCTGATTACCAGTGGTCGGTTTTTTATGGATGCGGTGGCGCAACATAATGCTCAACTATTACCCATTGACAGTGAACATAATGCTATTTTCCAGAGCTTACCTGAAGTCATACAGCGAAACCTTGGACGCGGAGATCTAAAACAACACGGAATTGCTAATATCATTCTGACAGGATCTGGCGGGCCTTTTCGTCATACTCCTTTGGAGCAATTGGCTTTTGTTACACCGGACCAGGCTTGTGCTCATCCGAATTGGTCGATGGGGCGTAAGATTTCGGTAGATTCTGCGACAATGATGAATAAGGGGTTGGAATATATTGAGGCGTGTTGCTTGTTCAATGCATCTGCGGCGGAAATGGAAGTGGTAATCCATCCTCAATCGGTTATTCACTCTATGGTCCGTTATCAGGATGGCAGCGTTATTGCTCAATTAGGAACGCCGGATATGTGTACACCAATTGCCTATGCAATGGCGTACCCAAATCGTATTGCTTCTGGTGTTGAACCTCTTGATTTTTATTCTTTAGGTACACTGACGTTCTCGAAACCAGATTATGAACGGTATCCATGTTTGAAACTGGCTATTGAAGCTTGCCACGCAGGCCAGGCTGCAACGACAGCCTTGAATGCAGCGAATGAAGAGATCGTTAAGGTTTTTTTACAAAATGGAATCTCTTTCACAGATATTGCAATTATAAACCGGCAGGTTGTAGAAAAATTAAATTTGCCGGAACCTCAGAGCATTGAGGAGGTCTTACAGATTGATAATCTCGCAAGAGAGTTGGCTATGAAGACTATTCGTTCATTTATCAGGTAGTCTTGGATTGGCAAATGGGTATTTGTCCGCATTTTTACCTGATGGTATAGTTTGCGTATAACTGTTGGTTGATATAATTAACGGTCCAGATTTTGGAAGTTCTCTTCCAGATAATTAGGCTTTTACCCAGGCCGTGGATACCAGACACGGCTTTTTTACGTTTGGATGCCTGAACTTGTAAGAGAATTACCCTGACCAGTAAAGGATTAATTGAGTGATATTATCCAGCAATCATCATCAGAACGATTTATCGTCATTATTACCTAAACATGTTGCTATTATTATGGATGGTAATGGCCGTTGGGCAAAGAAGCGAGGGAAATTAAGAGCCTTTGGTCATCGTGCGGGGATTAAAGCGGTACGGAGTGCGGTGAGTTTCTCGGCTAAACATAAAATTGAGTCACTGACGCTATACGCTTTCAGTAGTGAAAACTGGAATCGACCGGAGCAAGAAGTCAGTTCTTTAATGGAATTATTTATTTTTGCACTAGATAGCGAAGTCAAAAGTTTACATAAGCATAATATTAGATTATCTGTTATTGGCGATATCAGCCGGTTCAGTGAGCGTTTACGGGATCGTATCTGTCGCTCAGTTAAGTTGACTGCTAATAATACGGGGCTGCGACTTAATATTGCTGCAAATTATGGTGGTCGTTGGGATATAGTTCAAAGTGTTCAGAAAATTGCTCAACAGATTAAAGATAATTCCTTTGAGCCACAGGATATTACTGAAGAATTAGTTAATAATTATATGAATCTAAGCCAGCAGCCTCAGGTTGATTTAGTCATCAGAACCGGAGGTGAGCATCGTATCAGTAATTTTCTGTTATGGCAGATAGCTTATGCAGAATTCTATTTTACCGATATACTCTGGCCTGATTTTGATGAAACTGTTTTTGAAGGTGCAATTAATGCCTTTGCTAAAAGAGAACGCCGGTTTGGCGGAACAATACCAGACGATGCCGATGTGGGATCATAGGAGGAACTCTTGCTGAAGTACCGCCTTATAACGGCTGTGATATTAATCCCTCTTGTGATTGCCGCTCTGTTTTTGCTGCCGCCAGTAGCGTTTGGGCTGGTTATTATCGCTGTTTCAGCCCTTGCCGCATGGGAATGGGGGCAATTCGCTGGCTTATTCAGCCAAACGAAACGGGCTATTCTGGCGGCTCTGTTTGCTATTGGTTTATTAGCCCTACAGTATACTCTGCCAGATTTCACTGATTTGATTGGACAGCCGCAAATCACTTTTGCCCTATGGGGGGGGATGATTTGGTGGATTGTCGCGACGCTTCTGGTTGTTACCTACCCTTCTTCCGCTGCAATTTGGAAGAAATCCATTTTATTGCGCCTTTTGTTTGGTATCCTGACATTAGTGCCGTTCTACTGTGGAATGATGGTCTTACGGACCCAAGGATATGGTGATAATTCATATTATGGCGCATGGTGGTTACTGTATGTCATGTTGCTGGTATGGGGGGCGGATTCTGGTGCTTATCTTTTCGGACGTACTTTAGGTAAACGTAAAATGGCGCCGAAAGTTTCTCCAGGAAAAACGCTGGAAGGATTAATCGGAGGATTAATGACAGCGGCCATTATTTCATGGTTGTTTGGGAAATATGCTCCAGTACCTGCAATGCCTGAAAAACTTATGTTGTGTTCTGCTATTGTTGTTATCGCTTCTGTATTTGGTGATTTAACTGAGAGTATGTTCAAACGTGAATCAGGTATTAAGGATAGCAGCCAGCTAATTCCGGGGCATGGCGGTGTTATGGATCGTATTGATAGTTTGACTGCTGCGATCCCTGTCTTTGCCGGCATGATATTGCTGGTGTTTTGATCTCTCTGTTTGACGGCGTTTAAAAAATATGATGGGAATTCTCTGGAATCTGGCGGCTTTTATTATTGCGCTAGGCATATTGATCACTGTGCATGAGTTCGGTCATTTTTGGGTAGCCAGAAAGTGTGGTATTCACGTTGAACGTTTCTCCATTGGTTTTGGTAAAGCGTTATGGCGGCGTATGGATAGCCAGGGAACGGAATATGTTATAGCCCTTATTCCATTGGGGGGATATGTGAAAATGCTTGATGAGCGTGTTTCACCTGTTTCTCCTGAACACCGTCATATGGCATTCAATAATAAAACACTTGGTCAACGTGCCGCGGTTGTCAGTGCTGGGCCAATTGCTAACTTTTTATTGGCGGCTGTGGTTTATTGGTTAGTGTTTATTATTGGCGTGCCGGCAATACGTCCTGTTGTTGCGGATATCAAATCAGATTCTATCGCTGCGCAAGCAAATATTTCATCGGGAATGGAACTAAAATCCGTAGATGGTATCGAAACGCCTGATTGGAATTCAGTTCGTTTTGCTCTGGTGGGCAAGATAGGTGATGATAATATGACCGTTCAGGTTATCTCTCCTGGTTCATCATATCCGGTAGAGAAAATTCTGGATTTGCGGCAATGGAGCTTTGATCCTGATAAGCAGGACCCTGTATTGTCTCTAGGGATTATGCCTGTCGGTCCTCGTTTGGATTCTCTGGTGGAAAAAGTTATTCCTGGCTCCGCAGCGGAAAAGGCGGGTTTGCAAAAGGGGGATAGGATAGTTAAAGTCGGTGACCAGGAAATAGATGCTTGGCATACTTTTACATCCTTTGTCAGTAATAATCCTAATGTCCCGCTGGAACTTTCCGTGGATCGGGCTGGTCATATTATTTCTCTTTCTATGACGCCGGAAGTAAAACAACAATCCGGTGGCAGGAAAGTTGGTTTTGCCGGTGTGGAACTGCGAGTTGTGCCATTAGCCGATGAATATAGAATCGTTCAGCAATACGGGCCTTTCTCTGCCATGTATCAAGCTGGAGATAAGACTTGGCAACTGATGCGATTAACTGTCAGTATGATTGGTAAGCTGATCGTTGGTGATGTGAAAATTAACAACCTGAGTGGGCCTATCTCTATCGCCAAAGGAGCGGGGGTGTCGGCTGATTCCGGCTTGGTGTATTATTTGATGTTTTTGGCGCTGATAAGCGTCAATCTTGGGATTATTAACCTAATCCCATTACCTGTGTTAGATGGTGGACACCTGCTCTTCTTGTTTATCGAAAAGATAAAAGGGGGGCCGGTTTCCGAGCGTGTACAAGACTTCAGCTATCGCATCGGTGCCATGATACTGGTGTTATTGATGGGGCTTGCACTTTTCAATGATTTCTCCCGTTTTTAAAGCGGAAGACTGGTTAGGAAGACGCATTACAACGATGGCGATGAAAAAGTTACTCATAGCGTCGCTGCTGTTCGGCAGCGCCACTGCATACGGTGCAGACGGATTCGTAGTTCAGGACATTCACTTTGAAGGTCTTCAACGCGTCGCCGTAGGTGCAGCATTATTGAATATGCCAGTTCGCGTAGGTGATACGGTCAGCGATGAAGATATCGGTCGTACCATTCATGCACTATTTGCTACTGGTAACTTTGAAGACGTTCGTGTCCTGCGTGATGGCAATACACTTATTGTTCAGGTAAAAGAACGGCCGACTATTGCCAGCATCACTTTCTCCGGCAATAAATCGGTGAAAGATGACATGTTGAAACAAAACCTTGAAGCATCTCATGTTCGAGTCGGAGAAGCCCTTGACCGCACGATGCTGTCCAATATCGAAAGAGGATTAGAGGATTTCTATTACAGTGTGGGTAAATACAACGCCAGTGTAAAAGCGGTTGTTACGCCACTTCCACGTAACCGTGTCGATTTAAAACTGGTTTTCGCTGAAGGTGTTTCGGCAAAAATCCAGCAAATTAACATTGTCGGTAATAAATCATTTTCTTCTGATGAGTTATTGAATCGTTTCCAACTTAGAGATGATGTGCCGTGGTGGAATTTGACTGCCGATCAGAAATATCAGAAACAAAAACTGACTGGTGACCTTGAAGCATTGCGCAGTTTTTACCTTGATCGCGGTTACGCCCGTTTTAACATTGATTCGACTCAGGTCAGTTTGACGCCAGATAAAAAAGGTATTTATGTCACGATAAATATAACTGAAGGGGATCAATACAAAATATCAGGTATTGACCTGAACGGTAATATGGCGGGTTATCAGTCAGAAATTACTAAACTGGCTGTCATTGAGCCTGGATCTCTGTATAACGGGACTCAGGTGACTAAAATGGAAAATGACATCAAGAATTTGCTTGGTCGCTATGGTTATGCTTACCCACGAGTGATGACGCAACCTGAAATCAATGATCAAGACAAGACAGTAAAACTGCATGTCAATATTGATGCGGGTAACCGTTTCTATGTTCGTAAAATTCGTTTCTCTGGTAATGACACCACTAAAGATTCTGTTCTGCGTCGTGAAATGCGTCAGATGGAAAGAGCTTGGTTAGGGAGTGATCTGGTTGAACTGGGTAAAGAGCGTCTTAACCGTTTGGGTTATTTCGAAACGGTAGATGTTGAAACTCAGCGTGTACCAGGCAGCCCTGATCAGGTAGATGTCGTTTATAAAGTTAAAGAACGTAATACCGGCTCTTTGAACTTTGGTGTTGGTTTTGGTACAGAAAGCGGCGTTAGTTTCCAGGTTGGCGCTCAGCAAGATAACTGGTTAGGTACAGGTAATGCTGTGGGGATTAATGCTAGTAAGAACGATTATTCAACCTATGCAGAGCTCTCCTTCACTGACCCATACTTCACAGTTAACGGAGTGAGTCTTGGTGGCCGGGTATTCTACAATGATTTCAGAGCTGATGATGCTGAATTATCCGGTTATACCAACCAAAGTTATGGTATAGATGGTTTCCTCGGTTTCCCGGTTAATGAAAATAACTCCCTGCGTTTTGGGTTAAATTATGTGCATAACTCACTGTCTGATATGCTTCCTCAGGCAGCTATGTGGCGCTATCTGAATTCTATGGGTGAGAAACCAGATTATAAAAATAAAGCTGAGTTCAAAGCGGATGACTTTGCTTTGAATATAGGTTGGACATATAACAACCTTGACCGTGGCTTCTTCCCAACATCCGGCGTGAAATCGACTCTGAATGGTAAAGTGACTATTCCTGGTTCGGATAACGAATTCTATAAAGTGACTCTTGATACTTCTGCGTATTATCCGATCAATGACGATCATACTTGGGTGATTTTAGGGCGTGGTCGTTTAGGTTATGGGGATGGATTAGGCGGTAAAGAGTTGCCATTCTATGAAAACTTTTATGCAGGTGGCTCCAGTACGGTTCGCGGTTTCCGTTCTAACAATATTGGGCCTAAAGCGATTTATCTGAATGGAAAAGATGATCCTAAGAAAGATAGCCCATCTCGCGATGCCGTGGGGGGGAATGCAATGGCGGTAGCTAGCCTTGAGCTGATTACTCCAACGCCGTTCCTTGATAGTAAGTATTCGAACTCTGTCCGAACTTCATTCTTTATTGATTCAGGTACGGTTTGGGATACCTATTGGAATGATTCTGCTGCTATGAAGAGCAGAGGCATACCTGATTACAGTAAACCAGGTAATATCCGTGTTTCGGCGGGTATTGCATTGCAATGGATGTCTCCTTTAGGTCCGCTGGTATTCTCTTATGCTAAGCCGATCAAAGACTACGAAGGTGATAGATCAGAGCAATTCCAATTTAATATTGGCAAAACCTGGTGATAATGCGTTTTTATCTTATTATTGATAGAGCAAGCTCTGAAATCGTAGGTTTCAGAGCATTGACTAAGTTTTCCAATAGGTTACAGATAGCGTGGTTTAAGGAGTTTATAGTGAAAAAATGGTTGTGTGCAGCAAGCTTTGGTATTGCATTAGCTTTCTCTGCTGGCGTTCAGGCAGCAGACAAAATTGCCGTTGTAAATGTTGGCGAGATTTTCCAGCAATTGCCAGCCCGCGAAGCTGTTGCGAAGCAGTTGGAAAATGAGTTTAAAAACCGCGCATCTGAATTGCAACGGATGGAAACTGACTTGCAATCCAAGATCCAGAAATTACAGCGTGATGGTTCCACTATGAAATCCAGTGAGCGTACTAAGCTGGAAAAAGATGTGATGGCTAAGCGTGAAGAATTTGCCAAGAAAGCTCAAGCTTTTGAACAAGATCACCGTCGTCGCGAGATGGAAGAACGCAACAAAATTCTAAGTCGTATTCAGGACGCGATCAAAGTAGTTGCTGGCAAAGAAGGCTATGATGTCGTTATTGATGCGAATGCTGTTGCTTATTCAGTATCTGGCAAAAATATTACTGCAAGTGTATTGAAACAGGTTAAATAATAGATGTCTTCAATTCGATTGGCTGATTTAGCTCAGCAGTTGAATGCACAATTACATGGTGATGGCGATATTGTTATCACCAGTATTGCACCAATGCATTCTGCCAATAGCGAGCAGATCACTTTTTTGTCTGACAGTCGTTACCGTGAGCGTTTAGGTGAATGTCAGGCAGCCGCTGTCGTTCTCCAGGCGTCAGATCTTCCTTATTGCAATATTCCTGCGTTGGTTGTCGCCAATCCTTATCTGGCATATGCCTATATGGCTCAGATTATGGATACAACACCGGTTCCCGCACAGGATATTCACCCTTCTGCGGTGATTTCACCTCTGGTGACTTTGGGTAAGAATGTTGCTGTTGGAGCCAATGCGGTTATCGAGTCTGGCGTTGTGCTTGGTGACAATGTGGTTATCGGCGCAGGCTGCTTTATTGGTAAAAATACGCGTATTGGCGCGGGAAGTCGTCTTTGGGCGAATGTCTCTGTTTATCACAATATTGAAATGGGTGAACAGTGTTTGATCCAATCAGGAGCAGTGATTGGGTCTGATGGTTTTGGCTATGCGAATGATCGTGGTAAGTGGGTTAAAATCCCTCAATTAGGTTCAGTTATTATTGGTGACCGGGTTGAGATTGGCGCTTGTACGACGATCGATCGGGGAGCTTTGGATAATACTATTATCGGCAATGGCGTCATTATCGATAATCAGTGTCAGATTGCTCATAATGTTATCATTGGTGACAATACGGCGATTGCTGGCGGTGTGATCATGGCTGGTAGTCTGAAAATTGGTTGTTACTGTATGATTGGCGGCGCCAGTGTAATTAATGGACATATGGAAATCTGTGATAAGGTAACAGTCACGGGAATGAGTATGGTGATGCGTCCTATCACTGAACCTGGTGTATACTCCTCTGGCATTCCGGCACAACCAAATAAAGTTTGGCGTAAGACGGCAGCTTTAGTCATGAATATCAATGAAATGAATAAACGTCTTAAGTCAATGGAGAGTAAACTGGAAGGCGAAAACGAGTAATTGCACTATATTTAATTGTACTAGATTTAATTGCACTATATTTTTATTTTTGGTTGTGTTTTATTTTGCGGCCTGCCTGGGAACTCTGGATTTGGGGTTTAAGCGGGCCGTGTCGTTAATACAATTAGTCCTTTTTGACAGGAAGAGTATTTAGATGAGTGATAATCATACTCTGCACATTGAAGAAATTTTAGATCTACTTCCACATCGTTATCCGTTTTTATTGGTGGATCGCGTTCTTGATTTTGAGGAAGGTAAATTCTTACGTGCAGTAAAAAATGTATCTTTTAACGAACCCTTCTTTCAGGGACATTTTCCCGGCAAACCTATTTTCCCTGGCGTTCTGATCCTTGAAGCTATGGCACAGGCTACCGGAATTCTGGCATTTAAGAGTGTGGGTAAACTAGAGCCAAATGAGCTCTATTATTTTGCCGCTATCGATGGTGCCCGTTTTAAACGTCCGGTAGTGCCTGGGGATCAAATGATATTAGAAGTAGAATTTATTAAGGAGCGTCGAGGGGTTGCGCGTTGTAGAGGCGTAGCGAAAGTCGATGGAGAAGTAGCTTGCGAAGCAGAAATGATGTGTGCTCGCCGTCGTGAGGTCTAGTCTATGATTGATGAAACCGCTTATATACATCCTAGCGCTATTATAGAAAATGGCGCGGTTATCGGTGCTAATGTTCGTATTGGACCGTTTTGTTGTATTGGTTCTCAGGTTGAAATTGGCGAAGGTACAGAGCTGAAATCTCATGTTGTTGTCAATGGAATAACCAAAATCGGTCGTGATAACCAGATTTTTCAATTTGCTTCTATTGGCGAAATGAATCAGGACCTGAAATATCACGGTGAACCAACCCGAGTTGAAATTGGTGATCGTAACCGTATCCGCGAAAGTGTCACCATTCATCGTGGCACCGTGCAAGGTGGCGGTGTAACGAAAATCGGCAATGATAATTTGTTGATGATTAATGCCCATATTGCTCATGACTGTATTGTCGGTGATCGTTGTGTCATTGCGAATAATGGTACTTTAGGGGGGCATGTTATCCTGGGGGATTATGTCATCATTGGTGGTATGAGTGCGATTCATCAGTTCTGTCAGATAGGCTCTCATGCTATGGTGGGAGGGTGTTCCGGAGTGGTACAGGATATTCCGCCATATGTTATTGCTCAGGGGAATCATGCAACACCTTTTGGCACCAACGTCGAAGGTCTGAAACGCCGTGGTTTTGATAAAGAGTCATTGCATGCAATTAGAAATGCGTACAAAATTTTGTATCGTAACGGAAAAACGTTAGAAGAAGCACAACAAGAAATTGCTGAGCTGGCTGAAAATAATCAGCATGTAAAGATTTTCAGTGATTTTTTGGCAAATTCTACCCGCGGCATTATCCGTTAAGTAGATGAAGGATACTCCTTTGGCTACCATTTCTTCTATTGATAGTCTGCGTCCGCTGACTATTGGATTAATCGCCGGAGAAACCTCCGGTGATATCCTTGGTGCAGGTTTGATTCGTGCTTTAAAAGCAAAAGTACCTAATGCCCGTTTTGTCGGTGTGGCGGGTCCTCTTATGCAGGCTGAAGGTTGTGAAGCTTGGTATGAGATGGAAGAGCTAGCAGTAATGGGGGTTGTTGAAGTTCTCGAACGTTTGCCTCGTTTGCTGAAAATACGTAAGGATCTGACAACCCGTTTCACTGAATTGAAACCTGATGTATTTGTGGGTATTGATGCGCCGGATTTCAATATCACCTTGGAAGGTCGGTTAAAACAGCGAGGCATTCGCACTATTCATTATGTTAGCCCGTCGGTATGGGCTTGGCGGCAAAAACGTGTTTTCAAAATTGGTAAAGCTACAGATATGGTTCTCGCTTTCTTACCTTTTGAAAAAGCGTTTTACGATAAGTTTAATGTTCCGTGCCGGTTTATTGGACATACGATGGCGGATGCCATGCCATTGCAACCAAATAAAGCAGCGGCGCGTGAACTATTAGATATTCCGCCAGAGGCTGTTTGCTTGGCTTTATTGCCTGGGAGTCGTCATTCTGAGGTTGAGATGCTGAGTGCGGATTTTCTTAAAACAGCTCAGTTATTGCAGCAAAGCATACCTGATCTGCATGTATTTGTGCCGTTGGTGAATGTTAAACGGCGTGAACAATTTGAGCGCATTAAGCAGGAAGTTGCGCCAGAGCTGAATGTTCATCTTGTGGATGGCAAAGCGCGAGAAATCATGATTGCAAGTGATGCCGCGCTTTTGGCCTCTGGTACCGCTGCTTTGGAATGTATGTTGGCAAAATGTCCAATGGTGGTTGGTTACCGGATGAAGCCATTAACTTTCTGGTTGGCAAAACGTCTGGTAAAAACGCCTTATGTTTCATTGCCTAACTTATTATCCGGTGAAGAGTTAGTTAAAGAATTATTGCAGGAAGAATGTCAGCCGCAAAAACTTGCAGATAAATTGTTGCCGTTACTACAAGGCAATGAAAAAGTTGAAGTATTGAAACAGACATTTTTACATTTGCATGAAAGCATTCGTTGTAATGCTGACGAACAAGCAGCACAAGCCGTGTTGGAATTGGCAGGAAAATGATGGAATTTATATATCCTCAGGCGAGTCTGATTGCTGGGGTTGATGAAGTTGGTCGAGGCCCGTTAGTGGGTGCAGTTGTAACTGCGGCTGTGATTTTAGATCCGTTACGGCCGATAGTGGATTTGGCTGATTCTAAAAAACTGAGTGAAAAACGCCGTGAGGCACTGTATCTGGAGATCACAGAAAAAGCGTTGTACTGGAGTTTAGGGCGTGCAGAACCGGCGGAAATTGATCAATTGAATATCCTGCATGCAACTATGCTTGCGATGCAGAGGGCGGTGGCTAATTTGCCTATTTCTCCTGAATATGTGCTGATTGATGGTAATCGTTGCCCTAAATTACCTATGCCAGCACAAGCGGTGATAAAAGGCGATGGACTTGTTGCTGAAATCAGTGCCGCTTCTATCTTGGCAAAAGTTACCAGAGATCGGGAAATGGCTGAACTTGATCAACTGTTTCCTGAATATGGATTTGCTAAGCATAAAGGGTACCCGACCGCATTTCATTTAGAAAAGTTGGCTCAGTTGGGTGCGACAGAACATCATCGTAAAAGCTTTGCGCCAGTTAAGAGAGCGATTGGCTTTTAAGTAAACTGGTTGACTGAATACCGCTATTCTTCAAATTGATATCATCTGGATAAATATATGGCCGAACCCCGTTTTGTGCACTTACGTGTTCACAGCGACTATTCAATGATTGATGGCTTAGCCAAAACCAGCCCTTTAGTGAAAAAGGTTGCGCAGTTAGGTATGCCGGCTTTTGCGATCACTGATTTTACTAATTTGTGTGGGTTGGTGAGATTTTACGGCAGTGCTCATGGAGCAGGAGTAAAACCGATTATTGGTGCTGATTTCTATGTAGAAAGTGAACTGCTTGGTGATGAGTACGCTAGCCTCACCATTCTTGCGCGCAATAATACCGGTTATCATAATCTGACGTTGCTGATATCAGAGGCTTATCAGAAGGGATATGGTGCGATTGGTCCGACAATTAAACTAGAATGGCTGATAAACCATAAAGAAGGTCTAATCTTACTCTCTGGTGGCCGTATGGGGGATGTGGGTAAATTCCTGCTACGTGGTAATCAGGTCATGGTGGACCAATGTCTTGAGTTTTATCAGGAGCATTTTCCCGGCTGTTATTATTTGGAGTTGATCCGCACTGGGCGTGCGGATGAAGAGAGTTATCTTCATGCCGCGGTTGCACTGGCAACGGAAAAAAACCTGCCAGTCGTTGCAACTAATGATGTTTGTTTCATTGATAGCGAAGATTTTGATGCACATGAGATTCGCGTAGCGATTCATGATGGCTATACTTTGGCCGACCCCAAACGCCCGAAAAATTACAGTCCTCAGCAATATCTGCGTAGTGAACAGGAAATGTGTGAACTATTCGCTGATATTCCTGAAGCGCTGGAGAACAGTGTAGAAATTGCTAAGCGCTGTAATGTCACTATTCGCCTTGGTGAATATTTCCTGCCGCAATTCCCTACGGGAGAAATGAGTACTGAAGATTATCTGATAGATAGATCTAAACAAGGGTTGGAAGAACGCTTGGCATTTCTCTATCCAGATCCTAAGGTACGTGCAGAAAAACGTCCTGAATATGATGAGAGGCTCGATATTGAACTTCGGGTTATCAACCAGATGGGATTTCCTGGCTACTTCCTGATCGTGATGGAATTCATTCAGTGGTCGAAAGACAACGGTGTTCCTGTAGGTCCTGGACGTGGTTCGGGGGCTGGTTCTTTGGTGGCTTATGCCCTGAAAATAACCGATCTCGATCCTTTGGAATTTGACCTGCTATTTGAACGATTCCTAAACCCTGAACGTGTTTCGATGCCTGATTTTGACGTCGATTTCTGTATGGAAAAACGCGATCTGGTGATTGATCATGTGGCTGATATATATGGCCGTGACGCCGTATCTCAGATCATCACATTCGGTACAATGGCAGCGAAAGCGGTAATCCGGGATGTTGGCCGAGTGCTAGGGCATCCATACGGATTTGTTGATCGGATTTCCAAATTGATACCGCTTGATCCAGGTATGACGCTGGAGAAAGCATTTGCCGCGGAGCCACAACTTCCTGAAATCTATGAAGCGGATGAGGAAGTTAAGGCGCTGATAGATATGGCGCGTAAATTGGAAGGTGTTACTCGTAATGCCGGGAAACACGCGGGTGGGGTGGTTATCGCTCCAACTAAAATCACCGATTTTTCGCCTCTCTATTGTGACCCGGAAGGTTTGAATCCGGTTACTCAGTTTGATAAGAACGATGTGGAATATGCAGGGTTGGTGAAATTTGATTTCCTCGGACTGAGGACACTGACCATTATCAACTGGGCATTAGAGATGATCAACGCGCGTAGAGCGAAGAAAGGTCTGGAGCCGATTGATATTGCAGCAATTCCGCTGAGTGACGCTAAAAGCTTTGATATGTTGCAACGCGCTGAAACAACAGCGGTATTTCAGCTTGAATCCCGTGGTATGAAGGATCTGATTAAACGTCTGCGTCCCGACTGCTTCGAAGATATGATCGCGCTTGTTGCTTTATTCCGTCCAGGTCCTTTGCAATCAGGCATGGTGGATAACTTCATTGACCGTAAACACGGTCGGGAAGAGATCTCATACCCGGATATACAATGGCAGCACGAATCTTTACAGCCAGTGTTAGAGCCAACTTACGGCATTATCCTTTACCAAGAACAAGTGATGCAGATTGCTCAGGTGCTGGCGGGATATACTCTCGGTGGTGCAGATATGCTCCGACGAGCGATGGGCAAGAAAAAACCGGAGGAGATGGCTAAGCAGCGTTCTGTCTTTGAAGACGGAGCAAAAAAACTGGGTATTGATGGCCAACTGGCAATGAAAATCTTTGACCTGGTAGAAAAGTTTGCCGGTTACGGATTTAACAAATCTCACTCTGCTGCGTATGCCTTGGTTTCTTATCAAACCTTATGGTTGAAAGCACATTACCCGGCTGAATTCATGGCTGCGGTAATGACTGCTGATATGGATAATACAGAAAAAGTTGTTGGTTTGATTGATGAATGCTGGCGCATGGGGTTGAAAATCTTACCACCTGATATCAATAGTGGCTTGTATCATTTCCACGTTAATGATGACGGGGAGATCGTATATGGTATCGGTGCAATTAAAGGGGTAGGTGAAGGGCCGATTGAAGCGATCATCGAAGCTCGTCAGAAAGGTGGTTATTTTAGAGAACTGTTTGATTTATGTGCCCGTGTTGACATCAAGAAGTTAAGTCGCCGAGTGATGGAAAAACTGATCATGTCAGGGGCATTTGACCGTTTGGGGCCGCACCGTGCAGCATTGATGTCTACGCTGGAAGATGCCCTAAAAGCGGCGGATCAACATGCTAAAGCGGAAGCGACTGGTCAGACTGACATGTTTGGTGTATTAGCTGAAGAGCCAGAAGAAGTGGAACGCTCTTATGCCAATATTCCTCAATGGCCGGAACAGATTGTTCTTGACGGTGAACGGGAAACGTTGGGTCTCTATTTAACCGGGCACCCTATTACTCGTTATTTAAAAGAAATTGAGCGCTATACTAATGGATTGAGGTTAAAAGATGTGAATCCAACACCGCGCGGTCAGGTAACGACTGTGATAGGGTTAGTGTTAGCATCCAAAGTGATTATAACCAAACGGGGTAACCGGATTGGTATTTGTACCTTAGATGACCGTTCAGGACGTCTAGAAGTTATGTTATTTTCCGATGCCTTGGAGAAATATCGGCATTTGTTAGAACAAGACCGGATATTAATTGCTACAGGGCAGGTCAGCTTTGATGACTTCAATGGTGGTCTTAAAATGACAGCTCGTGAATTAATGGATATTAGTGAAGCGCGTGAAAAATATGCGCGTGGGCTTGCTATCTCGCTGTCAGACAGGCAAATTGATGATCAATTGTTGAACCGTCTTCGTAGTGCATTGGAACCACATCGTTCGGGAACGATACCAGTTCATCTTTATTACCAGAGGGAAGACGCCCGCGCCCGTTTAAGATTTGGTGCGACGTGGAGGGTAACGCCAACGGATAACCTTCTGACAGATTTGCGAACTCTGCTGGGTAATGAGCAGGTAGAATTAGAATTTGACTAAAATAGGAATGTTATGAGTCTGAATTTTCTTGAATTTGAACAGCCGATTGCCGAGCTGGAAGCGAAAATTGATTCGCTAACCGCAGTTAGCCGTCAAGGTGAAAAATTAGATATAAATCTGGATGAAGAAGTACAACGTTTGCGGGAAAAAAGTCTGGAATTGACTCGAAAAATCTTTTCAGATTTAGGTGCCTGGCAAATTGCTCAACTTGCTCGTCACCCACGTCGTCCTTATACGTTGGACTATATTCAGCATATTTTTACTGATTTTGAAGAGCTTGCGGGTGATCGTGCATATGCTGACGACAAAGCGATTGTGGGTGGTCTGGCTCGTCTTGATGGGCGTCCAGTGATGGTTATTGGTCACCAAAAGGGCCGTGAAACCAAAGAAAAAATTCGTCGTAATTTCGGTATGCCAGCGCCAGAAGGCTATCGTAAGGCTTTGCGCCTGATGGAAATGGCAGAACGCTTTAAACTGCCAATTATTACTTTCATTGATACTCCTGGCGCATATCCAGGGGTTGGTGCAGAAGAGCGCGGTCAATCTGAGGCGATTGCTCGCAACTTGCGTGAAATGTCCCGCCTGTCTGTGCCTGTTATTTGTACTGTGATTGGTGAAGGCGGCTCTGGTGGCGCATTGGCGATTGGTGTTGGTGATAAAGTGAATATGCTGCAATACAGTACTTATTCTGTTATCTCCCCAGAAGGTTGTGCTTCAATTTTGTGGAAAAGTGCGGAAAAAGCACCTTTGGCGGCAGAAGCGATGGGGATTGTCGCATCTCGTTTGAAAGAATTGGAATTGATCGATACTGTGATCTCAGAGCCATTAGGTGGCGCCCATCGTGACTATGAAGCAATATCCGCGTCGTTGAAAGCTCAGTTGTGGGTTGATCTGGCAGAGCTTGATCATCTGACATCTGAAGAGTTAATTGACCGCCGATATCAGCGCTTAATGCAATATGGTTATTGTTGATATCTGAACTCATTGTTTGAATGAGGGATGGAAATGATTGTAACTGATAAATTTCAGCTACTTCCATCCCTTACTATTTCTGTTTTATTTATTTTGTCTTTTTAATGAAAGTGACTAAAAACATTATTAACGGGCAGTGATCTTAAACTGAATAAAATAGGCGATAACGAATTCATATTATTGCACATTAGAGAACGCTTGAATCTGTAATGACAAACATTAATGAGCGACTATTTGTCACTTTGGCTAAACAGCTTGGTGAATATAAGAAAATTCTGGTTGGATTCAGTGGTGGGTTAGATTCTTCTGTTTTGCTTCATTTGCTGGTTAATTGGCGTAATCAACATAATCAGGAAATTCAACTAAGAGCAATGCATATTCACCACGGTTTAAACCTAAAAGCAGATCAATGGGTTGAACATTGCCAGCAGATCTGTGATGACTGGCAAGTGGCGTTTCATTCTGCAAGAGTCACGATAGATGCTCGTCAAAAGGGGATTGAGGCTGCGGCTCGCGAGGCTCGATATCAGGTATTCAAGCGCGAATTACAAAAAGACGAAATTTTGGTAACCGCTCAACATCTTGATGATCAGGCGGAGACTTTTTTACTGGCATTAAAGCGAGGTAGTGGTCCGGCAGGTCTTGCTTCTATGCCTTCAATCGCTGTATTTGCTGATACATTATTGTTACGTCCGTTACTTGACTATAGTCGGAATGAATTGGAAATGTATGCCAGTAAACATCGTCTGAATTGGATTGAAGACGACAGTAATCAAGATGATCGTTATGACAGAAATTTTCTGCGTTTACATATCATGCCGTTACTGAATCAACGTTGGCCGCATTTCCCTCAGTCGGCTGCTCGTAGTGCAAGTTTATGTGGTGAACAAGAACAGCTTCTAGATGAATTACTGAATGAGTCTTTGAAAGAGTTGATAACCCAAGATGGTGCTTTGGGTATTTCGTCTTTGGTTGTATGTTCAGAAGCCAAACGAAATGCTTTGTTACGCCGTTGGTTTGGTTACCATGAGATAAAAATGCCTTCACGAGAACAGCTTAGCCGGCTTTGGCATGAGGTGGCTCTTGCTCGTACTGATGCTGAGCCTCGGCTACAATTTGGTAAATATGATGTACGCCGTTATAAGCAAAAACTCTGGTTGGTTCCTCAATGGCAATCTTTGAGAGAGACTATTCTTGAGTGGGATATTTGCAATACTTTGGTATTACCGGATCGCTTAGGAGAATTGAATATTGCTGATTGCGGTATTCAAGTAAGGGTTCCGGCTGATAATGAACGAGTGACTATTCGCTTTGGTGTCCAGGGAATGATAAGTATTGTGGGGCGTCAACACTCCAGGCATAGTAAAAAATTGTGGCAAGAGCTTGGGGTCGCTCCGTGGTTTAGAGAACGAATTCCATTGCTTTATTACAACGAACAATTGATAGCGGCGTTAGGTGTTTTTGTTACCAAGGGAAGTGAAGCGGTAGAAGGAAGAGAGATGTTAACAATTAACTGGCATAAAACGCTGTTAAAATAAAACGTTAAGCCGCCAAAGGCGGCTGTTTTCTATCAAGATTCAGAGTGTTCAATAGTAATAGTGCCAATTTTAGGGTGACTGAAACTGGCAATATGATCTAACCGCAATTCACGGGGTTTACCTTCTGTTTCAATTATCAAGTATTCAACTTTTTTTCTTAAAACCAAATCACAGGCTTTTCCTTCAATAACTTCCCCGCCCCGCAACTTTATGTGGAGATGGAGCTGATGTTGGCAAGTTGACTCAAGATTGTCGTAGTCGTCACAGTTAATTGGTTGATATTCAGTATTTATAGACATATTCGCTCACCACTATGGTTAGTGGCGGTTATTGCCGCCCGTGGTTGTTAAAAATTGTAACTCAAAAGCACTGTTAATGACTATAGCACAGGAAATCAATCGTGATTAATGAATAACTTTGGTTATTCATTCTGAACAGTAAATAAATAAAAGTCTTATTTCACAGCAAGTTCCTGACAAAAGTATTAAAATCAGCCCACGTTATTTTACTATTATTGGGTAACATCCTTAAGAAGGACGGTACTTACGCTATTAGGCTTGAATAATCGCTATGTTCCTTGTGTTACTTATAAGATGAGAATTATAGAGTTCATTATACTGTGTGGAGATAAATGTGAATAAAAAACTTTTGACAGCGTTAGTTGCAGTGGGAGTATCTGCTTTGATGGGATGTAAAGGTAACTCAGCACAGCAAACGAGTTCACAGCCAGTAGATCAAACTTTTCATGGTACTCTTCCTTGCGCTGATTGTTCTGGTATTGATACCACACTGTTATTGGATAATGACGGTACTTATATTCTGGAACAAACTTATCTTGGTGCTCGTGATGGTGACCAGTCATTCTTTGAATCCGGTCTATGGGCGAAAGATGGAGAGAAAATTCGCCTGACAAAATCAGACGACCAGAAATCTTATTATCTACCGGAAGGTGAAAACTTGGTAATGCTCGATATTGAAGGCAATAAAATTGAATCATCATTCAATTATGAACTGCAACGGGTAAAACCGAAGAAACTGGCGGGTGAATACAGTTATATGGCTGATGCTGCTTTGTTTACAGATTGTAGCACAGGTAAGCGGTATGCTGTAACGGAAAGTCTAGATTTGGAGCAAGGTTATCACCAAGTCGGTGTGGAAGGTGGAACACCGGTTTATGTTGAAGTTGAAGGTTATTACAGCGTCCGCCCTTCAATGGAAGATGGGCAATTTGATCCCGCTTTGATTCAGACAGGTAAAATCCATTTCGATAAATCAAAATCTTGTAATATGAAGAAATAATTCTAGTTTCAGTATATATGGTGATAATGGGCAAGAAACGTAAAATGCTCTGTTGCGATATGACCATTATCACCATATTATTCAATAAATTACTGCAATAATCTTAATTAACAACCAAGTTGTTGCTTCAAGTAATCAACAACATCGTCTAGTTTCAGCATCTGTTTTTCATCACCGCGACGATGTTTATATTCTACTTCTCCATTATCGAGATTACGGTCACCAATAACGATAGTGTGTGGTACACCGATAAGCTCCATATCGGCAAACATCACGCCTGGGCGTTCCTTGCGATCATCAAAAATAACATCAATGCCGCTAGCGCGTAGATCGGCATACAGTTTCTCTGCAACTTCTTTAACACGGTATGACTTGTGCATATTCATTGGCAAAATAGTAACTTGGAATGGTGCAATTGCATCAGGCCAGATGATACCGCGGTCATCGTGATTTTGCTCAATCGCTGCGGCGACAATACGAGTAACACCAATACCATAACAGCCCATAGTGACTATCTGATTGTGACCGTCTTCGCCTTGAACTGTCGCTTTCATGGCATCAGAATATTTGGTGCCAAGTTGGAAGATGTGGCCAACTTCAATACCACGTTTGATGAGTAATGTCCCTTTACCATCTGGACTGGCATCACCTTCAACAACATTACGGATATCAGCAACTTCTGGTAGCGGCAGATCACGCTCCCAGTTGATGCCGAAATAGTGTTTGTCATCGATATTGGCGCCTGCGCCAAAGTCACTCATTACTGCCACACTGCGGTCGATAATAACGGGTATTGGCAGATTGACAGGTCCCAATGAACCCGGGCCTGCGCCAACAATTGAGCGAATCTCTTCTTCGGTAGCAAAAGTCAGTGGGCTGGCAACTAAAGATAATTTCTCTGCTTTGATTCCATTAAGCTCGTGGTCGCCGCGAACCAGTAAGGCAATCAATTTATGACCTGCGTCTTCTGTTGCGTGAACCATCAGGGTTTTAACGGTTTTCTCAATTGGCAGATTGAATTGCTCAACCAGTTCTGCAATTGTTTTTGCATTTGGAGTTTCTACCAGATGCATTTTTTCTGTTGGTGCTGCGCGATCATGAGCCGGGGCAACAGCTTCGGCTAATTCAATATTAGCTGCGTAATTGGATTCAGTTGAGAAAACGATATCATCTTCTCCACTGGCTGCCAGAACCTGAAATTCATGGGAAGCACTACCACCGATGGAGCCGGTGTCTGCCAGGACAGCACGAAAATCCAAACCTATACGGGTAAAAATTTTGCTGTAGGCTTCGTACATGTTGTCGTAAGTTTCTTGTAATGATGCTTGGGTAGCATGGAAAGAGTAAGCGTCTTTCATTAGGAATTCACGGGAACGCATCACACCGAAACGAGGGCGAACTTCATCGCGAAATTTAGTCTGAATCTGGAATAAAGTCAGTGGTAACTGCTTATATGAACTGACTTCATTGCGAATCAAATCGGTGATGACCTCTTCATGAGTTGGACCTAGTACAAAAGGACGATCACCTCGGTCAACAAAACGCAGTAACTCTGGACCATATTGTTCCCAACGGCCACTTTCTTGCCATAGATCTGCCGGCTGTACGACGGGCATAGATATTTCAATCGCTCCGGCATTGTTCATCTCTTCTCGAACAATTTTTTCGACTTTTTTGAGTACACGGATACCTGTAGGCATCCAATTATACAGACCTGAAGCGAGTTTACGGATCATGCCCGCACGCAGCATCAGCTTATGGCTGACAACCTCCGCATCGGCAGGAGTCTCTTTTAATGTAGAGAGCAGATATTGGCTAGTACGCATTGTTAGGTTCCATTAGAGCAGCAAATTGCTTCTGACTGGCAAAAATTTGCCAGCCAATAAAAAAACGAAAATAAGCCTTTAGTCTACCAGTGAGTTTAAGATGCCAAAAGGGTATATGCTGATTTTTAATGGGGATCTATGGAGACCACTTCGGTTAATGTGTCACAGATTCTCCAGCGTACATTAAAATCCAGTAAATGAGCTGCATATTCCCGATTTTCCTGTTCTCCTCTCCGGTAAGCAGGACGAGGATCTTGAGCCAAAACCTGACTAATAAAACGGCGTAAGTTCGGATAAATATTTTGAACTGAAATGAGCTGTTGCTCAGCGGCAGGCGAAAATATCACTTCCATATCGGTAGAAGGGGCTTGCTGTGCAAAACCTGCCACTGCATGTGGCTGACATTCAGCAAAAGGTAAATAAGGCTTAATATCAATAACAGGCGTGCCATCAACTAAATCCAGGCTACCCAGTTCCAGAGTAACTTGACCTTTCTTGTATTCGATCCCTTTAAGTTCAATCAGAGACATACCAATTGGGTTTGGTCGAAAAGTCGAACGGGTTGCGAATACGCCCATTTTTGCATTGCCGCCTAGACGAGGAGGACGCACCATTGGCTTCCAACCGCCTTCTATTGTTTGATGGAAGATAAAAATAACCCACAGATGACTAAATTGTTCCAGACCACGAACTGCATCCGGTTGATTATAGGGAGGAAGAAGTAGCAATTTCCCACCACCATCTTCAATAAGACCTGGTTGGCGGGGAACGGCAAATTTTTCTTTATAAGGGGAGTGGATAACCCCTATCTGCGTGAAATGGAAATCGGTCATTGGGTGATAAGCAGGGCTGAACCTTCACATATCGCTATCTGGTAGCATCCTTGGCCTGATAATATTTCGCATTGATGCAATAAAACAGCGTTAGCATCCAAATAAGCTGCTTTGGTTATCATCTGGTTGCGAGCCACGGTGATATTCGCTGGTGGATCTTGTAAGGAGCTGCGACATGATTGACCAGAAACAATCCCTAAATCTTTAAATGAGGCACCTAATAATTCTTCACTCTTGGTATATAACTTTACGGATGAGGAAAAATGTTTTTTTTCGCCAGTTGATAGTTTTGTGAGTCTCATATCTGATAACTGGGAAGAGTCAGTAAATGTTGTTTGTTGAATTGAACATCCTGTTATGGACAGTACTAACAAAGAGGCAAGTAGCCTACGCATTATAGATCCTCGAATTTTTACTGTTAGAGTTAAGCGAGTAGATCAGGTTAACAAAAAATACCGAAAACATGATGCCATAATAAATCAGGCGGACAATCTGTCCGCCTGATTATTCTAATATCGATGAGCGTAATATGAAAGATTACCAACCTTTCACAGCACCACCATTAAAGATCTTATTGGCAGCTTCATCAACTTCGTCGGATTGATATGCCTTAACGAATTTCTTAACGTTTTCAGCATCTTTATTATCTTCTCGACTAACCAGTAGGTTTACATATGGAGAATCTTTATCTTCAACGAATAAACCATCTTTTGCTGGAGTCAGGCCAATCTGGCTGGCATATGTTGTGTTGATGATTGCCAGAGCAATTTTTTGATCATCCAGTGAACGTGGTAATTGTGGAGCTTCCAGTTCGACTAGTTTTAGATTCTTAGGGTTTTCAACAATGTCTAAAACTGTTGGCAATAAACCTATACCATCTTTCAGTTTAATTAGACCTTGTTTCTGTAACAGTAATAAAGAACGGCCTAAGTTCGTTGGATCGTTTGGTAACGCAATTTGGGAACCATCCTGTAATTCATCCAAAGATTTAATTTTTTTGGAATAACCCGCAATTGGATAAACAAAAGAGTTGCCAACTATGACCATCTTATAACCACGGTCTTTGATTTGCTGATCCATATAGGGTTTGTGCTGGTATGCATTCAGATCAATATCACCTTTACTCAGCGCTTCGTTTGGTAATACAAAATCATTAAAGGTTACTAACTCTACATCAAGACCATATTTATCTTTAGCAACTTTTTTCGCAATTTCAGCAACTTCCTGCTCTGCGCCGACGATAACGCCGACTTTAATATGGTTTGGGTCTTGTTTTTCTTGCCCACAACCCGCCAAAATTAATGAACCTAAAAGAGCGCTGATAGTTGCGATTGTTCTTAATTTAACAGACATACTTTACCCCTATAGAATACTGATTTATTAGTACCGACACAGGTACTGCTATTAAAATGATCTTATTATTTATGTGTTGTGGCCTTGACTAAACGGTCACCACTTAATTGAATTAAATAAACTAAAATAACCAGTAATACTAACACGGTATTCATTACTGTTGCATTATAGCCGATATAACCGTATTGGTAGCCAATCTGGCCTAACCCACCTGCACCTACAGCACCTCCCATTGCAGAATAACCGACTAAAGTAATGAGGGTAATTGTGGCTGCATTGAGCAAACCAGGTAATGCTTCAGGTAACAGAATTTTCTTTATAATCTGGAATGGGGTTGCTCCCATTGCTCGAGCGGCTTCAATTAGTCCCGATGGAATTTCTAATAAAGCATTTTCCACCATACGAGCAATAAATGGCGCAGCACCTATGGTTAATGGGACAATGGCAGCTTGTAAACCGATCGATGTTCCCACAATTAGTCTGGTAAAAGGAATCATCCACACCAGTAAAATAATAAATGGAATAGAACGGAAAATATTAACTATCGCTGAAAGAAAACGATAGAGTTTGCTATTTTCCATAATTTGACCGGGACGGGTGACATATAACAATACACCTATTGGCAACCCGATAATGAAGCCAAAGAAACCAGAAACAAAAGTCATTACTAGAGTTTCCCAGACGCCTTTAGCCAGTAATAAAATCATTCCTTCAGACATAACCGAGAACCTCTACTTTCACATGATGATCTTGTAAAAACTTAATCGTTGATTCAACGCCGCCATTTTCACCGTGTAATTCCGCTAGCATCACACCAAATTTTACGCCACCGGCATAGTCGATTTGAGAACTTAATATATTCATATCAATATCAAAACGACGTACAGCCATTGAAATTAGTGGAGCATCTACAGACTGACCGGTGAACTCTAATTTCAATAATGGACTAAGATCTGGTGCTGGGTGGCTTTGCATTTTTTGTACATAATCTTCAGGGATATCCAGATGCAAAGTTGACTGAATAAATGCCTGAGCGATAGGTGTTTTGGGATGAGAGAACACTTCACTAACAATGTCTTGTTCAATCAATTGCCCGCCACTAATAACGGCTACCTGATCACAAATACGTTTGACGACATCCATTTCATGTGTAATCAACAGAATGGTTAGCCCCAGACGGCGATTAATGTCTTTCAATAATTCCAGAATAGAACGTGTTGTTGCGGGATCCAGAGCGCTGGTTGCTTCATCACATAAAAGTACTTTAGGTGAATTAGCCAGAGCACGAGCAATAGCAACACGTTGCTTCTGTCCGCCAGAGAGATTTGCTGGATAAGCATCATGCTTATCTGCAAGACCAACAAGCTCCAATAACTCGTCTACCCGCTTTTTGATTTCGGCCTTTGGAATGTTATCTAATTCCAAAGGTAAAGCTATGTTGCCAAACACTGTTCTTGAAGACAGCAAATTGAAATGCTGGAAAATCATGCCGATACGACGACGTGCACGGGTTAAATCACTATCAGATAAGATAGTTAAATCCTGACCATCGACCAGTACTTGCCCGGAAGTTGGACGCTCAAGCATATTTACACAGCGAATCAGTGTACTTTTACCTGCGCCGGATGAACCAATGACCCCGTAAATTTGCCCTTGCGGAACATGTAGGCTGATATCTGAAAGCGCGTTAATAGAACGGGCACCCTGCTGGAATATTTTATTGATATGAGACAGTTTTATCATTTTTATTCTTATTTATTTTTATAAAAATTTTGAAAATTGATAGCTTGAACATTTTTGAGAAAGCAAACCACCCGTTGAATCGGATGTTAAGGTGTCTAGACGTCTAAGTCAACTGTGAATAAATTAATTGCTGCATTCTCATTCATGGCTAAATCGTGCGATACTGAGGGCTTCTTACATTCTTGGAGCAATCGGGTGACACAAGGTATTCCTGCCGTATTTTTAGATCGTGACGGAACAATAAATATCGATCATGGTTATGTACATGAAATAGATGATTTTCAATTTATCGATGGTGTCATTGAAGCCATGATTGAATTGAAAAAAATGGGGTATGCACTGGTATTAGTCACAAACCAGTCAGGTATTGCCCGTGGCATTTTCAATGAAGATCAGTTTTTGCAACTGACGGAATGGATGGATTGGTCGCTAGCAGACCGTGGTGTGGATTTGGATGGCATCTATTATTGCCCTCATCACCCAGATGCAACTCAAGAACAATATAAGAAGAGTTGTGACTGCCGTAAACCACAGCCGGGTATGTTGTTGGACGCGCAGAGCGAACTTGGTATTGATATGACGGCTTCTTTTATGATTGGTGACAAACTCGAAGATATGCAAGCTGCGACTCTGGCAAAAATTGGCACTAAGGTATTGGTTCGCACAGGTAAACCCGTTACCACTGAAGCTGAACAAGCGGCTGATTTGATAATAAATAGTCTTGCAGACTTACCTAAAGCAATTAAAGGCATCAAAAAATAGGCTTTCTGTTCTTTATGTCATCATGTTGAAGAAAAAATCTTCAAATGAAAGTTTTTTTCAAATAAATGCTTGCCAGCGTCAAAGAACTCCCTATAATGCGCCACCACTGACCGACACAACGCTGATAAACATTGTGAGGTCAGGCAGAAGGAAAGCGAATAAGCGCTTGACTCTGCGGGCTAACAGCGTAGTATACGCAGCCCGGCTGAACGAGAATGTTATTTTTTGATTCAGCCTGCTCTTTAACAATTAATCAGACAATCTGTGTGGGCACTCACAAGACCGTATCACAAAAAAATACGTTTTAAAGTCTTGAAGAGTGAACAACAGTTAATTCATTACGAACT
>NZ_RCWE01000009.1 GCF_018448925.1 Photorhabdus akhurstii | reverse complement strand
GCAAGGGCATAACAGAATTACAGGCGGCGGGACTCGTCGTCTCTGCCCACGGAGGCCAGCGTCAATCCGTCATAAAGACGGTGGCGGCCTGAGAAGTGGGAAGCCTCGCCGTTTTTACGGCGGGGAGTAGTCACAGAAATAGATCCGGTCTTACGTTGAAGCGCTTGGAAAGCGCTTTAATATGCGCAATCGTTAATGAGCGCTTACCAGATAGAATCTGGCTGACAAGTGATTTGGAGCCAATTTCTTCTTTCAGGTCTGAGTAAGAGAGCCTGTATTGATCCATCAACACACGCAGCGCTGCTACACCGGTTGGTATGTCATCCACTGCTTTATTAAATGCAGCAAAGCGTTCATTGTTGTTTTCATACTCAGCGATTTTAGTGGCTAGAAAGTCAATCAGTGGATTTTCATCATCGTGCTCAATGAGGTAATCCACCATTGCCAGCGCGTCATTATAGGCATCCTCGGAAGTGCAGCTCCCTAAGAAGGGAACAGCGGCTACCAGTACCTTTGTGGCTTCAAGTGCTTTGGTAGGTTCTGCAATCATTCTTTCGTCTCCCGATACTGCTTAGTTAATTTGTTATATTCTGCATGAGTGGCTATGTGATTGACATGTAGGCGTTTATTAACGAAATTTATATAGGCGATCATTCGTAAGTTTTGCCCACCTATGTCTATTACCCACCATTTGTCTCTGTACTTGAAATTATCAAGACTGGGGAACTGACTTCGTAATTCCACAGGGTTCTCAAAATCTTTTTCTTTTAACTGCTTATACGTTGCAATAATTGCATCTGCATCATTTGGGAAATCGCGAGCAGCTTTCTCAAATGGATCTTTGGAAATAACGTGCATGTCACTCACTCAGTTTACATCATGTAAACACTATAGCGTCATCATTTTCCGTTTACAAAATGTAAACAACAAAAACAAAGACGTCGCTGCAGAACGACAATCAACTATTGGAAAATACTATAGAGATGATAGTAATCCGATCTTTGACGCTATAGATAAACTCGTTCATTCTTTATCCATCCGCTTTCTTATCGATCACGATGGAGTGAAGACATGCAGGATATTATTGAAGGCTTTTTACAATTTCAGCGCGAGGTATTCCCAAAACGCTGTGAGCTTTTCAAGCGGCTTGCCACCAGCCAAAATCCACGTACTTTGTTTATTGCGTGCTCCGATAGCCGCATGGTTCCAGAGCTTCTGACCCAACGTGAGCCAGGTGATCTGTTCGTGATACGCAATGCGGGTAACATCGTTCCGTCGTACGGCGCAGAATCTGGCGGTGTTTCCGCTACCGTTGAGTATGCGGTCGCTGTGCTTGGAGTCACCGACATTGTGATCTGCGGACATTCAGATTGTGGTGCCATGACCACAATTGCAACCTGTAAATGTATGGATCACCTGCCCGCGATTACAAGTTGGTTGCGCCATGCAGATTCTGCGAAAGCGATTAATCAGGCACGTGCGCACGTTAGTGAGCCTGTTCGAATTGATTCGATGGCGCGTGAAAACGTAATTGCTCAAATTGCTAATATCAAGACCCACCCGTCCGTAGCGCTCGGGCTGAAACAGGGGCACTTGAATCTACACGGCTGGATTTACGACATAGAGTCTGGCTCGATCGATGCTCTAGACGGCTTGGTCGGCCAATTTGTTTCGCTTGCGGACTATCCGCATGTTTCTGCAACGCAATCCGTGTTTCACCACGGCATTTAAATAGCTTATTAATCCAAAGGAATCATTATGACACAATCTCAATACTCCCAAACTCCCCGTCAGGCCCTGACCGATGTTATCATCGACGCCAAAACACACAAAAATTTGACATTTGAGGATATTGCACAAGGAACGGGTCTGAGTCTCGCATTCGTCACTGCTGCACTGCTTGGCCAACATCCTTTGCCCGCCGATGCTGCAAGGATTGTGGTTGACCGACTTGAACTTGACGAAGACGCCTTCCTTCTGCTGCAAACTATCCCTGTACGCGGTAGTATCCCCGGAGGTGTGCCGACAGATCCGACTATTTACCGATTCTATGAAATGGTGCAAGTTTACGGTTCAACGCTTAAGGCGCTTGTCCACGAGAAGTTTGGTGATGGCATTATCAGTGCGATTGACTTTAAACTTGATATCAAAAAGGTCGATGATCCTAATGGCGGTTCACGCGCTGTAATTACGCTAGATGGGAAGTATTTGCCGACTAAGCCATTCTAAAGTCATTGTAATTGCTGGCATCGGCAAGAGGTTTGAATTTGAGAGACAAACCTCCTGCCGTTTCAAATTAAAGTTTATTAACTAGCCACTTCGGTTTTTGTATAAAACGTATAGGGAGTGGGATCAAAATTGCCATTTAGCTTCCTGAATGAATGAGCAAAATCAGGCCATACTAATGTTAGGCGCTTATTGCGGGAATCACGGTACCAGCTTGTACAATTATCTCCAACCCATACCGTACCATTAATCTGCTTTTGTAATTCAGCTAAATAACGATCTTGAGCTTCGGGAGAAACCTCAAGTATGTAATTGTTATTTTTCCTGCTGTATTCAATCGCGCCGAGAATGTACTCTATTTGAGATTCAATCATGTAAATAATTGAGTTATGAGTAAGCGTCGCATTTGGCCCGTTGATAATAAACAGGTTTGGAAAACCAGTCACTGTGGTTGACGCAAAAGCTTCCATGCCTTGGGACCAGTGATCAGCAAGGCTGAGACCATCACGGCCATGAACCAGGCGAGTATAAGGTGGTTGGGTGGTTTGAAAACCAGTACAAAAGATCAGCACGTCAAGC
This sequence comes from Photorhabdus akhurstii, assembly GCF_018448925.1. GTDB lineage: Bacteria > Pseudomonadota > Gammaproteobacteria > Enterobacterales > Enterobacteriaceae > Photorhabdus > Photorhabdus akhurstii. The sequence continues at coordinate 174,337 of NZ_RCWE01000009.1, read as the reverse complement.
GGATAACTGTTGCCGGCTACTGAGACTACATTTTGTCCATCTATGCGCTGCAAGGCTGATGCTTCGAGTTTAACGTTATCCCGAAGAAGAGCGGGATAATAGCTGTTTGCAATCAAAATCCTTTTGCAACCAGGCTCATAACTCGGAGTGAGTTTTGCGCGTAACTCTGGATCGGGAATTTGCTGTTCAAGGTGATCTAAGGCTATATGTTTTAATATTGCAACATATTGCGGAATAGAACGGCGAGCTGGATACAGCGATTCAAAGTGCCAGAATATATCTGAACGAACTGCACGAATAGACTTTGGATCGCGTCGGAAAGTCTGTTTTTCAATATCAGAATAACTTCGGTCAGGACGTGGAATGATATAGGATGCATTTCGCTGGAAAATAACGAGTTCAGAGACACTTTTAGCCACTTCAGGAACTAGCTGAGTTGCTGAAGCACCTGATCCGATGATGCCTACTCGCTTACCTTGCAGAGAGATATGGTGTTTCCAACGGGCTGAATGAAAAATTTCCCCGCTAAAGCTGCTCAGACCTTCGATCTGTGGCAGATTTTCATCTGTTAAATGCCCAGTGCCTGCTATCAAGAATTGCCCACTGAAAACTCCCTTGGCGGTGATAACTATCCAGCGCTCTTTTTGGTTGTCCCAGTAGGCTTTTTCAACGTTGGCGCCAAAACGAATATGAGGCAATAATCCTTCATCCTTGGCTGTGGCTTGAAGATAGGCATATATCTCATGACCGGGCGAAAAAACGTGAGACCAGTCAGGGTTAGGACGAAATGAGTAAGAGTAAAGATGTGAAGGTATGTCGCAGGCTACGCCAGGATAAGTGTTATCGCGCCAGGTGCCTCCTACATCATCTGCACGTTCGAGAATAAGAAAATTTTGCTGAGCTTGCCGCTTAAGCTGAACTCCCATACCAAGGCCGGCAAAGCCGGAGCCGATAATAATAATCTCTGTATCTGTGACCTGTGATATATCTATGTCTGGTGTACTCTTATTCATCATAGTTCTCCAGAGGATCAACGGAATTATGGCAACTCTGAAGGGATTATAGTTCCGGCAGGATAAAACGAAGGGTTCGCGCAGAATTGGTCAATAACCTGCATCAACTGCGCAGGACGCTCATAAATGACCGCATGTCCACACTCTATCTCTGTAAAGCGTGCATCCTGAATTGCGCCAAACAGAGCTTTGCTGTGGCGGATGGGCGTCATTTGATCATGCGTACAGCCAATAATCAGCGTCGTGGCTTTTATCGTAGGAACAATTTGAGTGATATCAACCCGGCCATTAAGGTCCATTTGTAACGCTTCAAATTCCCCTGGTATGGCATTTTCGAAGCTGATTGCAAGCTGATCTGGGTACATATTCACATGACTGGCGCCGCTGAAAGCGCAAAACATCACAAAGTCTGCAATAGCAGGTGACTGGATCTCATATAACTGACGCCAGACAGATAAAAATCGTTCTAACTGTAAATCTGTTTTCATCCATCCTGCGATCAGAACCAAATTACCAACCAGGTCAGGACGTTTAGCGGCAACAGAAGCAGTAACGACAGCTCCCAAAGAGTAACCTATCAATGTGACAGTCTCTCCCAACGCTGCTGCTTCAATAACGGCTTCGACCTGCTTTTCAAGATGTTCGAGGGTAAGCGTTTCGTTTGCTTTTACTGGTTGAGAAAAATCCAGGGATATAACTCGATTTTCCGCGGCAAGCAGTTGAAAGAGATAACCGAAATGTATCTCTGTGCTGCCGCCAGTGCCATGAACCAAGACGATAGGATTTCTATTGGCGTTATTCTTAATTGGATCGAGAGGTTGGGATGTGAAGAACTTTACCTCTTTTCCATCTACGTTGATGACACTTTCGTTGATATTAAATTTTTGCTCGGATTTATTCATGGTAATTAAATATCTCCTGATAGATATAGGTTATAAGGAAACTAAATGTAGATAATTAAACAATGATCTTGTTGGTTACTTAGTTAAATTAATAACTAAGTATAGAGTTGTTGTCAAATTATAAAAATAAAATAGTGTCGTGATTGAATATTTATATTATTATGAATTCCAATATTAGGTCTTATTTATTGTATTTTGGCGATATTGCAGGCAGAAAAAATAACTTGCAATCTATTAATTAAGTCATGAATGCTTTTTTTGAAATAATATGATAAATATCAATATATTATAAAATAAACATATTGGATTGTCTTATTGATTTCTTATTTCACATTGACAGATTTTCATCCTCATACCATAGTGATTACATCACTTTTTTATGTTCTTGCATTGTTAAATAATTTTATTTATCTATTTCTTGGGTATTACTGATTGATAATTTATATAGTTAAGAGTTATCAGTAATATACCAGAAATCATTTTCCTAAATATTTTATAAAGTGTTTTTCGCTCTGACAGCATTCTGCTATAACGCCTGACTTGGTTTATACAATTTATCAGCGTGTGTAGTCTGCTTTAGAGAGATAAAACTGAATGACATCATCGGATATTTAATACACTTGTTCAGGAGATGAAAAATGTCTACTCGAATCGTGAATGAACAACATCAACAATATGCGATAGCAGAAGGTGAAAAACGTGCTATACGCACGATTAAGCTATTTATTGCTCTGGGCTTTATCGCAGAGGCTGGATTTCTTTTAATGGGGCTTATTTTGTTTCCTGATAATGGCCCCTTGGTATGGCGTCTCGTATGGGCGCTTGGTTTATGTGGTATTGGTATGGGAGCTGCCGTTGGGGGATTGACTTACTTAGTTTCATCTCGTTTGACCCCCGGAAGCACTGGAGCTTATATCATGACCGCAGTGAGTAGTACTTTGCTGTTTAGTGTTTGCCAGACGCTTTGCTGGGGATTGGACCATAACGTTGGGCTGAATTATTGGGGTTCAATAGACATGCCGTTGTTGTTCCTTATTAAAGGATACACTGCTGCACTGATTGCAGGCATTCTGGGCAGCTTCCTGCTTAACTCGGTGCAAGGTGCAAGATTCCTTGCTTATCTTAAGGTGTTTTAGTGAATAAAAAGTCGAGTTTGCCCAATAGCTTTGCCATTTCCGTATTTCTGGCTGTGCTCGCTGCATGCCTGAATCTTATATTGTGGCGCGCTGATATTCTGGAAATGGCGCACAATACTGCGCTGAAAGGGTTAATGGCTATTTGGTATATATTAGGATGGGGTTTTGCTCCGGGTTGCCTGACCGCGCTTGCCATCAATTCAATCAGGGGAAGATTACCTCAGGGAGTGGGGGCGGTGACTGCAACGCTCATCAGCTTTCTACTGGTTACAGGGATTTGCGGTTTGGTTTATGCTTACCTGACAAACTCCGTTTTTATGCAAATTGCTATGGGAGGCGAAGCTCATCATCACCCGACCGCAAACAACGGAACTATTCTGGGTTTTATTATGCAACTGCTACCCAGTTTATGTGCGATCGTTATCTCAATCATAAATGCATTTTCGATAAAAATGGGAAAGGCGGTTTAGGCTATGAGATTTGGAATTCTTGGCAGCTAAATCGTTGTTTTGAATAGTGGGTGAAAAGCGTAGCTAGTCGACGGTTCTTCTCCCATCTTGTCATGGTGCTCAGTTCACCGACATAAAGCAAAAGATATTCGGCCCCAGTTTTGCGAATACAAAATTGGGGCATCCTCACCAATACAGCTTTATAGTAAGCTTTTTAAGTCCGCTGGCGTCGATTCTTCTACCGTCTGATATTATTGGATTTATTCCTCCAATTACCCTGGTTTTTCGTTACAGTCTGGCCTTTAAGCCCAAGGGAAAAGTTTTGATTGACGTGTAAGAACGTCAGAAATCGACAAATAGACGGGAAGGAAACCAACAAATAGACGCTATCTAAACCAGCATTTGGACGATATGATAGCCAGCAAATAGACGCTGTACAAACCAGCATTTGGACGATAGCATAGCCAACAAATAGACGGAGCAATTTAAGCTTCATTCTCTACATTGAACATAAAAGAACAACCTTGAATAACACACTACACCCAAGATACATAGCACCACAGCTCACGGCCGCATTGGCTGATACACCAGTGGTGTGTCTGCTTGGTCCTCGCCAAGTCGGCAAAACAACGCTGGCGAAATCTCTAGAGCCTGGGCGGGCTTACCTAACTTTCGATGACAGTACTTTGCTTAATACAGCTAAAGCCGATCCCACCGGATTTGTACAAAGCTTGCCAGAACGTGTCACACTGGATGAAGTACAGCGTGTGCCGGAGATCTTACCTGCCTTAAAAGCAACTATAGACATTCATCGTCAACCGGGACGGTTCATACTAACCGGTTCAGCTAATTTGCTGTTGCTGCCTGGAGTACAGGAATCATTGGCAGGTCGTGTCGAGGTGATCTATTTACAACCACTTTCTGAACAAGAAAAGCAGCATAGTCCAACATCGCTACTCGAGCAGTTGATCACGAACAAAATCTCTCCTTCAATCAAAGGGGAACAAATCCTCATTGAAGGTGTAGTAGAAGTTGTAGTACAAGGCGGTTATCCAGAACCGAATACGCGCAGTGAGGCGCGAGCTCGTCAGTGGCATAAGCAGTACCTCAACGCTATTATTCAACGTGATGTAAAAGACATTGCAGCGATTCGAGATGAATATGAGTTACTGCGACTTATCAAGACTCTTGCACTGCGTACCGGTAACTTATTGAACATCAGTGGATTGGCGAAAGATCTGGGTCTTCAGCGAGAAACCGTGGATAAATACATCACCATTCTAGAGCGCTTATTCTTAGTGAGGCGCTTACCGGCCTGGCATAAAAACCAAGCCAAGCGTTTAATAAAAGCCCCTAAAGTTCATGTGGTGGATTCGGGTCTGGCTTGTGCTTTAAATAATCTGAGAGTCGACGATTGGCATAACCTTAGTAATGATTTTGGTGCAGTACTTGAAAGCTTTGTGGTGCAACAATTGATTTGCCAAGCGGGTTGGAGTGAACATGAACTGCACTTCTCCCACTATCGTGATAAAGATCAGGTTGAGGTTGATCTGGTTATTGAAGATGGTCGAAGAATCTGGGGGATTGAAGTTAAAAAAGCGGCCAGCATACAGCCGAAAGACGGTATGGGGTTGGCAAGATTAGCTTCACTGGCTGATAGGGATTGGCAGGGTGGCATCTTACTGTACACCGGTAATAATTGCCTCCCAATTAGCCACATACCGAACACATTTGCGGTACCAATGAATGCGCTTTGGGGACATTGATATCCACCACGTCCTAAAGGACGTGGTTCCCTACAAGTTTCAGATCGTAGTCTGAATCTCTTCAGTGGGTTCCTGCTTCTCTTAGTTTCACAACAGCTTATTTAGTGTGTTACTGCACCAGCTATGCAGGTTAAATAAAATCTGCCCAAAAACAAACTCATGTAAGATAAAGCTTGCCAGAATCATCATTACGATTAGCGTAGCACATTTGGCAAACTATCTCCCTACAGTCACTACAGCTTCGATCTTTAATAGAAATTTACCGCTATCTTTGAGGAAGCCAAAAGGAGCTGGCATTCTCACTATTATTATACGACTAGATATGTATGACATCATCTGACTGCGAGATCTTTCTATTGCTATTTCATAATAGTATTCAAGATTACATATCAACGAACGCCGTCTAGCGCCCCATGTGGAATGATTAGAGTTTTCTTTTTTTAACAATCCTTAGGTATAAGATCAATTATAGTCATGTGGGCAGAGTTCTTCATTGAAAAAGATATAATCAAAAATAGCGTCCTTAGCACAGACTGCAAAGTACAAGTCAACTCTAGAAAAAGGGGAATTATCATGTTCAATCGTCTTCCAAGAAACTAAGCTACCAGCTACTGACCCCTTGCCAGTCAAGATATTCTTAATAGCTTCACTCGTCTCGTTTAATGACAATCTATTCTCTACAACATTAAGTTGCTCATTATGAATATGGCAACCACTAGATTTAAGCCAATCAGCTTTGAAGTATGTATATCCTAAGTTATATAACTGCTTTTCAATACACTTTTGGCAATAGCGAATTTGGACATGCTGCCCTGAGTAGCTTTTCTGTTTCTCCGGGTAAAAAACATCAATAAAAAGGGACTTTAAAGTCACTATATCCAGTCCGTTTTAAAACTCGAAAAATAAAGCTCTGCAATGATTCACTTAACGCCGGGCCAAAACCGTTTTTCCTTTTACTAATACCAACCTTCCCCCTGATTTTAGCACGTTCAGAAAAACCAGATTAAGTAGCCTTCTTTGAAGATTTTATTCTCGAATCTCCTTTTGTCGCGCTGGATAATTTTCACCTTTCCGCACCTGCGATCGCCTTTATTGAAACCACCAACCTCTGCAACCTGCGTTGCCAGCATTGTTATGCTTGGTCGGGGAAAAAGCGGGATAACGAACTCTCCACCGAAAGAATTAAGGCGCTCATTGATGAGTTCGAGGCCCTGGGGGTCTTGCAAGTCTTTCTGACTGGGGGCGAATTGTTTGCCCATAAAGATGCCATCGAGATCATTCAGCACGCCCGGCAAAAGCCATTTAGTACCCAAATTTTTAGCAAAAACCGCCGTAAACCCTCGTCCAGTGCGAGGGTGTCGCAAAAGTTAACCCTTATCAGTTAAGCTCTGGGTTAATATTCCAAACGAGACCTTCTATGACTCAATTCCTACGGCAACTGACACCTTCCGTTCATACCGGGCGTCAGTTTGTCACCGCTCAGCACCTAACTGTACTGGAGGGAACTCTTTCCCTCCATGACTATTTGAAGCAAGTGGGGGAACGCGCGGCATTTATTGTCTCCGATATCCTTGATGAGCAGGATTGGGCCCCTTTCGAACGCGATTACGCCTCATCCGGTAGAGCGCCGTATTCCCCACGTTCCATGATGGGCATTCTGCTTTATGGGATCATGAAAGGGATCAGTTCTCTCAGAGGACTTGAACGGCTGGCACGTCTGGATTTGGGATGTCTCTTTGTGAGTCATGGCATTACACCTGATCACGCCAGCCCTGGACGTTTCATCTATCAACATCAATCCACGCTGACGGGCTCGTTTTTTGACGGGGTAGCTTCATCCGTATTACATCACAGTCAATCCGGTGTTTCATGTCTGGCGGGGGATGGAACAGTGATAGAAGCGGCGTGTTCTCACTATCATCTCCTGACTCAGGAAGCGATTTTGCGAGAAAAAAAAAGCTTTAACTACCGTCCCCGCCAATCCCCAAAAAGCAGATAAAATCAGGCGACTGGAACAGTCTGCCGCCGTCTTACAAATCCGACAGGAAAATCGTGAAAAAAACGGTAAAGACGCCAGCCAGTGATGTATCAACCCGATAGAGCCAGAAGCGATGATCCAGCGGCTTAAGCGGAGACGGGGATTTTCCAGCGCGTATAAACCTTCAGTTTTGGTCAATGAGGTCCGTATCATTGTTGCTCAGACAGTCGATCCTGCCAGTGAAACACGGGTTATCGCGGATTGACTGGCTCAACATTATCGGCTATCTGGGTGTCACCCCAAAACCCTCTTACTGGATGCGGGTTATTTTCATGATGAGGTTATCGCCGAGGCTCAAAAACACGCGATCCTGTTGTTCTGTCCTGAAGGTAATAACCGACAGAGCCTAGGAAAAATCTACCCAAAATCGCGGTTTATTTATCATGAGGAGAAAGACCTGTATATTTGTCCGGCCAATGACAGGTTACTTCATGTCAGTACAGTAAGACCGTCCGAAAAAAGCCGTGGGTATCGGGTCTATACCGGAGCAAATTGTACCGATTGCCCGGAAAAAGAAAAGTGTACTCAGGCAAATTTACCTTGCACGCCATAGCGTATAACTTATCAAGGGCCGTTGCCCTGATATTATGGTTATTTTTAGCCTGTCATGGGTTGTCAGTCCCAATAACAGGCAATAAATCTCTGTGGGTTTATTGTCAATGCCGACCTTTTGCGACACCCTCTGTGCGGACGGGGATATCAGGCGAAAGCCCAGAGGGCTTTAGGACTGGCGACTCAGACGTCTCCTGACTGAATGGATATCTGCCGGTAAAACAGGCTAAAATGAATGCACTTTTTTTCAATGAGCGCTGAACATGTTAAGAGCCACCAAAGTACGCATCTACCCCACATCAGAGCAGGCGGAGTATCTTAACGCCCAGTTCGGTGCGGTACGTTTCGCGTACAACAAGGCTCTGCACATCAAAAAACACGCTTATCGGCGTTACGGCGTAAATTTAAACCCGCGTAAAGACCTGAAGCCTTTGCTGGCCGTGGCAAAAAAATCCCGTAAATATGCCTGGCTTAAAGAATATGATTCTATTGCCTTACAGCAGGCCGTGATTAACCTGAATACCGCATTTGATAACTTCTTTAATCCGAAGTTGAAAGCGCGTTTCCCGGCATTTAAAAGTAAGCACGCTAAGCAATCCAGCTATCATTGTGTCGGGGTAAAAGTGCTTGATGGCGCAATCAAAATACCGAAATTACCGCCGGTAAAAGCCCGGCTGCATCGTGAAATTAACGGGGAAGTGAAAAGCATCACCATCACTCGCGCGGCAACAGGCAAGTATTACGCCTCAATCCTCTGCAATGACGGCATGGAAGCGCCAGTAAAGCCCACTCGGGTAACCCGTGTCACCGGGCTGGATATGGGGCTGTCTCACTATGTGATCACATCCAGAGGGGATAAGATTGCGAATCCACGCCACCTTATCAACGTCAGCCGTAACCTGCGGCGTAAACAGAAAGCGTTATCCCGTAAGAACAAGGGGAGTGCCAATCGTCGCAAAGCTCGTATACAGCTTGCATGTGTACACGAACGGGTCGCCAATGCCCGTGCCGATTTTCAACACAAACTGTCTCGTTCAATTGTTGACGAAAACCAAGCGATCATTGTGGAGACACTGAAATCGGCCAACCTGATGAAAAATCCCAAGCTGGCTCGTGCTATCGGTGATGCAGGCTGGCATGGATTCATCACGAAGCTGGAATATAAAGCGGAAGCGGCAGGCATCCATCTGGTGAAACTGGATCAATGGTTCGCCAGTTCGAAAACGTGTCACTGCTGCTGCCATAAAGTGCCGGAAATGCCGCTGAACAAGCGGATCTGGTCATGTCCTTGCTGTGGTGTCGAACATGATCGTGACATCAATGCAGCGATCAACATCCAGCACAAGGGCATACAGGAATTACAGGCGGCGGGACTCGTCGTTTCTGCCCACGGAGGCCAGCGTAAATCCGTTGCATCAACGGTTGCGGCCTGAGAAGTGGGAAGCCTTGCCGTTTACGGCGGGGAGCAGTCACTAATGGTCTGCTCATTACGGAAGAAAAACTCAAGCGCATCCCCAAAGGTCAGTCGTTTTTTGTCAGTTTTGATACCGCCGTACCGGAACGAACCGTGCGGGGAAAAATGAACTTCCCGAAATTAAGAGAATGCTTCTAGCTCATGAGCCAGTATGGCCATGTCGTCCGCACAGCCGTATCTGTCCATAACCAGAATATCAATGATGTTGAAGAAATCTTCTAGTGGTGTGTGGACAACGGCTTTCCCCGCCCGCAATGGCTGGAAACACATCCCATCGGCAGGGCATTGCTCAATCCACATATCATTTTACAACCTGAACGGCTTGATGAAGTCTTTGCGATTTACGAACGTTGTATGGATCGCTTTCAGGGGGATGATGCCGATTCCCAGCATGAGTCCCTGATGGGGAAAAAGACAGGCGCGTTCACCTCCGATGACATTCACGGCGTTGAGACCATTAAGTTTTGTCAGACCTTGGAGCGGGCGACCCAACAAGAAAAATGTGGCCGTTCAACGATTTATGTGAATAGCTCTGGGGAAGTGTTTCCTTGCAGTAACTGTATGAGTAACAAGATGTATGGTGCCGGAAATATTAAAGATCGGTCCTTTCAGGAGATATGGGAGACAGGCTTCTCAGATTTCAGGGACAAGACCTTTGTCAGACATACCGTCTGCCAGTCCTGCGATGTTCAGCAAAGCGGCGTTTGGTGCCAGTTTCGCTGTCCTCCGCTTGCGAAAAATGTGTCCGGGGATGAAGCGGGCTGTGGCGCAATCGAGTATCTGAGGCTGTTTATGATTAAATCGCATTAGTATTGGATGTTAAGAAGAAGTCAGGGCTTGAAGCTCAAACTGATCGCACCGGGCAATTAAGTCGCGGCGCATTCTGACAGTGGCTTTTTTGTTGTTTCACTCACAGCATGTTGTGGTCTAATATTTCCGGACACATCAAAAGCCTGTTAATGTGACAACAGTCAATTGAGGTGTAGTCTATGAACAATCATCAAACTAAACGTCGCTTCTCCACGGAATTCAAGTTGGAGGCGATTACACAAGTTATTACACACCGGCAACGTGTGCCTGATGTGGGCGCAGCCTCTGCGGCCTTGAAAAAGTAATCACAGGTGTTGCGTATGTGCATTCTCAATTCTGTACATACGCACACTTTTTGCGCAGACGTGTTTTGCAGACAGGTCCGGGACGATGAACCCTACTTCTCAGCACTATCATTTAAAAGATGCGGATCACCAGCCTTTTCGAGTGCATATGACGGTGCCCGATACCCCATCATCTCCGCTTTGCTGTGTGTTCTTGCATTCCGGTCACATGACGGCATTTGATGCCCCCGCCCGGGAAAATGAATTCTTCTCCGCACTGCGACGGAATTTAGCAGCGCTTGGTATCGCGACCCTTGATTTTGATTTGCCTGATAAAATGCAAGCGGACGAAATCGCCTGCGCGATGGATATCCAAAAACGATATGAACGCTTCAATCAGGTGATTCAGGCCCCACTTTTTGAACCATTCAAGCGCAACTACTGTGTGATCGGGCTGTCCTTAGGCGGACAAATTCTATTAAAGCTGCTTGAAGATTCAAATCATGCCCATGCTCACTGCCGACAAGTTTTTTTACTCAGTACCGTGGTTGAACAACCCGTGTATGTCTATGCAAATCCCGATGCCATTCATCTGATTTATGGCAGCCGGGACTGCATTGCCTATTGCGATGAGGCAATCGAGACCGTCGAACAAGTCTGCGCCCCGGACACCTATTCAAAAGACAGCGCTGACTATGTGGTGACACGCAAATCACAAGAGAAACACATTCATATTCTTCAAGGCGTTGGACACTTGATGGATATGCAGACGACAGACAACCCGCCCTGCGATCCGGCCGATTATCTTGCGGCTCTGATCGCCGGCGAATCCGAATCTCCATGTTCCGCATCTGTTGAGGCGAATCATGCCAATCATTGAGTACCTTTCGCCGGAACCTGCACCGCCAGAAGCATTTTTGAAAACTATCTGTGACCGGATTCAGGTGATCTTGCAGCTCGCGCCCAATCACGTGTGGTCGTTCTGGCACCCGATCGATCCGGCTTGTTTCTTCAAACCGGACTGGGAAATCGCGAGCGCTCCGGCCCCGCTGGTCAAAATTCGCTGTAAATCCACGTACTCCAACCAAGCCGTGCAAGACATCATCACCTGTGTTGCCAATGGCATTGTTGAGGTATTTGGCGTCAACCGGGATGAGATCTATATCGTTGTCGATCGGGTGCATCCTGACCATTTATTCGTAAGAGGGCAGCTATGGAACCAGTAGATACAACTGTATTCACCCTACACCCGATTGGCTGGGTGAGAAATGAGAGAACGACCACCCAAGACGATTTCTGGGGCAGCGTGATCTCAACCATCACGCTCGATAGCAACCAGTTCACCCCGGCAGCGACGCAAGGTTTGAGTGAGTTTTCTCACTTGATAATCGTGTTTGCGATGCACAAAGTTCCTGCTGAAAAAATCGTCACCGGTGCAAGGCACCCGCGGGGTCAGACGGAGCTGCCGCTAGTCGGCATCTTCGGGCAGCGGGCCAAAGCGCGCCCCAATCGGCTGGGGGTGTCTTGCTGTGAACTGCTGGCCTGTGATGGGTTGACCTTAACCGTCAAAGCCCTTGATGCCATTGATGGCACACCGGTGATCGACATCAAACCTTACATGCAATCCTTTGAGCCACAAACAGAAATACGTGAGCCTGCATGGATCTCGGCCATTATGGCACAGTACTATGACTAACGAGTGATTCATGCCCTGAATCATCACTGACATTCGAGGAGCATCATCATGACGCGCATGGCCCATCCGACTGTTTTAGAAACATTGTTACACAACAATCCAGAACTCAATATTCCGGTCCACGAGTACAATATCAACGTGACTTCAAATCACGGGGATATTCTCAGTGATGTAGACACCTTTCAAGCCTACAAAGACTTTGATGGTGCTGGCAAAGAGACCCATCTCTACCTGCACTTGCCTTTGTGTGATTACATCTGTCACTACTGCAATTACGTCAAACGACGGATCAAAGCCAATGACAAAATGCATGAGCTGGAGATTTGGGCAGATTTGCTGATTCAGGAATCCAATTTGTATCTGACGCAGGTGCCGTGGGTGCGTCAGGCGCAGATTAAGTCATTCTACATCGGTGGCGGCACTGGCGCATTACTACTCAATAATCCGGTGGCGATCACCAAACTGATGACCTATATTCGCGAGAATTATCAGCTGGCGGATGACTGTGAAATCAGCATTGAAGGCAACCCGGAAAATTTGTTTTGGTCTAATATTCCCGGACACATCAAAAGCCTGTTAATGTGACAACAGTCAATTGAGGTGTAGTCTATGAACAATCATCAAACTAAACGTCGCTTCTCCACGGAATTCAAGCTGGAGGCGATTACACAAGTTATTACACACCGGTAACGTGTGCCTGATGTGGCCCGGGCTCTCGAACTCGACCCCAGCACCTTGCGCAAGTGGATAAAACAATATCAGGCCGACGAACTGAACGGGATTACCCCTTCCGGTATCGCGCTGACACCTGAACAACAGCGCATTAAAGCGCTGGAAGCCCAGGTCAGGCGTCTGGAAATGGAGAAAGCCATTTTAAAGCAGGCTGCCGTGTTGATGAGCGAAACCCCCGGCAAGTTTACGCTTTAATCACACGGCTAAGTCGGCGTTGGCCGGTCACTGACCTTTGTCGTCTCTTCTGGAAAAAGGCTAATAATGTGTCCTAAATTAGTGGACCACAACAGTCTTGTCAGACAGCACCTCTCTGAGCTGTTGAAGATCAGTCATGTCAATCAGAATCACCTGCACACCAAATTTCGGTAATCCCTGAGTCAGCAAATTATAACTGTTGCCATACATCTTATTGTGCGCAGCCACAACATCTCCGGACTGAAGTAAACTCCAGACAACGCTGCTGAGCGCCGCCATCCCGGATGCGAACGTCACTCCGGCTTCTAATAACGATTGGGTCGGATTATGGACCCGGCCATACACATAGCGCTGTTTTTCACCCGCAAACACCGTGGCGGCCTCTTCACAGGTCTCAAAGGTATAAGAGGCGTTCACATACAGTGGCGGGGAAATCGCCTGATATGGGTCTTCAAATTGTTCTGAAGCACTATGAATGGCCCGCGTTTCCAGTTGCATCGTTCTGTTTGTATTCTTTTGAGAGATATCGCTTTGAGACATATCGCATCCGCCATTGAATTCATATTCTTTCAAAGTATAGCAGTGAACCCTTTCGCAGGTGCTGTAATACTCTGTAATAGTTTTTGTTCCGGCTGAAAAATAGACTCTCCCAATACTTCAATCAAACATAAAATAGGGAGGATTACAATGTATAACAACTAATCACGCACAATAAAAGCAGTCACTCTGAGATATAATTAGATTTTATGACTTACTTAGCTCTTGGGCTTTGGTGTAGCGGAGTAGGCTCGGGCAAGTTTATCTCTAGCCACTCTCTTTCATGTTTATACAGCCAGAAGAACGCCGCATTACAGTCAAACTTTATGTCATGTCGGATGGCTTCTGGGTGGTATTGACGATAGCGAAGAATCTGAAGTTGATAGCGTCGCCTTTTTGATTCATGTTTACGCCAATTTACCAGTCCATCAGTAGTAGAAACGATCAGCTCAATACTCCCGGTTGAAATAGACAACCTTCGTGCGATTTCTTTACGGTGAAAGCCTTTCGTAGCAAGTTCAATTGCAATTTGGCAAACCAAAGGGGTTAGCTTAGTAGGCTTTAGTCGCGTACTTATTTTTGCCCCAAGAGCAGCAGCTTTTACAAAGCAGCGACTTTTGCTTATTTCCCTGCTAATGCTTGCAATTGAGTTACTTTTTTTCAGGAGTGTTAAACACTTTGCTTTCTTCTGGTCATTACGTGTTATGTAGTTAAATTCGGTGGTTACAAAACCTTCTACCGACTCAGCTTTACTCAACCAATAGCTGAACAAATGTTCTGTCTTACTTCTCCGTTAATGTGACAAAAATCTTTTTTCTTGGCTATCAAAAAACACTTGAAAATAACCATGCAAATGATAAGTTTTAATTTCAAACATTCTAGGCAAGGAAAATAAAAATGATAAATAAACCGATTGTCTATGATTTCCATGGTGATAAACCATTAAGTAAACCTGTTACTGATATAAAGCCCAAAGACATTCATATTTATCTTGATGAAATTAACGATCTTGTTAATAAAAGATTAAACGGTGTGTTAAAGAATGGATGTTTTTCTCGTGAGCTAATGAATAACCTCTCTGGTAGATCGATAGAGATTAAAAATGTTTAATAGATTATTGGTAATAGAAAAAAACCCATCCGGTTCGATTGGGTTAAAAAAAGCAAAAGAGCTGGGTGCTTATATTATATTTATTGGATCAAGGAAATACTATAATAAGGTATCTGATAATGATTTACTCTATATTGATGAATTCTTCGAAGCAGATACCAATGATGATCAGCTTGTTATAAATATGGCTGAACATATCAATGCTAAGAAAAAAATACAGGGTGTTATTACATTTATGGAGTTCTATGTTCCCCTTGCGGCTAAAGTAGCAGAAACATTAGGTCTTAAAGGAATAACATATGAGAATGCATTGAAAGCAAGAAACAAACACTTAATGAGAGAATCCTTTAGGCAAAAAAATGTTCCTATTCCTAAATACGCTCTAATTTCGAATGTTGACAGTGCAAAAATAGAAGCAGCCAAAATTGGGTATCCAAACATTATAAAACCTATTAATATGGCTGGAAGTCGAGGTGTTTTACGTAATGATAATGTCATCGAATTGGAAAGAAATTTCTGTGAAGTCTGTGAAATAACTCCTCCATTTGGAGTAAAAAAATCTTCTTTGTTTTTGATAGAAGAATATCTAGAAGGACAAGAATACAGTGTTGAATCTATTTCCTTTAATGGTGTTGTGAACATTATCACAATTACTAAAAAATACGTATCAGATAATGGTTATTTTGTTGAATTAGGGCATACATTGCCTGCTAATCTACCATTACAACAAAAAATTGAAATAGAAAAAGTGGTAACACAAGCCTTGCTCGCGTTAGGTATTTATAATGGAGGAGGACATACCGAGGTTAAGGTGACAAGTGATGGTGTCAAAGTCATTGAAGTAGGAGCTAGGTTAGGAGGAGATCATATTCCTGAATTAGTGGAAATGGCTACCGGTATTGATATGTGGAAAGCAGTTATACAGGTTTCGTTAGATATTTCACCTGACTTAAGTAAGAAGTTCAATAAATATGTCGCTATTTCTTATATCACCGCACCTTCTGGTATTGTTAAAAAGATAAATTACACAAAGAATGACTTTATCCATTTTGATGTTAACGTTGGAGAACATATTGAATCACTTAAAAATAGCTCTCAACGATTAGGGTATGCTATTGCATGTGGCGTAACAGCGGAGCAGGCTGAATCTGATAGTCATCACCTTAAAGAGAGTGTTATTATCGAAATAGAGTCAACATAACTCAATTACGTATCCTGGTGAATCAATGGCATCTCTATTTAGATTATCTTTATTAAAACATTTACCTCCCCCAATTTTTATCATGTTATTGGGGACACTGTTAACAAGGGCCGCCTATTTTATGGTTTGGCCTTTCTTAGCGATGATCCTTTATCGGCAGTTTAACATGTCAGCGACAGGGATTGGCGGATTATTGGCGCTGTCAAGTATCTTAGGCTCGGTGACAGGCATTTATACCGGATATTTGTCTGATATTTTTTGCCGCAGAACGATAATGCTTATCGGGGTGATGATAAGCATTATTTCATTCATCATGATATCCTTCTCATCTTCACCTATCTTATATTTAATCGCTATATCTGGAATTAGTATTGGCCGTGCTCTGTTAGAAGCGTGTAGCAAAGCCTTAATTGGCGATTATATTGATTCTCCTAAAGAGAGAGAGTCAATCCAATACTATCGATATTATTTGGTCAATGTTGGCGCTGCAATTGGTCCTTATATTGGATTAGCCTCTGGCCTATCGGCACAGAGAGAAACTTTTCTGATTACAGCCATTGTTTATTTTGTTTATGGTATTATGTTGCGTGTCCTTTTATTATCTTCAAAAAAGGAAGAGAAGATAAAAAAAGCCAGTAATGAAATTAGCTTTACAAAAACATTGAACATAATTATTTCTCACCGAACATTCGTGATACTTCTATTATGTAATGTTCTTGTTATGTTTGTTTATGCTAACTTTGACTCTACACTTGTTCAATATTTATCCAGATCAAATATCAACAATGTTACCAACTTTATCGCTTTATTAGTTATTGTCAACTCATTGACAATTATCACTTTGCAAATACCAATTTTAGTTTTGTTAAGAAAATTTACACCAAGAATAAAAATATTAATCGGTATCATGTTAATTGCCATAGCTCAAATCATTTTTGCATTCTCACCTATTGATACAGTTTATTATCTCTGTGTCGCAACTGTCATTTTGAGTTTTGGGGAAATAATTGCTATACCTACGTTTAATGTCGAAGTTGATACGCTCACACCTCACCATTTAAGGGGAGCTTTTTTTGGTGCTTCCAATATGTCAAGTATCGGATCAGCTTTAGCGCCTATTTACGGAGGGATCATGCTTGATTTATTTAATGCTACTCTACTGTTTTCATTATTATCCCTAATTAGCTTGATAACTCTATTGATTTATTATATTTTTTTAATCAAAAAAAGTAATTAATGGTGGATGTATGAATTTCAATTTTGATGTTGTATTCGATCGTTCTGTTTTTTCATCCACTAAATGGACATACCCTCAAGACCCACTGTATACCGATAACAAGCCAACACCATTATGGGTGGCAGATATGGATTTTCAGTGTCCTCCTTCTGTCAGAAAAGCGCTTTTGAACATCATTGATTATGGCATATTGGGTTACACTAATTGTAGCTTATCAACATTAAATGCGATTACAGACTGGCAAAAAAACAGGCATGACTGGACAATTGAACCCGATTGGATTGTTCAGAGTCCAGGTGTTGCTACTGCGATTGATATTATAATTAATGCACTTTCGGAGCCAGATGATTCTATCATTATAATGACACCTGTTTATGGGGCATTTTCGCGCTCTATACTCGCCAATCAACGCTCCGCAATAACTGTTCCTCTTCATAATATTACTGGTCGATATTTACTTGATTTTGATGAGCTAGAAAAAAGCATTACAGCAAAAACAAAAATGCTTATCCTCTGTAATCCCCATAATCCAATTGGTAAAATTTGGTCTATTGACGAGCTAAATATCATTGGTAATATCTGTTTGAAACATAAAATAATCATCATATCAGATGATATTCACCAAGATTTGATTTTCAATAACCGTTCGCAATACACTCCTTTAGCAGCTCTGCACCCTTATTTTTCTGAGATATGTATTACGTGTACCTCACCAAGCAAAACCTTTAATCTAGCAGGGCTGCAAACATCTAATATTATTATTAAAAATAATAAGCTACGTGAAAGAGTAAAAAAAGAATTTCTGCGATATGATATGTCCCGCCCCAACATGATAGGATTAGCTGCGTGTGAAGCAGCTTATAAAACAGGGCAGGAGTGGTTAGAAGCGCTTTTACTATATTTAAAGGGAAATTATAATTTATTACATACTATGCTGAATGGTGTTGAGGGTATTCGAGTGACTGAATCCGATGCATTATTTTTATCTTGGATAGACTTTCGGCAAACAAATATCAATTTAGATAATTTGAATAATACATTAATTCAACAAGGAAAAGTTTGGTTAGATATTGGTGAACAATTTGGTGCGGAAGGATATGGGTTTGCGAGATTGAATTTTGCTTGTCCTAGAAAGATGTTAGAGTCTTCAATTAAAAATATACTCCATATCTGTCATTTTCAGAATGATGGCTGCGTCAACTGACAGAGCTAAACCACCCAAGTCATGATTCCGGTAGTTAGGTATGGTCGAGTTGCCCGACATAGGCTCTCACGCAACCGGATGTGAAGTAGAGTAGAGCGCTAGCGAGTTACCATTTGCTATGACACTTTTCCGAACGCCCCTCTTCAAACCGGACATGAGACTTGCGACCTCATCCGGCTTTCCAGTATCATTTTTCCCGATTTTTGGTTGGACGAAACTTGTGAATCTCCTTATGGGTAAACTTTATTGTCTCTCCACAACAGTCACAACGCTTGCGCACATGCCCAAGAGGAACTCCATGCCCATTGGAAGTTATAGCCACCAAGCCAGCCGGTGACGTCTACTACCTCACCAATAAAGTAGAGACCTTTTACCTGATTAGCCTCCATCGTTTTAGATGAAAGCTGGTGAGTATCAACACCTCCCATTGTCACTTCGGCGGTGCGATAGCCTTCCGTACCGTTAGGTTGTACCCGCCATGATTGGAGGTTAGCCGCCAACTGTTTTTGCTGATTTGGAGTTAGTTGTTTAAGAGCAATATCTGGGATCTGACCGAGCGTTTGCAGGCACTCTGTCAGCCGCTTCGGTAATAATTTTGCCAAAGTATTTTTTACGCTTTGATTTGGGTGAGAGTTCCGTTCTTGCTCTAGAAAGGTTTCCAGATCACTATCAGGAAGTAAGTTAATGCTTACAAACTCCCCCGGTTGCCAGTAATTGGAAATTTGTAAGATTGCTGGACCAGAAAGTCCTCGGTGGGTAAACAGAATATTTTCTTTGAACAGAGTACCGTTTTCGGCGGTAACAATGGCGGGAACAGACACGCCAGAGAGCATATGAAGTTGCTCCAGTAGTGGTTTGTGCAGAGTAAAAGGCACAAGAGCGGCGCGGGTTGGCAAGACTTTCAAACCGAACTGTTCTGCAATTCGATAACCAAAAGGAGTTGCTCCAAGGCCAGGCATAGATAACCCACCGGAAGCAATGACAAGTGAGCGTGCATTTACTTCCTTTCCGTTAACGATGATAACGAAACCCTGCTCATTTTTTTCTACCTGGCTAACTTCGCTGCGCAGACGAATAGTAACCTGACCGGCTTCACACTCTTTCAGCAACATATCAACGATCTGTTGGGCAGAGTCATCACAGAAAAGCTGCCCCAGTGTTTTTTCATGGTAAGCAATGCCATGACGTTGAACCAGTTCGATAAAATTCCATTGTGTATAACGAGCCAGAGCAGACTTGCAAAAATGGGGGTTAGCAGAAAGATAAGCTGATGGTTCTGTGTACAGATTCGTGAAGTTGCAACGTCCACCACCGGACATCAAAATTTTACGCCCGGCTTTTTTGCCATTGTCCAGAACAAGTATCCGTAAACCGAGCTGCCCAGCCTGAGCTGCGCAGAACAAACCTGCTGCACCGGCGCCAATAATAACCGCATCAAATCTTTCCACTGTTTTTCTCTTTATGACTAAATAATTTAGTGGGGAATTACCCCTAATATGTTGCATTTTTGATAAGTTTGCGGGGAAAAATTCCCTTATAACTTAAATCTGTCAATTTTTTAGAAGATATGTAATTTAATGATATATAAGGAATATTCCTATTTCTTATTGTTACCTAGTTGTCATGAAATCAAAAAAAGTTCATATTTCACTTCCCCCGCTAGCATTTGTCACTGATAATGCGCCGCGTTCATGTCCAACTAACTGGCTTAACGTTTATGCTACATCTTTTTACTGGCCTGGATTTTCACACCAGCCTAATGTTAGTACTGGCACTACTATTTGTGCTGTTTTATGAAGCCATTAATGGCTTTCATGATACCGCGAATGCGGTAGCAACAGTTATTTATACCCGTGCTATGCGAGCACAGTTCGCCGTCGTTATGGCTGGGGTATTTAACTTCTTTGGTGTTCTTCTTGGTGGATTAAGTGTCGCTTACGCGATTGTGCATTTGCTTCCGACCGATCTTCTTCTCAATGTCAGTTCTGCTCATGGCCTTGCTATGGTGTTTTCCATGTTGCTGGCTGCGATTGTCTGGAACCTTGGGACCTGGTATTTCGGTTTACCTGCATCCAGTTCCCATACCCTGATTGGTTCCATCATTGGTATCGGTTTAACCAATGCCATCGTAACCGGTTCTTCTGTGGTTGATGCGTTGAATGTGCCGAAGATGATACAGATTTTCCTGTCGTTGATCCTCTCTCCTTTAATCGGATTGATCATCGCAGGGGCTGTCGTGTTTCTGCTGCGTCGTTACTGGAGTAGCACCAAGAAACGTAAACGTATTCATCTGACTCCCGCTGAACGTGAAAAGAAGGATGGTAAGCGTAAGCCCCCTTTCTGGACACGTACAGCGCTGATTTTGTCTGCGGTAGGCGTAAGCTTCTCTCATGGGGCGAATGATGGTCAGAAAGGTATCGGTTTGATTATGCTGGTGCTAATTGGTGTAGCGCCAGCGGGATTTGTTGTAAACATGAATGCCAATGGTTATGACATCGCCCGTACCTACGACGCTATTACTCACTTGCAACAATATTATCGGCAGCATGGCTCAGCGTTATCCCATGCAATTGAGCTGACGCCATCGGTCGCTGTTGCGGAAGATGAACCGGAAGGGCGATTCCATTGTGATATTACGCGTGCTGTCGTTGTTCTTAATCAGACAGAAAGCCTATTGAAGGGCATTCAGAGCTACAGTGAGCTGAATGCTGAACAACGTAACAATATGCGCCGTATGTTGATGTGTATTGCTGATACGGCGGAGTCTCTGGCTAAACTGCCGGAAACTCGTGCTGAAGACGCCCGTTTCCTGAATAAATTGCGGAAAGACTTATTACACACCGTTGAGTATGCGCCTGTCTGGATTATCATTGCGGTAGCACTGGCTCTGTCTTTGGGAACGATGGTTGGCTGGAAACGTGTTGCAGTCACTATTGGTGAGAAGATTGGCAAAAAAGGTATGACCTACGCGCAAGGTGTTTCAGCTCAGATGACTGCTGCTGTTTCAATTGGTGTTGCGAGTTATACCGGCATGCCGGTCTCTACTACGCAGGTGCTTTCTTCTGCGGTGGCTGGAACGATGTTGGTCGATGGCGGTGGGGTTCAGGGTAAAACTATCCAGAATATCATGCTGGCTTGGATACTGACGCTGCCGGTTTCAATCGGGTTGTCCGGTACGCTTTACTGGTTCGCTTTGAAATTGATTTAATTGTTTTAATGGATAATTTGAGGGCGGTATGGGTCAACTATACCGCCTTTTTATTTAATACCAAATCAACATAGAAATCAGGCAAATAACAACTAATCCACTCAGTGCGCTGGTCAAAATAAATTGTCTTCTCAACCTTTCACAACGAAGAACAACTTCTGGATCATGATGATCAAGGTAACGTTGTGAATTGATATAGTTCACTAGTCGTATTTGCTTATTAAGTTGCCCATGAGTAGTGAAAAAGCCGTTACCGTCTACTGATTGATAAAGCAAGGGGTCAGATTGACGAAGAATGGACAGCAATGCTCGTAGTGAAGAGAAGTAGCGCATCATATTGATAATGCAGACAAGACACAGCGCCCAAAACAATGCGATTGTACTGAACATAATCCCCTCCTTAGAATGGTTAGCCAAAGCTGTCACAAAAAAGAAAAAATCAAAATTGCAGGTGGCGACACCTTTATATTTATTGTAGGAAAGATAGCCAGATAGTACAAAAAACCTGTTCTGCATGAGTTGGGACAGAACTAGTAGAAAAACGTCATAAACACTCATCTAGTTAGTTCTATCCAACCATGAAACCTCAGAGAGATTGATTAGCTATTCACGTAAATATATTGGGTATCAAGAAAGGCCGTAAATTCAGAGTAGGATTTTGCTATCCATCAAGTGGCAGGAAGAGCAATTGTGGTATATGTTGTTTGGTGGATGTTCTTTGTCCAGTCGCTAAACCGATGAGCTGTGATCGAAACAGGACTTGAAGAACATCCTATTAGTAATAAACACAGGATAGTGGCAATTTGCCCTGCCAACTCACTAACTCGGCATTATGGAAGGAGTTCGCTTATGGCTTACAAACATATTCTTGTTGCGGTTGATTTATCCCCGGAAAGTCAGGTTTTGGTGAGAAAAGCTGTTTCTATGGCTAAACCGGACAATGCCAAAGTTTCCCTGATCCATGTTGATGTTAACTATTCCGATCTCTACACCGGTTTGATTGATGTTAATCTCGGTGATATGCAGCAACGTATTACTGACGAGACCCGCAGTGCGCTGAAAGCGCTCTCAGCAGATTCAGACTATGACATTCAGGAGACCCTGAGCGGTAGCGGTGATCTGGGTCAAGTACTGGTTGATGCAATCAAGAAATATGACATAGATATGGTTGTTTGTGGTCATCATCAGGATTTCTGGAGCAAATTGATGTCTTCTGCTCGTCAGTTAATTAACACGGTTCATGTTGATATGCTGATTGTTCCTCTGCGTGATGATGAATGACAATAGATTGAAAAGTTATTCGATAAAATCGCCTGCTTATGCAGGCGTTTTTTTTGGTGAAATGGGGGGGTGTTTGGCTTATGCTCGGTGCAATCAAGAAATTTTTTTTACCTTTCTGCGAAAAAACTTCTTGAAAGATGAATATAGAACAGTGATATATTCAAAGGGCAAACACAACTTATCTCACATTTTCAACAAAAATAATGATTAGAAAATGACTGAGAATCCATCACAACCGAAGTAGAAATAAGGAATAACTAAATGAGCTGTTTACTATCTTTGTCTTCATTTCTTGGATCGATTCAACGCAGGGATGAATATCAACCAGAATATCTCCAGGCTGTTCGGGAAGTATTCACCTCTCTTTGGCCGTTTCTTGAACAAAACCCGAAATACCGTGAACATAGCCTACTGGAACGTATGGTGGAGCCAGAAAGGGTTATCCAGTTTCGGGTTTGCTGGGTAGATGATCAGGGTAAAGTGCAGGTAAACCGGGCATGGCGAGTGCAATTCAACTCCGCTATTGGTCCATACAAAGGTGGCATGCGTTTTCATCCATCGGTGAACCTCTCTATTCTGAAATTCTTGGGCTTTGAACAAACCTTGAAAAATGCACTGACAACTTTACCAATGGGTGGTGGTAAAGGTGGTTCAGATTTTGATCCTAAAGGAAAAAGTCAGGGCGAAGTCATGCGTTTTTGTCAGGCATTAATGACAGAATTGTACCGCCATTTGGGGCCGGATACTGATGTTCCCGCAGGTGACATTGGTGTGGGTGGCCGTGAAGTGGCTTTTATGTCAGGGATGATGAAAAAGCTTTCTAACAACACGGCTTGCGTATTTACTGGCAAAGGTCTCTCTTTTGGCGGTAGCTTGATTCGCCCGGAAGCAACCGGCTATGGTCTGGTCTATTTCGTCAATGCCATGTTGAAACGTCATGGCATGGGTTTTGACGGTATGCGCGTATCGGTTTCCGGTGCAGGTAATGTGGCGCAATATACGATTGAAAAATGCATGGCATTGGGAGCGAAAGTGGTAACCGCTTCTGATTCCGGCGGTACTTTAGTTGATGAGGAAGGGTTTACGCCGGAGAAGCTGGCTCATCTTGAAGAGATAAAAAACCAACGCTATGGCCGTGTGGAAGAATACGCCAGAGAGCGGGGTCTGACTTTCTTGAAAGGGTTACAACCTTGGTCTGTGCCGGTTGATATCGCTTTGCCATGTGCCACTCAGAATGAACTGGACTTGGATGCGGCTAAGGTCCTTATCAAGAATGGCGTCAAAGCGGTTGCTGAAGGGGCGAATATGCCAGCAACTATTTCAGCGACGGAAGCCTTTATTGAAGCAGGTGTGTTATTCGCACCCGGTAAAGCGGCCAATGCTGGTGGCGTGGCGACATCTGGTCTGGAAATGGCACAAAATGCGGCCCGTTTAGGCTGGAAGGCTGAAAAAGTGGATGCGCGCTTGCACCACATCATGTTGGATATTCACCACGCCTGTGTTGAGTATGGTGGCGAGGGCAAACAGACCAATTATGTTCAGGGGGCGAACATTGCCGGATTTGTGAAAGTTGCCGACGCTATGCTTGCTCAAGGCATTCTTTAAACTACATTCTTTAAACTAAAAGATATCAGCCGCAATAACGGCTGATTTTTTTCAACGAGGATAAATATCAAAACGGTGATTTTTCGTGGTGATAGCTGCTGATGCAGCGACTCCAGCTAAGGGTTCTGCATAATCTGGCCGCTTTACCACGACGCGGCGTTTTGCCAAAGCGCGTGCAGGGGCTAGCAAACTATCAGCATCTTCATCAGCGCCAACCAGAGATTGGAACACTCGCATCTCTTTTTTCACCAGTGCGCTTTTCTGCTTATGTGGATACATAGGATCAAGATAAACGACATCGGGCTGTGGCGTAATATCGGCCAGCGCTGTAATGCTGGAGGCATGGAGCAGCGTCATGCGCTCTTGCAACCAGCCGCCAATTTCTTCATCCTGATAACCACGTTGCAGCCCATCATCCAGTAATGCCGCGACCACAGGATGGCGTTCCAGCATTCTTACATGACAACCCAGTGATGCCAGCACAAAGGCATCGCGCCCCAGGCCGGCGGTAGCATCTACGACTGTTGGTAGATAATCTTTTTTGATTCCTATGGCCTTAGCAACGGCTTCGCCGCGTCCGCCGCCAAAGCGACGGCGATGTGCCATTGTACCTGATACAAAATCGACATAGATGCCGCCTAGCTTTGGCTCATCCCGTTTACGAAGTTCAAGACGTTGAGGGGTAAAGACCAACGCCATAATCGCGCTTTCGTCATGCATCAGCCCCCAGCGCTCTGCCAGTTGAGATAAGGCGCTGTTATCAGCGCCTTGTTCACAGATTAAACAGATTCCCACCTTAAATTACCCTTTAATACCGGCCTTGCGCAGCATTGCATCCAGTTTTGGTTCACGGCCACGGAAGCGTTTGAACAACTCCATTGGTTCTTCTGAACCGCCACGGGACAAAATGTTATCAAGGAAAGATTGCCCGGTTTCGCGGTTAAAAATGCCTTCTTCCTCGAAACGAGAGTAAGCATCGGCTGCCAACACATCAGCCCACAGATAACTGTAGTAGCCAGCGGCATAACCACCGGAGAAGATGTGGGTGAATGAATGTGGGAAACGGCCCCATTCAGGTGAAGGCACTACGGAGACCAATTTCTTCACTTCTTTTAAGGTCTTCATGGTTTGAGCGCCTTTCTTTGGATCGTAGTTAACATGCAGACGGAAATCGAACTGACCAAACTCAAGTTGACGTAAGATCCTCATGGCAGCCTGATAGTTTTTGGCTGCTAACAGATTATCCAACATGGATTGCGGCAGAGGTTCTTTAGTCTCATAGTGACCAGAGATGAATGCCAGTGCTTCTGGCTCCCAGCACCAGTTTTCCATGAATTGGCTTGGCATTTCAACCGCATCCCACGGTACACCATTGGTACCGGAGACACCGGCAGTTTCAATCTTAGTCAGCATTAGGTGTAGACAGTGACCAAACTCGTGGAACAGCGTATTGACTTCATTGTGAGTGAATAGCGCTGGTTTATTGCCAACAGGTTTGTTGAAGTTGCAGTTCAGATAAGCGACAGGCTTTTGCAGTTCGCCGTTGGAACGGCGCATGCTGCTGATACACTCATCCATCCAGGCGCCGCCACGTTTATTCTCGCGTGCGTACAGATCCATATAGAAGCTACCGCGCAGCTCATTGGTGTCATCGTACAGATCAAAGAAACGGACATCCTGATGCCAGGTTTCTACATCATGGCGCTCTTTAGCCGTAATGCCATAGATACGGCGAACAACTTCGAATAACCCTTCAACAGCCTTTTGTTCAGGGAAATAAGGACGTAATTGCTCATCATTGATAGAGAACTCGTACTGTTTTTGTTTTTCGCCATAATAAGTCATATCCCAAGCTTCCAGCTTGTGGGCGCAATGATGCCATTTAGCAAAACCTTTTAATTCATCTACTTCCTCTTCGCCCTGTGGATGAGCGCGTTTTGTCAAATCATTCAGAAAATCCAATACTTCCTTCGGGGTTTTTGCCATCTTGGTTGCAAGGGATTGTTCTGCATAATTTTTGAAACCAAGCAACAGAGCTTGTTCGTGACGTAGCGCGAGGATTTCGGCGATCACTTCGCTGTTATCCCATTTACCTGCATTTGGCCCCTGATCGGATGCGCGGGTATTGTAGGCGTGGTAAATTTCTCGACGCAGTTCACGGTTATCTGCATAGGTGATAACCGGCTGATAACTTGGTGCTTCTAAAGTCAGTAGCCAGCCTTTTTGTCCTTTGGCTTCTGCTTGTGCTTTAGCGGCGGCAAGCGCGCTTTCAGGCAGACCAGCCAGATCTTTCACGTCAGTAATTAATTTGGTCCAGCCCATAGTTGCATCAAGCACATTATTGTTGAATTGCGAACTTAAATCTGACAAACGAGCACTAATCTCGCCATAGCGTTTCTGCTTCTCTTCAGGCAGACCAATACCTGATAGTTTAAAATCACGCAGTGCATTTTCGACAACTTTGCGTTGAGGCACAGAGAGCTTCTCAAACTCAGCGCTTTCACGTAATGACGTATAGGCTTGATATAGTCCCTTGTGTTGACCTAACCAGGTACTGAATTCGGACAGTAATGGCAAACTTTCTTCATAGACGGCGCGTAATTCTGGGCTGTTTTTAACCGAATTCAGATGATTGACTGGTGACCATGCACGGGATTGCTTATCACTTGCTTCGGCCAATGGCTGACACAGATTATCCCAGGTAAAAACGGTATTCTCGGCCAATATTTTTTCGATAGTTTGGCGATAATTGGCAATGACTTCTTTTACAGCGGGAACAACATGTTCTGGTTTAATAGAAGAAAATTTTGGTAAGCCTGATGGAACGAGTAACGGATTAGTCATATAAAGCGTCCTTTTTATGTGTTGGATACATTGCTGAGCGGAGCAACCTTGTATCGTAATGGGTATCGGCTAATAAGATGTAGGTAAAATTCGACAAACTCAACGCGAATGTTGAGTTTATGAACAACAAAATTTAATGCTTTTTAGGAAATTGAGAATGATTTCAGCAAACGGATTCAGAAGCCAGATAATATGCGCTATGATTAGCTCCTTTTCATAATTCTTTGTATTTATATGGAAGATCATCGTCCCCGGCGGGGCGGCTGGACTTCAAATCCAGATGGGGCCGCCAGCGGTCTCTGGCAGGTTCGACTCCTGTGATCTTCCGCCAATTAGCCTCTACTGAACTCCACTGCCTCAAGTAAATCCCCTATAATACCCGCAATTACTGCTGATTATGTTCTCCCGAGGTCAACTGTCTCTACCAGAATCAAGTGCATTCTGGGGGCATAATGGGGGGCATGATTTATAGCCCCATTTTGAGATGCCCCCAATGAAGCTAACAGTCAGACAAATCGACACAGCCAAGCCCAAAGAGAAGCCGTACAAGCTATCTGATGGTGGAGGCCTCTATCTTGAAGTAACTACCAACGGCTCACGCTACTGGCGTTTAAAGTATCGTTATGCGGGTAAAGAAAAGCGCCTTGCTTTCGGCGTTTATCCCGAGGTTTCTCTAGCTCAAGCACGCGAAAAGCGTGATGCTGCGAAAAAGCTGCTGTCTGCTGGAAGCGATCCCGGTGAAGTAAAGAAAGCAGAGAAAATTGCCCAAAAGCTTAACTATGAAAATACCTTCGAAGCTATTGCCCGTGAATGGCATCAGCTGAGAGCCGATCGTTGGTCATTGCGCTATCGGGATGAAATTATTGATACTTTTGAAAAGGATATTTTCCCCTACCTCGGTAAACGCCCCATAGCTGAAATTAAGCCTATGGAATTGCTGGAAACCCTTCGCCGAATGGAAAAACGCGGCGCGTTAGAAAAGATGCGCAAAGTCAGGCAGCGCTGCGGTGAAGTATTCCGTCATGCGATTGTGACCGGACGCGCTGAATACAATCCTGCACCCGATCTTGCCACAGCCCTCGCAACACCAAAGAAAACACATTTTCCATTCCTGACTGCCGAAGAACTCCCTCACTTTCTTAAAGACCTGGCCGGTTATACCGGCAGCGTTATTACCAAGACTGCAACACAAATCATCATGCTTACTGGGGTACGAACTCAGGAATTACGTTTTGCCCGCTGGGAGGATATCAATTTTGAAAAGCGGCTCTGGGAGATCCCTGCTGAAGTGATGAAGATGAAACGACCACACATCGTTCCGATGTCGGAACAGGTTGTCGCACTTTTTGAGACACTAAAGCCTATTACGGGGCTATACCCGCTGGTATTCGTCGGACGCAATGATCGTACGAAGCCGATCTCAAAGGAAAGTGTTAATCAGGTGATAGAGTTGTTGGGATATAAAGGAAGGCTGACGGGGCATGGTTTCCGCCACACAATGAGTACCATCCTTCATGAAGAAGGTTTTAACTCAGCGTGGATAGAAACGCAGCTTGCGCATGTGGATAAGAACGCTATTCGCGGGGCTTACAATCATGCACAGTATTTGGAAGGGAGACAACAGATGATGCAGTGGTATAGTGATTACATAGATAGCTTGTCTAGAAATAAACTTCCGCAATTTTTTTCTTCAAAAAAAGCAGTATGAACAATAAATCTAGTTGATGCATACAAAGGTTTATTGTCGATAGCAAGAGGAGCGTCACAATCATGAATGTACAGGTAACCAAATTTTCATCTAAAGAATTTCTAAGGCGCCGTCGACCCGAAAAATTTTCTGATTCAACAATCAGAGAGACTGGTACTTTAGATAGAGTTGTACTGGAACACTTCCTCTCTACGCTAAATACAAGAAATCAAGAATTACAATTCGAAGATTTTGCGAAAAAAATATGTGAAAAAATAATTTGCCCTAATCTCCTTGAACAGACTGGTCCTGTAGCTGGGGGGGATGGTAAAACTGACACACAAACATTCCCTGTTTCGGAACAGAATAAGCTTCTTTGGTTCGAGGGTGTTAATGAAACATCAAATAAAGAACGTTGGGCCTTTGCGGTAAGTACACGTAAAGACTGGAAGAAAAAATGCTATGAAGATGTACTTAAGATAAAAGAAACAGAGCGTGGATATACTAAAGTATTTTGCGTAACGAATCAATCTGCAAAGTCCAATATTCGTTCAGAGGTTGAGGATACACTAAAAACAAAAACCGGAATAGATGTCCGTATATTAGATATTAATTGGCTATTAGATCAAATTTACAAAAACCATTTTGAGCAATTGGTAATTGATTCATTATCAGTTCCAACTCAATATAAAAGAGAAGTTATTTTTGGAGAAAATGATTATAAGAAGCATAAAAAATTTGAAGAATTAACCGAGTATATTAGAGAGAAAATAAACCCTGCTGAAATTTCATATGAACAAGTGGATATATTTTTAGAAATTGCAGAGCTAAGCGCTGAACTTGAGAAACCACTAATTGAAACTCAAGGTCTATTTGAAAGAGCTATAAAAATCTCAAAAAAATTTGGGACTAATCAACAATTGCTAGATGCGTATTATCAATACGCTTGGAAGTCCCATTTTTGGATGGAAGATTTTAATCTCTTCGAAGAAAATCTTCAATTAGCGTATGAAAGTATAGCATCATCAACTAATTCCTCAAAATGGGAGAAAGTTTTAAACTTAGTAACAGTTCATAAAAGTTATATTAGACTTAACAACGCAACATCTACAATCGACATTGAGAATATTGAACGTAACATGCTCGTCAAACTAGATGAGATAGCTGACGATGAATCTCGTCCCAGTAATGCACTTACAGCGAGAACTCACAAAGCTATTTATAAATTGACAACGTTTTCAGATGTAGAAGATGCTTCGGTTGTATTTGAAGAGTTACATGAAATTTTTAAAAATAGTGGGAATTTAATAGGCTATCCCTTTGAGAAAAACTTCCAACTTTTGAACGAACTAGATGACATTTTTTTCGAGGTTGATGCATATGAAAATTTATTAGACTATATGACTGAGCAATCCGCTGTTAGAGGTGGTGAAGTTAAAGGGGCATTATTAAATCTTCGAAGAGGCATAAAGAGGATTCAAAATGGTCACCCTTATCAGGCAATCAAGTACCTAGGAAAATCTTTTATTCCACTCTATAAAGAGGAATCACGAGATAAATTTATACTAGCATTAAAAGCTATTGCTTATGCTTACGAATCCATTGGGTTGCTATGGAGTTCACGTTCATGCTTGCTTCTATCCGCTTCTTTGATTACAGATAACTACTGGAAGTATGATGAGATATCATTAAAGCAGGTTGAAATTTATTATAGTTTATGCTTGATAGAAATTAAACTAGGAAAATTAGCACACGCCCTTTTATGGTATGAATTATTTTTAATAATTAACCAAAATGTCATTAATAGCTCATTTGGTGATAAAGAAAATCAGCAAATTGATTTTTACATTAGCCAACTAATTTTAAACTCCACATTACCGGAAATAAATCGACAGTGTAATATCCCTGATGAGTTAGATAGACTAGGTCTTTTTGTCTCATCGGGATGCCTTAAGTATAGTTTAGGTTATATTGAAGATTTTGAGCGTGATTATGAAGTTACCGCCGATAATGATAATAATGATTTCTTACAAAAATTGCGTGACTTTGATGCAGGATTCGATAATAGAGGCATAAAAGATAATCATGGTAAACGAGGAGTATACGCTTCTTTTATTTTTGGATGCGCTATAGAAATTAACTTCCCTAATCGGTCACCATTTATAGAGTTCTCAACTAATGTCTTATCACTTTTAGAGAGTGCTTTTGCAACTTGTACGATTGATAACATCCATCTGAAAGAACCGTTTTTAATTATTGAAGTAATAGCAGATGACGAAGATGACTTATCCTTATCACATGAAATAAATAGCAATAGTGGAAAACTAAATCTTACAATAAACTGCGCTGGTTTTGATACAAGTGATTTTAGAATCGATGCTCAACAAAAAATTACCAATGAATTCAAGAAAATAGTATTTGATCTTCTTCCTGAATTATTTTTTATAAAAAACACAGAATATATTGAAAAAATGATCTTCGAAGATGCTGCATTCGACAGAGCAATTAGTTTCGGTGCCTGTATCAAAGCTATTGAAAATGTTCTTGGAAAAGACATTGATCAACAAATTAAAAAGATTTATTCCACTAGTGCTGAAAAGAAAACTTACCCTCTTCTAAGAGATAAATCCTGGGATAGTGAATTTCCGAAAGCGTTGGAGATCGAGGATATAAATGGTCCAACACTTGGAAAAGGAAGAATGCCTGAAGAAGAACTTAATTCCGAAAATATAACACATAAAGATTATTCCATACAAAGTCTAATCAAACCTCGTCTATGGGATAGAACACGCTGGCAAGGAGTGGGCTTCACTCAATTAAAATCGTGTTATCCAGGATTATATTTATTATTTAAAGACTCCGGTGTAGGTGCGGATATTTTTAAAGATCTTATATCATCAGTAGGCTTGGTAGATAGTAAAGCCAGATTACGGGTTTGTATTGTCAAGGGTATTTCAGTTAAAAACCCAACTCATTATAGAGTACTGATATCTGAAAATATGATGACAACCCCATTAACTAAAAGAATGACAATGATCAGTAGAATCAATACGATGACTCCTGATAGCAATGTCAATCTAGAAAGATTTCTTGCTGCGTATCAGGCCTGTGGAAAATTCTATCTTGGATGTGATGCGATGTTAAAAAATATTGTTCCTGAGCATCCACAAAGAGATAGTTTAGGGATAGAAATGAGTACGTTAGATATTAGATGGGCTTGGGAAATTGGGTTAAATGATGTTGATTGTATTGGGGTTAATTTAGAGGAAGATGATCCCTATATTCCTAATGATGTAGCCGACATCCCATTATTGGAATTGATAAACAGTAAGTAGAAATATGCGCTAGAGATACCGCCTCTTAAGGAGGCGGGATCTAAAAAACTAATTGAAAACAGCTCCTCTAATCTGAATTAACTCGGACTCATACTGACAGTTTCCGCACACAGAATGCAATCAAACCTGACCGTCTGTTCTGAGCTAAAAGTAAATCTTCAGTTGCTGTGAGGAATGCATATAGTAAGGTCTGCCGCTATTTCAATATCTCTTATTTGTAGAAAACAATATGGCGCGAACATTCTTCAAAAATTCGCTGTAACTCACTCCGTTGGCGGGGATGACGATACGTTGAACCGTGCAACCAAAACCTTTACTGAGGGTAATAAGAGTGTTATCCCGTCCTGAGCAATTGAGCACAAACCCCATAGAAATCTCCTTTTAGAAACATGCGTATTTTTTAATAAATTTAGAAAGATCAACTTAATTATAAAATGTCATTTTTCTTCATCTTCGAAGTATGATTGCGGCCCTCCTGCCAGACGGTAACTTTCCCTGAGGTCATCCATATTTTTTTCTTTGTAGAAAGGTTCTGCGAAATGTTTTTCATAAACGTTAATCAGACTTTTATTTCTGGTCGCATGGAATCTTTTTTTAACATCATGAGCTTCCAGCACGTGTATTCTATAGCGTTTCCTCACTGAGTTATTATCACGAAATTTTTCAAGCGATAACTGGCTGTCTACGCTCAGCTTCCCTGTGGTCCAGAATTCGACATGAATGTCGGCTTCTGGCTTCTCTTTTTTGGCGGCATCGAAAAATACAGGTACCTGATCTCCTATCCAGTGTTTAACGTCTTCATGCTTGACAAAGGAATAAGGTTTATAGCCTTTGCATTCAATAAACCTTACCTCCTGATATCCCTTAGCGATGAACACATCACTTTCTGCTTTTTTACCGTCAGCAGAACGGAAAACTTTTCCTATCTCAACGGCACCTTCATGTTTCATCACTTCAGCAACAAGATATTCAAAGAGCGCCCCCTGCAGCTGCGCCGCGGCACCTTTAACATTCGTTAGCGCAACCATAATAGAATCAATTTTTTCCAGGTTAGAGCTGGCATTTGTGAAGTAATAGAACAGAAAATCGTTCAGCTCGCGCAGTGACTTTGCAAACTCTTCACCGAACAGATTTTCTGGTGTAGCGGGGATTACGCCTTCCTTCTTCAGAGCATGAAACGCATCTTTGTCGAACTGACTGGCGGCCAGCATAAAAAGACTTTTACCTACGTTTCTTATGCTCCTTAGCGATTTACATTTAGCTATAAAGGGCTGTACCTGGGCCAGAGTGACTTTGGTCCCCAGCAGAACGTCACAGGCAAAAAAACCCGGCTTGTTGAAATCGCTTCCTGGTGTAACAAGAGGAGACAAATAGCTGGGACCTGTTAAATCGAACAGATAGTTTGAAATAGCAGGTAGCTTCCCTTCTTCATCCTGCCTCGTCCTTGCCAAGTTATAGCTGATCAGATTGAGGTTCTGACTCCACTGAACCATCGTCGCGATGAAAATGCTCTCTGTCACCAGACGCGCGTGTATCTGTCTCGATACGGAATCGTACCGCCTTTCATCTTTTTCTCTGAGAGCGATGCATTCTCCAATTTCAGGCAGGATAATTTCAGTGCATAAACCGATTTTCACCAGCCTTTGCCATACTACAGTGAACGGAATTTTTTTCTTCATGGCTACAGGTGAACCACTTGCAGCACCAAAATCACGTTTAGGAATGATTCCGCCTCTGGCCAGAAGGGCGCTCAGTGCAAGGCCCAATGCTGAACCACTCTCTATCAGCTTATCGGTCAGCACCTGCCAGAACTCATCGCTACCATAGGAGTCCCTGAGATATACAAACTGCTCCCTCTTAGGGAATACGTTTTTAATGCTGTTTATCTCACCGGCTAAGACAGCCCGTGAGATAACCTTCCTCGCATTTTCAGCAGAGATGT
Source organism: Photorhabdus akhurstii (assembly GCF_018448925.1). Classification (GTDB taxonomy): domain Bacteria; phylum Pseudomonadota; class Gammaproteobacteria; order Enterobacterales; family Enterobacteriaceae; genus Photorhabdus; species Photorhabdus akhurstii. The sequence goes on along the minus strand of NZ_RCWE01000009.1, from coordinate 140,099 downwards.
TTTTGCTTTGAATCAGCAGATCCGCCAGCGTTGAACTCAGGCAGGGACCTTCGCGCTTCAAAAGAGAGATGAGTGTCATAGTTTCCTTGTCACACTGCGCTATTAATAATTACAAACATAACATGTTCGACTCTCTTTTAAAAAAGACACTCACTCATTTAATTTAATATCAATGAGTTACTTGTTAAATTTAACTATGCAGTCATTAATTTGTCGCTATTGATAATTTTTAGTTTTTTATTCTGATCGATTTCAGAGCGTATACCTGGCACAAAGCAGTCGATACAGCCTCTTACGCATAAGTTGCATAAATCCAGTCAGCACATTGAGGACATCTCTTCGCTCCATGCCAGCAGACATGGCACGAGCAACATCGCCATTGCCGTATAGTCGTGCCAGCTGGTGGAAGGCGCTTTTGTGGAGGCGGTATAGTTTGTGATGAGGTTTGCTCTTGCACTGTCTGGTGCTTGTTGAATCGACATTTTTTAAGTCGAGTGACATTGTTGATATTCCCCGGCAGGTGAACAAACGTTGTTGTAGCTGTCAGAGGGTCAAACTGAACACCGATCTGCAGTTTGCAGTAAATACAATGCAATGAATCAAAATCAACCTGCTGAACAGATTCTGGTGTAACCCATTCACCATCTACGGTGACGGCGTGAGTGGCTAAGATGAAGTAATTCATCATGAACTCCGGAACAAATAAAAAAAGCCAGCATGGTTAGCTGGCTTTGTGGATAGAAGGGGGAAGGAAGCATTACCGACTGTTACAACGGGTTAGGTTTACCGGCCTATTTATGTTCTCTTCCTTTTTTTCAATGAACGTACTTCTCCGCGACCAAAGATTCTGGCATTACCCGGAAGAACCAGACGTGCACAGGCATCGATTTTGGTGATGTAACTTAGCGCCTTAAGTAACCCCTTGTCCTTACTACTGTCACCGCGTTTCAGTTTGCCGAGGCAGCAGTCCTCATAACGCTCTTTGTAAGCGTTGCAGTTGTAGAACATGCCTTTACCTTTAGTAATGGTTTCATTCCAGTATCTCCCGAAAGCATGAGCAATCACGCCATCCTGTTGTGCCTTATTGCCATTTAAGATAAATAGCATGTGGTAATGAAATTTACGTTGTGAGCCATATTCCAGTTTCCATACCGTTCCGAGGACATGGCGAAACATTGGATTCTTTTGCATATTGCGAAACAGCTGCTGACGGTGCTTACGGGCATCATCAGCAGTGATATCAGCTTTATGCTCATTTGCCCATGATAAATCAACCCGCAAGACCAGCAGTCGGGAATGACGCTCCTGCAGATGTCTGATGTAATTAATCACTCCCTTCAGGTTTTTAACCGAAGCCCTCTGGTACTTTCTGCATGCTTTTTTAAATCCTGCCTGGCTCACAGTAAATCGGTAATCCTGCATCAGCTTATTCAGCATTTCTGCTGTGGTAACGGTATCTGCCCCTACTATTTTCCCGTTATGGACACGCGAATATAAATCGGCGCTAGTAAATAAACGCTGGAAGGTAGCTATACGTGGATTAGCTATTCGTACTTTCATCGCATCTCGCGACAACATATTGAGATGACGGATGGCATCAAGAATGATGGCTGACTCTGCACTCCCTTTGTATCCTGATCGGTTATACAGAATAGTGAAAGGTAACTTACGTCCTCTGCTGATAGTTTTAAGACAACTGTCCAGTTGTTCTAATCTGAATCTGAATTCATTGTCATCGGATATGATGAGATAAGGATTATTATTATCAATATGATATTCAGCGTGAGATAACAGTATTGATTCTGGTAAGTCCATAATGTATTTCTCTAAAGCCAGTAAAAAATAGCTGACTGGCAATATGTAAGGGTGTTTATTGAATGAATGTCTTTGTATGATATTCAGTATGAATAGTGATATCAGAGGTGATGCTTTGCTGATAACAAAATGTACCTGTATGACGCTACACTGGATGTGATATCGTGTGTTTATATGAAGTGTTATTGATTGGTGATTGAATGCATTAAAGAGTGATTGATAATGCATTAAATACAATAATAAATAAACCGTCTTTATAAATCACATGAAACCCATGTGCGACAAGACACGGAAGTATAAAAGCATGGTGTAAAGTTAGTGACCTTTTTATCACTATCTTTAATTGTCTTTATGCTCTCGAGTCATTAATGCGGGCTTCTAACCATTCTTTTACTTCACGTTCAATCCAGCGGGAACTGCGGCCAAACTTTACAGGTTTTGGAAATTTCCCTTGCTGTGCCATTTTATAAAACCACTTATCAGACAACTTAGTCAATTCCGTGATGAAAGCCATATCGACGAATTTGTCGTTGTAAATGTCAATCGTTTTCATGCTTATCTCCAGAAGTTTGTCGGGAGAACGCCTGTCCGGCATTCCTTCAAAGAAATAAGAGAAATATGTTCAGTTTTACATTTCGAGCTCCCGCTGCCCTTTCAGTCTTAATTCTGCCTTATATACCTTTTCCATGTTACGTTACCCGCACCGGCATCAGTGTCGTGACCATTTATGCATGATATATGCGCATTGAATATGAGTTGATTTTTTTGCGTTAAAAGCCAGTTATCACGGAGCATAACAAGTCATAAAGCACTATGATTTTCACTATGAAATTTGCTATGAATGCTTCGTTGATTTAAAATGCAGAAAAATATATAATCTAATAGCGAGGGATTATTTTGACTGAGTTACCTTGGATAGACATAAAAAATAACAGGGATCTAGATTTCTTTCTTTGGAAACATGGAAACATGGAAACATGGAAACATGGAAACATGGAAACATGGAAACATGGAAACATGGAAACATGGAAACATGGAAACATGGAAACATGGAAACATGGAAACATGGAAACATGGAAACATGGAAATGATATTGCTATACTCAATTACATTACAGTTCAAAATCGTTCTTACAGATATGATGATATTTTTATAAGAAAACCTAAACTGGCAGCCCACGCAATAAACGAAGCATATAGAATATTTTATACAGATCTTGAGACGTATAAGCTCCATGCAAAAGAATTAAAGAAAATGCAGAATTTGCAGATTCCTATTAAAGAATTTGATTGGCTAAAGAGTAGCAATGATGCTTGTTACTTTGCTTGGATAAATATTTGTACGTTCGGAAATAAAAACTCTGAAATAGGTTCCTATATTTATCACGAGGATTGTTTTTTCTATCCACACACGCAATATTATTACCTTGGATGTGAACAATTTCCTGAGAATCATCGCAGCAGAATTGATTCTATTATTGCTTTTTTTGACCGGTGCACGCTGAATTTTCAGAACAAAACAGAGTTAATCAAAAAGATTAAATGGGAATGGTATGAACGTAGCAGAACGGTTAAAAAACCACCATTAAAGAGCAACGAAAAGAAAAAAATAACTTGGGCATGGGAGTATATTAATAAGAATAAAGGCCAGGTTGTTCATGGGCACCGAAAGAGAGAGCTTAATGCACAACTTGAAAGAATAAATGAAATGGGGAATAATCTATATAACAAAATTATATTAACAGAGAAGTTAAAGGAAGAGATCGAAAGTGAATTCACATTAGCTACACGGGATAAATTAGCAGAAGTACAGTCTGATATATATCTCTTAAAACAACAATTAGCTGTTGAGTTAAAGAATAAAAAAAGTATTGAGGTGATAAGAAAAACCAATTTGCACTCATCATCATTGTTGGGTTTTTTTATGCCTCCGAACCCTAGTGAAATGTACTTAAGCATTGTATGTATTTATTATTTTCTCTATTATAAAGATCCTAATTTCATTCCTAGATTATCAAAAGCTTGGGAAGCTCGCTCCTACCGAGAAGCAAAGAAAAAAAAGACCAGACATCATGTGAAAAATAAAAATAATGATGATTTAACAACCAGTGAGATCACTAATATTACAGTTGATGAAATGGTTGACGCTGTAATAAAAACAGAAAAAGAATTAAAGAGAGAAAAAGCTCAAGAAATAATTAATAAAATTCATCATGACCTACCACCGCAATCTGAGAAGAAGGATGATGTTGATCCATTATTAGACTCCGGTGCCAACCCGTGGTTTGGTTAGGATTTATAATTTAGAAAGATATCCTTTCGGTATGTCAGCACGAAGTGATATGCCGAACACCCTTTCACGCAGGATACTGTTTCTAATATTTTTCACACCTATATAACCCATATGTAGCTGCGCCAGAATTTGTTACTGGTATGGCTGTTATGCATTGATCTGTAATACCGATCGATGCTTTATTCGCGATAGCTGATACCTATCAAAACGGATTTATCGATCGGTTTTATATAGATTATAACGATCAATTCGTTGAAACTGATCTGTAGTAACGATTATCCCATTCCCTCTCAAATGCATACGATCAGGTGGCCTTTTGTACAGCAAAAGGCCATTTTTCGTTTGTAAAACAACAGTAAGGACTCTCTATGTTCAAGGTCACTTCTGCACTCTTTCTCAGTGCAACTTTGTTCACCACCGCTGCGCACGCGACCATTCAGGAGCAGCAGTGGGGTAACTGGTTTGGTAATACCAGTGGAATGGAATTCGGTATTAATGCCGACAATGATGTTGGTGAGCGCATTACCTTCACTTGCACCGGAGGCCACCTTGGCATCACCTACAGCGTCCTGGCAAAGAACTATTCCGTTTCTTCTGATACTGGACTAAAAGAGCTGGGGCTGAACATTAATTCAACCCACTATCAATTAGGCGAAGCTGCATTTATGGCGCTCAAAAACACCGGTGATGAAGGAGTACTGGAAGTTACTGAAGCCAGTAAGCCATTGTCCAGTCCGTTCAAAACAGCAGGTCTTCAGGAAGCGCTGAAAGAGGTAACCTGGCAGGACTGCATTAGCCGTTAAGTAACTTTCTTAACTCCTTTTTCAAAACAGCACAGTTTGCAGTTTTAACCACTCGTTGCTGGATTTCAGGTACATCCAGCTGAATCAACGACAAATGTCCTCAGGGTGTCACTATGACAGAATTTATTTCACGCTTATTTATTATCTCCGTGCTTTCATTTCCAGCTCTAAGCTTTGCCATCACCATTCCCGGTAATATTCACCCAGAGCGATACACGTTCTTTCTGACAGATAGAGGCGGTGAAATGCTTCGCGAAATGAACGATGCGGCAGTCAGTGTAAAACTCAACAACAAAGTTGGTTTTAGCGCTGAGGCACAGAGCAAGGCTGCTGCTGCGAACATATCTCCTTTGCTGTATGCAGCATTACCGCTTGAAAAGAACTTTATCCGTTACGACGGTAAACCGGTTAAGGCCCTGACCTGCCTCATCACGACACGCACCATGCCGGGCCAGAATAAAAATTACACTTGGGAGGAAACTTACTGCCTTGATGAAACCGGTGCTGCTTACATTGGCTCAAAAGGCTGGCCGTCACGCGCTATCGTCGAAAAGAGCTGTGAGGTGGGTGCCTCCGTTTGTCCTGTATATCTTGGCCTGAACAATGATCCACCGACCCTGCGGAATGATGCTGCGCAATATATTCCTTACAGCAGCAAACGCTTAAGTGGGCAGAAAGAAAGTAACTCTCAGCCAAAACCAGCAACTGGAGAAATCGTCGCAGAGCAGGATGATTACGTGGTGAATTATGTCAAAGGTAGCAGTTGTGCTGACAACAAACTGGTTGTTAAAAACACAAGCTCTGGGAAAACCGCTGAAATTGCAGGATTAAATGGTTGCTCTTTTGACCCGAAGAAAAATGCAGTAATTATCTTCCCTCAAAATGAATACGTCGGCGTTTACAGTGGCCCCACAAACGCTTCTGAGGAAATAGCCTCAGTCGATCTCCCCTAATTACTCTTCCAGTCCGGTATAAGCTTCCTGCGGTACCGGACACCTTTTGGATCAACCTATGAAAACTAAAAAATCCCCGGACGATACAACGCCAGATGCAGAATCATTTGGGCTGACCTGGCCCGTTGTTTTTAGCGTCGCAGGACTCACTCTGCTAAGAAGTAAGTCGGTCGTATGCCAGACAATGGGAGCCAGCCTGATGACCTTTAGTCTGATAAGGCTCATAAAAAAACTCGCCACTCTTGCCTGAAAAAGCCCCTATCAGGTAACACGGTTTGTGTGCCAGCACCTGGACCACACGTACTATCGCCTTCCGACGTTCACCTGGAAGCTAATTCTCGACAAAAGTTGAAGCGCTCCTTTATCAAAGGGCTGGCTGCAATAGCAGAGGACAGAATTAATGATGATGCCTTTGTTTTATCGGTGTGCAGCAAAGCGTATGAACGCTTGCCTCTGATCATAAGGCGAGTCGTGAAGTACGAATGGTGTCTTCGATACTTCCAGTACAGTAAGCCCTTTATTCTGCGGCGATTACAACATCACCAGGCCGACAAGTTAATCCCCCAGACATTACCTGACAGTGAACTCTTGCCACAGCAGAGCCAGCCACCGGCTTCTCCGTGAATGCTTTACCTTCCATCCAACGCCACTCCACTGGAGTGGCTTTTATGCCCATTTTTAAAGGAATCACCTATGACCCGTTTAGCCAGCCGCTTTAGTGCGGTCAACCTTGTACGTCGTGACCGCCCGTTAACTCGCGACGAACTGGCCCATTATGTGCCCAGTGTCTTCAGCGAAGACAAGCATGAATCCCGTAGTGATCGCTATACCTACATCCCGACAATTACCCTTCTCGATAACTTGCAACGCGAAGGCTTCCAGCCATTCTTCGCGTGTCAGACCAGAGTCCGCGACCAGAGCAAACGAGAGCATACGAAGCACATGCTACGCCTGCGTCGTGAAGGCCAGATTACTGGTAAACAAGTTCCCGAAATTATTCTGCTGAATAGCCACGACGGCTCCAGCTCATATCAGATGCTACCGGGGTTATTCAGAGCAGTTTGCCAAAATGGGCTGATTTGCGGTGAGAGTTTTGGCGAAGTGCGCGTGCCGCATAAAGGCAACGTAGTAGAGAAAGTCATCGAAGGGGCCTACGAAGTACTGGGAATATTTGACCGCGTAGAAGAGAAACGCGATGCCATGCAGTCGCTTTTGTTGCCGCCGCCCGCTCAGCAGGCGATGGCGAAAGCGGCGCTGACATATCGCTTCGGTGAGGAGCACCAACCGGTGACAGAGACGCAGATACTTTCCCCACGCCGCTGGCAGGATGAGAGTAACGACCTGTGGACCACTTATCAGCGCATTCAGGAAAACCTCATTAAAGGCGGGCTATCGGGGAGAACAACCAAAGGAAAGCGCGCCCATACCCGAGCAGTGAAAGGTATTGACGGTGATGTGAAGCTCAACCGTGCCCTCTGGGTGATGGCTGAGAATATGCTGCAGCTTGCTTCATGAACCATTCCACCATTTTCCCTTAACGCCTTTCCGAAGATTCGGAAGGGCTTTTTCTTCTGAGGAGTTATCATGCCTACGATCAATTTGTCTCCGGTATTTCCTGCAAACGAGCAGCGAGTCATCCAGCGAGCATTACGTCTGCTGGAGAAATACCAGCGTCAACCGAGTGAGTCATTTACCTCAACCAGCCTCACAAAAACCTGGCTGCAACTGCAGATGGCTCACCTGGAGCGGGAAGTTTTCATCGTGATGTATCTCGACAATCAGCATTGCCTGTTGGAGCGAGAAACACTGTTTACCGGCACGCTCAGCCATACCGAAGTGCATCCCCGCGAAGTGGTTAAATCAGCCCTGAAACATAACGCCGCTGCGGTCATTTTGGCGCATAACCATCCATCCGGCACGACAGAAATCAGTCAGCAGGACAAACATATTACTCAGAGGATTATGAAAGCGCTGGCACTAGTGGAAGTACGTGTGCTGGATCATCTTGTGGTGGGAAACGAGGTAGTGTCATTTGCTGAGCTTGGTTTGCTTTAAAGGGAGATTTTCATGTCATTAATACCAGCCCATGAATGGGGGCTAAAAAGCGATATTGTTCCACGTTTTGGTGCCAGATTAGTTCAGGAAGGCAACCGGCTGCATTATCTGGCTGAAAGGGCTAGTTTGATGGGCAACTTCTGCGATACGGAATGCTTCAAATTGAATGACGCATTTCCGCACTTTATCAGCCAGATGGAATCGATGCTGACCACTGGTGAACTTATCCCCTGCCACCATCACTGTGTCACTCTCTACCACAACGGTTTTACCTGCGAAGCCGACACCCTTGGCAGTTGCGGCTATGTGTACATCGCTGTTTACCCCACTCAACGCTAACTAATTTCCTGAGATCAAACATGAATACTCAACCTGCAACAACTCCGCAGGCGGCGAAGACATGTCTGTCGCCCCTGGCTGTCTGGCAAATGTTACTGACAATCCTGCTAGACCAGCACTATGGTTTCACGCTAAACGACACGCCGTTCAGTGATGAAACTGTTATTCAGAAACACATTGAGGCGGGTATTGCCTTGGCCGATGCCGTAAATTTTCTGGTTGAACGCTATGAACTAGTTCGTATTGACCAAAAAGGCTTCTCTGTGCAAGATCAAGAACCTTGGTTAACTTCTATGGATGTCCACCGAGCACGATTTAAACTCAACGTGGAACGTTTATAATTTAACCAGTTAACTGACAAGAAAAAACATGTGGGGGCATAATTGGGGGCACACTTAAAAATCGTATAGAAAAATAATCAATAAATTCAATGTGATTACCTATCAAATGCGACTCTGTGATTCCGAACGCCGAAGCTTTTTAATGCCTGTAGTTGTTCCGGGGTTCTGGAGGCGCACCGGCTATACGTTTTGATGCTTATCTATTTTCCCGGCGTTTTGTACATTAAAATCACTCTTAATGCACAGTCGGGCTGGGAACTGTTGGTGAGGCAGCAGGTTTCTTCGCTCTTATTACGACCTATTGACTGAAAAAATTATAGGAACAGCTTTGTGTCGCAGCACAAAATGGTAAATAGTGTCAGGAACTCTAGCCATCCCTTCCATTTTTGCCATTTTGACCACCATTAGGGCCTCCTTTCCCTCCTGATCCACCTTTCCCTCCATCGCCACCATTGCCTCCATTACCACTTCCTGAACCATTCCTCCTCTCCCACCATTTCCACCGTTAGGTCCTCCTTTTCCACCATCTCCTCCGTTACCGTTACTCCCAGCACCAGCATGTCCACCATTGCCCCCATTACCACTTCCTGAGCCATTCCCTCCTTTCCCACCATCCCCTTTCCCTGCATGTGCGATGTTAGGGATAGCTAATGACGCTGTAGATATGATCGGAGATATGCAAGAAGATGAAAAAGTTAACAATAAGGCAAAATATTTTTTTTTCATAAAAACCTCAGTACATACATGTTAAGTATTTTTATTTCCACCGCCATGCCCACCATTGCCTCCATGTCCACCACGGGAACCACTTCCGCTGCCACCATGTCCACCATTGCCGCCATTTCCTCCATGAGAACCATCCCCCCCAGTGTTACCGCCATGCCCACCATGCCCACCATTTCCACCATGTGAACCGTTCCCTGTGCCTGCGTTTCCACCATTTCCACCATTTCCACCGTTTGGCCCACTTCCACCGTTGCCGCCATTGCCGCCATCTCCTCCTTTTCCGTTATTTTTACCAGCTATACCGTCGCCGCCGTTGCCGCCATTTTTACAACTAGGGGTACCATTCTTACCATTTTCACCTTTTTTTCCATCAAGGACAGAGCATTTAATGACCTCAGTTATTTGTTTTGAATAGCTTGCTGTGGAAAATAGTAGAGGGATAGTTAAACTGAATAAAAAAATAAATTCTTATTAATCATATAAATACCTTATAAAAATCCTTTGCTTAGAAAAAGCGTCAGCCTCAAAAAAACAAAGGATGTGAAAGTTAGCTTTTACCTTTACCGCTATTTACCCCTAATTTCCACTACCATTTCCGTTACCACTACCATTGCCGCCACTACCACCGTTGCCGCCATTACCACCATGAGATCCTGCTCCACTTCCGCCATTACCGCCGTTACCACCAGGTCCTCCATTTGAACTATATAATTTCAAATCAAAATCTAAATTTGTTGAATTTTGATTTTCTAAATTGAATTGATTTTTTAGGGAGGTGGTTTCTGCTGAGGCTATTGGTGTGATTGAAAGGAAAGAAACAGTTAATAATGAACTTGTTAAAAATAAGGATGTTTTTTTCATAAATGCTCCATTTACTATATGACTATATGACTATATGACTATATGACTATATGACTATATGACTATATGACTATATGACTATATGACTATATGACTATATGACCACATGACTATATGGAACAATATTAATAACCTTTACTAAATATAATTTGAGTGAATTTAACTTTCAACAATAATGTCACTGGCGAGCATAAAAAAGTGCGGGGCACCTATGCGGCAACAGCTTCTGCCAAATAGCGATCCGCTTCTTCACATAATCTTATCCCCGAATACCAATGCTCAAATCGGGCTTTTAAATCATCATTGAGTATCGCTGTGCATGTTTGGGGTAAGTAATGTGCGCCTTGTTGGAGAGCATAAAATTTATGGTCACCCTCATCTAAATGAACTTAAATGGGCGCTGCGGTCAGGGGAGATCTCGATCAAAGGTTCCCGGAGTTACAAAAATTTTGACGATTATCTCATTAGTTAACCTGAACTCTGGATAAAAGATGTAACTAAATGCCTGTTCCAAGATCGAAAATTTCGACCAAGAAAAAAGAGAACTTATGAAGAACAGGCATGGATAAAGGGATATATCAGTCAGGCTCTGTTTGATGATTTAAACGCAACAGGCAATGGATACGCGCAGTAACATGAAGGCAAAAGAGCTCTCAGTGTGGGACAAAGTGATGTTATCAAAGCGTTTCATTATAGAAGCCATCAATGATCAGTTAAAGAATATTTCACAAATAGAATACTCACGGCATCGTAGTGTACAGGGATTAATGTCAGGGCGGGGTTCTACTTTGAGTAAAAATTATACATTTAGTGGATGTTGATAATTTTCCACATTCAATCCGATTTTCTTGATAAGTTTCAATATATGAATTGATTACTTATCAAACTATCACAGTGGTATTTTTATCCATATAACAATATAAAAAATGTGAGATTCGGCCCTGGGATTAATGTTGAATGTGTTGGGAGGACTCATAGCTTATTGTCTTAAAGAGAACAAACCGTCACTGAATATTTCCCACTCAGAAATGAATATGTTAGTGACGGCTTAACCAGTATTTAGGTTAACTTATCCATAGCCTGTTCTTCCCCGGAGCTGTTTTCGGCGTTCACCAAAACTTTGCTCCCGGAACAGGCTTCTCGTCAATTTCTTATCCAGAACTCAGGTTAGTTAAATGCTTCGTAACAAAGTGTTTTAAATAATTTTTCCATTTCTTTTTTACTTTCTAAATGGCAAATTATTTTCTTCTTAATTGACTTGCAAATATCTGCGTAATCATCTTGTAAACTCTTTGGAGGAATAAGAATTCTTATGTTTTGCAATTCTTGTGCATTTATATTGGCCATTCCAACAATACTTCTGCACATGTTGATTAATGTATTCTTTCCATGAACTGAGTTTAGATATCCTGAAATATAATAATTATTTCCTGATTCATTAGATCTGACTCTAATTAAATATCCAGCAAATGCCATCTCCATATCACTTTCAAAAACCGCTGTTTTTCCCACCAGCTCTTTGCTATTTGTCCGATTGAATAGTAAATCACCTTTCTTGACCAAGAATTTTTCTTTTTGTTTTTCATCAAGATCAATATATTTTAAGTCAGTAAAATCCCAGCCACCTTGATATGTAATATTACCCATTCTAAGTACAGGATATTTACCATTTGATTTAGATGCTTTACTCGACGTGCCATAGTTTGCAGAACTGATTAAATCTCTTATAGTACCAATAGGGAATCTTTTGGGATTACTTTCGAGATCTCCAAACATCTCCAGAAACGTAGCACGCAAAAAATCATCAGCGAGTTTGACAGATTGCTCACGTTTGCGAAGAATATCATCAGCCTTATCAAGAATGGCTGCGATACGTTTTTGTTCTTTCAAAGAGGGCAGTGGAATTGTTAATGCTGAAAATCGACTTTTATTAATTATTGCAACAGTAGTTGATGGTGCAATGTCTTTCAATTCATCTTTTAATAGTTTTAGCGCATAAAACCCAAATCGGTAATATATTTTCGTTTCATCAAAAATCACAGCATTAATTTGTTGATTGGTTGCAACAGGACAATCTGCCATAGCCATTTTACCTAAAGAGCCAATGCAACAAACTAAGATACTATTTTTAGGAAGTAATTTGGTAGATAATAATCCTTTTTCCGTAAGTGTTGTTCTTGGTTTTAATAAATAATCTGAGTCTGTTAGCTCAGATGGTGTAATGAAAGGAATATCTCCACCAAAACAATCTGGATCAGCTTTAGAGGGTGTTTTTCCCGTAATTACTGTTGCAACATTTCCAATACTCACCATCGGCCAACTCACAGCATCCCCTCCAATTCATCCAGATCCGCCAGAATCTCTTTTTCCAGATCTTTTAACCGTTTCAGTATCACTTTAGGATCTTCGTATTCCTCTGCCTGATATACGACTTCTTTATAACGGTTGATGGAGAGATCATATTTCTGAGCCGCTAAATCGGCTTTTGGCACCACAAACGCGGCCTGAGTGCGGTCTTTGAAATCAACGCTGGTATCAAAACCTTCCGGGTACTGCTGTTTCAGCAACGAGGCTAATTTCTCGCCCATAAAGTTATCGACCGGCAATCCACGCAAAGTACGATAGTGCTTCCAGCTTGCCAGCAGATGCGGCAGGTCGTTGTCTTTTATCAGATTACGCTTGTCATCCAGACTATAACCGTCACTTTGCAGGTCATAGAGCCAGACCTCATCCGTCTGGCCGCCTTTAGTGAATATCAGGATTGCTGTTGCCACACCGGCATAAGGTTTAAAAACGCCAGAAGGCAGGTTGATCACCGCTTCTAACTGGTTATCTTCCACCAGCGTTCTACGCAACGACTGATGCGCTTTACTGGAACCAAACAGTACTCCCTGCGGGACGATAGTCGCGCTGCGTCCACCCACTTTCAGCATTTGCAGAATACGCACCAAGAACAGCAGTTCGGTTTTCTTGGTTTTCACCATCGCTGACAAAGTGGAATCGATATCTTCCTCATCCAGTGAACCGGTAAACGGCGGGTTCGCCAGAATCAAGTTAAAGGCGTTTTTACTGGCCTGTGGAAAGTTGGTGCTGAAACTCTGGCTCATGGTGTCCTGATAGTGGATATCCGGTTCTTCCACACCATGCATAATCAGGTTCATGGCGGCGATACGCAGCATGGTAGTATCGAAATCGTAACCGTGGAACATATTGTTATCCACATGGCTACGCCACGGTGTCAGCAGATCGCCGGTAAAGATTTTTTGCTCTTCCAGTTCACCACGTTCGTTGGTTCCAATCTCGGTATGAATGGACTCCAGAGAACTGTATTTTTCTAGCAGATATTCATAGCTGGTCGCCAAAAAACCACCGGTGCCGCAGGCTGGATCGCAAATTGTTTCACCACGGGCCGGGTTAGGCTCCATCATCTCGACCATAGTGCGGATGATGTGACGCGGCGTACGGAACTGACCGTTGATTCCTGCGGTGGTTAGCTTGCTTAACAGGTATTCGTAGAGATCGCCTTTGGTGTCGCCACGATCCAGCGGCAGGTTTTTAATCACTTCCACCGTTTTAGTCAGCAGTGAAGGTTTAACAATCTCTAGGCGGGCATCCTTCATAAAGTTCCCCAGCAGCGTTACCTTCATACCATCGGCTTGCCCAAGCTGACGGAAATGCTGAAATACGCCATCGCGTACCACTTCCATCATTTCATCCGAACCTAGGTTACTGTAGTGACTGAAACGAAACTCCTGCTGTACTGGCGCAAAGCGCGGTTTAAAATCGATATCGGCGATTTGTTTACGCTTTTTGTCTCTTTGTTCCTGGGTATCCAGCATCCGGGAGTACATTAGGTAGGTGATTTGTTCGATAACCGTGAGCGGGTTGGTAATACCGCCCACCCAGAAATCTTCCCACAGCCCGTCGATTTTGCTTTTTAAGTCACCGGTGATCATTGTTAACGTATAACCCTGTTATAAATACAAAAGCCCCGCTGTTGGGGCTTATCATGGATGCATTATACCGTCTCTGCGTCGGCCACAACACCCAGTTCTTCAACTATCTTTTGTAACCGGGCGATTTGTGCTACGTCCCGGAACACACCCGTGATGCCTTCGTTGTGGATATGAGTGAACGGTTGTTCAAAGAGCTGTCTCATTTCGATAGTGCCGTAATCACGGATATGGTTTTTCAGCAGTGTCAGGAAACGTAATTGATGGATGGTCAGGCTGTTATCGGCGGCAAAATGCGCAAAATGTACCTCCACCGCGTTGCTATCCATACCGATGATGGTACGCAACAGTTTGTCCAGACTGGTGGTCGTCTGCGGGTAGAACTCTTTCAATGCCCGGATGTCGACATTGGGGTTCTGGATCAGCACCAGTTTCGCTAGTTCATCCAGTTCACTTTGCGTTACTGGTTCACCGTCGCGAATTTTCTTCAGTACCGGATTTTGCTGGAATAGCGGCTCCAAAGCGCCCTGAACCTGTTGACGATAAAATTTGAAATCAATGGAGCGAATATTGGTTTTACGTGTTTCCATTTGTACCAAATTCGTATCTTCCGTAATATCCACATGCAACGGGTTAAATTGCGGCGTTGGATCTTTTTCCATCAGATGCATAATACCGCGTAGGTGAATACGAATATCTTCCAGCTCTTCCAGGCTGGCCTGCTTCCACCAGCTTAGGTCGCGGAGATGATTAATACGCTGCCCCTGCTGCTGTACCTGAGCCAGATGCGGCGGCAGGCGATCCACTTTCTCAACCATTACCGGCCAGAGCACATCCAGCTCTTCCGTATTGGTGTAGCGGGCCGTTTGTGCCGCCAGAATATCCATATCAAAACGCATGGCTTCGCTTTGGCCGCGCACGTCCAGCCATTGCATCAATGGCGCTAGCCCGGAAAGCAGATCCAGCTGCGTTTTCGGGGAAAGCTGGCGCAGCACTTTTTCATCGCTGTACTGCGCTTTTTGTTGCCACTTTTCCTGAACCGCAATCGATTTTTCATCCAGCGCATTGATCTGTTCGCGAAGCTGGTGAGCGACCAAATCTACCGCCTGCTTGTCGAATTTACGTTGCGCAGCGGCTCCCAGCATTACCCACGCCTCAAAGCGTTTTTGTGCCAGCGATTTTGTCGGTGTGATTTCGGCCTCTTCGGTATGCAGTTCGTGGTACTCAAAGTTGCCCCAGTGGTCGAAGATGCGGAACTTTTGTTTATCCAGCGAGTTGCCGTTTTTATCGTTGCCGTACAGTCCCGGGCAAAGGCGAGTACCACGTCCAATCATCTGCCAGAACTTCACTTTCGATTTGACGGGCTTAGCGAAAACCAGATTCACAATCTCCGGGATATCAATACCGGTGTCGAGCATATCGACAGAAATAGTAATGGTGAGTTTTTTATTGGTACTTTCGTCCAGCCCTTTGAAATCATCAATGAGTTGCTCAGCACGAGGATCGTAGTTATCAATCACCTGGCAGAAACATCCTGCAAATTGTGGGTACATTTCGTCGAAAAGCTCACTCAGCAGCAGAGCATGTTTATGGTTACGGGCGAAAATAATGGTCTTGCCGGGTAGCTGACCATCCAAGTCTTTCAGGCCATTCTCCATCAGGTTACGCAGAATATGGCGGTTGGTGTCCCTGCTGTATATCGCATCGTCCAGCGACTTACCTTCAAACTCCAGCGTATTGGGATCAATACCCTGTTCTTCCAGTTCGCGGATTTGCACATCGCTTAATTTTTCTCGTTTGATACCCTCGCGCAGGAATTCCGTGGTGTGTGTGACCACCTCATAAGGCACTAGATTGTTGTCAGCAATGGCATCTTCCAGACTGTAATTAGCAGTAGGAATTCGTCCCTCGCAACCGAACAAGCCGAAAGTGGTTTTACTCACCATATCGATAGGTGTTGCCGTCAGGCCAATCTGGAGCGCATCAAAGTACTTAAACAGATCGCCGTAGACGTTATAGATAGAGCGGTGGGATTCATCGGCAATGATCAGATCAAAATACCCCACATCAAAGTGATCCATTATCTTCATCATGCCGGGATAAGTAGCGATGTAGATCCTAGCGTTCTGACGATCTGCTTTTTTTGATTTCCCGACCACATAAAGTGGCTCATTGGTGAACAGATTAAAGACATTCGCTGCTTGTTTGCGTAACTCTTTTCGATCACAAAGAAACAGGACACGTTTTACCCAGCGGGCATCAATCATCAGCTTACTGAGCGCAATCGCCACACGAGTTTTACCCGTACCAGTAGCCTGTACTATTAATGACTGGCGGTATTTATTGGTGAAACGTTCACTGACGCGGGCAATGGTTTCAAGCTGATACAGACGCCCTGCAACTGCTTTGCCTTTGTTATCTTTAACGTGCGGTACGCTGTTTAACGGCAGACGGGTATCACGTTGCTGGATAAGATATTGCAGGCTTTCCTTGCTGTAGAAGCCAAATACCCGACGCGGCGGATAGCCTTGGGTTTTATTGTCGTCCCACAGCCAGATGCCATAGCCGTTAGTGTAAAAAATTACCGGGCGCTGACCATACTCTTTCTCCAGCCAGTCCGCATACAGCCGGGCCTGAATTCGCCCCTGTTCGGCATTCACACTGGTTTTTTTTGCTTCCACCACGGCCAGCGGTTTATGTGCTTCATCCCACAACACGTAATCCGCATAGCCGTCACCGGTCGAAGTAGGTTGTCCTTTGACAGGATGTTCTTGGGTAACCTGATCGGTATTCTTAAGTTCTTCCCCTACATTCCAGTCTGCTGCAAGTAGGCGGGAGTCAATCAGGCGACGGCGGGTTTCCGCTTCATCAATGGAGAGAATATCGGCAACATGCTGGTTGCGCGTTCTGGCTTCATTAAGACGCTGGGTAAGGAGTTCGGCTTTTTCCTGCTCCTGCTGTAAAGCGCGTTGCAACGCCAGCTCACGCTCACGGCTTTCATCCTGCGCCTTTATTGCTTCTTCCAGGCGTTTTTTATCTGCTCTACCAGAAGATTGTGTTAGTGGGGGAAGCGTGAATTTAGGACTGTCATCAACATTACCGTGGGCATAACGGACATATAGCCAAATCCCTAATAAGTACGCTTCCTTGAGCAGCCAGTATGTATCTTTGGCTTTAATGCGTCCGCCGTGTGCAGCGCGGTTGCCGTGGATACGCAATGCATCCATCTTCATGATGATAGCTTCCGGCATCATGCTGGTGAACACATCGGCGTTCATCAGATCGTACAGATTTGCCTTGAAACCTTCCGGCAATCGTTCCTGACGATACAACCAGCGCACCATTAGTTCGATGTAGTTGCGTAACTTCACCAAGCAGCTTTCTGGGTCGGAGTGAACATAGTGTTCTGCCATAAATCCCAGCTCTGTCAGTTCCGGCCACTGGCTACGTAACATTTCAAAATTGAGAGACTGTTCCATAAATCATCGCCTTATTTCGTGGATACAACAGGATTTCTGGAAAGAATATCACACTAATTTGGCTGACAAAGTGAGCCTAATGACATATGGCGGATATGAATTTACCGACGTAGCAGTTTTAAATTGCTGTAAGCTTTAGAGCGTTTTTTCGCTAATTACCTGAGATTTGATTAAGAAGGGAACTAAGTACCTGAGGCACGATCAAAGTTTTTGCTAAATAAAACAAAATCGTGGAGATCCTCAGGCATCAACAGTTAATTGAAAATGGCTTGCTAAAATGTCACCGCGAAGCTTCCCTTTCTCTCAGTGAAGTGATGACTCTCCTCATTTTATTCCCTACGAGCCATTATCGTGATTTTAAAACGTTTTAATATCTTCAGGCCGATTTTCCAGGGTTGGTCAGCTATACCCGGATATTAACCTTGAAGCAAAGGGCTTTCATTCCTCTCTATGTTTTTTTCTTCACGCAAGGCTGAAACCCTGGGGCTCGCTTTTATTGATTCAACCAAAATTGCTGTTTGCCACAACCTCCGTATTTCCCGTCATCGCGTATTTGAGGATCTTGCACAGCGAGGAAACGAGTACAGGTTGGTTTTATGGCTTTAAACTTCATCTAGTTATCAATGATTGTGGTGAACTTCTGGCAGTTAAGTTGACCTCAGGAAATAAGGATTCGCCATCCCGTCAAAGCGCTGGTACAAGAGTTAACAGGATGTTTGGCGATAAAGGGTATTTGTCGCAAGCCTTGTGCGATGAACTGGAAGCAGAAGGAATAACGTTAATTACTCTGTTCGCAGTAAATGAAGGCAAAAGCATTATCTCTCTGAGATAAGCTAATGTTAAGAAGGCGATTTTTGATATAAACGGTCGTGGATCAGCTCAAAAATATTTCTCAGATAGCGCATTCAGGGTACCGCAGTCAGCTCGGTTTTTTATTGGAAATCGTCACTGGCTTAATTGTTTATACATTCCAACCTAAAAAGCCGAGCTTGAATTTACAGGATTGTGATATTGCTATTTTTAAACGAATTTGAGGTTATTATTAGGTAAACAAATTATTCATAGGATTATATACTGTGAAATATTATTATGTTTTCATTGAAATAGATAGCGTAAATGAAACAATTAGTAAAAAATGAAAAGTAATTTATTGAGTGACCAAGTTATAAATTTCGTGCTATTAGTCAAGATTTTGTCCATACTACATAGACTATTTTACATGAATATGGGTTTAATAGTGATTATATAATTGGTAGAGTAAAAGGAATATGTATGTCTTATTTTTTTATACAGCAGTTAATGTTGAGGGAAATAAGAAATTAAGAATGCCTCAGATTGAGGCATACATTAAAATTAGAGAATATTTTAATCAACTAGATAATAAAAAGGCATTAGCTCGAATACTTGAAGAAGTTAAGAGGATGATAAAAGTAAACGAGATTATAGAAAGAATGGTAGCTTTTTTTAGTGAGAGATGTTCAGCCTGATGAACTCATAACTGCTGTTTTTGAGAGTGAATACGATAGCATCGAAAACATTAATAAATATAATGAATTGTTTTTTAATAAAGAAAGTTATTTTATAGTATAGGCAAAATTATTTTCACTTATTATGCTAATGCAATTGTAGTATGTAAATTTTAATTTCTGCTGAGAAATTTATGTAATAGATTTTCTTAGCTAGTAAAAGATTTCATTAAATTTAAAAGTAAAATTAAAGAGAGATAGTTTTTTATGAGTAATAATGATAAACCTAATGTTGCGGTTGGTGGTTCAATGAATACTAAAATAGGTCCATATGATGTTCATATTGAAGGTGTTCACCCAATTTCATATTATGAAGGTAGTTCTCCCTTTGATTCTAATGATCAAAAAATTGAAATTCAGGATAAATTACAATTAGATTCAGAAACAAGTTTTTTGCCAGATTTTTCAGCAACTGGTGGTTACATGAGTTCTGGGCAAATGGTAAAGGCACTAACAGATGGTGCTAAATATGCTCCAATGGGAGGCATTGGCTTTGCGGATATAGTTAATACTTATAAAGATAAATATAACAAAGAGAATTGCCCTATTTGTGAAAAAAAAGATTGTCCGGTTTTAAAAAGAGATTGTGAGAATATATTGAGGGGGATAAAAAAATTTGGCTCAGAGAAAAAAGCATTTTTGATGGGTAATCCAAATATCACCAGACCAATTATGGCTAATAGATACGTTTTTAATTCAACATTACCTGTTGTAATGAGTTATGTATCTAAGTTTGAAGGAAGAGTTAATTCAAATGTAAATACTCTGAGAGAATTTTTTGATGATCGATTCTTTTTAGAGCAGAAGATAAATTCATTTAGATTACTACCAGTTAAAATTCAAGCTGTTTTACAAATATTTGTTTATGGAAGGGATGCAAGAGATTCAAAATATGATAAATTTTATAATAACCTTAAAGGATCTATAGGAGAAGTAAATTATAATAAAGCTATAAAAGAGCTACATGATAATATGCCGCTGACAGAAAGAAATCTTTTTGTTTTAAATGAATTAATAAAAGCAAATGGTAATATTAATAATGAGGTAGGGAAAATAAAAAAATTAACTACATACTTAGCTGATTTTGATAAAAAATATGGGTATGGAACAGGAGAAGATGCTAGCTATTCTGAAGACTGGTATGGTGCTTATACTGGTGAGAGCAATAACTTGCCTCAGAAAATGAAGGAAATCTTATTTGCGATGCGGCACCCTATTGCAGCCTATGATATTGGGCTCTACGAAAGAGGTGCTACCAATATCACGACTAATGCGGTGCGTTTTTCAACCCAAGGGAATAGTAAAACGAACCCTAATGGTACGTTACTGGATAATAAATATAAGGAAGGCTCCCAGGTCAATGCTTTTCGGCATACACTATGGCAAGCTACCATTGCTGCTCGGTATGGTGAGGAAGTGGCACTCCATGCAGGCAATGCTCATGAAAGTAACCCTAAAATAGATCTTAACATCCGGCAGTTTGCTGCCCTTAAGGACGCAGATCAGACAATTGATTTACTCAATAACCAGATAGGGCGTAGGATTGGCCTACAGAGCAGGAACTCGTCAATGAAAGCGCAGGCCAAGGCAGTGTTGAATCGCTTTCATAAAGAGGGACTGTATGTTGCCAAGAAAAATGCGATGGGGTTTGAGATTGTCAAAGAAAAAATCACCGATGAGCAGTTTTCTTATATGAACTCGGTATTTGAAAGAGGAAATGAAGATGGCTTTTCACCTGAGTAACTATTGGCGATGCAATTGGAACAGCAGAAAAAATAAAATCATTTTTTTTTCATGCACATTGCTGATAGTTTTTTTTATGTTCAATAGTAACCGACAGTTTAGCATTGTTAAGAGTATGTTTGATTACGCTGATAAACATTGCCAGCAAAACACAGACTGCTTGGTTAACATCAGCAAAATCACGCCGTTTAAATGGGACACTTTGTATATTATTGATAGTGGTTGGAATCTTGACGAAATTAAGTCTGTCATTGGTGCCGAGTTAAAGGAAAGGACTGATATCTTTTCCAAGATTATCTTTGTTAAGGATGGGCAAGTGGTTTATTTCGAAGAGTATTATTATTATCCGGATTCAGGGGGTAAAAAAATCTTGGTTCTCGATTTTGATTATGAAAATCAGGAAAAAGGGCTTATAGCTTATTATCGTGTTCCCAGAGAGGCTCCCAAAATTGTCATAAAAATGAAAGGAGACCCATCAGTAGAGGACAAAATTTACTATTTATTTTCTTCCGTTAATGAGCAGCAGGTTCAGAGGAACCCTTCATCATTCCGAAAACCATCATAATGCCTTGATGTTAAAAAAACACATCATAATACCCGGTGATATTTGCCGGGTTTACTAAATAACAACAACAATACACGATACCAGCTAAAGAAATGAAAACTAACAACAACATCAATACCCTGCACTTGATTCTTGTCGCCATAAATGTGCGGCTAATAGGGCTTTCCAGGGGGCGAAATCTGCCAACCATTTTTCTGCTTGTTCTGCGGAAATTTTTTCATTTTGATTAAATAGTCTTTGCATATTACGTCTTACGGCGACATCGCCATGTAATGAGCCATTTAAGTAGTTGAATCCCCGTAACAGGGAATAGTTAATTGTCCACATACCAATGCCTTTTATAGCGAGTAAATTATCTGTTAGTTGCTGAATATCTTGCTCATCATCAGAGATTGCCAATGTTAATTCACCAGATTCAATTAATTGGCTTAAGCGGAGTAATGCTTTGGCTTTGCTGACAGAAAATCCGCATTGGCGTAATTCATCTTCTGAATGGTTGAGTATTTGTCTGGCGGTTGGAAAGCACCATAGCCCGGAGGAATGCTGAACTCCCATTGCCTGAATAAATCTCCTGCGAATAGAGATGGCTGCACTGACGCTGATCTGCTGACCGATAACCGCCCAACTTAATGCTTCAAACGGTGTGGCCGATTGATAAATTCTTAGACCTGATTGTCTGGCAATAAGTGAACCGATAATCGGGTGTCCTTTATATAAACATTCAAATAGATGAACCGGCTGTAGAAGCCCTAGCATATGAGATGCTAAAGCAGATAAGCGCTCATCAGGGCCTGTTGTATCACCATCAACTTTAAGTTGTATATGTGCGGTTTTTGCATTAATAGCTATGGTTAATTCCGCAGGTTTGTCATCCCACATCGTCCCTTTTCGAACTTTATTCTGTTCCACAATTTCGGCGATATTTTGTTTATCCCTTTGATGAAAAGCGAAAAAATCGTGGATATGATAATTATCGGGTAATGCGATTTTGGTGGATAAAGTGGTTTTCATTTCTTCTCTCCCAAGGTATGGGTATTTTAGTGATCATAGTTAGCATTCTGGATAAAAAACTCTGAAATCTGTTTTCAAATTTTTAAAATTTTTCTGACAGGGATAATATCGTCAATCTGTGGTCTTTGTATATGTTAGTTAAAGGAGAGGTTAATGAAAGCATATCGTTTTAATTTACGACAGAAAATTCTGACATCTGTTCTGCTTTTTTCATGTTGTATAGATTTCGCTTACTCAAATACAAATACGCATAAACAGTTTTTCCGTCATGATGGTAGTGAAATAACTTACTATCTTAAGCAAAGAGGAGGTAATAATCTATTAGTGCTGATACAGGGTTCTGATTGTAATAGTATCGCCAATAATAAGTTTGTGAATGACACGTTTAGTGATATTTATCCCGATAGTGATGTTCTGACTGTGGAAAAATATGGCATTAATGCATCACTCCCTTGGTCTAATGCTGTTGAACGCTCAGATTGTCCTAAGGCTTATATGAGTTCGGATACACCAGAGCAGCGAGTTAAGGATTATATTCAGATCATTGGTTATCTAAAACATCAGAATAAATATAAGAAGATCATTGTCTTGGGTGGAAGTGAAGGGGCAGTGGTTGCCAATTTAATTACGTCACAAGTCAATTATATTGATAGAACTGTGTCACTGAATGGTGGAGGTCGGCATTTCGCTGATGATGTTATTCATAGTATAAGGAGTGAGGTGTCACCAGAATATCTCAATGAGGCAATTAAAGGGTTTAGGGATTTTCAGCAAGAAATAGCTACCGGGAAGAATATGAGTCATATAGAAATGAGTAATCACGGTGCTAATTGGTGGAGGGTTTCTCTTGGTATTGATCAATATAAAGTGTTAAATCAGACTAAGAGTCCTATCTTGATTATTCAAACGCTAAATGATAATTCAGTCAGCTCTAGTTCAGCGATAAAAATGAAAGAACAATTAAAGAAAGATAATATTACCTTTTATCAATACCCAGGTTTAAATCATGGATTCAGGAATAGTGAAGGTGTTTTGCAGATTACTCCTATTGTTGAAGATATAAAGAATTGGTTATCTAGGGATTATGGAGAAAAGTCTGTTATCTAAAATGGTATTAATTCGTTGGTTTTTATATATTGGGAAGTGATATTAAATTTGGAAATAAAACGTGGTATAGTCAAAATTGACACCACGTTTTTTCTAGGATTATTTTCGCATAGTAACTGTTGTTAATTTCATATCTCATTTGGCAATAAAAATATATGTAAATAAAGAATTGGTGATTAATGGTTTATAATAAATTTAATAATAATATAATTTCCTGAGATTTATTTTATATTCTTGTTATTATAATGGAAAGATGGGGTGAAATTATAATGTTTACTATAAATCATCACTTGATTAATATACCGCTTGTTATTTCCAAAAAATATAGTACTAAAACGTTATGAATTATTCTTCGTTTCTTGGGTAATTTTCTCGGTTTTACCTTTTATAGTATAGAAGGGAAGTAGCTGTTTATTTCCCATTATCATTTATCGCTGTCATTATATTAGATTGGAAAAATTACTGAAATATCCTGTTCATTACAGGATGTAATATCTTTTCTATTTTTTTACTGGGTAATAAAATATTGATTTTAAATTAATTAAATTTATTTTTTTATTTTATTGACAATACATTAATGGCATCTATAGTTATATGTATTAGATAAAGCGTCAATATGGCATCAAAAATGCTGTATATGTTATCTAAATGCTGGATAAATTCCTGATAAACACCTTATTTTCTAGTGAAAATGGTTACAATTTCATATAGGCAAGATGAATGGCTTATTGTACATATTCTTGAGTGATATAAGTTATTTATCAATTGGTTAGATTAAAATTTGGAGTTTATGTTATGATAATTAAGAAAGATATTTTGTTAAATGAAGAGCTGATTGTCGATGATGAGCTTAGAGTGGGTAAAGTAGAGAAAGTCAATATTGATATTCTGTCACCCAGCTCAGTTATTGTTAGTCTGAATATTTTAGGCGTAGTTGATGATTTTCATCTATTACTAGTTGATGATAAAGATAAAGAGAAGATTGTGCTGCTCTATCTTTCTCTTTTACGTGTTCTTCATGAAAAATTAGATGTAAAAGTGAAGGTCGCAAAAAGTAAACTTACTAATATAAAATATATAGTAGGTGTTGAAATTTAAGAATTATTTGTTAAATTTCTAAATGAGTGTTTGAAAAAATATTCTGTAGAATAACCTGATTTAGTTTGAGTGATATAATCAGTTGCCAAATACAGCATGATTGCTAATTGAAATTAAATGTAGTGTTTCTTTATAGCATGGGACTGGTTTTATTAAAAACATAAATGTGTTTTCTACCAAATGCACCTAAAATTAGGAAGAACGTAAATATTTACGTTCTTCCTGTTACTATTTAAATAAATTATTTTGAAATTAAAGAGTCTATATCTTATAAATAAATGTGGTTTATTTTAGGTAATGTTTTAACGGTAATAATTATATAGCAAACAATCACATTAACTCTATTTTACAATCCTTAAATTTAATTCCTTTACAAATTTAAATGTCCATATATTATTGCTCGCAGACAAATTTATATTCTTATTTTAGAGTTATAAAATTACAGTGAAACTATAAAGTTGTTTTTTATATTATTACCTTGGTTGAACGTTTTATAACGGAAAAATAAATTTTTTAACAGTTTTTTACTGTTTTAAATAGCCAATATTATGGTTTGTTGTTGGATTTTTTAAGCGAGAAGATATGTAAATTCACAATATTATGTATGATGATATATTGAAATTGAATTTTTTCTAAGAGGTTTATATTGATGGAAATAGGGTCGCGATTAATACAATTGTTATAGTTTTAAAGCGACATAATATTAAAATATCAGGAGACGACATGCTTGATTCAAATGTAACAGATTGTAATAGTAAGAATACTTCCCCAGTTTGTTCTTTTAATGAATGGGACCCACTTGAGGAGGTTATTGTCGGTGTAGTTGATGGCGCCAGATTTCCCGGCTGGCATATGGCGATAGAGCCGATATTGCCACCGAATCAAATTACTAATTTTTATCGGTATGCAGGTCGGGCATTTCCGCAAGAACAAATTGATGCAGCATCTAGAGAGTTAGAAGAATTTGTCCATATTCTTGAAGGTGAAGGTGTGACAGTACGTCGTCCAGATCCGCAAGACCAATCTCAGGTATTTGGTGCGCCAGGCTGGAGTAGTACAGGGTTTTATTGTGCAATGCCTCGCGATGTGCTGTTAGTTATTGGAAATGATATTATTGAATGCCCGCTAGCATGGCGTTCCCGTTATTTTGAGACGGCGGCATATAAGACTTTACTTAAAGATTACTTTAAGAAAGGTGCAAAATGGAGCGCCGGGCCAAAACCACAGCTGATCGAGGAACAATATAATTTCGAATGGCATCAGCCTAATAGCGAGGAGCGTGTTCCCCTTGCGATAACTGAATTTGAACCGACTTTTGATGCTGCGGATTTTATCCGATGTGGGCGAGATATCATTGCTCAAAAGAGCCATGTCACAAATGAATTTGGTATTGAATGGCTTCGTCGTCATATAGGTGATGAATATCGTATTCATGTTTTTGAATTTAACGATGATAGCCCTATGCACATTGATGCTACCTTTGTTCCTATGGCGCCAGGAAAACTGTTGATTAACCCCAAAAAGGTGTTAAAAATTCCTGAATTGTTTAGGAACTGGGACGTATTACATGCACCTGACCCAGTTATTCCTGATGATCATCCTCTATATACCACCAGTAAATGGATCAACATGAATATTCTGATGTTGGATGAGCAGCGAGTGATTGTTGAAAAACAGGATGAGCCAATGATTGCTGCCATGAAACGTTGGGGCTTTACGCCTATTCCATGTAATTTCAGGAATTTTAATACCTTCGGTGGTTCTTTCCATTGTGCAACCGTGGATGTAAGACGGCGCGGAACTTTACAATCTTATCTTGACTAGGAGTAAAGATGGCTATCTGAAGATATTCCCTTTGGGATGCAGTAATGTTTGCATTAAGTATCTTGCATATGATAGCCACTGTTACACTGGTTGTGTATTGGAATGATTTCACTATTGTAAAAGTGATTGTGATATTGAAAGTTTCCCCAATATTTGACCATAGCTAAATATGCCTCTACATTTATATACGACTGATGTAAATGTTAGAGATAAATACCCGCATGCACACAGTTAAGATCAATCGCAGTGTGTGCATGCGTTTTGCTTGTATTTCTCCCCCCTCCTTCCTATCATTTCTATAATTATGAATAGTAACAGGTTATTTAATTCTGGATTTAAGTATGAGTTCTGAAATAATTGCTGGTAGTGAATCGCTGCCAGCATGAATTCATCTATTCCGATGAGTGACCGTAGTCACTTTCTGTTTCTCTTTATATATTAAATGATAATAGTTATTACTTGGATGTTGGTTATTTACGTCTTACAGTACTGCCCATATATATTGCTATCAGACTGCATATATATGTCTTGTTTTATAATTTTATATAAGGAAATTCATGATGAAATCGATGATATCTAAAGATAATATTCAGTTGTTTATCAATAAAATAGATGAATTGGTTAATGTTGAAAATGAAAAAAAAGGTGGGGCTCTCGCAGTCGCTATTATCCACGATGATAAGATAATTTATCAGCGTCATATCGGGCAAGCTAGCATTGAACATGCTGTTGCTATACAGACTAATACTAAATTCTATTTAGCGAGTGCTTCAAAACAATTCACGGCTTTTTGCATCGCCTTGCTAGAAAAAGAAGGAAAGCTTTGCGTCAAGGATAAAGTCAGACAATATTTGGATTATTTACCCGCACATTTCTCTGATATTACCATTGAGCATCTTATTCATCACACCAGTGGGTTACGGGATGTATTTTTGCTTTATAGTCTGGCAGGTAAAAACTCGAGTTTTGACTACTGCCATGCTGATTTAGTGAAAAAATTGATCCAACGACAACAGACACTTAACGCCCCCATTGGGGAATATAATATTTATAGCAACACGGGCTATTATTTACTAGGGGAAATCGTCAGCGTAGTTTCAGGAAAGTCGTTAAAAGAATATGCAGAAGAAAATGTTTTCGCTCCATTAGAGATGAAAGATACTATTATCTGTGATGATATAACCGAGATTATCTCTAATCGGGCGATGGGTTACACTTATAATGAAAATTCGCAACAGTGGATAAGAAGTGATATTAACAATTCTGTGATGGGTAGTGCAGCGGTTCACTCCACAGTGAATGATTTATGTCGTTGGGCTAAAGCGTTTTATTCGCCATCGATTGTTCAGGAGCTACTGCCTCAATTATCCCGTACACCAGATTTAACTAATGGCAATCGTAACAATTATGGTTACGGTTTGATTATCGACCAACGTGCGGGGCAAACGATAATACAACATAGTGGTACCTATGCTGGTTTCAGAGCTAGTATTTGTATTTTACCAAACGCTAAATTAGGTATCGCGATGACTGATGCACGCGATGTTGATGTTGGTAAATGGACGGATCAGTATATTGATATATTGCTTAATACTGATGTTGAGCCAGAAAAATCACATTGCCTAACCAGTGATATTGATATCACCGGTATTTTCCGAGGGTTAGAGCCTTATCCTTATATTATTACCAAAGAAGATGTTTATTTATTAGGTAATTTATTTACAAAAGGTAACCCGATTATTTTTAACTCTGACGGTACATTCCAAGAACAAGGAAGTAGAATCCAGTTCAGGCCAGTCATTGAAAATGACAGTGTTATCGCACTGGAACATATTGATGAAGTTGGTAACATTTTTTATTTGAAGAAGATGAACAATGAAAGTAGCGTCGATATTAAACTATTGTCAGGGCGCTATTATAGCCATGAAACAGAGGCGATAATTAATATTATATCGTCTGGTGATGACATTTATATTGATGGGATTATCCATCCTGTAAAAAAAGAGGCTTTGCGACATATTTATGGGAATAGTTATTTCTCACCCAGTGCTGAGTTTGTTGTTGATTTTAAATTTGATCCTGATACCAATAAACCTCGTCTCTATGTCGGTAATGCGCGTTGCTTGAATGTAGAATTCGTTGCAGTTTAATTGTCAGATTAGTAAATATAAATTTAGAACAGCATTTCATTAGCAGGATAGAACTAATGTTATTGAGGGCCTAAAGATATTTTCTATTAGATGCACTTTGTTCCAGACAGAACTATTATATTTATGTTCTGTCTGTTTTTTATAAATAAGGTTTTATAAATAAGGTTTTATAATAGTGCTACACTCATTTTTTGTCTTCCTGGCTTTTGCTGTGATGAAAACGATGCCAAAAAGTCATCAACATAATTAAGCAACTGCTACATAAATTGACAACAATAATTTCGCGTTATTGTCTCATGGAGCGATTGCCATAACCGTTCTATTTTATTTAGCCACGGTGAATAGACGGGTGAAAACAACAGGGTAAATTTGGGATGTCGTGCCGGCCAGTCCTGTTAGTCCGCGCCGATTTTCGGATTTAAATCAATATCTACCTATCTTCATAAAAAACGGGATGTTTTTCTGAAATATTCGCTTTGGCTTCCGTGATCTTTGCCATTTTTTCATCATATTCAGGATCGGGTTGTTTTACTGTTGTACCGCTCTGCGCCAGGCAATCCCCACCTGAGCAAAGTAACGATGAGGACATTTTGTGTCAGAGAGAGGTTGAGTCATTCATTAAGGGTATGAGTCATGAACTCAAGGCTCCAGCGAGAGCAAAGATAGCCGAACTCTTGGGGAGATTGCTGTAATAAACAAAGCAACAGGTTATAGAGAGGGGGAAGATCCCAGACAGCAGGTCGGCCAGCCGGTAAACTTTTGAGTCCTTCGAGTCCATATAATGTAAACCACTCAACCCAACGATTAATGGAATAACATGCTGAATGTTATGTTTTTTTAGACATAAATCACCATAAATCTCCTCATTGTTCATCAATAATGCCGTCAATCGACGGGAATAATTTTTATCACGGGTTTTATGGATAAGTTTTCTCATTTTCTGGCATTCATTTTAAGGTATGGGTACTATGATAGACATCACTCAGTCCGTGTTAGGGTTTGGGATTTTTCGCAATTGATCAGATCGCAAAAATCGGACTGAGTTCCCTTCCAACGATCTACTATTTTGAAAGTTTATTTATTAGGAGATTGATGATGAAACTGACAATATCCGCAGATAATATTAAACTCTTTATCAAGAAAATAGACGAATTAGTTAATATTGAGAATAAAAAAAAGGGGGGCGCTCTCGCCGTTGCGGTTATCCACGGCAATAAAATCATTTATCAGCGTCATATCGGAAAAGCTAGCATTGAACATGCTGTGGTTGTAAAACCTAAAACTAAATTCTATTTAGCGAGTGTTTCAAAACAATTCACGGCTTTTTGTATAGCTTTGCTGGAGAAAGAAGGAAAGATTAACGTCAAGGATAAAGTTAGACAATATTTGGATTATTTACCCGCGTATTTCTCTAATATTACTATTGAACATCTTATTCACCACACCAGCGGGTTGCGGGATATGTTTTTACTTTATGGTCTGGCAGGTAAAAACTCAGATTTTGACTACTGCCATGCTGACTTATTGAAAAAGCTGATCCAACGACAGCAGGCACTTAACGTCCCGTCTGGGGAATATTATCTTTATAGCAACACGGGCTATTATTTATTGGGGGAAATCGTTAGCCTGGTTTCAGGCCAGTCGTTGAAAAAATATGTAGAAGAAAATGTTTTCGTCCCATTAAAGATGAAAAATACCTTTATCTGCGATGATGTAACCGAGATTATCTCTGACAGGGCGATGGGGTACGCTTATAATAAGGATTCACAACGGTGGATAAGAAGCGATATCAACAATGCTGTGGTGGGTAGTGCAGGGGTTCACTCCACCGTGAATGATTTGTGTCGTTGGATGAGAGCATTTTATTCACCATCGATTGTTCAGGATCTGTTGCCTCAATTATTCCGTACACCAGATTTAACCAATGGTAATCGTAATAATTATGCTTATGGTTTGATTATCAACCGACGTTCAGGGCAAACGATAATACAACACGGTGGTACTTATGCTGGCTTCAGAGCAATTATTTGTATTTTACCGGATGCGGAATTAGGTATCGTGATTACCACTGCAACAGGTGTTGATGTTGCTAAATGGGTGGATCGGTATATTAATATATTGCTTAACTCCGATGTTGAGTCAGAGAAGTCGCATTATCTAACCAGTGATATTGATATCGCCGGTATTTTCCGTGGGATAGAATCTTATCCTTATATTATTACCAAAGAAGATGTTTATTTCTTAGGTAATGTATTTGATAAAGGTAATCCGATTACTTTTAACTCTGATGGTACATTCCAAGAACAAGGAGGTAAAACTCGATTCATGCCTATCATTGAAAATGACAATGTTATCGCACTGAAACAGATTGATGAAAATGGTAATATTTTTTATTTTAAAAAAATGAACGATGAGGGTAGTATCGATATTAAGCTATTGTCAGGGCGATATTATAGTTATGAAACAGAGGCGATAATTAATATTATATTGTCTGGTAAAGATATTTATATTGATGGGATTATCCATCCTATGAAAGGAGAGGTCTTACGGCATATTTATGGGAATAGTTATTTGTCAACAGGAACTAATCTTATTATTGATTTTAAGTTTTATCCTGATGAAAATAAATGTCGCCTCTATGTCAGTAATTCGCGTTGCTTGAATTTGGAATTCATTGCAGTTTAATGGACACGTTAGTAAATACAGATTTAGAGCAGTATTTAGCTAGCAAGATAGGATTGATGCTATTGTGAGAACTTGGAGATATTTTCTATTAGATACACTTTATTCTAGGCAGAACGGTTATATTTATGTTCTGCCTGTTTTTGTAAATATTAGATCCAAAATGATTTCTGAAAGAAAATAATGTTTATAAAATTTAGATAATTTTAATTTTCGTCCGCAGTTACTTTATATTGTCATTCACACATTAAATGATAGTCATTATTACTTGGATATTTCTTGTTTACGTCTTACAGTACTGCCCATATATGTACTTCTATCAAGTTGTATATATATGTTCTGTTTTGTAACCTTAAATAGGGAAATTAATGATGGAATCGATGATATCTAAAGATAATATTCAGTTGTTTATCAATAAAATAGATGAGCTGGTTAATATTGAAAATGAAAAAAAAGGTGGAGCTCTCGCAGTCGCTATTATCCACGATGATAAGATAATTTATCAGCGTCATATCGGGCAAGCTAGCATTGAACATGCTGTTGCTATACAGCCTAATACTAAATTCTATTTGGCGAGTACTTCAAAACAATTCACGGCTTTTTGCATAGCTTTGCTGGAGAAAGAAGGAAAGCTCAACGTTAAGGATAAAATCAGACAATATTTGGATTATTTACCCGAACATTTCGCTGATATTACTATTGAGCATCTTATTCATCACACCAGTGGATTACGGGATGTATTTTTACTTTATAGTTTGGTAGGTAAAAACTCAAGTTTTGACTACTGCAATGCTGATTTGATGGAAAAACTGGTCCAACGACAACAGACATTTAACGCCCCTGCTGGGGAATATTATATTTATAGCAATACGGGCTATTATTTATTGGGGGAAATTATCAATGTGGTTTCAGGTAAGTCGTTAAGAGAATATGCCGAAGAAAATATTTTCGCTCCATTAAAGATGAAAGATACCATTATCTGTGATGATATAACCGAGATTATCTCTAATCGGGCGATGGGTTACACTTATAATGAGAATTCGCAACAGTGGATAAGAAGCGATATCAACAATTCTGTGATGGGTAGTGCAGCGGTTCACTCCACTGTGAATGATTTATGTCGTTGGGCTAGAGCGTTTTATTCGCCATCGATTGTTCAGGATCTACTGCCTCAATTATCCCGTACACCAGATTTAACCAATGGCAATCGTAACAATTATGCTTACGGTTTGATTATCGAACAACGTGAAGGGCAAAGGATAATACAACATAATGGTACCTTTGCTGGCTTCCGAGCGAATATTTGTATTTTACCGGATGCTAAATTAGGTATGGCGATGACTTCTGCAACTGATGCTGATGTTGATCAATGGACGGATAAGTATATGGATATCTTGTTTAACACCCATATTGAACCGGAAAAACCATATTGCCTAACCAGTGATATTGATATCACCGGTATTTTCCGAGGGATAGAACCTTATCCTTATATTATTACCAAAGAAGATGTTTATTTTTTAGGTGATTTATTCGAAAAAGGTAACCCGATTATTTTTAACTCTGACGGTACGTTCCAGGAGCAAGGAAGTAAAATTCAGTTCAGACCCGTCATCGAAAATGACAGTGTTATCGCACTGGAGCATATTGATGAAAATGGTAATGTTTTTTATTTGAAAAAGATGAACAATGAAAGTAGTGTCGATATTAAGTTATTATCAGGGCGCTATTATAGTCACGAAACAGAGGCAATAATTAATATTATATCATCTGGTGATGATCTTTATATTGATGGGATTATCCATCCTGTAAAAAAAGAGGCTTTGCGACATATTTATGGCAATAGTTATTTCTCATCCAGTACTGAATCTGTTATTGATTTTGAATTTGATCCTGAAACAAATAAATATCGTATTTATATTGGTAATTCACGTTGTTTGAATCTGGAATTTGTTGCAGTTTAATTGGCTAGTTAATATACCCTATGGATTTCAAGATGGATCGCGACGTCAAGGGAACGAATCCCCGGGAGCATAGATAACTATGTTACCGGGGTGAGTGAGTGCAGCCAACAAAGAGGCAACTTGAAAGATGACGGGTATAAATATAAATTTAGAATAGAGTTTCACTAGCAGGATAGCATTAATGCTATTGAGAGATTAAAGATATTTTCTATTAGATGCACTTTGTTCCAGACAGAACTATTATATTTATGTTCTGTCTGTTTTCTGTAAATATCAGCTTCGGTAGTTACTTTATATTGTCCCTCATATATTAAATGATAATCATTATCGCTTGGATGTTTCCTGTTTACATTTTACAGTACTGCCCGCATATGTATTGCTATTAGATTGAATATATATGTTCTGTTTTATACCCTTAAATGAAATGAGGAAATTAATAATGGAGTTCACTATATCTACAGATAAGATTAAGTTGTTTCTCAAGAAAATAGACGAATTAGTTAATGTTGAAAATAAAAAAAGAGGTGGCGCTCTTGCCATTGCTGTTACCCACGGTAATAAAACCATTTATCAGCGTCATATCGGGCAAGCTAGCATTGAACATGCTGTAGCGATAAAACCTAATACTAAATTCTATTTAGCAAGTGTTTCAAAACAATTCACCGCTTTTTGCATAGCTTTATTGGAGAAAGAAGGAAAGCTCAGCGTCAAGGATAAAGTCGGACAATATTTGGATTATTTCCCCGCAGAATTCTCTGACATTACCATTGAACATCTTATTCACCATACCAGTGGGTTACGGGATGAATTTTTACTTTATCACCTGGCAGGTAAAAATTCAGACTTTGATCACCGCCATATTAATTTGGTGAGAAAACTGGTCCAACGGCAACAGGCACTTAATTTCATGTCTGGGGAGTATTATCTCTATAGCAACACGGGCTATAGTTTACTGGCGGAAATAGTCAGAGTAATTTCAGGTAAATCGTTGAGGAAATATGCGGAAGAAAATATTTTCGTCCCATTAAAGATGAAAGATACCTTTTTCTATGATGACATAACCGAGATTATTTCTGATCGAGCTATGGGTTGTGTTTATAACGAGAAGCTGCACCAGTGGGTAAGAGATGATATCAACAATTCTGCTGTGGGTGGCGGCGGGGTTCACTCCACGGTGAATGACTTGTGTCGTTGGATTAGAGCATTTTATTCACCATCGATTGTTCAGGATCTGTTGCCTCAATTATCCCGGACACCAGATTTAACCAATGGCAATCGCAATAATTATGCTTACGGTTTGATTATCAGTCAACGCGAAGGACAAAAGATAATACAACATGGTGGTGCTTATGCTGGCTTCAGGTCTCACATTTATATTTTACCGGATGCTAAATTAGGTATCGCAATTACCACTGCAACAGGTGTTAATGTTTCTGCATGGGTGGAGCAGAATATTGATATATTGTTTAACACCCATATTGAACTGGAAAAACCGCATTGCTTAACCAGTGATATCGATATCACCGGTATTTTTCGAGGGGAAGAACCTTATCCTTATATTATTACCAAGGAGGATTGCTATTTATTGGGTAATGTATTCGAAAAAGGCAATCCGATTACTTTTAACTCTGACGGTACATTCCAAGAGGAAGGGGGTAAAATCCGATTCAGACCTATCATTAAAAATGACCGTGTTATCGCATTGGAACAGATTAATGAAAATGGCAATGTTTTTTATCTTGAAAAGAGGGTTGATGAAGGTGGTGTCGATATTCAGCAATTATCAGGACGTTATTATAACGGTGAAACAGAAGCAACGATGATTGTTTCCGCTTCTGGCAATGGGATTTATATTGATGGAGTTGTCTATCCTGGTAAAAAGGAAGTCTTACGTCGGATTTACGGGAATAGTTATTTTTCTCCCAGCACTGAACTGATTATTGATTTTGAATTAGATCCTAATACTAATAAACCTCATCTCTATGTCAGCAATTCACGTTGTTGGAAGATAGAATTTATCACAGTTTAATTTATAAAGTGATAAATTAGAATGAAGAACGACATGGTTATAGCAGAATGGAATTAATGCTATTGAGGGACTAAAGATATTTTCTATTAGATGCATTTTACTCCAGGCAGAACTATTATATTTATGTTCTGTCTGTTTTTTTAAACATCATCTCCGGTAGTCACTTTATATTGCCCACCATATATTAAATGATAATCATTATCACTTGGATGTTTCCTATTTACGTTTTACAGTACTGCCTACATATGTATTGCTATTAGATTGAATATATATGTTCTGTTTTATAACCTTAAATAAGGAAGTTAATGATGGAAGTTACTATATCTACAGATAAGATTAAGTTGTTTCTCAAGAAAATAGACGAACTGGTTAATATTGAGAATAAAAAAAAGGGTGGAGCCCTCGCCGTTGCTGTTACCCTCGGCAATAAAACCATTTATCAGCGTCATATCGGACAAGTTAGCATTGAACATGCTGTTGCAGTAAAACCTAATACTAAATTCTATTTAGCTAGTGTTTCAAAACAATTCGCCGCTTTTTGTATCGCATTGTTGGAAAAAGCAGGGAAGCTTTGCGTCAAGGATAAAGTTGGACAATATTTGGATTATTTCCCTGCCGAATTCTCTGACATTACCATTGAACATCTTATTCACCATACCAGCGGGTTACGGGATGAATTTGGGCTTTATGAGTTGGCAGGTAAAAATTCAGACTTTGACCACCGTCATATTGATTTGGTGAGAAAACTCACTCAACGGCAAAAAGCGCTTAATTATACGCCTGGCGAATACTATCTCTATAGTAATACGGGCTATAATTTGCTAGCAGAAATAGTTAGAGTGGTTTCAGGTAAATCGTTAAGAGAATATGCGGAAGAAAATGTTTTTGCCCCATTAAAGATGAAAGATACTTTTTTCTATGATGACATAACTGAGATTATTCCTGATCGAGCGATGGGTTACGCTTATAACGAGGAGTTGCACCGGTGGGTAAGAGATGATCTCAACGATGTGGTAGTCGGTGGTTCAGGGCTTCATTCTACGGTAAATGATTTGTGTCGTTGGATGAGAGCATTTTATTCACCATCGATTGTTCAGGATCTGCTGCCTCAATTATCCCGTACACCAGATTTGACTAATGGTAATCGTAATAATTATGCTTACGGTTTTATTATCAGCCAACGAGAAGGGCAAAAGATAATACAACACGGTGGTTCCTATACTGGTTTCAAATCCCATGTTTGTATTTTACCGGATACTAAATTAGGTATCGCGATTACCGCTGCAACAGGTGTTGATGTTTCTGCATGGGTGGAGCAGAATATTGATATCTTGTTTAACATCGATATTAAGCCAGAAGAACCGTATTGCCTAACTAGTGATATCGATATTACCGGTATTTTCCGAGGGGCAGAGCCTTATCCTTATATTATTACCAAGGAAGAGACTTATTTGTTGGGTAATTTATTCGAAAAAGGCAACCCGATTACCTTTAACTCTGACGGTACATTCCAAGAGAAAGGTGGTAAAATCCGGTTCAGGCCAATTATTGAAAATGATAGTGTTATTGCATTAGAACAAATTGATGAAAATGGCAATGTTTTTTATTTTAAAAAAATGATTGATGAGGGTGGTGTCGATATTCAGCGATTGTCAGGGCGTTATTATAATCATGAAACAGAAGCAACGATGACTGTTTCCGTTTCTGGCGATGGGATTTATATTGATGGAGTTGTTTATATTGGTAAAAAGGAAGTCTTACGGCGAATTTATGGGAATAGTTATTTCTCGCCCAGTACTGAACTGATTATTGATTTTAAATTAGATCCTGATACCAATAAACCTCATCTCTATACCAGTACTTCACGTTGTTGGAGGATAGAATTCGTTGCAGTTTAATTTTCAAAGTGATAAATCAGAATGAAGAATGGCATTGTTATAACAGGGTGTAATTAATGCTATTGAAGGTCTAAAGATATTTTCCATTAGATGCATTTTATTCCAGGCAGAACTATTATATTTATGTTCTGTCTGTTTTTTGAAAATATCAGCTTCTGTAGTTACTTTATATTGCCATTCATATATTAAATGATGATGATTATCACTTGGATGATTTGCTATTTACGTCTTACAGTAATTACTTGTATATGATATTGCTATCAGATCGTATATATGTTCTGTTTTATAATTTTAAAATAAGGAAGTTCATGATGGAATCTACTATACCTACAGATAAAGTTAAGTTGCTCCTCAAGAAAATAGATGAATTGGTTGATATTGAAAATAAGAAAAAGGGTGGCGCTCTTGCTATTGCTGTGACCCACGGTAATAAAACGATTTATCAGCGCCATATCGGAAAGGCTAATATTGAACATGCTGTGGCTGCAAAACCTAATACTAAATTCTATTTAGCGAGTGTTTCAAAACAATTCACCGCTTTTTGCATAGCCTTATTAGAGAAAGAAGGAAAGCTCAGCGTCAAGGATAAAGTCGGGCAATATCTGGATTATTTCCCGGTAGAATTCTCTGATATTACTATTGAACATCTTATTCATCATACCAGTGGATTACGTGATGAATCTTTACTTTATCGTCTGGCAGGTAAAAACTCGCGTTTTGATTACCATAATATTGATTTGATAAGAAAGCTGACTCAGCGGCAACGAGCACTTAATTTTACACCTGGCGAATATTATGCTTATAGCAATACTGGCTATTATTTGCTGGCTGAAATAGTCAGTGTGGTTTCAGGTAAATCATTGAGAGAATATACAGAAGAAAATATTTTCGCTCCGTTAAAGATGAAAGATACTGCTTTCTATGATGATGTCACAGAGATTATTTTTGATCGGGCGATGGGTTACACTTATAACAAGGAACCGAACCGGTGGGCAAGATATGATCTCAATGGTTCCGTAGTAGGTGGCACAGGGCTTTATTCTACGGTGAATGATTTGTGTCGTTGGATCAGAGCATTTTATTCACCATCGATTGTTCAGGAGCTGTTGCCTCAATTATCTCGTACACCAGATTTAACTAATGGCAATCACAATAATTATGCTTACGGCTTGATTATCAGCCAACGAGAAGGGCAAAAAATAATACAGCATGATGGTTCCTATGCTGGTTTCAAATCTGATATTTGTATTTTGCCTGACGCTAAATTAGGTATCGCTATTACCTCTGCAACAAATATTAATGTCATTCAATGGATTGAACAGTGTCTTGATGTGTTGTTTAACACGAATATAATTGAACCGGAAAAACCACATTGTCTAACCTGTGATATCGATATCACAGGAATTTTCCGAGGGGCAACGCCTTATCCTTATATTATCACCAAGGAGGATTGCTATTTATTGGGTAGTTTATTTGGAAAAGGCGAGCCGATTACTTTTAACTCTGATGGTTCATTCCAACAGCAGGGAAGTAAAACCCGATTCAAACCTATCATTGAAAATAATAGTGTTATCGCATTGGAACAGATTGATGAAAATGGCAATGTTTTTTATTTTAACAAGATGACTGATGACGATATTATCGATATTAAGAGATTGTCAGGGAATTATTATAGTCATGAAATAGAAGCAACGGTGACTATTTCTGCTTCTGGAGATGAAATTTATATTGATGGGGTTACTTATCCTGAGAACAAAGAGGTTTTACGGCGGATTTACGGTAATAGTTATTTCTCCCCGAGTACTGAATTTGTTATCGATTTTGAATTGGACTCTGATATGAATAAGCCTCACCTTTATATCAATGACTGGGGTTGCTGGAGGGTAGAATTTGTTGCAGTTTAATTTTTAAAGTGATAAATCAGAATGAAGAATGGTATTGTTATAACAGGGTGTAATTAATGCTGTTGAGGGCCTAAAGATATTTTCCATTAGATGCATTTTGTTCCAGGCAGAACTATTATATTTATGTTCTGTCTGTTTTTTGAAAACATCAGCTTCCGTAGTTACTTTATATTGCCATTCATATATTAAATGATAGTCATTATCACTTGGATGTTTCCTGTTTACGTCTTATAGTACTGCCCATATATGTATTGCTATTAGGTTGAATATATATGTCCTGTCTTATAACCTTAAATAAGGAAATTCATGATGGAATCAACGATATCTGCAAATAATATTAACTCTTTTATCAAAAAAATAGACGAACTGGTTAATATTGAAAATAAAAAAAAGGGAGGCGCATTCGCTGTTGCTGTTACTCACGGTAATAAAACAATTTATCAGCGCCATATCGGAAAGGCTAACATTGGACATGCTGTTGCTGTGAAACCTAATACTAAATTCTATTTGGCGAGCGTTTCAAAACAATTCACGGCTTTTTGCATTGCTTTGTTGGAGAAAGAAGGAAAGCTTTGCGTTAAGGATAAAGTTGGACAATATTTGGATTATTTCCCCGCAGAATTCTCTGATATTACCATTGAACATCTTATTCACCATACCAGTGGATTACGTGATCAATTTTTACTTTATAGCCTGGCAGGTAAAAATTCAGCCTTTGACCATCGTCATATTGATTTGGTGAGAAAACTGACGCAACGACAACAAGCGCTTAATTTTACGCCTGGAGAATATTATCTCTATAGCAACACGGGTTATAATTTAATGGCGGAAATAGTCAGAGTAGTTTCAGGCCAGTCGCTGAGAGAATATGCAGAAGAAAATGTTTTCGTCCCATTAAAGATGAAAGATACCTTTTTCTATGATGATGTTACCGAGATTATTTTTGACCGGGCAATGGGGTACTCCTATAACGAGGACTCGAACCGATGGATAAGAGAAGATCTCAATGATGCGGCGGTAGGAGGTTCGGGGCTATATTCTACAGTGAATGATTTGTGTCGCTGGATGAGAGCGTTTTATTCGCCATCGATTGTTCAGGATCTATTGCCTCAATTATCTCGTACGCCAGATTTAACTAATGGCAATCGTAACAATTATGCTTACGGTTTTGCGATCAGCCAACGTGAAGGGCAAAAGATAATACGACATGATGGTGGTTATGGTGGCTTCAGATCAGAAGTTTGTATTTTGCCTGATGCTGAATTAGGTATTGCTGTTACTTCTGCAATGAATACTAATGTCTCTAAGCTTGTTCGACAATGTTTTGACGTATTGTTTAATCCCAATGGTACTAAACTAGAAAAACAGCCTTGTCGGACTGATGATATTGATATTACGGGTATATTCAAAGGAATACAACCTTATCCTTATATTATTACCAAAGAAGATTGCTATTTATTAGGTAATTTATTCGAGAAAGGCAACCCGATTATCTTTAATTCTGATGGAACATTCCAAGAGGTGGATGGGAAAATTCGGTTCAGACCTATCATTGAAAATGACAGTATTATTGCATTGGAGCAGATTAATGAAAATGGCAATGTTTTTTATCTAGATAAGATGATTGATGATGGTGGTACCGATATTCAGCTACTATTAGGATATTATTATAACCACGAAACAGAATCTGTGCTCACTGTTACAGCTTCTGAAGATGAGCTTTATATCGATGCCATTATTTCTCCTGAAAGAAAAGAGGTCTTACATCGGGTTTATGGGAACAGTTATTTTTCTCCTAGCACAGAGATTATTATTGATTTTGAATTAAACTCTGACACGAATGAACCTTATCTTTATCTCAGTAATGGTCGTTGCTGGAATATAGAATTCGTCCCAGTTTAATTGATAGTGTTGTGAACACGAGTTGAGAATAGTGTTTTTCCGGTAGAATTGATTGAATTATATTAGGCAGAATTTCCATATTATTATTCTGCCTTATCATACTGTATATATGTTATTTTTATATAACCTTAAATAAGGGAGTTAATGATGGAATCTACTATATCTAAAAATAAAATTAAGTTGCTTCTCAAGAAAATAGACGAATTGGTTAATATTGAAAATAAGAAAAATGGCGGTGCCCTCGCAGTTGCTGTTACCCACGGAGATGAAACCATTTATAAGCGATATATCGGGCAAGCCAGCATTGAACATGCTGTTGCCATAACCCCAAATACGAAATTCTATATGGCGAGTGTTTCGAAACAATTCACCGCTTTTTGTATAGCCTTGTTGGAGAAAGAAGGAAAGATTAACGTCAAGGATAAAGTTGAAAAATATGTGGATTATTTCCCGAAACATTTCTCTGGTATTACCATTGAGCATCTTATTCATCATACCAGTGGGCTACGGGATAAATATGTTCCTTATGGCTTTGCCGGTAAAAATTCAGATTTTGACCACCGCAGTATAGATTTATTGAGAAAACTGATCCAACGGCAACAAAATCTTAATTTTACGCCCGGGGAATATTTTCGCTATAGCAATACAGGCTATAATTTGTTGGCAGAAATCATCAAAGTGGTTTCGGGTAAATCGTTAAGAGAATATGCGAAAGAGAATATCTTTATTCCATTAAAGATGAATAATACCTCTTTCTATGATGATGTTACTGAGATTATCTCTGATCGGGCGATAGGTTATGTCTATAACGAAGATTCAAATCAATGGATAAGATATGATCACAACGATTCAACTATAGGTAGTGCGGGGCTGCGTTCTACAGTGAGTGATTTATGCCGCTGGATGAAAGCATTTTATTCACCATCGATTGTTCGGGATATGTTGCCTCATTTATCTCGTATGCCAAATTTAGCCAATGGCAATCGCAACAATTATGCTTACGGTTTGATGATCAGCCAACGTGAAGGGCAAAAGATAATACGGCACGATGGCGCCTATGGTGGTTTTAAAGCTGATGTTTGTGTTTTACCTGATGCTAAATTAGGTATTGTGATTACTGCTGCAACAGGTATTAATAGTGTTGAGTTTACTAATCAATGTCTCAATGTATTATTTAACACTGGTATGATTGAGTCAGAGCATTGCCTAACCAGTAATATTGATATTACCGGTATGTTCAAGGGGGCTGATCCCTATCCCTATATTATTACCAAGGAAGATTGCTATTTATTAGGTAATTTATTCGAGAAAGGTAATCCGATTATCTTTAACGCCGATGGAACATTCCAAGAGAAGGGTGGAGAAATCCGGTTCAGACCGATCATTGAAAATAACAGTGTTATCGCACTGGAACAGATTGATGAAAATGACAATGTTTTCTATTTGAAGAAGATGACTGGTAAAGGTGATATTGATATTCATCGATTATCAGGTCGCTATTATAATAACGAAACGGAATCAATTGTCAATATTGAAGCATCCGGTCATGATCTTTATATTGATGCGATTGTCTTGCCTGGAAAAAAAGAGGTCTTACGATGGGCTTATGAGAATAGTTATTTATCTACCAGTACTCAACTTATTATTGATTTCGAATTAAATCATGACACAAATAAACCTCGTCTTTATGTCAATGATTCACGTTGTTGGAAGATAGAGTTTGTCCCGGTTTAATTGATAGGGATGTAAATATGAACTAAGAACGATGTTTTTTGTAGGATGAAGAGGTTCGATTGAGAGCATAAAGATATTTTCTATCTAATCTATTTATTTTCAGGCAGAACTATTTTGATTATGTTCTGCCTGTCCGACACATTTTTATATTTTAATTGCTTCATGGATTGTTTTTGGTTTATATTCTCATCGTCTTTGATACGTCAGGGATACCTCTTCCCTCTAATTGGAGATATAATTTAGTCTTTATTATAATAGAATGGAGGTGAATTTACGAAAAAGGGTAAATTATGTAGTGTTAATTAATCTTTCCTAACTTGGTGTTAGAAGAATAGTTTAAATCGTAATGTACAGGGTATAGTAAATAAAAAATCTATATTTAGCTGCGAAATTATATTTGTTTGAATGTTATTATCCATTTTTTATAAATATAATTAATGGCTATTTTAAGTAGAGTAAAACGATAATAGGCAGAAATATTTAACATGATTAATATAAATAAAACATATCTATCTGAGAATAATCAGATGCTTTGTGATTTTGATTCTGAGGTCGTTATTGGGTTAGTTGGTGCTGTAGGAACGGATTTGGAAATAATTAAAGACTCTATAACACAGAAACTTAATGCGTTCAGGTATGATGTACAGGAGATAAGAATATCTTCTGAAATCATCTCGGTATTAAGAGATATTCCCTCAACAAAGAATAATTATGAGAGGATAAGTTGTTTAATGTCAGAAGGTAATTATTTACGAGAGACTAGCAAGGATAATTCTATATTGGCATTAGCTGCTGTGGCAGAAATAAATAAAAGAAGGAAAAAAAAGAATTTTTCATCAATACCATCTATTAGGAGGGCGTATATTATACATTCCCTCAAACACCCGGATGAAGTCAATGCATTAAGGGAGATTTATGCAAATGGGTTTTTCTTGATAGGTGTATATACGAGTGAATCTCAGAGATTAAGAAATCTTATCGTTGATAAATGTATTGATGAAGTAAAAGCTAGAGAATTGATTAATCGTGATTCCAATGAAGGGAATAAGTGGGGACAGCGTACTCGAGATACTTATGAGTTATCAGATTTCTTTATAAATTATGATGGAAATAAAAATAAGACCGATAATAATATATGGAGAATATTAGATCTTATTTTTGGTAACCCATATGTCACACCAACCTTTGATGAATACGCTATGTTTATGGCTTTTTCTGCTTCTTTGCGATCAGGAGATCTTTCCCGTCAGGTTGGTGCTGTGTTAACGAAAGATAAAAACATAATCTCAACTGGAGCTAATGATGTGCCACGATTTGGCGGAGGATTATATTGGCCTGATTATGTAGGAGATTCAATTGAAGATGTTGAAAATGGTAGAGATTATAAGATAGGTGAAGATTCAAATGCTAAAGAGAAAGGATTAATTATTGAAGATATACTTGGAGATATTGAAGAGGAACAAAAAGAAAAGTTTAGAGGATGTCTCCTAAATAGCAAGATAAAGGATATTACCGAATATGGTAGGGTTGTACATGCTGAGATGGAAGCTATCTTGGCATGTGCAAGAAGTAACATTAGCACTCATAATGGGATACTATATTGTACTACATTTCCTTGCCATAACTGTGCAAAACATATTGTCGCTAGTGGCATACGGCGGGTCGTATATATTGAGCCTTATCCTAAAAGTAAAGCTTTTGATTTTCACCCTGACTCTATTTCGACATTTGAAGAAGAGTCTTATGATAATAAAGTAATTTTTGAACCATTTGTGGGTGTTGGACCTCGCTGTTTTTTTAATTTATTTTCAATAAATCTGGGGATAGGATATAAAATAAAAAGAAAAAATAAGAATGGAAAAATTATTAGATGGCATAGAAAGGATGGAAGGCTGAGAATGAAGATGTTATCATTATCTTATATAGAAAAAGAAACCGAATCAGCAGCTAACGTAGATAACTTAATAAAGGAGTTAAAGAAATGACTAAGAGAGAGGAGTT
Organism: Photorhabdus akhurstii; assembly: GCF_018448925.1. Lineage (GTDB taxonomy): Bacteria > Pseudomonadota > Gammaproteobacteria > Enterobacterales > Enterobacteriaceae > Photorhabdus > Photorhabdus akhurstii. The sequence continues at coordinate 95,347 of NZ_RCWE01000009.1, read as the reverse complement.
TTTGGCTTATTTAAGTGAAGCGAGTAAAATAGTTGAACAATGGCCAGATTGGAAGAAAGGTGGATTGAGAGCCTATCGTAACCTACAGACATCTGGTGAAAATAAATCTAAGGATTATACGACAGGTGAGGCTGAAAATAAGTTGGCATAACCTATTATTATTTATTGGAAAATAAAAAGCCCGATAAAAATTTTATGTTTTCACCTCCAATTTATATATTAATAAATCAACTAAAATAATAAATTAAAATTTTAGCTTAAATTGAGCTTGTATATAAAGTTGTAGTCAATTGCTTTAACGTGGCTTCATCTAAATAAAGTAACCCTTTTTAGGGTTACTAGTAAATATAGTGAATAACTTAAATTCATTATTTATTTTCAAAAAACGCTCGTCTTAAACCTAATTCCAGACCACGAATTTCTGCCAAACCTTTTAATCGGCCAATGCAGGAATAACCGGGATTAGTCTGTTTTCTTAGGTCATCAATTATTTGATGGCCGTGATCAGGACGCATAGGTATCAAACGGTTATCTCCAGCTTGTTTACGGCGATATTCTTCACGCAGGATTTCCATCACTACGTTATACATATCCACATCACCTGCTAAATGAGAGGCTTCATGGAAAGTTTTGCTGTTCTCTTCCCGTTGGGTGGAGCGCAGGTGAGTAAAATAGATTCGGTTGCCATAACATTTAATCATTTCAACCAAATCATTATCACCACGAACACCGTAGGAGCCGGTGCACATGGTAATGCCGTTAACTGGGCTTGGTTCAATGGTGGTCAGCCATTCAATATCTTCAATGGTGGAAATGATACGTGGTAAGCCCAGAATAGGGCGGGGCGGATCATCCGGGTGAATTGCCAGACGTAAATTATATTCCTCACAAACAGGAACAATCTGGTGTAGAAAATAAGCCAAATGTTCACGCAGCTTATCGCGGGTAATATCTTTGTAGCGATCTAATTGCGCCTGAAATTCTGCTAACGTATATCCCTCTTCGGCCCCCGGCAGACCGGCAATAATATTAGTGGTGAGTTTCCTAATATCAGCAGCAGACATGTTGTCGTAATAGACTTTTGCCTGAGCTTGTTCTTCGACGGTGTAATCAGCTTCTGCATTTGGACGTTTGAGAATATAGATTTCAAATGCGGCAAAGGCAATTTGATCAAAACGTAAGGCTTTGGAACCATCAGGGAGTGAGTATTCCAGATCGGTGCGTGTCCAATCCAATACAGGCATAAAGTTATAGCAAACGGTATCGATGCCACATTCTGCTAAATTTTTCAGTGAAGTTTTGTAGTTATTAATCCATTGTTGATAGTGACCGGTCTGAGTTTTAATCTCTTCATGGACAGGCACGCTTTCAACAACTGACCAGATAAGCCCCTTATTTTCGATAAGGGCTTTACGGGCCAAGATTTCGTCTTTGTTCCAAACGTATCCGTTAGGCATATGGTGTAATGCGGTAACGATGCCGGTTGCACCAGCCTGACGAATATCATCTAAAGAAACAGGATCATTTGGGCCGAACCAACGCCAGGTTTGTTCCATTGTTATCTACCTTATATACAAACGCTAGAATAAAAACTTATTTACAGGGATATGAATTAAAGAGATAACCGTCGAAATAGGGATCGTCAACATCAGACAATTCCAGTAAACGTAATTTCACATTCTCTAAATGTTGCCACATTGCTTGTTTAGCTGCCGCCGGATCTTTCTTGATCATGGCGGATAAAATGATCTGATGGTCGTGCAGCCACTCTTTACGATAATCTTTATCGGTAATTCGCGTGTGCAGTTTCTGCCACATAGGATTATTTTCCCGCCATGCCCAAGATTGCTTAAGCAGCTCAACTAACATACTGTTATGGGTGGCTTCCGCAATCGCCAGATGGAACTCTCTGTCACCGGATTCATCTTCACCGGAGGCCAAATCTTCGGATTCTTTTTGCAATGCTCGACGCATATTAGCAATGTTATTTGGTGTCACTTGCATGGCGGCAAATTCGGCAATATTACTTTCCAGTAATTGGCGAGCTTGTAATAGTTCAAAAGGTCCCGCTGCGTTAACTGAGCATGAAGAAGAAGTTGGCAGGTGAGAACGGTTAATAATATAGATTCCGGAACCTTTGCGGACTTCAATAAGGTTTTCGAGTTCGAGCATAATTAATGCTTCACGCACAACCGTTCTGGAAACCCCTAATAATTCAGCAAGTTCTCGCTCCGGCGGTAGGCGATCCCCAATACGATATTTCTGGTTGGCAATCATCTCTCTTAATGTGATGCCGACTTCTTGATAAGGACGTTTTGGCTCAAATAAGTGCTTCATGGTGTCGCTATTGTTGTCATGATTATCGATGCTATTGTGTAGATAATAGTCAGAAATGGAAATTGGTCAACCAAAAATGCCGTTTAAAGGCGAAGGCCATTTGGCCTTCGCCAATGATTATCTGACTGCGCGGATACGTTCTACCATACGGTAAAGCATTGGATCGCTTTTCTTAATATCGTCATACATAGGTTTGACCGCTTCTTCAAACGATTTTTGATCCACATCGACGAACTGGACCCCAATTTTCTCTGCATTCTGGCGCTCTTTCTCTTCTGATTTTTCCCATAATTTGGTCATATATTCCGAAGAGTGGGTTGCCGCATTTATGAGGATTTTTTGTTGTTCTGATGACAGCTTATTTAGCGATTTAGTAGAAATAACAAGGACATCTGGCACCATCGTATGTTTATCCAGTGAGAAGTATCTGGCAACTTCACTGTGACGGCTCAGACTAAAAGAGGGAATATTATTTTCTGCGGCATCTACGACACCCTGTTGTAGAGCAGTATACAGCTCGCCGTAAGCCAATGGTGTTGGATTACCGCCTAAGTTTTTCACCATTGAAATGGCGGTTGGGCTAGGCTGAACCCGAATTTTCATACCTTTTAGATCATCAGGCGTGCGGATCGGTTTTTTGGCGTAGAAGCTGCGAGCGTCGGCTTCATAGTAGGTTATGCCAATAAAGCCGCGGTTTTTGCTGGATGCCAGAATCTCTTTGCCAATCTCGCCGTTTTTAATTTTTTCGTAATGGACTTTATCACGGAACAGATAAGGTAAGTTAAAAGCAGAATAAGCGGGCGAGAAAGCTTCCAGTTCTGCGGCATTGGATTTGACTAAATCCAGTGCGCCATTTTGCATCAGTTCCATCGATTCCCGTTGATTACCCAATTGTGCGTCTGGATAGATCCGAATACGAACATCACCATTCGTTTTTTGGCGAACTTCATCAGCAAACTGAGTCATTGCCTTGTGTACTGCATGGTCGCGGTTGTGGTTATGGCTGAGTTTTAATGTTGTTACTGCCATAACTTGTGACGCGCCTAAGGCAAATATCGCTCCGATTACAGTAGATAAAATACGCTTAGCATTGCTCATTATTCGTTCTCCAATTGTTGTAAATAGGTTACGGGCACAACTGAACTGACGGTCAAACCATAAGCATCACTTCGGATTTCGTCAAAAAGTAAAAGCAATTTGGTTGACCAATATCACAAAATAATCGGCACAATGGGTGAACCAGTCAGTTTGTGATCCCGCTCACTGGATGTTTTTTTGACCTGGATCTTATAATCCAAGCAACGTAAAGCTTCCTTTACTGATTTTGGTCAGACAGTTTGTCCATTTGGTCAATCAAATAGGGCATACATTGAGGCCAATAAGGATAAAGCCCCGTGAAAAACCTTGTGTATTGCATCAATAAAGGTTTGGCATTTTTTACCGTCAGCCTTTCCGTTTTTTTGGTGTTTTGTGTCACATGGCAGGTGGTTTCCCGCTATGTGTTTGGTGCGCCGAGTACGGTAACTGATGAGCTCGCTCGTTATCTGTTTATGTGGGTTGCCATGATTGGCGCGGCGTATACCACAGGTCAGCATCGCCATTTAGCTATCGACCTGTTAACGATGAAACTTAAGGGAATAGGCAAAAATAGTGTGGGTTTGGTGATCCAGGCCGCGATCGCGCTGTTTGCTTCGATCGTGTTGGTATATGGCGGATCGATATTGGTGATCTCAACTCTTAAAACCGGACAAATTACGCCCGCGCTAGGGCTACCGATGGGATATGTCTATTTATGTCTGCCAATTAGTGGTGTTCTGATGATTTGCTATGTGCTGGTAGACATTGTTGAGCTTATTCAGAATTTTTCAGGTAAAGACACGGTTGTTTCTGAAAATCAATAAAGTCACCAGGCGGAAGAGGATGAGCTTATGGATTGGCAAGTGGTTTTAGCGTTGTTCGGTAGTTTTGCTGTGTTGTTGGCACTGGGCGTACCGGTATCCTTTGCGATTGGTCTGTCATCATTACTGGCAATTATGATGACGTTGCCAATGGAGGCGGCGATTACGGTGGTTGCTCAACGTATGGCAGTAGGTGTTGATAATTTCTCTTTACTGGCTATTCCATTCTTTATTCTGGCGGGAAATATTATGAATCAGGGGGGAATCGCCGCCCGCCTGATTAATCTGGCAAAAGTTATGGGCGGCCGTTTGCCCGGCTCTCTGGTGCACGTCAATATTATGGCGAATATGTTTTTCGGCGCGATTTCAGGCTCAGCGGTGGCATCGGCTGCGGCGGTCGGCGGAACGATGGCGCCAATGCAGAAAAAAGAGGGTTACGAGCCGGAATACTCCGCTGCGGTAAACATTGCTTCCTGCCCTGCGGGTTTGTTGATCCCGCCAAGTAACACTTTGATTGTTTACTCACTGGTTTCTGGCGGCACATCAATTGCCGCACTGTTTTTGGCGGGTTATATTCCCGGCATTTTGATGGGCGTATCCTTGATGATTGTGGCGGCAATTATTGCCAAACGCCGAGGTTATCCGGTATCACCCAAGCCGACATGGAACGAGTTTTTCACCACATTGGTTCGCGCATTGCCTTCCCTGATGCTGGTTGTGGTCATTATGGGAGGGATCATTGCCGGTATTTTTACCGCCACAGAAGCCTCGGCGATTGCCGTGTTATACAGCTTTGTATTAGCAGTATTGATTTACCGTGAAGTCAGTATCGCCAAACTACCAAAAATCATTCTCGATTCTGCGGTGACTACCTCCATTGTTTTGTTGCTGATTGGTGCATCGATGGGAATGTCTTGGGCAATGGCGAATGCGGATCTGCCCTATTTGATCGCTGATGCGCTAATGGCGGTTTCTGAGAATCCACTGGTTATTCTGCTGGTCATTAATATCATTCTGTTGCTGGTCGGAACTTTTATGGATATGACTCCGGCGATTCTGATTTTTACGCCGATTTTCCTGCCGGTAGCGCAGAATATGGGGGTTGATCCGGTACATTTCGGTATCATTATGACCTTCAACCTGGCTATTGGTATTTGTACGCCGCCGGTAGGGAGTGCGCTGTTTGTGGGTTGTTCCATCGGTGATGTCAGCATTAATAAGGTATTGAAACCTTTGGTACCCATGTATTGCGCTTTGGTTATCGCGTTGATGTTGGTGACTTTTATACCGCAACTGAGCTTGTGGCTGCCTCAGATGTTACTGAATTACTAAGCATTTAAGTAATCTGCGTCAATAGAAAGGAACTATTTTATGCTCCGTAATATTGCTAATTGCAAAATTGATTCTGTTGTTCCTCTCCCTTCTTATGATCGCCAAAAATTGGTTACTCGTATTGTTCATTTGGGATGTGGCGCTTTTCATCGGGCGCATCAAGCGGTTTTTACTCACCATATGTTGGAAAAAACGGGCAGTGACTGGGGAATTTGTGAAGTTAGTTTATTCTCCGGTCATAAGTTGATTCAGCAACTTAAACAGCAGGATTGCTTGTGTACCATTGCGGAAAAAGGGGCGGAGAAAACCGAGCTAAAAATTATCGGCTCTATGATTGATGCTTTGCATCCTGAGTTTGTGGGTCAGCAAGGTATTTTGGAAACGATAGCGCAGCCGCAAGTGGTGATTATTTCTCTGACGATTACCGAAAAAGGGTATTGTATCGATGCAGCCAGCGGCAAGCTGGATGTGAATAATGTATTAATTCAACAGGATTTGGCTAACCCAACCGAACCAACATCGGCTATTGGTTATATTGTCGAGGCGATCCGTCTGCGTTATGAACGTAACTTGCCGCCATTGACGGTGATGTCCTGCGATAATGTCAGAGAAAATGGCAAAGTTGCCCGTGAAGCGGTGGTGGGTTTTGCCCGTTTACGTGATGAGAAGTTAGCCCAATGGATTGAACTGAATGTGACTTTTCCATGCACAATGGTTGACCGTATTGTTCCTGCGGCTACGCCAGAATCGTTGGAAGAGATAGCTGAACAGTTGGGGGTATACGATCCCTGTGCAATCACTTGTGAACCTTTCCGTCAGTGGGTGATTGAGGATAACTTTGCCAATGGTCGCCCAAACTGGGATGTGGCAGGCGCCCAATTCGTTAAAGATGTGGTGCCTTTTGAAACCATGAAATTACGCATGCTAAACGGTAGCCATTCATTTCTAGCTTATCTGGGCTATTTGGCAGGATATACGCATATTGCGGACGCAATGGCGAACCCCGATTACCGGCAAGCCGCTTTGGATCTGATGCTGAAAGAGCAGGCGCCAACTCTGACAATGCCGACAGGAACCGATCTTTTTCAATATGCTCACCGGCTAATTGAGCGTTTTAGTAACCCTAACCTTAAGCACCAAACCTGGCAGATAGCAATGGATGGTAGCCAGAAACTGCCACAACGCATGTTTGATTCTGTGGCTTATCATCTGGCAAATAGCAGTGATTACCGTCACTTGGCATTGGGTATCGCTGGCTGGATGCGTTATATCAGCGGTAAAGATGAACAAGGCAAATTGATTGATGTGCGCGATCCGTTGGTTGACCAATTTAAACCCATTTACCAGCAATATGGGTTGTCTGTTGATGTGGTGCCTGCATTGTTGGCGATTTTTGGCAATCCATTGTCAGCCGATCCGCATTTTGTTCGCGTAGTTACCGAAGCTTACCAGCTATTATTGGAGCGCGGCGCCTGCCACGCTGTGGCGACACTTTGATTTGGCTGACAGGAAAAAGATATGAAAAATTTTATGGGTGATGATTTTCTGCTGAACAATGAAACTGCCCATCAGCTATATCATGAGCATGCCGCCGATATGCCGATTTATGATTATCATTGTCATCTTAATCCGCGTGAAATTGCTGAAAATCGCCGGTTTGATAACCTTGGTCAGATTTGGTTAGAGGGTGATCACTATAAATGGCGGGCTATGCGCTGTGCGGGTATTGATGAATCGTTGATCACAGGTAAGCAAGCCCGTGATTATGGAAAATATCAGGCATGGGCAAAAACAGTACCGTTGACCTTAGGCAATCCGCTTTATCACTGGACACATCTGGAATTACGTCGTCCATTTGGTATTACCGGGAAATTGTTCGGGCCGCAAACCGCTGATGAAATCTGGCATCAATGCAACGAAAAGCTGGCAACACCGGAATTTTCAGTTCGTGGCATTATGCAGCAAATGAATGTACGTATGGTGGGAACCACGGATGATCCGGTAGATTCTCTGCAATATCACCGTCAAATTGCGATAGATGAGAGTTTCGATATCGAAGTATTACCAAGCTGGCGTCCTGATCGGGTATTTAAAATTGAGTTGGTGGGTTTCGTTGACTATATCAAACAGCTTGAGGCTGTAGCTGATGTATCGATCACTGCTTTTGCTGATGTGTTGAACGCGTTGGAGCGTCGCCTTGAGCATTTTGCTACTCATGGCTGCCGGGCGGCTGATCACGGTATAGAAAATCTGCGCTATGCTCCGATTCCTGATGAAACGGTATTAAATGGCATCCTGCAAAAACGGTTGACTGGGGGCACTCTCTCTGATCTTGAAATTGCGCAGTACACCACGGCGATTCTGGTATGGCTTGGCCGACAATATGCCGCCCGTGGTTGGGTGATGCAAATGCATATCGGCGCGATTCGCAACAATAATAGCCGGATGTTCCGCTTAATTGGCGCGGATAGCGGCTTTGATTCCATTGGGGATAACAATATCGCTTGGCCGTTATCTCGCCTGCTGGATAGCATGGATGTGACGGATGAGTTGCCGAAAACGATTCTTTACTGTCTGAACCCACGAGATAACGAAGTGATTGCTACGATGGCCGGTAACTTTCAAGGTGGCGGTATCGCCGGTAAAGTTCAGTTTGGTTCGGGCTGGTGGTTCAATGATCAGAAAGATGGCATGTTGCGTCAGCTTGAACAACTTTCCCAACTTGGGCTGCTAAGTCAATTTGTTGGGATGTTGACCGATTCTCGCAGCTTTCTTTCATACACACGGCATGAATATTTTCGTCGCATTCTGTGTAATTTGTTAGGTCAGTGGGCAGAAAAGGGCGAAATTCCTAACAACAAAGCAATGTTAGGGCAGATGGTTGAGGATATTTGCTTTAATAACGCCCGCCGTTATTTTGCCTTGCCGGGGGAAAATCCATGAAGCAGATTGCATTCCTTGGTGAATGTATGATTGAACTCAACGGCGCCCCTTTCGCTACCATGCATCAGGCTTTTGGTGGTGATGTCTTGAATAGTGCGGTTTATTTAGCCCGTGCAAGCCGACAGAAGATTGATGTTCATTTTGTGACTGCGTTGGGGATGGATTCCCTCAGTAAAGGAATGATTAAACGTTGGCAGGACGAAGGTATTCATACCCATCTGGTTTTGCGTGATCCGGCTCATCAGCCGGGATTGTATTTGATTCAACTTGATGAACAGGGAGAACGCACCTTTTTGTACTGGCGCAATGATTCCGCTGCCCGTTATATGGTGCGCCATCCTGATTTCTCTTCGGTTATTCAAGCGTTGCAGCAGATGGATGTCATTTATCTCAGTGGTATCAGCCTGGCTATCTTGCCTGCCGATGATCGAGAAAAGTTACTGAACTTGTTGGCTGAACTGGCTGCGCAAGGAAAAACCATTGTTTTCGACAGTAATTATCGTCCGGCATTGTGGGAAAGTGTGGCACAAACCCAAGTTTGTTATCAGAAATTACTCTCCTTTACCTCACTGGCACTGGTGACCGATGACGATGAATGCAAGCTGTGGGGCGATAAATCGGTTACAGCAACCATGACTCGCCTTAAACAAGCAGGCGTTAAAGAAGCCGTGATTAAAGCGGGTGCTGCCGGTTGTTATTATCAGCATTTGGTACAGGATACTCCGATTGAGCTGATCCCAACGGCGCCGGTTGTTAACGTAGTCGATACCACGGCGGCGGGAGACGCCTTTAATGCCGGGTTTCTGGCAGGATTTCTGACAGATTGCCCGATACAACAAGCGGCAATCATGGGGCATCGTCTGGCTGGTACCGTTATTCAGCATAAAGGGGCGATTATTCCAATTAGTGCAACTCAAGCAGTGACTGACAGTTTCTTTTAACAGCGGGGGAAAATCGATGAAACAGATGATTGAGCAGTTACGCCAATTGAAAATTGTACCTGTAATTACTGTTGAGCGTGCGGAAGACATTATACCGTTAGGTAAGGCATTAGCTGATAATGGCTTGCCGGTAGCGGAAATTACTTTCCGTTCTGCGGCCGCGGCGGAAGCGATTCGTCTACTGAAAGAGACTCTGCCGGATATGCTGATTGGCGCGGGTACTGTTCTGAATCGTGAACAGGTAGTTGCTGCAAAGCAGGCGGGCGCTGATTTTATGGTTTCTCCCGGTTTTAATCCAAATACAGTCAAAGCTTGTCAGCAATTGAATATTCCTATTATTCCAGGTGTGAATAATCCAAGCGCGATTGAAGGCGCGATGGAGTTGGGATTAAAACTGTTGAAATTCTTTCCGGCGGAACCTTCCGGCGGTTTGCCAATGATTAAAGCGATATTAGCGCCTTATACTGAATTGCAAATTATGCCGACTGGGGGAATCGGACCAAACAATATCCGCGATTATCTTGCTGTACCGCGTATTGTGGCGTGTGGTGGCTCATGGATGGTCAGTAAGGCGCTGGTGGATGACCGGAATTGGCAGGAAATTGGTCGTCTGACTCGCGAGGCGGTGGATTTGGTTAATACTTAAGGAATAGTGGTTCTTGTATTTATCAATGCGGCGATCAACATCCAGAGCAAGGGCACGAGAGAATTACAAGCGGCGGGACTCGTCGTCTCTGCCCACGGAGGCCAGCGTCAATCCGTCATAAAGACGGTGGCGGCCTGAGAAGTGGGAAGCCTCGCCGTTTTTTACGGCGGGGAGCAGTCACTTCTGTTTGCCTAATGGAAGCATTAGCGTGTATGGCTCCAACGGTGACTGGGCGAAGCCAAGACGCGTATAGAACGTTCGAGCGCTCTCATCAAGTGCGTGGACGATTATAGCTGAAATACCCACCTGTTCTGCCGTGCTGGCGACACGCTTCCAAGCATCTTGGAGAAGCAATGCCCCGAGCTTCTTCCCCTGATATTCCACATCGACAGCCAGACGGCCGAGAAGCACTACAGGGATAGGATCTGGCATATTGCGTTTAAGCGATGGTGTAGATTCAATATGATTAATTGAACCGGCGCTTAGACAATAATAACCGATAACGTCTTTTGTGCCTTTCTTGCAAATAACAAATGTGCGGCTCGCGCCGAGCTTATTATTTTTTAACGCCCGGCGTGAAAGCCATTCGTTTAATGTTTCATGCTGGCAATAAAAATCATTTATATTATGTTCAGCCGTTAATATTTCAGGTGTGCTTATTCCCACGGCGCTTTATATCCCATCAGTTTTTTAAAACCTTCATTATCAGAAAGTGGTTGCTCCAGCATCTGCATGAACGCATGGTATTTTTCGTCGTTAACGAAAAAGTGGCGCTGATCGAGTATGGCATCTTCGGCTGCGCGGCAGGCAGCATCCAAGATGAAATCAGTTCGGGTCTTTGAGAGCAGGTTTGCTGCATGGTCAATAAGCTCCCGCTGGAAGGCTTTCGCCCGGATGTTGATCGGTGTTTCTTTAGGTTGTGTTCTCATAAATCACCTGTGTAGCAAATTGGTAGACAGTCATTGTAGCAGTTGTGTAATTAATAGATATACATTTAGCGTCTCCATTTGAAATCTTATGAAACGTAAGCATGCTGGATATATCCAAAATATATATACCCGTTATCTTTCAAGCCGCCTCTTTGTTGGCTGCACTCGCTCACCCCGGTCACATAGCTATCTATGCTCCCGGGGATTCACTCCCTTGCCGTCGCGATGCAACTTGAAATCCATAGGGTATAGTGGCCGGTCTTCTGCTCCGTAAACACCAAATCATCCCAATCAAGGATATACTGTCAGAGCTCTATTACAGGATTGATACTTTTTTGCTGATAATAGCCCAGTCTGGGCTTGGTGTGATATAGGATAAAACAACCAGAAGAAGATAAAAATAAAGTAGGTCGAGATTCATGACTTTATACTCTGCAATGAGTTGTTACTTGAATAAAATCAGCAGATTCACCGATCTTTATTTCAACATTTACTTTTTTGACTTCATTGATATTATTTATGTGTGTGCCTCCGCATGGGATAGTGACTACCTTAGAGTCAATAGTCGATTTCCATAATCTAGTGTCATTAATCTCTTTTGATTTATATTCAATGGTTATTTCCGCACCCTGAGATAACCAATTGTTGAGTGTGTTATTAACTTCTCTATTAATTTTATCTAGATTTTCAATTAATATATTTTTATCAAATCCTTTCTTTTTGAGCGATTTACCAAAGCGATAAATATCAACGGATTTAAGTTCTGTAATAGAAGATTGGTAAATGGCGGCTTTATCTAAATTATAACTCCCTAAATCATCGGTATCGTATACTTTGGACCATATGTGATTAGTTGCTTTATTTAAAGCAAGGGACATAAAGTGGGCCATCGAGTGTGCGGCACTTACCTTATACCTTGTTTCATCGTTCACAGATAGAGTTACCGTTTTCCCTATGAGATCTCTTTCAGAGATTCCGTGTAAATCAGGTAAGTAGTGTGCTGGCATAATTTTGTCTGGAGACGTTGTTTGTTTCGTTATTTCCTGATCTATATATAAATGACTATCAATAAGACCAGCGGTGTAAACTTTTGTCACAGCAAGTTCTTTATCGCCTATTGAAATTATTCCATTATCATGTAGTTGGTCTGGCCACTTATAGTTCTTTGGGTAGAATGGACTATCTTGGGTTATCAAAAGGGTGCCATCTTCGTATCTCATAACCCCGATAATGTTGGATTCTAACGTCAGGGTTCCTAGCATAAATGAAGCTTCTGCTTTTAAGAGTTCATCAATATTTATATCAGTAGTCATGTAATATCTCACAAGTTATAATTTTGGGGCATCTATTGCTACCAGGTTGTTTGTTAAGTTCATTCCCTAAAAATAACTTAACAATTTGTTTTTATTTGAATTTTTATCTAATCAAAGATAGGGTTAAACAGTACCGATATGTATGTAACAGCTTTATTTATAGGTTATTTTAGGTATTGTTGCAAATGGAAAAGTCACATGTTTTAAATGTTTTGTTTACATGATCAATAGATATTTTCAGAGTAAAATCTGTTGATTAGTTATCACAATAATTTTTTGGATCAAAAAATAGACAATCGAACTAATGAGGTATATGATAAGGGGAAATAAATATGGTTGCTATGGTAAGAATTAATATAGATCTGCCAGAAGAAACAATTAGAAAGCTCGAGATTTTAAAGGAGCGTTCTCCCGATAAGTCACGTGCTGCACAGATCCGGAAAGCAATAGATGCTTACCTTGATGCTAATATTTCAGAACAGAATAACAGTGCTTTTGGTTTGTGGGGGGATAAAAAATTGGATGGATTGGAATATCAAAATAATTTACGCAAGGAATGGCAATGATTGCTATGAAGTCGTTATTTGATACTAATATATTGATTATTTAAATGGATATGAAAAAGCTAATGTAGATAACGGTTATGGTGGGAGCTAAGACTCTGGATAGGGACAAAGAAAATGTAACAAGAATCTAGGTAGTAAAACGTGCAGTAATTGTCTGTCATGAAAAAAAGATAAAGCTGCCTGATGCAATAATCTGGGCAACGGCTTAGAAAAATGGGTGGTTATTGATTACTAGAAATCCTAAATATGATAATTGGGTTATTCTTCTTTGAGAGCTGTTCGGTTGTTTTATACCTTATTCATGATATAAAATGTTCGATGAACTTATTCTGGGACTTTACGTTTCGATAAACAATGTTGTTGTTTGTTGAATAAGTTATTCGTTCTGTAGGGTGGAGATTATTTTTTTAATAAATGACTGGGGAATATTTAAATAACAAAATTATATTTGTCTATCTGATATCTGTAATTACAGTTAAGTTGAGCGTAAATAAGTAAAAAAATAGGCACAATATATAATTTTGCGCCTAAGTTTATATTAGCTATCTTTATATTGATTTAATTTTAACTCACAATGGCTTAGCATTCTCCGCCAGCCATGTTGCAATACGTTGTTTCTGTTCTTCTTTCAGCCACATACCCAATTTGGTACGGCGCCAGATTGCGTCATCTAGTTCAACAACCCACTCATTATCGGCCAGATAACGAAGCTCTGCTTCATACAGGCCGTGACCGAAGGATTCACCTAGATCTGTCAGATTATTAGCGCCTTGCAGAATCAGTTCGCTGTTACTGCCGTAAGTACGCGCATAACGTACCGCAACACCTTCCGGCAACCAGTTGTAACGTTTACGCAATAAACGGGCATAACCATCGCGATCGCACCCTTCCAAGTTACCACCCGGTAACTGACCATTTTTGGTCCAGGCTTTTCCGGCATTGGGATAGTACTGCATTAGCTTCTCGGTTGCGTGTTCCGCCAGCTTACGGTAAGTGGTTAACTTACCGCCAAACACAGATAGTAATGGCGCTTTGCCGTGTTCATCATGAATGTCAAGGGTATAATCGCGCGTAATGGCCTGAGGTGAGTCGGATTCATCATCGCACAGTGGACGTACGCCAGAATAGGTCCAGACGATATCGTCACGGCTAAGTTGTTTCTTGAAGTGATCGTTATAAACTCTCAGCAGATAATTAATCTCCTGATCGTCAATCTTCGCTTCTTTTGGATCTCCTTGATATTCCACATCGGTGGTTCCGATAATGGAAAATTCATCCATCCAAGGAATAACAAATACGATACGATGATCTTCGTTTTGCAGAATATAAGCTTGCGGCTCATCATGCACTCTTGGCACCACAATATGACTGCCTTTGATCAGGCGAATACCATAAGGTGATTTTAATTTCAGACCATCGTCAAAGAACTCTTTAACCCAAGGGCCGGTAGCATTAACCAGACCTTTTGCTCGCCAGGTATAGGTCTTACCTGTCCGCAGATCTTCGGCTTCAACCATCCAACCCTCTTGTTCGCGCCATGCACGGGTTACTTTTGTCCGGGTTCGAACTTCCCCGCCATGTTTTTTAACTTCCTGAGCGTTAAGGACAACTAAACGAGCATCATCAACCCAGCAGTCAGAATATTCGAAGCCACGGACCAATTCTGGTTTCAGAACAGAATTGGTACCGAATTTCAGCCCTTTACTGCGGGGTAGGCTGACACGTTTGCCTAGATTGTCATAAAGGAACAGGCCAATACGTATCATCCATGCTGGACGCAGATGTGGCTGATGCGGCAGGCGGAAACGCATCGGAAAAGCGATGTGTGGTGCAAGGTTCAGTAAAACTTCACGTTCTGCCAGCGCTTCGCCGACCAAACGGAATTCATAATGTTCCAGATAGCGTAAGCCGCCGTGGATCAGTTTTGAACTGGCGGATGATGTGGCTTTGGCTAAATCTTGTGCTTCCAGCAACAGAACAGAAAGCCCCCGGCCAGCAGCATCTGCCGCAATCCCGGCGCCGTTGATCCCGCCGCCGATCACAATCAAGTCTTTAGTTTCCATGCATCCCCCTAAAAATGTTCGAAACAGTTCTTTAATGCTCGTTTTCGCTCACGATTGTAATCAGAAATCGATCAATAGCCAACTATTTGTTAAGAAAAAACATGTTCACGTGATATAGATAACAAATATTGTCATGCCCATATAATTTACATGGTATTAATAAAGAAGTTTAACTATGGAGCGATAAGGGGAGGTAGGGGATAGTGTTATCCCCCGAATATAGAGAAAATTCTTAGCAGAGTTCGAGCTGTACGTTATGCTGCTCAATGACTTTATGGATGCTTGGCGGGGGAAGCTGGTCAGTAAATAGATGATCAATGAGATTCATATTGCCCAGATTGACCATAGCATTACGACCAAATTTAGAATGGTCAGTGACTAACATAACGCAACGGGAGTTTTCGATAATTGCGCGTTTTACGCGCACTTCATGGTAATCAAATTCCAGTAGTGAGCCATCCATGTCAATGCCACTGATGCCGAGAATGCCGTAATCGAGCCGAAACTGGGAGATAAAATCCAGTGTGGCTTCACCGATAATGCCGCCGTCACGGGAACGAATTTCCCCTCCCGCCAAAATTAAACGGAAGTCTTCTTTTGTCATCAACAGAGTAGCGACGTTGAGGTTGTTAGTGACAATCCGCAGATCTTTATGATTTAACAATGCGTGAGCGACAGCTTCTGGCGTCGTGCCAATATCAATAAACAGCGTTGCGCCATCCGGGATATGGCTAGCAACACGTTGCGCAATACGTGCTTTCTCTTCTGACCACATGATCTTGCGGTCGTGATAAGCAGTATTAACCGAACTTGATGGCAATGCGGCTCCGCCGTGATGCCGCTGTATTTTGTTTTTATCTGCCAAATCGTTCAAATCACGGCGGATAGTCTGGGGGCTGACATTAAAGTGTTCAACCAACTCTTCAGTGCTGACGTAGCCCTGAAGGCGCACCAGCTCAACTATTGCATCATGCCGTTGAGTTTGCTTCACGATAGTCCTCTAAGTGTCTAAAAGTGTCGGTTATTATTTTTGAATGTATGACGGTTATCCCACAACGCCATGAGTAAACCGATAATTAAACCGGAGAAATGAGCAGCGTTGGCAATAGATAGTCCAAATGCATCGAAGTATCCAACAATCAGCCAGAAGATTGAAAAAGCCATCAAACCACGGGGGATGCCAATACCCTGTCCGGGCGCCCGCTCACCGGTTAGCCAGACATAACCAATTAAAGCGTAAACAACCCCAGAAAGGCCGCCAAAATGAGAACCACTGAATAATGATTGCCCCCAGCCGCTGAAAACAGCGGAAACAATCATAATGACAAATAGTTTTCCTGTACCGAGGTGCTTTTCTGTTTGCCCGCCAAGATACCACCACCACATGAGATTAAAGATGATATGCAGCAGTGAGAAGTGTAGTAAGCCATGAGTGACCCAACGCCATAGCTCCATATGTTGGCTATCGTCAGGCCAGGCTAGCCAAGACATCACTTGATAATCCCCGGCAAATTGCATCCAGAGATAAACGACGATATTTAGGAGTAAAACGGTAATGGTTAATGGGCCAGCCTGACGACTTAAATATTGCCAATTCAGATTATTGTGGTACTTCAATGGGTGATTCACATCACCAGATTGCCAGCTGGCCGCTTGATAACGTTCATTTAGCGGATCGCGAGTAAATTGCTCCAGCTCTTGCTGAACGATAGTCAGTTTAGTGTCATCTTCTAGCCACAGTTCGACATGTTGCCCATCGTGGCTGGGACGCATAGTGAGATGGACCTGATGGGTTGCCATATAATCGATAAAGGCTTGCGCTAGACGCGGGTTTGAAATAGTGATTACACGGATCATAAGGTGTGTTATGCCGGATTAGATAAGGAGTCAACAGCGTGAGGATAGTCTCTACGCCAGGCTTCAAAGCCGCCATTAATGCTGTAGACAGTTTCAAAACCGATGTTTAATAAATACTGAGCGGCGCTCTGGCTGCTATGACCGTGATAACACATAACCATAACCGGCTGCTCGAAATTGGCCTGCAACATAAATTCATTCAATGTGTCATTAGTCAAATGAAAAGCGCCGCGGACATGGCCTGCCCGGAAACTTTGTGGATCACGAATATCCACCATAATGGCGAATTTATCTTGCCAGTGTTGATAAGCCTGCTCAGGGCTGATGGTTTGAAAATGTTCCATATATATTTTGACTTGCTCTTGAAAACTTAGAGATTATCCCGTTAGATTATTATTGTAATAATGTTTTCCCGACGATTATCCGAACGGGAAAATTTGTTATCAGTAATATGTTATTAGTAATACGTTATCAGTAATAAGAGTGTTCACCGCGCTGGTGTTCAGTTAAGTCTTTTACCCCTTTTAGTTCTGGGAACATGTTTAGCAACTCTTTTTCAATCCCTTCTTTCAGAGTGACATCAACCATTGAACAGCCATTACAGCCGCCGCCGAATTGAAGGATAGCGAAACCATTATCAGTGATTTCCATCAGACTGACGCGGCCGCCGTGACCGGCTAATTGTGGATTAATTTGTGACTGCAAAACGTATTCCACACGTTCGACAAGTGGGGCATCGTCAGAAACTTTACGCATTTTGGCGTTAGGGGCTTTTAATGTTAGCTGAGAGCCTAACTGATCGGTGACAAAATCAATCTCAGCTTCTTCAAGGAAAGGGGCGCTCAGTTCATCGACGTAAGCTGACAGTTGATCAAATTTCAGTTCAGTATCTGTCGCTTCAACGGCATCAGGCGGGCAGTAAGATACGCCGCACTCAGCGGTAGGTGTACCTGGATTGATGACAAATACGCGAATTTGTGTGCCTGGTTCTTGGTTTGCCAGTAATTTGGCAAAATGAGCTTGCGCTGCTTCAGTAATATTAATCATATCATTTGCTCAATAGTTGACTGCTATAGTTGGTTATAATACGCCCATTTTCGTATTGACTACAAGGTTCGACAAATCGCCCAAACCTGTACTGAACGGGCGCCAGCACGAATTAACAAACGGGAAATTTCAGTCATGGTCGCACCGGTGGTAATCACATCATCCAGTATGGCGACATGTTGTCCTGCGACTGGGCCACAAAGCTGAAATGCTTTCCTGAGATTAACCTTACGCCGTGCTGCCGATAAATTTCTTTGTGGTAGTGTAGCATGCGTCCGCTGTAGAAAGCTTTGCTGGTAATCGCATTGTAGCCATTCTGATAATAGCTTTGCCATTAATACACTTTGATCAAATCCTCGTTTCCATCGCCGGTGCCGATGCAGTGGCACACTGAGCAGAATGTTGGGTTTATGCCATCGTCCATCACGATAGCCCTGTTGCCAATGCAGCAGAAACAGACGCGCTAGCACTGACGCAAGTTGTGGGGTGCTGTGATATTTATAGCGACGAATTAGGCCGCTCAATGGTGGGCAGTAGTCGGTAATCGCTATCATATTCTCCCATAGAGGCGGTTTTTTGAGGCAGCGTCCACAAGGCAATGAAGGGAGTTCTGAGGGCAGAGCGCAACACGGGCACATGTTTGTCAACCGTTTCAACCGCTTGTTGCAAAAGCTGCATACTCCATGATGTGGAAACCAAAGAGGCTGACGGCATAGCCAACAGTACCCAACCATTGTTAGCATAGAGTTCTTCCTTGATGGCAAATAAAGTTGAGAATAACAATGGCTGATCTGTTTTGGCAGACTTCTGATGAAGGTTCACGTGATCTTGTGCTGTTGCACGGATGGGGGTTGAATGCGGAAGTCTGGCGTTCCATTGAAATGCGATGTGCTCCGCATTTTCGTTTACATTTGGTGGATTTGCCGGGTTATGGCCGTAGCCAGAAATATGGCCCGATGAATCTTGCCGATATGGCGGATGAAGTTTGGCGATATGCGCCTGAAAATGCGTTATGGCTAGGCTGGTCGTTGGGAGGATTAGTTGCCAGCCGGATCGCGCTTGACCATCAGGATAAGGTTGCCGGATTAATTACCGTGGCTTCTTCACCGCATTTCAGCGCAGAAAGTGACTGGCCGGGGATTAAGCCGGAAGTTTTGCGTGATTTCGAACATCAGCTTAGTGAAGATTTCCAGCGCACAGTGGAGCGTTTTCTTGCTTTACAGACGTTGGGCACAGATAGCGCTCGTCAGGATGCGCGGCTGCTGAAATCCGTTGTGCTGGCACAGCCGATGCCTTCTGTTGAAGTACTGCATGTTGGACTAGAAATTTTGCGTACAGAAGATTTAAGGGAGCCTTTGGCTGAACTTGCCATACCGTTCCTGCGGATTTACGGTTATCTGGATGGGTTGGCGCCAAGAAAAATCCTCAACATTCTTGATGAAAAATGGCCGCGTTCAGTTTCAGCCATGATGCGCCATGCCGCTCATGCGCCTTTTATTTCTCATCCTGATGAGTTTGTTGGGTTATTGACTGAATTTGTTAGTAGAGAAGCGCTGTGAGTTTGATGAGTTCTTAAAATAGTAAAGCGCCCGTCGCTTATGATGCGACGGTTCAGTTTTTACATGAAGACTATGCTGGAATTAACAGAGATCATAAGAAGCGGTTAGTTTTGGGAACTGCCGTTTCTGGTGTAGAACACGAAGAATTCTGATTACTCTCCCATCGAAGTCGTAATAAATGTTAAAGGGAACGGCTGTGAGTATGAAACATCTTCCCTTAACTCCTTCTTTACAGACGCCTGCGAGAGGACTTGATATTAAAATATCTTCGATGGATTCAATAATCTCATCAGTCTTATCTGCCGAAATAGGATTGAATTCATAGAGGTACTCAAAAATATTTTCCCGATCATTTAGAGCATCAAGCTCCCAGACTAGAGAAATATCGTCTTCCATGAAGAATCTCCTTACATTTCTTTGTCTTCAATAACCAACTTAAAAATGACTCCTCCATCTTTGTATAGGAGGCTGTCTTCGTCACATTCTCGTTTGATTGGAAGAAGTGTTTTCTCCTCAGTGAATCTCGTATGACCTTTCTTTAATGTATAACGGACCAATCCAGTGGCTGCTCCTTGTTTTCCTGAGATAGTAAATCCGTTATTTCCGCAAGGTTTAACCATCCATAGATCTTCTTCTTGGTCGTATAAAACATCAACCTTTCCACCAATTTTTGTTTTAATTGAATCTATAACATCTGACGAAATCCTTACGGATAATTCTTGAGAGTTTGTAGACTGCTTGTAGGTTTGTGAGACTACAATAGATGCAGATGATTTTCTTCGAGATGAAACTTTACTTTCTTGCAATTGACTTTTGAATGCCATAAATCCTCCATTTCTGAGTATAAATAAATGTTATAAAAAAATTTTCTCATTTTGAGCTATATTTGTATGGTAATTAATCTTGTAATTTTGTGTACTAATACTCTAAGAGTCCAAATGTAATCTACTAGAGTGGAAAAATAAATTTTTTAAATTCAATAAATTAGAAATATTTAAAATTGTAGAACTAGATTTTTTCCTCTAATAATGTGAAAAATAACTTTTTGTCATCACAATTGTGCTAACATCGGTGCACTCTTAGAAGGAGTTTTTTATGGAATCTCGTATTCAGTTCCGCATTGGTAATGAAACTAAAAAGCTGGCTCAACAATCAGCAGAGAGAGAAGGTGTAACACTCAGCGATGTATGTAGGAGATTTGTTGAGAGTCTTGCAGAAGGACAACGCAAATTAGGTGAACATGAGCAATGGTTAAAGACAGAAGTCGATACTGCCTTTGAAAAGTTAGCGGCAGGCGAATCACAATTTTTATCTCGTCAAAAAGCAAAATTGCGAATGGAAGAAAAGAAAGCTGCAATAAGATCTAAATGAAACGCATAACACCAATATAATTAAAGGATTAGTATCCCCCAGCGATCCGATAAACCGTCGCATCACATTTCTGTGTTTCAGGGCATTGTTTGCAACTGCCGCTTAGGCGAGCAGTTGTATCAACTTTTTCCAGTTTGTCCATTACGGTGATTTGTTCAAGTATCCCTTCATGGTGACAGTTTCTACTGGAACAGTGGAAGCTATATTGGCTGTTGCTGATAAAGATTATTCTAATCAATCAGTTAAAAAATCAGGGAAAAAAGTAATAATTCTGCATAAATCAAACGAGAAAGCCTGGTCTGAATGATCTCAAATAAATCGGACAATAATTTAATGGTACTATTTAAATGATTTTTAAAGGCGATAATGGAGATGTTAGGCGGTTAAAAAACATGAGTTGTTTCACAATAATAAAATTTTCACTTTAACATCTAATTTACATGGAGAAAGATTGTTGCTTATATTTAAATTCCCCCACGGGAAATAAGTAAATATCAACCTCTGGCTAGCCTCATGTGGGTGATAACCAATGAAAAAATACATTAGTATAGGTGTCCATGAACTTGATACTTATCTTGATTACGCTATTTTAAGCATCATAGCTATATATAGCCTTCATGCGACTCCATCCGAAATGGGGATATTGGGTGCTTGCTTCGCTGTTCCATTTCTGGTGGCAAGTGGATTATTCGGCAAGCTGTTTGACAACGGAAATGTATTAAATTGGAGGACATTGCTGTTCTTTATTAATGGCATTGTCATGCCTTTTTTATCTGTAGCTGATCCAATTATATTTCTTTATGTCATTACATTAATCAAAACAACCTGTCGGTGTGGGCTTGGAATATCAAACACAAAATTGAATGTAGATGATAGTGAATCTCAAAGATTTTATGAAATTTATGGATATATCATCAACTGTAGCAGAATAGCCATTCCCTTGTTTGTTGTATATTTAAACACGAACTATGGGTTATGGTTTGTCCTATTATTATCAATGACATTTAACCTGGTTGGCATGTTGACATCATACTTTGATGATACTTTTCGGCTTGATATAAATGCAAGCGTAAGTTCTGCTGCTGTAGAACGTTTTTCATTCATACAGCAATTAAAGAATAAACCGGATTTATATTTACTTGTTTCAGCTTATACTTTGTCAAACTTAGCCTTTTTTCTTAGCAACGATATGCTCGGTATCTTCTTTGAGAGGATTGGGCAAAATGAAAGTAGCATAGGCTACATAATTTCACTTCTCGGGGTTGGTGGCATAGTAGGAACACGAGTTTCTGGTTGGTTACTTAAAAAATTGTCAGCCAAGAATGTTTTGTTATTTTCCATTATGATTAATTTTGTGGCCTTTTGGGGATTTGGTTTTTTAGACGCAAAAACACATCATTATGCCACATACTATTTGTTGGTTTTCCTTGTTGGTACGGCCTCTGGTGTCACATTTTTCGCAATTAGATATGGTGTAAGAAATATCATTGGTTTTGAACACGTAGGGAAAGCGACTGGAGACATACAGAAGATTTCATCTGTAGTGGCAATTTTGATGCCAGTTATTGGTGGGTATACTGCAAAAATCATTTCTATCGAGTTTACTTTCAAATTAACAAGCATTCTGCTTGCGGTGATATTCCTGTATTTTTTATTTAAAAAGCATAAATTAACTGGGGAAAGGAGTAAATATGTACAATCCAAATAAGCTTAGCAAGATTGATTTTATCAATGCAAAACACTATGACTTGTACCTGAAAGGAAAAACTAAGCAAACATGGGATAGCAATCTGAATTGGGACTTGGCTGGGAAAGATTTAATCCCTGAGAATTTAAAGGCAGAAGTCAATGCTCCTTTGAGAAATTAGCGGCGAGCGAATCATAATTTTTATCTCGTCAAAAAGCAAAATTGCGAATGCTTCATGGCAGAGTTTTGTGTCAAAACTGGCCTATAAATCGGAACAGAAAGGCATTTATTTGGTCAAACTGGACTGGTGGTATGCGAGTTCTAAAAACCGCCAATGCTGCGGTCATAAAATGCCAGAAATGCCGTTAAAAGTGCGCCTCTGGTCATACCCAGCATGTGGAGTGGCGCATGATCGAGATATCAATGCGGCGTTAAACATCAAACAGAAGGATATTGATGAACTGAGAGTGGCGGGACTAGTCGAGTCGTTTCTGCTCACTGAGGCTTGTGTCAGACTGGTCAAGCATGAGCAACAGCCGATAACGTGAGACTTGCTGGTAGAGCGGTAAGCAGTCACATATTAGTTTAAAATAAGGAACAATCCTAAATTGATTAAATTATGATGATTTAGGAGTGTTATTCCTATCTGTCGATCTTTTCAACTCCTTCATGGCATAAGGTTTGAAGGGATATTTCAATAAAATTATTCGTTATCAATCATATGATTCAATTCGTAAGGTTTACTTATTTTTACAATTATTAACCGCTGGTTTAGTTGCATATCACTTTTTGTTCGTTTTACACTGCAAACGCTTTAGTTTATTTGTCTGAAAATTTAATTATTGGTGGATCATCTAATCAGCCTATATTGTGTATTCAGGTAAATGAAATGTGCTTATCTGTAGGACCTATTTTTTATCTAAAAGATTCAATGGATTAAATGACACAGGTTCCATTTGGCAAAAAAAAGAGATTAAAAATAGGTATGTAATAACAGGAATATCTGATGACAGAAATAGAGACACAAATTAATTATGATTTTTCTCCCGATATGATAAACCAGCAGAAAGTCTGTTTACTGACGGATCTAAATACAGTGTTTAATCAGCATAACGGGCAAGGGCTATTAATGGTTGATACGGCGGTTTTTCTGGATCGCCGTCAGGAAGAATGGTTTCCTAAGGCAGTCCTTAATCATCAGCCAGCGGCAATACCGACCCAAATAAATCATCTCCGTTATGCATCTCGTTATTCTCCCTGGCTGATACCGCTAGATATTAATCGGTCTGAGGATGCTGAATTGTTGGTGTTAAGCGTCACTCAAGCGTTACAGGAAGCTGATCCCGCAGAGTTGATCACCGGGCGTGGCCGGATGGTTTGCGGCTGGCTGTTCAGTACCAGTCCAGTCCCTGTGATTGCGCAACATATCAGCATGACTGCGGTACAGAAACTATCATCAGTACAGGAAATCATGCTGCGTTTTTATGATCCGGCTGTGAATAATGCCATATGGCCGATTCTGGATAGTTGGCAGCGCTCGCGTCTGCTGGGACCATTGACAGACTGGTATCTGGTTGATGGCGACGGTCAGTTACTGCATCGGGACAATGCACAGTCTGCGAGGGAACTTTACACCTTTTCACTGGGCCTCTCCTCGGAAGAAGTGACAGAAATAACTTGGTCAGGTCCGATGAACCGGGCACTGCGCCAATATCGTCAGGCACACCGTAACCGGTTACGCCGAACAGAGACTGAACTATTGGATGTCATACTGACCTTATTGCGTCGGATAACTAAGCACTATTCCTTTAGTGATGTTCTGGATCTGGAAGTTTGTGCATTGCATGGTTTGTTATATCACCCAGCGATTGATTTACACCCTCGGATACAGTCGCTGTTGTCTGCCGAAGAGGGTAATAGTACTGGTAGCTATATCGAGCGTACAGCCAGACTGACAGACGAAGAGTGGCAGGTTTTGGCCCATGAATGTTGCCATCTCAATGTTTCTACTATTCCTTCAAAGAACAAGGAGATTCTGTAATGGATCGACTATCGTGCCAGATGTGTGAAGTAACCGGACCGGCGCTTTTGCCCGTGCGTTATAGCGTGGTGCCTGATCGTGTTGGTGAAACTTTACCGATGTGGGCAGAAACTCTGACTCCCTCGGCTCAAGGCTACCATTATGCCCTGCGTGCCTTACGACAAGGGTTTTTATATGTTTATTACACCAACTCTGGACCCTTGGTTCAGTATTGCTGGGAAACCTGGAGCGTTAGCGAGGATGGTGCGCTGTGGAAGCAGCCAAATGCCTTTAGTGTGTTTGGTAAGAAAACAGCGGATTGTTATGCGCCGACCCATCAAAGTACTAATGTGGAATTTATTGTGTTGAGAGATATGGCTTTACGTCAAGATGTCTGGTTGGCCTTTTCTCCCTCTGTCTGGAGTCAAGAAACAATCCAGTACTATCACAACCACCCTGAAGCACGGCAAAAACGCATGCAGTGTGTGAAACCGTGGCAGTGGCGCGGAGTGCCTGAGGGTGTTGGCATCAGTCAGGCTACCGTGGATAACTTGAATACAGTGATGGATTACCATAAGGAGGATGACTCCGCCGCTAAATACATTCTGCCTTACAACCCTAAAGTGAGACGGATCAGCCGGACAAGTGAAAAAGCGCCATATTATACCTTTGACCCTAACACTGTTGGTCCACAGGGAACACTCTATCCGTGGAGTGAAAAGCGGTCAGGGAATGCAGAGGCTACCGTTAAAGCCATGCAAAAACGAGGATCGGCAGCGGATGATAGTTCGGTCTCTCCAGTGTTAATTGCTTTGCATGATCCGATTGGTATTGTTCATGAGCTGGCTGGGTGGAGTGATGACATCGCTGGAGAACACTCTGCTTGGTTAGATGACTTGTCGATTGAATTTATGACCCAGCAATCACTGAATGGAGCTAAGAATCAAATTCAGCAGGTTGAAAAAGCTAGGGTAGAGCAGCAGACGTTGGATGCTTATAAAAGTACGGCCAACTACGGTATGGACAAGGTTTTGGTGAAAATCCCCTCGGTGGCGATGTCACAGCGGCAAAGTACGCTTGATGCATTGATGGTGAAGGCAAAGCAAGTCGCGGAACAGGATGGGGAGATAGCACTGGCGACCAGTTGGAATAAATATGAGGCAGAACTGAATCTGGCTAAACGGCAGGCGTTTTCAGATTGTTATGACAAATTCTGCCATACGATCGCCAGCCAGTTAGAGTCTTTGGCTGAATTTCGGGTAAGCTGGTTAAAAGAAGAACGATTGATAACTCATTGCCATGATTTTTATTCAACTCAGGTCTCTGACAACCTTAGTTATCGGGAGGTAGTGGATTATGCAATGGCCTCACTTAATGTTACGGATAGCGGTAGTGCCTTTTTGGATGAATTAATAGGACAATATTCGGCAAAACCAGAGGGTAATTTTGTTTGGCGCTCTCTGTTATTGAATAACCCGGAAGTGATGGCTGAGACCGAAGCGTTGTTATATAAAATGAAGGCCAGCAAAAACAATACATTACCTGCTGCTGAATCTGATTATCTTTCTGTTGTGCAGAAATGTTTTGGCAAACTGGTTGATGCATATGATAAGGCGAATGAAGCACTGGAAGCGCCTATATCGTCAAACTCGTCTTTTTCTCGTGCTATGCTGGCATGTGATAGACGTTTATCCACGATTGGGCAGCGTGTATTTCGGCTTTCTGGTTTGGATAGTGCGCTGAATAGTTTGAATATATTACTGAATAAGACAATATTTTCTGTCGCATCTGGTGTACCGTTGGATAGAATTCAGGAACTTTGTCTTGCAGATATTCAAAGTGGTAATTCATGTAGACAGGCAATTTCTCGTGGTCTTCAGACTTATAAATCTTCGAAAGATCTTGAAAAACTAAATAATTATAAACAGCAATTTGATAAATTTGCACAAAGCGCCGAAGGCGAAAAAACCTTAAGAGCCTCACGAATAAAAATTCTGGTTCTGTTTTTTAACGGGATGGAGTTTGCTGATCAACTGAAAGAAAGTAAAGGAGATGTTAAGGGGTATGCTCAGGTTACTTCGGCGTTTCTAAGCACACTGAGCACGGTTGCTGATGTGATCAAACCAGCTATTGAATTCGGGATAAAAAATCAAGCAGCAACTAAGTCGATTAAATTTGTGGGAGCCAGCGCTGGAGCGGTAGCGTCTGTATTGAATTTAGGGATTGATGGTAGTGATGTTGTCAGAGAATGGAGAAAAGAAGATACTCGCTGGTCTTTCTTTGGGTTGTCTCTTCTAAAATCATCGGCGGATGTGGGTTTACTTGTGAAATCAATGAGTGGCTTATTAGAAGTGTTGGTTAAGCGTGAGTTTAGTAATAAGATAATAGAATTAGCATTTGACCAAATAGGTAAGATCGCGGCTTGGCGTATTATTGGATTCTTCGCTAGCTGGCAGTTCATGATAATAATATTTGTTCTTGATGAATTATATACTCTTTTTATTGATAATGATTTGCAGGATTGGTGCCGTAATAGTGTTTTTGGTAAAGAACCGGATAAATATCTCGTTTCAACTATATTGATTGAGACACAGGATAAACGTAATGAGCTTTATCAAAAACAAAGCGAAAAGTTAGGCGAAGCTTTGGGGGCAGTATTATGACTAAACGCAGAGAGATGAAAGAGTTTATTAATTTCGAAAAAATCAGAAACGAATTATCAGATGCAAAATTTTATATGGGATTAAGTTCTTATGGTAGTGTTGAGGAAAGAAATAAAGCTGCTGAAGCAGAGAAAAAAATTCCAGAATTAGAAGCGCTACTTGCTAAAGAGCCGCCACCGCCAGAATTACCCCCGAAAGTACCATTGATTAAAGTGACCGGAACTCTGGAAGAATTTAGTGTAATAAAAGTATGGGGTTATTTTACTGATCGTGAATATGATCCGGAGGGATTTGCACGGCAGGAAAAACGTGCTCAAGTAGGTGCATTACTACTTGCTATCGCAGGGAATGCCGCAGCAGCGGCAGTGACATCACAGAGTCGAGAAAGGAGGAGTGATCCTAGTGATTTTGTTCGTGGAAAAATTAACGGTATTCCATTTCATGGTTGGTTAGGGATGACCAATGCCAAAGTTGGTGATTATGTTGAATTAGCTGTAGCGCCTAAAGATAATCATTATGTTGTTTATGCCTTAGCTAATCCTTATACAAGGATTATTTCAATGACTCCTCGTTGTGAATGTGGTCTTGATGGATATATCAAGTTTGGTACGAAAGTTAATCATGGATTAGCATTGTTTTTATTTTTAATGACTCTTTCTTTCATGCTTTACGGGAATGCAGAAAAAGTGACAATGGTGGTTTTCTTGTCTCTTGTTTTTATCTTTATTCTTGTCGATGTTTTATTCTATTTTAAAGGTAAAAATCTTGAGAAAAAAGATCCAAAACCGACAATACTATTAGCTGAAAGAATATTTATAGCTTTGGGGTTTCCTGAACCATCTTTGGTTGATTTAAATATTTCAACTAAGAAAAAGCTTAAGGGTTTAAAACTACAAGGAAAATATGTCGATCCTGATAGTGACGAAGGGCAAAATATTCCTTGCAAATGGTATCGCCTGGAGTTTTTTTATTACTATTAATTAAAAGAAAAGTAAAAAGTTAGCAGAAGTTTTGGGGTAGTATTATGACCAAACTCAGAGAATGAAAGAGTTTATCGACTTTGGAAAAGATAGAAATCCACTAATCCCGCCGATAATTTGATGTTATCGCAGATGTTAGTTCGAGTAATCTATCGTATTTTTACGAGTCTAAATGGCGACTGTACATTGATTAGTCGTTTTAGACAATTTCAACACTCCCCAGCGATCCGATAAACCGCCGTATCACATTTCTGTGTTTCAGGGCATTGTTTGCAACTGCCGCTTAGGCAAGCAGTTGCATCAATTTTTTCCAATTTGCCCATTACGGTGAGTTGTTCAAGCATCGCTTCTACCATCGATAATGAAGCAGAAAGCTGGTGGCTCAACAACTTAGCATCTGCCTGTCCATTCAGCGCGACTGCATCCCTTACTTGTAATAGGCTAATCATTTTCAATTCCTAGTGACAGTTTCCACTGGAGCAGTGGCAGCTATTTCCCGGGGTGCTGATTAATTTCATGGTCACACGGCTGCGCGCCCGACGCAGGAAGTAGAACACCAGCGCGTTAAACATGACGACGGTCAGAATGGTAATCAGGCTGCTTTGTGGATGTTGTGAGAAAGTCACCATCTGGTAGAACAGCGCTGAAATTGAATAAGCCACATTCAGTCCCCACAGAATGGAGAATGTCATCCAACCACGGCTTGTTTCGCGAGCAATCGCGCCCATCACCGAAACACAAGGCACATATAACAGAACAAAGATTAGATAGCTGTAAGCTGAAATAGCGGAGCCAAATTTGGCGCTCATGGTTCCCATAGAACCGCTATCCATCTCACCGTCGCCTTTATTAGCTTCGATTGGGTTGGCAAGTACGCTCAGAGTAAATGTCTCTTTCAGGCTATCCCAGGTTTCACCAATTGCATCTTTCAGCTCATCAAGCAGGTTGAATTCATCTGCATTAAACGGCTCATTAGCAATGCTTTCTGCGGTATATAGGGTATTCAGCGTCCCAACCACCACTTCTTTTGCCATTGCACCGGTTATCAGACCCACAGTTGCTTGCCAGTTATCTGAGTGAACGCCAATTGGCTGTAATATTGGCGTAATAATCTTGCTAACCGAAGCCAGAGCGGATTGGTTGATGCTATCCACCGCCTTACCAGAGAATGAGAAACTGTTAAGAGCGCCGATGAACATACTGGCGATAACGATCACTTTACCGGCACGGATAACAAAACCTTTCAGACGTTGCCAGGTTTGCAGAAGCAGGGTTTTTAGATGTGGAATATGGTAAACCGGGAGTTCCATAACAAACGGTGAAGCTTCGCCGCGCATAATGGTGTATTTCAACATCAGGCCAGTCAGAATAGCGACGACAATACCCAATATATAAAGGGAAAAAACAAAAGTTGCCCCATTTTTGCCAAAGAATGCGGCGGCAAATACGGCAAAGATGGCTAATCGCGCACCACAAGACATAAAGGGCGCCATCATAATCGTGATCAAACGTTCACGCGGAGCATCCAGCGTTCTCGCCCCCATAATGGATGGCACGTTACAACCGAAGCCAACGATCAGCGGGACAAACGATTTACCCGGCAGTCCCAAAACTTGCATCAGACGATCCATGACAAAAGCCGCCCGCGCCATATAACCGGAGTCCTCAAGGAAAGAGAGGAATAGATACATCATGCCGATTTGTGGGACCAGCGGCAGAACGGTGTTGATACCGCCGCCGATACCTTGTGCGAGGAAAACCGTCAGCCATTCAGGAAAATTTAAGGTATGACCAAGCCATTGAACCCCATGAATGAAAACCGCGATAGAACCACTGTCAAAGATAGGTTGTAACGCACCACCGATATTAATTGCCAGTACGAACATTAAATACATGACAGCCAGGAAAATGGGTACGCCTAACCAACGATTGAGGATAATTTTATCGATTGCCTGGGTGAGTTTATTTGGCATGGCTTTTTGGGTATCAATCACGGCCATGCACAATGTGTTGATGCTTTGATAGCGCGCATCGGCAATCAACAGTTCGGGTTCTTCATATTGCTGTTGTTGCAAGCGTTGTTTGGATTCAGCCAGTGTTGAGGTAGTAAGGCCGGAACGTTCCAAGCTGTAAATATCCCCTTCAAGCATCTGAAGCGCTAACCAACGGCGTTGTTGAGTATGAAAATTTTCTGAAATCGCACCAGATAACGTCTCAACTTCTTGCAACAGGCAGTCAGGGTAGTGAATCAGTGACTGCCTGACATTCTGCTTATGACGATCAATCGCCTGTTTTAGCTCATTCACTCCAGTTGCTCGGGTCGAAACCATTGGAATGACTGGGCAGCCAAGGCGCTGTTCCAGTTCGGCAATATCAATGTGGATATGCTGACTATCTGCGATATCCAACATATTGAGCGCGACGATGCATGGAATGCCTAATTCCAACAGTTGTAACGTCAGATAGAGATTTCGCTCAAGGTTAGAAGCATCTACGACGTTAATCAGCATGTCAGCATCACCGCTCAGGATGTAGTGGCAGGCTATCTGCTCATCCAGTGATGTTTGTTCAGAAATCGTGGTCAGAGAGTAGGTTCCCGGCAGGTCAACTAACTCAATTTTATGTTCTGCGGTGGTAAAACGGCCAACTTTTCGTTCTACTGTAACGCCAGCCCAGTTGCCTACACGTTGTCGGGAGCCAGTAAGTTGGTTAAATAATGTTGTTTTGCCGGCATTGGGGTTGCCAATTAAGCCAATAGTCAGTGCTTTCATGTTTTTGGTGCCAGATTAAATTAGGAGTAACCGTTTCGTTGCTTGCAACGGATTATGCGTTGCATTGAGTGTTGTCTAATGTGAGAAATTCCAAGTCTTTTTTTCTCAGAATTAGGCTGACTCTGCGAGTCTCAATTTGTATCGGATCACCTAAAGGCGCTAAGCGGACAACATGAAAAGAAGAACCAGGCAACATACCTAATGACAGTAATTTCTGTCGGTAAGCTGGGCTGATCTTCGGAGAAAAGCCAATGATCTTGTAACTATGGTCTGGAAGAAGTTGCATATGACCTTCCGGGATATGTGATAAGTAAAGTAATACCGAGAATTAGTTGCACTCATTCATTATGAAGTGTAATTTTTAATCCAATTCATACTAATTGCAAATAAAAATAATAACCATCATTAATTTCAATGTTAATCCTATTTTCATTGTTGGTGTTAATTTGATCACTTAGTCACTCAGGTTGACATGAATCTTCTTTCTGACAGAAACGGTGAAATATGCACTGCCGAAGCAGTGCATCTGTTTATAGTGATAGAAGTTACAGCGATAGAAGTTTTAACGTTTTTTTCCGAATGCGGCGGCTAGTGCATCGCTCATAGCACTGTTTCCGGCTGAGATACCAGCTGAGATAGAAGAACGGGAAGTGTTACGGTTCCTGTCATTACGTTCAGGGCGGCGGTCAGTTTGCGTATTATTACTGCGACGTGATTGGGTTTCTCCCGGTTGTTCATCAAGACGCATGGTCAGAGCGATGCGCTTACGGTTCAGATCAACTTCCAGCACTTTTACTTTAACGATATCACCCGCTTTGACCACGGTGTGAGGATCTTCTACAAAGCGATCGGACAGCGAAGAGATATGCACTAAGCCATCTTGATGAACGCCGATATCGACAAACGCGCCAAAATTGGTCACGTTAGTGACGGCACCTTCCAGCACCATTCCCGGACGCAGATCATTCATAGTTTCCACGCCTTCCGCGAAAGTCGCGGTTTTAAACTCCGGACGTGGATCACGGCCAGGTTTTTCCAGCTCTTTCAAAATATCGGTAACGGTTGGAACACCAAATTGCTCGGTGGTGAAATTCTGAGGTTGCAGCCCACGCAGTGAAGCAGAGTTACCCATCAATTCCTGGAGTTTCTGCTCAGTGGCCGCCAAAATTTTTTCAACTATTGGATAAGCTTCCGGATGAACGGTCGATGCATCCAGCGGGTTATCACCGTGATTAATCCGCAAGAATCCAGCACATTGCTCAAAAGCCTTTGGCCCAAGGCGACTGACTTTCAGTAATTGTGTACGGTTATTGAAACGGCCATTCTCATCGCGCCAGTTGACGATGTTCTGGGCAATCATACGGGTCAATCCGGCAACTCTGGTTAGCAGTGGAACAGAAGCGGTATTGAGATCCACGCCGACGGCGTTTACACAATCTTCAACGACGGCATCCAGTTTTTTGGCAAGCTGAGTCTGGCTGACATCATGTTGATATTGACCCACGCCGATGGATTTCGGATCGATTTTCACTAATTCAGCGAGAGGATCTTGCAAGCGGCGGGCGATAGAGACTGCCCCGCGTAGTGAAACATCCAGGTCGGGAAATTCCTGTGCCGCCAGCTCAGAAGCAGAGTAAACCGATGCTCCTGCCTCACTGACAATCACTTTTTGGGCTTTTATCTCTGAGAACTGTTTTTGCACATCCGCGAAGAAACGTTCTGTTTCACGGGAAGCCGTTCCGTTACCGATGGCGACCAGTTCTACTTGATGTTTGATACACAATGCCGCCACGCTGGCGGCGGCTTTAGCCGCTTGCCCGGTGTGTGGATAGATCGTGTCTGTGGCAATCAGTTTGCCGGTTGCATCGATAACGGCCACTTTGACGCCGGTACGCAGACCCGGATCGAGCCCCATTGTTGCACGCATGCCCGCAGGTGCGGCCATCAATAGATCTTGCAGGTTGCGGGCGAATACTTTAATAGCTTCATCTTCCGATTTCTCACGCAAGGTACTCATCAATTCAGTTTCAAGATGCAGCAATACCTTGACGCGCCAGGTCCAATTCACCACGGCTTTGCGCCAGCTATCTGCCGGCGCATTGTTCAAGCGCAGATTAAGATGCTGCGTAATAATCTGTTCGCCGTAACTCTCTTTCGGTGGTTCATCAAACTGGGGATCGGCATTTAGGGAAAGTTGCAGTATGCCTTCATTACGGCCGCGGAACATAGCCAATGCACGGTGAGAAGGGATTTGTGCGATAGGTTCATGGTGATCAAAATAGTCGCGGAATTTAGCGCCTTCCTCTTCTTTTCCTGCAACGACTTTAGCGACCAGATGGGCATTTTTCCATAGATAGTCACGTACTTTTGCCAATAATGCGGCATCTTCGGCAAAACGTTCCATCAGGATATAACGCGCGCCATCCAGCGCAGCTTTGGTATCAGCGACACCTTTATCAGGATCAATAAAAGTAGCGGCAACCTGCTCCGGTTCTTGTTGTGGATCTTGCCACAAGGAATCCGCTAGTGGTTCAAGACCCGCTTCAATAGCGATTTGTCCACGGGTACGGCGTTTCGGTTTATATGGCAGATAAAGATCTTCCAGCTCTGTTTTGCTTAGAGTGCCATTAATGGCTGCGGCCAGTTCTGGGGTCAGCTTACCTTGCTCGTCAATGGATTTAAGAATGGTTTGGCGGCGGTCCGATAGTTCGCGCAGGTAACTAAGGCGGGTCTCAAGTTGGCGAAGTTGAGTGTCATCCAGACCGCCAGTGACTTCTTTACGATATCGTGCGATAAAAGGGACAGTATTCCCTTCATCAAGCAGGCTAATGGCAGAAAGTACCTGTTGTGGCTGCGCTTGTAGCTCACTTGCAATAATTTGGTTCAGAGATTGATTCATGTTGCGTTTTCTTCTGGTGGATAAGCTTCAAATTTCAAATATTCACAAAACTCCTTTATACGTTTTGAGAGGAATAATTTCCAGTTTACGTCTAATCTTATTTTGACGTATTGCGATATCATTCAACGAATTTGTTGCCGGTTACGCTATAGCAACTGCGATTGAACTCAAATGTGAAAAGTTATCGCTGGAACCATAGGCGTGTTACCGAACTTTCTATGAGCTGTTTCTGAATATACAAATTCAACTGAAAGAACGGCTAAAGTAGGAAAAATCTGAGCTTCATAGTGTTGCCCATGAAGTCAGTAAGCTAATGAATGATAAATCTACTTTCGACTTTCGTTAAAAATAGAGAGATTACCTAAAGAATTTATTTAATGGAATTGTTCTGACCTACTTAGATATTTATAACCAACTAAATGAATCTTATTTTAAAGTGATTTTATTGTTTTGTTAATTAAGGCTGGAAGATTATTTAATCTTCCAGCCTTATTGAATTATTTAGGCGAACATCGACTCCAGCTTAGTCAGCCATATAATGGCTCCAGGAATATATTCCTAATTTTGTGCACAATTCGACTCGTTTTAGCTGGCTTGGTAAAAATATGTCCTAAAATTTAAACGACATTGCAGCGAAAACCATTCCACCACTTCCGGCCCATCCCATGCAGAATTGGTCTTTCTCCAGTATGCCTTTATGAACAGCATCAATGATTCCAAAAGGAATAGATGTAGTAATAATGTTACCTGTTTTATGTCCAACGTGATGCATCTTATTATCAACCCCGATTGAATGTCCAAGCTTATGCCACATTTTAGGTGAACCTGTATGAATAAAGATTTTGTGAATATCGTTGCTGGAAACATTGTGCTGATTAAATACCCCGATTGCATCTTCCCAACCATATTCATTTAGCAAGGCTGCATATGAATTAAATAGATATTGTCCACCAAGCGGTGAAATGCGTTTGACATCAGAATCGTTACAAAACAGTTCCCAGCCCGGTAAGGAGATGGTCGACAAGTCGCTTAAATCTGGCCTGTTGATATAAGAAAACTTGAAATTATCAGGTGATTCATTACTCAGTATGGTGACGGCTGTGGCTTCTCCTATGGTAAAACTTGCAAATTTGTAAGCCAGTTCCGATGGAGAAGACAAAGAGAAGTTCTTTGGAAAGAGAGGTCCTCCATCGGACATACCAAATTCCATGTTAACGATAGCGGCATGGCGTATTTCACCTGCTTTCATTTTACTATTGATAATGTCCATCGCCGTCACCCAACCATTACAGGCGTCTGAAACGTCGTAATTCCTGCAATTTAATCCTAGAGCCTTTGCAATAAAAGTACTGTTGGCTGGTTCGGTGAAACCACGAGTGACATTGGGATAGAGTAAGAGATCAATTTCGGCTTTGCTTATATTAGCTTGCGCTAAAGCGCGATCAAACGCCGCTTCCATCAGTTGCATAGGCTTTTCACCCTTGTTTAGCCAATGCCGGGTTTTTATACCGCTTGTATCGAGTAACTTTCTGATCGTCTGTAAGGTTTTAGGTAAATTTCCCTGGAAGGTATTTCTTGAGTATTGATCAATTAAATCGATAACTTCCTGATTTGTAACCAGTCGTGACGGAAGTAATCCTGATATACCTGCTATTTTCATTTACACATTCCTCTGGATAAATATTTTTAATATTCTATTTTTATGGTGTCTTAATAATTACATTGAATTTAATTTCTACTTGCACAGATTTTTATTTAAAAAATTAGACACTCTATTTTCAGAAAGCCTAAATAAAATATTCACGTATCAGTGAGTTTTTTATAATGTTAATTTTCTCCATTGAAATAACTTGATGATTTATATTTCTATCATAATTTATATCTGATTCAAGGTATCGATACTATTTTTCATCCTTACATTTTGGATTTTTGTAAACTTTAAAATACATTTATTACTGTGCTGTTTTGTTTATATCAGTGATTATATTTTTATTAATTAAATATAATCAATTTTACCCATTGCAGCATGGCATGTGACACGTCGGCAAGAAAATGTTTTTCATTCTGATCCAACGAGGGAATACACTTTTGTTGTCAGCTATAAGTGCTAATCAGCACGTTTGTTGGTATTTCACGGTACTGAAATACCAGCCTGAATTGGCGTATGATTAGCCAATCATTCACTATCGTTGTTCTCAAGGAGGTTTCGATGTTAGCTCAGTTGCCACACACTGCAATACAACTAGAAACCGACGTTAAGCGTAAGAAATCCCCACGTAAAACGGCTGCTTTTGATGTGAAACGTGCAGCAGAACAGGGTGATAAGAATTTCCAGTATTTTCTTAAAAGCGGAAAGTTGCCAGTTTCCAGGTGAGTTCAATGGCCTGCGTATATATTTCTGACTTTATTTAAATGTCTTCTAATTAGGCGTCGTTTTTACACTGATTTTTATAATCATAAAATATGTGGCGATATAATTGATTATCTTGGTCGTGATGCTAAGAGTAAAACATAAGAATAAAACAATAGTACTATTTCACGTTCATTTAATTCTGGTCTCCTGTATTAAATTCCGCTTCGCAGAGTGAATGAATCGTTAGCGTGCGATTCATTCAGTTGTTATTCTTCGATATGTTGTTATTCTTCGATATATAGCGCTAACGACGTCATGTCGAAAGAGTATACCGGCTATTTCATGTATTCGATCTCGTTCACATACCACAATACTTTTCCAGTTGGTGTCTGAACGATTGCACTGTCTCCAACTTCTTTCTTCAATAAAGCTCGGGCCATTGGAGAATCGATTGATATGTAGTCTTTGCGACCAAAAATTTCGTCGTACCCAACAATACGGAAGCGTTTAATCTCGCCTTGATCATTTTCGATCTCGACCCATGCGCCAAAGAATACTCGCCCATCTTGTTGGGGGGAATAATCAACACACCGCAACTCTTCCAGGCTCTTGGTTAGATATCGGACTCTGCGATCAATCTCCCGTA
This sequence comes from Photorhabdus akhurstii, assembly GCF_018448925.1. Lineage (GTDB taxonomy): Bacteria > Pseudomonadota > Gammaproteobacteria > Enterobacterales > Enterobacteriaceae > Photorhabdus > Photorhabdus akhurstii. The sequence goes on along the minus strand of NZ_RCWE01000009.1, from coordinate 58,526 downwards.
GCCTCTTCTTGTTATATTGATAATCTGCGTTTTCACTCCGGTCACCGAGGCTTGCTGCCCAAGTGACTTTTTTAGTCACTTCTGGGCGCTCTTCACGCCAGAGATAATCCAATTCTTCCTTTAATTTGTTGTAGCCTTCGCGGGTTATCAGTTTAGTCTTCATTTTATGTTGATGTAGATACCGTAGTTAACCTCATAAATGTATAAAACAGCCCATTTTGGTAGATGTCAAATTAAGACTCGGTTTTTAGTCGTTAATCAATAAATCCCGGCTGTTTTGCAAGATTAACGTATTAGTTACATTCAGCTAGTCGTTGGTTGAATAAATTTATCACTGTTGATGGATTATCGGCTACATGGCAGCAAATATGACAGGCTCCCACTGCGATGAGTACGGGTTTAAAACGAGAGATAAGCGGTTAACAGACGGTTTCGAGTTAGCATTATCGGTAACAAGATTGCTTTACCTGTCCACTCATTATGATATTTGGCTCTAATATTTATAACGTTCATCATATAATTTATGGTTCTGTGTACTGAATAGTATGTATGCTGTGAATCTTGTTGGTGATGGGACAGGCTATTAAGGTTTAAGTGGAGAAAAAACAAGCGAAATTGTTTACTATAGTAACGAAAGGTGACGAAAAATCGACCGCTGAGTGGTTTCTTGCCCAAACGTTGGTGAGCTGAACATGATCGATCCAGATCCTCGTTAGTAAGGAATAGCCGAAAACCGTGGCGGTGGTAAGAAGGTAATATGCAGCAAAAGGCAATTTTCGTTTAGTCTGCCTGATGAATTTAATCCAACTAATAAATGGATTTCTATCAATTTGCCGGTCGCCAGGGCGCTAATTGATAGGTTGGCGGATGGCGAAATAGCGGTAGAAATTCGATAGTTGACAGTGAATTACTTTGTTCTCGTTGTCAGTAATAAACCACTAAATTAATCATTATAATTAATAACAGTGGAAATAAGTCCTATTAGGAATAGTCTCAAAATACAGATATCTGGTTTCTATCTTTGGGTTAATCTCTTTCAAAATGATAAATTTATCAAAGCATGTAGTGTTTTTTGGAGTTTGATAATGCAAGTAGATAACAAGATCCTTGTGGTGGATGATGACATGCGTTTACGAACGTTATTAGAGCGTTATCTAACAGAACAAGGTTTTCAGGTACGTAGTGCCGCTAATGCGGAGCAGATGGACCGTTTACTAACACGGGAATCTGTTAGCTTAATCGTATTGGATTTAATGTTACCAGGAGAGGATGGGCTTTCTGTTTGTCAAAGGCTGAGAAACCAAAGTAATCCGGTACCGATTATTATGGTGACGGCGAGGGGAGAAGAGGTAGATCGTATTGTTGGGTTGGAAATTGGCGCTGATGATTATATTCCGAAGCCATTTAATCCTCGTGAGTTATTGGCGCGTATCCGGGCGGTATTGCGTCGTCAGGCGAATAAGTTATTGGGTCTGCCGGTTGAGGATGATGCGATTATTAATTTTGGCAAGTTTAGCCTCAATTTGAGTACGCGGGAGATGTTTCAGGGAGATGAACATATTCAATTAACCAGTGGGGAATTTGCCGTATTGAAAGTACTGGTTTCTTATCCTGGCGTGCCACTGTCCCGTAATAAGCTGATGAGTTTAGCTCATGGTCGGGAATATAGCACGATGAAGCGATCTATTGATGTCTTGGTTTCACGTCTGCGCCGTGTGATTGAAGAAGATCCTACACATCCTCGTTATATCCAGACTATCTGGGGTCTGGGTTATGTCTTTGTGCCTGACGGAATTCGTGTATGAGATTATTGCGATTTTCCCCTCGCAGCACGTTTACCCATATTTTATTCCTGATTATGGCTATGCTGTTTATCAGTCTGGTAACCAGCTACTTGGTTGTTGTGAATTTCGTTATCATGCCAAGCTTGCAGCAATTCAATAAGGTATTAGCGTATGAAGTCCGTACCCTAATGGCTGAGAAGTTGAAGCTGGAAGATGGCTCTTTTCTGGTGATATCGCCGGTAGTTCGCCGGGAGATTTATCAAGAATTGGGTATTACGCTCTATTCTGAATCTGACGCGGAGATACAAGGTTTACGTTGGGCCAGACGTTATGATTTCTTGAGTGAGAAGATGGGCGAGTACCTTGGCGGCAAGGCTGATCTTCGTCTGGAAATAAACACAGATAGCCCTATACTTTGGCTTAATTCCTATCTGGCCCCCGATATTTGGGTCAGAGTTCCTCTGACTGAGATCGAACAAAATCAATTCTCGCCTATTTTCCGCTATACACTGGCAATTCTATTACTGATATTTGGTTGTATCTGGCTTTATATCCGTTTTCAGAATCGGCCTTTACTGGAAATGGAGTATGCGGCCAGGCAAACAGGTAAAGGTATTATGATGCCGTCGGTGCGGGAAGCGGGTTCTCTGGAAGTTCGAGCAGCCATTCGCTCATTTAACCAAATGTCCGCCGGGATAAAGTTATTGGAAAGTGACCGTACGATATTAATTGCTGGCGTAAGCCATGATTTGCGTACTCCGCTGACACGTATTCGACTGGCAACAGAAATGATGAGCAAGGAAGATGCTTATCTGTCTGAATCGATCAATAAAGATATTGAAGAGTGTAACGCGATTATTGAGCAATTCATTGATTATCTCCGTACCGGGCAAGAGATGCCAATGGAGTTCTGCGAACTGAACGCTATTCTCAAAGAGGTTATTTCCGCAGAGAATGGCTATGAGCAAGATATTGAAAACCATCTCTCTCTTAACCCAATAACCGTTAACGCCAATCCGATTTCTATTAAACGAGCGTTGGCTAATATGTTGGTTAATGCCAATCGTTATGGTAACGGCTGGATTAAAGTGAGTAGTGGTCAGACAAATAAATTTGCCTGGTTTCAGGTAGAAGATAATGGAGCCGGCATTAAGCAGGAAGATTTGCCACGGTTATTTCAGCCATTCGTTCGCGGCGAAAGAGCGCGCAGCAGCAGTGGAACAGGGTTAGGTCTGGCGATTGTTCAGCGAATTATTGATGCTCATGATGGAAAAATTGAAATGGGCGCCAGCCCTAGAGGGGGATTATCTATCCGTGTCTGTATTCCTGTCGTGGAAGATAATTTTTAACGGCTTGATAATCATCTCCTATATTCGATTTTAACGGTGTGTGGAGATGACAGTTTTATGTCAGTCTCAGGTTAAGCGACCATTGCGCTGTCATAAAAATGTCATAATTGAGACATTTTGCTGTAATTAAATTAATCTATTTTCCCTCCTGCACCTTATTTTGAATTTGACGAATAGATTTCTTTGTTGATTCTCAATATCCCATTAGGAGGGATTATGAAACTGATGCGTACCACCGTAGCCGGCATAATGGCAGCGACGTTTTCTTTGACAACCTTGTCTGTATTTGCTGCCACTAGCTTAACCGGGGCAGGTGCGACATTTCCTGCGCCGGTGTATGCCAAGTGGGCGGATTCTTATCAAAAAGAGACAGGTAATAAAGTCAATTATCAAGGCATTGGTTCTTCCGGCGGTGTAAAACAAATTCTGGCAAACACCGTTGATTTCGGTGCTTCCGATGCCCCTTTATCCGATGAAAAGTTAGCTGCTGATGGTCTGTTTCAGTTCCCGACAGTCATCGGTGGGGTGGTACTGGCGGTCAATATCCCAGGGATTAAAGCCGGTGAATTGACACTGGATGGTAAAACGGTGGCTGATATTTATTTAGGTAGAGTGAGAAAGTGGAATGATCCAGCAATTACGCAATTAAATCCGGGAGTCAAACTTCCGGAGCAAGATATTGCTGTGATACGTCGTGCTGACGGTTCCGGTACCTCCTTTGTATTTACTAGCTACCTCTCTAAAGTGAATAAAGAGTGGCAAGAAAAAGTTGGCGCCAGTTCCACCGTAAGCTGGCCTATTGGTTTAGGCGGTAAAGGTAATGATGGGGTTGCCGCATTTGTTCAGCGTCTGACGGGTTCCATTGGTTATGTTGAATATGCTTACGCGAAACAGAATCATTTGGCTTATACCAAACTGGTATCTGCTAACGGTAACGTGGTTAGCCCGACAGAAGAGAGTTTCAGTGCCGCAGCGAAGAAAGCGGAATGGCATAAAACCTTTGCTCAGGATTTAACAAACCAACAAGGTGAAAATGCGTGGCCGATGACTTCCACCACATTTGTTCTGGTTCATAAACAGCAAAAAGATGCAGTGAAAGGGGCGGAAGTATTGAAATTCTTTGATTGGGCTTATGAGAAAGGCAGTAAACAGGCAAAGGATCTGGATTATGCCACTCTGCCCAAAGAGGTGATTGAGCAAGTTCGCGCCGCTTGGAAAACCCAGATAAAAGATAGCAATGGTAAAGCCCTGTATTAAGTCGTGTTGATAGTGATTGTTTTAACTGTCGATTGTTTTGAATATCGATCGCTTTAAAGATCGATCGTTTTAAATATCGATTAAATTTGTCGTTTTAATTTCTCCCTCCATTTAAGGAGGGAGTTAACCCCGAATGAGAATAAGCTCTATGGCCGAACAAAAAACGGCAATGAAAGCACCCAGTAAAAATGGCGATATTATTTTCGGCGCACTGGTTAGGCTAGCTGCGCTGATAACTTTATTTTTGTTAGGAGGCATCATTATCTCGCTGATTATTGCCTCCTGGCCTAGTATTCAGCAGTTTGGCATCTCTTTCCTCTGGCAGAAAGCGTGGGATGCCCCGGCAGAGCAATTTGGCGCCTTAATACCGATTTACGGTACGTTGGTGACTTCGCTGATTGCGTTGATTATCGCCGTGCCTGTCAGTTTTGGGATTGCTCTGTTCCTAACGGAACTGGCGCCTAACTGGCTGAAACGTCCGCTCGGTATTGCCATTGAGTTACTGGCCGCCATCCCAAGTATTGTGTATGGCATGTGGGGGTTGTTTGTTTTTGCGCCGCTATTTGCCGCCTATTTCCAGCAGCCTGTCGGCAATCTCCTCGGCAGTATGCCGATTGTGGGGGAATTATTCTCCGGCCCTGCCTTTGGTATCGGTATTCTGGCCGCAGGCGTCATTCTCGCTATCATGATTATTCCTTATATCGCCTCGGTTATGCGTGATGTTTTCGAACAAACGCCGGTGATGATGAAAGAATCCGCTTATGGTATCGGTTGTACGACTTGGGAAGTGATCTGGCACATCGTGTTGCCTTACACCCGAAATGGGGTAATTGGCGGTGTCATGTTGGGCCTTGGTCGTGCGTTGGGGGAAACGATGGCGGTGACTTTTATCATCGGTAATACCTACCAGCTCGACAGTTTTTCACTGTTTATGCCCGGTAACAGCATCACTTCTGCGCTGGCGAACGAATTCGCGGAAGCAGAGTCTGGTTTGCATACCGCAGCATTGATGGAACTCGGTCTGATTCTATTTGTAATCACCTTCATTGTGCTGGCGCTGTCGAAATTGATGATTATGCGTCTGGCGAAGAATGAGGGGCGCTGATATGGCAACCATAGATAGACAAAAGCCTACTGATGTAGATGTACGTAGCCGTAAACAGGCATGGCGTCGTCAAAAAAATCGCTTCGCGCTACTGTTATCAATGGCGACCATGCTGTTTGGCCTGTTCTGGCTGGTGTGGATTCTGTTTTCGACCGTCACCAAAGGTTTCGACGGCATGTCATTGGCGTTATTCACCGAAATGACGCCACCACCGAATACGGAAGGCGGCGGCTTGGCAAATGCCATTGTCGGCAGTGGATTATTGATCCTGTGGGCGACGGTTATCGGTACGCCTCTGGGGATCATGGCGGGTATCTATTTGGCGGAATATGGTCGCCGCTCATGGCTGGCAGAGGTGATCCGCTTTATAAACGATATTTTGCTGTCAGCCCCTTCTATTGTCGTCGGTTTATTCGTTTACACTGTCGTTGTAACGAAAATGCAGCACTTTTCCGGTTGGGCGGGGGTGATTGCTTTGGCGTTGTTACAGGTGCCGATTGTGATCAGAACCACGGAAAACATGTTAAAACTGGTTCCTGATAGCCTGCGCGAAGCCGCTTATGCCTTAGGTACACCGAAGTGGAAGATGATTTCAGCCATTACGTTGAAAGCGTCGGTATCCGGCATTATCACCGGTGTACTGCTGGCTATTGCCCGAATTGCCGGAGAGACGGCGCCATTGCTGTTCACCTCCCTTTCCAATCAATTCTGGAGTACCGATCTAAGCCAGCCAATTGCGAACTTACCGGTCACCATCTTTAAATTTGCCATGAGTCCATTCTCCGAATGGCAGCAACTGGCGTGGGCGGGCGTATTATTGATCACCCTGTGTGTATTGCTGATTAACATTGTGGCGCGTGTGCTGTTTGCCAAGAAAAAGCACTGACTGATATTTTCAACAGAGAGAAGTAAATGAGCATAGTTAATGATATCGCTAGCAGCAAAATTCAGGTCCACAATCTGAACTTTTACTATGGCAAATTTCACGCGCTGAAAAACATAACGTTGAATATTGCAAAGAATAAAGTGACCGCTTTTATCGGCCCGTCGGGTTGCGGTAAGTCTACGTTGTTACGGACGTTCAACAAAATGTATGAACTGTATGGTGAACAGCGGGCGGAAGGTGAAATTTTGCTGGATGGCAATAATATCCTGACTGATAAACAGGACGTGGCGCTGCTACGAGCCAAAGTTGGCATGGTATTCCAGAAACCAACGCCATTTCCGATGTCTATTTACGACAATATCGCGTTTGGTGTCCGTCTATTTGAAAAACTCTCCAGAGCGGAAATGGATGAACGTGTTCAATGGGCTTTGACGAAAGCGGCATTATGGAATGAAACCCGGGATAAGCTATATCAAAGCGGATACAGTCTATCTGGCGGGCAACAGCAACGTTTGTGCATTGCGCGTGGCATTGCGATTCGTCCAGAAGTTTTACTGTTGGATGAACCTTGCTCAGCCCTCGACCCGATTTCTACCGGTCGTATTGAAGAGTTGATCAGCGAATTGAAATCTGAATATACCGTGGTGATTGTGACGCATAATATGCAACAGGCCGCGCGTTGTTCAGACCACACTGCGTTTATGTACCTTGGTGAATTAATTGAATTTAGTGATACAGACACATTGTTTACCACACCAAAAATGAAACAAACGGAAGACTATATTACCGGTCGTTATGGTTGATTACGGGGCGTAGCATGGACAATCTGAATCTCAATAAACATATTTCTGGTCAGTTTAACGCTGAACTGGCACATATCCGTACCGAACTGATGGCAATGGGTGGACTGGTGGAGGAGCAACTCACCAAAGCGATTACCGCGATGCACAATCAGGATGCCGCATTGGCGCGTGAAGTGATTGAGGATGACCATAAGGTCAATATGATGGAAGTGGCGATTGATGAAGCGTGTGTTCGCATCATTGCTAAGCGCCAGCCGACGGCCAGTGATCTAAGGCTGATTATGTCAATTTCGAAAACCATTGCTGAGTTGGAAAGAATCGGTGATGTGGCGAATAAAATTTGCCAGACGGCACTTGAGAAATTCTCACATCAGCATCAACCCCTGTTGGTTAGCTTGGAATCCCTTGGCTGCCACACCATCCAGATGCTGCACGATGTTTTAGATGCTTTTGCCCGCATGGATGTGGAAGAAGCGATTCGGATCTATCACGAAGATAAAAAGGTGGATAAAGAGTATGAAGGTGTTGTCCGCCAGCTTATGACTTATATGATGGAAGATCCCCGAACCATCCCAAGTGTACTGACCGTCCTGCTTTGTGCCCGTTCTATCGAACGGATTGGCGATCGTTGTCAGAACATTTGTGAATTCATTTTCTACTATGTTAAAGGGCAGGATTTCCGGCATGTAGGTGGTGATGAACTGGAAAAGCTGTTGACGAAAGATAACGAGTAACTTGCTGACAATGCTGGTATTATTGCCAGCATTTTTTTGTCTAATAATTCTTAATAGTTATAAATATAGTTATTTATATTATTTCATGCACTATAGTGAAATTGATAGCTTGTGATGATTAATAAAGAATTAATTACCGTCAGGGGTGTTTAATGAAATCTCGTATTCTTATTACGACGTTATTGGCTGGGTTAGCACTGGTTACCGGTGCCGCGAAAGCGGATAAACTGGATGATATTAAAAAAGCCGGCACAGTGCGGATCGCTGTTTTCGACAGTAACCCGCCGTTTGGTTTTATTGATCCGCAGACCAAAAAACTGGCGGGTTATGATGTGGATATCGCAAACGCGATTGCCAATGATCTGGGTGTTAAATTAGAGCTGCGTCCGACTAACCCGGCAAACCGTTTACCTCTGTTGGCATCAAAGAAAGTTGACTTGATTGCCGCCAACTTTACCGTCACTAATGAACGTGCTAAACAAGTTGATTTTTCAATCCCTTATTTTGCCACCGGGCAAAAATTTATTGCCCGTAAAGGTGTTTTAAAATCGCCCGAAGACATCAAAAACTTACGTATCGGCGCTGATAAAGGAACAGTACAGGAGATTACACTGCGCGAGCATTATCCGACAGCCAAAGTGATCTCGTATGACGACACGCCTCTGGCCTTTGCTGCGCTACGTAACGGCAATGTGCAAGCCATCACGCAGGATGATGCTAAGTTAGTCGGTCTGCTGGCTAATGTACCGGAAGCCCAGAAAGCCGAGTTTGAGATCTCTCCTTTTAGCATCACCCGTGAATATCAGGCAGTGGCTGCGGCGAAAGGACAAGAGCGCTTGGTTGAGGCGGTGAATCAAACTTTGCTGAAACTGGAAAAAGAGGGTGAAGCCGCGGAAATTTATAACCGTTGGTTTGGCCCGGAAACTAAGTCCGCCCAACCGCGAGGTGACTTTAAGTTTGCGCCGTTGGAGCAGCAAACAGAGTCCTAATAAGTGATAAACCCTTGGTAACTAGCCTCGCCTGTTGTTGCGGGGCTTTGTCATTGGTAATACCTGGTAATCGTAAGATATGTTTGAGTTATTTGTTACAGAACAGTTGCTTGCTCCCCAATACTTGGGGTGGCTTTGGCAAGGTTTCCTGATTACGCTGTGGATATCCGCTTGTACCGTTGTAGCTTCCACCTTGCTAGGGTTTGCACTGGCTGCTGCCCGTGATAGCCAACTGAAAATTCTCCGTTGGTCGGTAACTGCTTACACCACGCTATTTCGCAATACGCCTTTGCTGGTGCAACTGTTTTTCTGGTATTTCGCCTCAGGGCAAATACTGCCGCAAGAGGTGATGCTTTGGCTGAACACGCCTCATGAAATTAATTTGTTAGGTCTATCATTGGTCTGGCCTTCATTCGAATTCCTGGCTGGATTTATTGGCTTAACCCTCTATTCAGCACCATTTGTAGCGGAGGAGCTACGTGCTGGTATTCAGGGGGTAGGGCGTGGGCAAAAGTATGCAGCTCATGCATTGGGACTTACCGGCTGGCAGGCAATGCGTTATGTGGTGTTGCCGCAAGCGTTGAAGATCGCAACGCCGCCATTGCTGGGACAATATATGAACATTGTGAAAAACTCGTCACTGACAATGGCAATTGGCGTGGCTGAGTTGTCATATGCTTCGCGTCAAGTAGAAACCGAAACATTGAAAACATTTGAAGCATTCGGTGTGGCGACAGTGCTATATATCGCCACCATTGCCGTCATGGAAGGCTGGGGGCAATGGCGTCAACAACAAGCTATAGCGAGAGGACATTAAAATGGATTTTTCAGTCATTGTAGAAAACTGGCGCTATCTACTGTTAGGTACGTTTCCTGATGGTCCTCTTGAAGGGGCGGCGTTGACAGTGGTTATTAGCCTGATGGCTGGGGCGATTTCAATTGTATTGGGTACGGTTGCCGGTATTGCTTTGGCAATGCTGAAAGGCTTCTGGGTTAACCTGTTAGCGGCAGTGTTGGGCTTTTTCCGGGCAATTCCCGTCATTATGTTGATTTTCTGGACTTACTTCCTGTTGCCGGTGATGCTTGGTATGGAAATTCCAGAAATTACCACAGTGGTTTGCGCTCTGGCGTTGATCACATCGGCTTACTTGGCTCATGGGGTGAAAGCGGGGATTATTGCGATTGGCGCCGGTCAGTGGCAAGCAGGGCTATCATTAGGTTTCAATCGCTGGCAGGTACTTTGGTACATTGTGTTGCCACAAGCGTTGCGTATGATGGTACCTTCCTTTATTAATCAGTGGATTGCGCTGATAAAAGATACCTCTCTGGCTTATATCGTTGGCGTGGCGGAACTGTCATTTCTGGCGACTCAGGTTAATAACCGCAGCATGGTTTACCCGACAGAAGTCTTTTTATTTGTCGCGTTAATTTATTTCGTGATGTGTTTGGCACTGGAATTGACAGCAAACTATCTTGTTCGTCGCTTCACTCTACAACGTAGGAAAATATCTCTTTTCCGTTTCTGGCGAAAAGAAAAATTAGTGTTGGCTCCCCAATGTTAGTTTTTCTCTTTACTTAATTATCTAAGATATAATCTCCCTATTTTAACGATAGGGAGATTGTTAATGTTAATTTATTCGCCGGTTAAAAACATTATTAAAGTCGGCTCATTTTTTTAAATATATTGTTTGATTATCTGATTCACATTTTCATCCGTCTTTTTACGGATAAAAAAGAATTAATAAAGTCAATTTTTTCTCATTTTTCACTAATGGTTTTATAGTAGTCAGGTTTTGAACTGTTATGAAAAGCGATTATTTTAACCTTTTGTTTTAATCGGCATCAGGTTTTAACCGGGTTTTTACCACTGTTAACATCTGATTTTTATTAATTTTAATCATCATGGAATATTGTGTTTTACATTTAAATAGCCTCGCTTTTTATCTTTATAAATCAACTGGTAAATAGCTTGATGATATAAAGACACCACTTTGTTATTTTTCGGATAATTCCCTTTTTTCAGGGCTTAAATCATGCAAGATTAACCGTTTTTCCCGTTTTTTATTATGTTATTTTTATGGCTGGCTTCGTAAAATAACGCAGAGAGCGTTTAAACATCAATTTGTGTGGATGATATTATTTTTGTTGTGATTTCTTTTCAATTCTTTGTTAACGGTTAATGGAGTTCGATTAAATGCAATTAACTGTCATTTTAAAAAATCACACTTATAGTTAAATCTAAATCTAAATCTAAATCTAAATCTAAATCTAAATCTTAAATAAAAAATTTAATATTTCTGTATTTGTGCTTTTAAATGGTGGTGGTAGGTTAGGTAAATGTGACATTAACTGAGGTAATAACCTCCGATACATGCATTAAACATAGCTGTGAATAGGAGGAGTAATCACTCTTCACCTTTTAAAAATCTGACATTAATGAGGGGTATGCTTTTTGGCTAATCATCGAAAAAAGTAGCTTGCGATCGCTAAAAAAGGGAAAACCAGTAAAAAGAGAAAGTGAATCTTTGTTGTTTAAAAAACTCTACCATATTACCAACAGCACCCTTATTCGGCTGATAAGGTTGTTTATTCTTCCTAACAATCGAAGCAACCGAAGCCTTACCGCCGATAGCACCACCAATACTGGCAGATTCTACCGCCTCTTTGGCTATCAGTGCACCTTTTTCCCAAGCGGGCAACGAGTTATACAGCAGCCTTAAATCGTTTTGATTTTCTGCCGTCACAAACTGGCTGATATGGTGGGTATCTTCTTCTGACAGGCCAAACATCCATCTCAGACCACTGATGGCATCCGCTGTTTTTGTCCCACCTTCCATTTCGGCCTGATAGGTCAATGTACATAACCCACCATTCCCGGCACAGTGAGACAACATTTCTGCCCGTTGCGCAGCGCTCAGTTTGTTGTATTTGTTCCAGATTGATGCGCGACTGAACTATTGGATGAGCTAAACCTACTTTTAGCAATTACATTTTCAGAACCATTGGGAACCTTATATCCATTTGACGTTATCCTCTTTCCGACTAAGGCTAAAGCCTTTGCGCCATAAGTCATGGAACCGATGGTAGCGGCGGTGCTGGCGGTAACTTCCCTCTATCACTGTAGCCTCCGTAATCGTAATGACTGCAAAACAACTAGATTCAAAGAAGGGAAAGAGCCCGACTCTCTGGTCGGGATCTAATCTATTATAAAGTCCGTTTAACTGCGGCTAGCCAATCTTCCCACATAGCTGGGTCTGCTGGGCCAATTGAATCATCCCAGATCGTCCAATCCATTGATCCCAATAAACAACCGATATCATCTGACTTCGTTAATTCGTATTCATGCTCCAAAAAATAAAACATAGCTTTGTAAGCTTGTTCTATTGTAATCATCTTATTGTCCATTTTTACTACCTCTTGGTTTTAGTGAAGATAGTCCTGTTTGAGGGTCATATGATTTAGGTGGATTATTTATCCCAGCATTTATTACTGTATCCCCACGAGTTTGAACCCAAGCTTGAGTTCCATCCGGCAACGTGCGTGCAGACCAACTGTTACCATAACGATCACCACCTAAAATAGCCGTTTTATCATTTGCAACATCCAATATTAATTTTCTGTTTTCAGGAGTATCAGCAATGTGTCCTTCCGCTTTGCGGAAAATATGTCCAACTCGTGACTTAGGAATAGTTACCTGATTATTTGGTCTTACAGATGATTCACTATTAATACGTACATTACTTTCTTTCCCTATGTTAGTTGATTTATTTCCTCCAACAATCGAAGCAACTGAAGCTTTACCGCCGATAGCACCACCAATACCGGCAGATTCTACGGCCTCTTTGGCTATTAGTGCATCTTTTTCCCAAGCTGGCAGCGGGTCATATGATTGTTCAAAGGTTAAAAAAAATCCTAGCATTGAATGCTAGGATCTTTCTGGTTTAAGGGAGTTGAGCAAGTAAGGATTTTACTTGCTCTGTATCTTCTGGATGTAATTGAAGATATTTCTCACAGGCTAGTTTTATATATTCAAAGCCGATGGATTCAGGAACGATAACTTCGCCTTCCCACACACCGAACATTATCCCTTCAAAATGGTATTCAGGATCTGGATCTGTTAAGTCTGGGAAGATGCAATAGGTTTCATTTACTCCACATCCTGTTTTATTTAAGAGAAAAGGGAGGGTCCATAATAATTTATCTTTCAAATTCAGTGAGTTAAAGAAATCCTTCACAACCCACTCGGGGTCATTGTCATAATCTATTTTTTTAAAAATATATTCGTTCATTACTTTGTCACCGGAAAGAAATTAAGCACAGTACCTGTTTTTTGATCCAAATAAACTTGGAACTTTACGCCACCCGCTGTTGATGTGTATTCTCTAACACCAGAAGTTATAGCAGATTTATAACCATTTATTGCAGCTTGTTGCCCAAGAGCCAACATCTGCTGGTCAGAGAAAATTTTTGGATCATAAACTGTTTTAGTAAAGACTTTTTCTTTATATCCAATAACATTTCCAGCTCTGTCATAGGCTGGGATTTGATATGAAATTTCAGTAATACCATCTATTGAACCGGGTGTTTTTCCTATAATTTTTACACCATTAGCAGATGTCATTTGATTAAATACGTCAGCATTATGTGTACCACTTATCCCTTTTTAGAAAGGGAACGACAAGAAATTTAAAATTTGTTTTTTTAAGACTTATTGTTCATCAAATCCATATATATATCATAATTATCTTTCTCATAACATATAATATTGATTTTAGAAATGTGAGGAGCCTTGTTTAAATATGAAGAAATTGTGTCTAAAGCAATTTTAGCCGCCAGCTCTTTAGGGAATTTATAGGTTCCAGTACTAATATTGGGAAAAGAAAGTCTTTTGGCATTGTAGATCTTAGATAATTCAAAACAACTTAAATAAGATCTTTCTAATAATGAAAATTCATTATTATTACCGCCATTCCAATGTGGACCTACAGTATGGATCACGTATTTAGCGGGCAAATTACCCGCACTTGTAATCACTGCTTCACCAACTTTGCAGCCACCCTGTTTAGCTCTAATTTTTTGACATTCTTCTAAAATAATTTTTCCACCTACTCTATGTATTGCTCCATCAACTCCACCACCACCAAGTAAAGATGTATTAGCTGCATTAATGATAGCATCAACAGCAACTTTTGTTATGTCACCTAATATAATTTCTACTTTATTTTTCATTTAGTAATATCCTTAAAAACACCTCTACTCCAGTTTTGCAAGATTGTTTTTCTTCTGGTGAATATATGACATTCATTACCTGCTTATCTAAAATACAATCATATATGTCTATACTTAGCCAGCCATTAGACCATATATCAATAGTCCCTAGTTTTCCACAGCCCTCAAATTCAATTCGCTCAAGATTACCAAATTCACCATCAGCAAAAAATGAATATTCAAAAGAATAATTTCTTAAAAGAGGTTTTATATTTTTATCAAAGTCATGTATGTTCATTTAATATCCTCATTTTATATCAACAATGGTAATATTCTTAATTTCAGGTAGTTGTTGACCGCTTTGTTTATTCAGTAAAGATTGTTGTGATTTACTTGCATCAGGACCAATCATTTTAAACCATCCATCTTAAGCCACTAATAGCATCCGCTGTTTTTGTCCCACTCCTCTTTTTAAATAATTTTCTCTGATAAGTAAGTAGTAATTGGCCGATAAATAAGCCCCAGCCGTCGCTGGGGGTATGAGTTATTTGTTTTGAGGATAGTTATAATGATCAGGTATTTTGTAATCTTCTGGAATTTCAGGCCACAAGTTCTGACTGTTTATTGATACAACATCGTCGATAATATCTGCATATAGATTAGACAGATTCAATGATGTAATCCGAACTCTTGTCAGCGCACATTGAATAGCTATTTGATCATTTTCTTCAATAGTTCTATTAAGTAACATCACTGCCTGTTTAAAATCATAAATATATTCCTTGTATTTTTCGGTAATATTAAAATTCAGATTTAACTCAGCTTGGATATTTTTCCTAAGTGAGAGTAAATTAATACAATAGCTAAGTTTGTTTAGAGTTTTCATCATTTTAATTTTCTCCCTTCCGCAGCTTTCGTTTTAGCATCATTAATTGAACCATCCAAGTTAAGCACAACTCTAAAATTTCCTCTTTTATCAAAAATTTCAAGATGATTCTTATGATCACCATCTAAGTAAATCTGGTCGCCTTTTTTGATATATTTATCAATGTCACTTTTTGCAGAATAAATACTTTGCCCATCATACATTTTACTAGTTTTTTGAGTATTTCCTTTAATCTGGCTCCCAAAACCGGATTGTTTTAGGAATTCATTCATATTACCAACAGCACCCTGATTCGGTTGATAAGGTTGTTTATTCTTCCTAATAATCAACCGACTGGCTGATATGATGGGCTATAAATTCCCCGTGTTAGCATATTGCTAACACGGGAGGATAATCATTCCATTGATAAGAGAGCACACAGATCCATTTGCAAGCTCTTAAATTTTACAAATATTCTTTAGGTATATTTGATATCTGCTCCTCTAGCGACCAATCTTCTGGCTTGGATTTTTCAGAGTTCCATTTTGCGCCTTTATCCAACCATTTGGATCTGTAATTCTTTAATGCTGCTAAAGTAGCGTCTTCGTAGCCAAACTCCACACCACAGCAGTCACAGATATCAAATGTTGGTGAGTCACCATCTGCACCCCACGGAGGATCTAACTGTTCTGCGCCACACACACGGCATACATACAATCTATTATTTTTGTGCATTGAAGTAATCCAAATTTGTTTCATATCCATGATCTACTGGATTTGGTTTAAACATTGTTTTCGGGACGCCATCCACATTTTTTACTGCAAAAATATTTGTTTTTGGATTGTAATACAAGGTATCACCATTAGCTCGGGTTTTGATTAAAGTTTCTTTTGGAGGATTTTTAATAAAGTCATGGGTGGCTTCGACATATTGTTTTGAATTTTGATATTCAGGGAATTCATTTTTATGTTTATCCCAGTGACCATAAGCATTTGCTACAGGTTCTTTTTTCTTTGTCTCTGTCCATATCTGAGTTTCTTTCGTTTTGCTTGAACCTACTGTGTTGCCAACATTACGGTTCTTCCCAACAATCGAAGCAACTGAAGCTTTACCGCCGATAGCACCATTAGTTACTTAAGAGAGCCTCTTCGGAGGAAAAATTTGGATAGTTCTAACATAGAGGCAAACTCTTATTGGAACAAAATACCGACTAAAAATCAGCACCTTGTTAATAAGCTGAACCCCAGCTTTTTAGCTGGGGTGATTGTTATTACTTCTTTTCAGGATAATTATAATGGTCTGGGATCTTGTAGTCTTCGGGGATTTTCGGCCAATCATATCGATCTGTCCAGCCGATCATTTCTATATCCTCACATATATTCCCGAAAAAATTGCTTAGATCCATTGAGTTAGCTCGTGCTCGATTTAAAGCAGCTTGAACAGCAATCATATCTTTCTGATCAAGTGCTTTTTGTAATAAAGAAAAATCACCCAATAATCGATTGAGACTGAGATTCAGTTCCTCATCCAGATTGAGTATGTAATCTACATTTCCTTCATCATATAATTCATGTTGGGGAATATTACAGACTTGAGCCAGTCTAACTAACGCTTCTTTTAATTCGTTCAATGAACTGATTCTAGTCAACTTTCAACCTCCTTCCCTTTCCTGCACGAGTTTTATCATCGTTTATAGTACCATCCAAGTTAAGAACGAACTTGAACTTATCTTTACTATCAAATACTTCTAAATGATTCTTGTGTGACCCATCTAAATATATTTGGTCACCTTTACTAATATTGTCGCCCATTTTGGTTTTAGCTTGATAAATACTCTGCCCCTGATATCGCTTGCTGGTTTTAAGTGTGCCGTCTTTAATCTGATTCCCAAACCCTGGTTGAGTCAAGAATTCTCCCATATTACCAACTGCCCCCTTGTTTGGTTGGTAAGGCTGTTTATTTTTCCCAACAATCGAAGCAACTGAAGCTTTACCGCCGATAGCACCACCAATACCGGCAGATTCTACGGCCTCTTTGGCTATTAGTGCACCTTTTTCCCAAGCGGGCAGCGAGTTATATAACAGCCCTAAATCGTTCTGGTTTTCTGTCGTCACAAACTGGCTGATACGATGGGCATCCTCAGCCGATAAGTTAAACATCCATCTTAAGCCACTAATAGCATCCGCTGTTTTTGTTCCACCTTCCATTTCGGCCTGATAGGTCAGTGTGCATAACCCACCATTCCCGGCACAGGCAGACAACATTTCTGCCCGTTGCGCGGCGCTCAGTTTGTTGTATTTGTTCCAGATTGCTTCGGTAGGCGTTCCTTGCTTATTGGCTTCCTGTAGCTCTCTGACCAGATTGTAGGCATTCATGGAGTTCAGGTGGTTAAAGAGAATAACAATTTCTCCGGCATTAGCCCCACTGTTAGCGCCTTTGGCGCTGTTGGTCGCAATGGCGCCTGCGACGCTGCCGATGATTTTTCCGCCCGCCTGAATTTTCATTGGATCATTGAATGTTTTATCCAATGTTATCGCGGCCAGTTCTGCCGCTAATGCCCCGGCAGCAGCCCCTTTGGCATCACCGCCGCCAATTTCCGCAGCAAGGGCAGAAACCGCCGCATGGCTGATAGCTTTTCCGGGTAAACCTAACACCTGACCGTTATTTCCAATCAATCCGGCTCCTTCGGCGTTAATCTGGTTGCCAATATTGGCAAGTAATGCGGTGGTGAAGTTGTCCTTGAAACTACCGCCATTAATGGCTGTACCCAGGCTGGAACTGATAATGGATTGACCTGCGATCCGTTGAGCCACTTTGCTCCAGTCGCCATTGCTCAGTTTAGGCAATGTCACTTTTGCCGGGTCAATTTGAGCGCCATTGGCGGCTTTATCCCATCCCATGACGTTATCAAAACCCGCCAGTGCGCCACCAATCGCCATCGATGTGATAGTTGATTTAACGGTGTTGCTGCTTCCCATCACTTTTAAGGTTTTGGATAAGTCACCTTGGTTATCCACCAAAGCTACCGCTGCCTGAGAAGCGAGTGCGGCCATGCCGGAAGCCGTCGCGCCGTAAGCGACTGAGCTCATGGCGGCGGCAGTGCTGGCAGTAGCGCCCGCTGCCGTCGCGGCTGAACCCGCGGTACTTGCGGCTGACCCGGCAACCGAAACCGTTAATCCGGCTCCCGCTGTCGCAGCGGCGACTGCAATCGCGATAACCGCAGAGACCACCGGATTCAGGTGCTGGCTTTTATAATCCCAACTGTCATAGGCATCTTTAACTAAATTCCATTGAACGTCTTTACGTTCGTTGAGTCCTTTCAGCCAGGCGGTTTCCGGCGTATTGCCGAATACTGACACCGCATTCTGTAACGATTGACCATTTTTGGCTTTGATATCCGCGCTAACCCCTTTGGCCGCCTCCACAGTAAATCTTCCGCCGATATGAATAGCAGGAAGAACCCATTTGTTTTCGGTATAGCCTTTATTCGTCTGCTTGATATAAAAGCCTTTGGAATGGGTAATAGTCTGCTCAAAGGTGCTGTTTTTGACCGCTTTAAAATTGACTTTACCGTGAGTACTGGTCAGTTTGGCATTTTTATTGGTGGCGATTTTACTGGCTTCATAGGTGCTGTCATCCCGGCTTAACAGATTGATATCACCGCCAGCAGTAAATTCAGTGACTTTGTTGGTGACATCATGACGGGTGCGTGTGGTGGTTTTCTTTTTACCATACCACCTACGTTTGGTTTCTGTTTTTTTATAATGGCTGGATTCTTCCATTGCCTGTGCGTACAGATAACCCCCTTTCGCCGAGACATCCATTGCACCTTTAGCCGCCAGTTTAGTGGCTTGAAAAAGAATACTGCCGTTTGAAAGGATGGTTAACACACCACCACTGGTTAATTCAGTACTTTGTTGAGTATAAGTTTCTGTGATGCTGTTATCTTTGAAATAATCAGCGCGATCTTTGTAGAAGTGATTACGAGCCGACTCAAAACGTATATCTCCACCAGAGGTAATCGTTATATCACCATCAGAAAGTAGCTTTGAACCCACGATGGTAATGGCTCCATTGGCAGCCACTGTCAGCTTTTTAGTACCACGGATTTGTGCGCCATAATTTCTGTCATCTTTATGTTCATCATAATGCTCAGGTCTGTCATCGTCATTGTAAGCAATTGCAGAGTAAAGCAGGGGCAGGAGTGTGATATTCCTTCCAGAAGATAATAATGCGTTATCGTTTGCATGTATCTGAACCGCCTTTCCGTTAATATCTGTGCCGCTGATGACACTGATATTATTTCCTGCGGTTAATCGGCTGCTTAATTCTCCTGAACGTGATGAAGGGAATAATTTACTCAGTGAAGGAGATAATTCACGGGGAGCCAGATCAATACTTTTTGCAGAAGTTAAACTGATGTCTTTTTCTGCGGAGAAACTAATACTCTTAGCCGATAAATTTCCACCGGCATTAATTACAATAGAACTTTTTGCATCCAGCTTACCCACTTTAGATAACATGTGATTAAAAAGTTCCTGCTCTTTAATGTAAGCGATAATACTGCCAATTCGTTTATGTGATAACAGTACTGCATTGTTATTATCAATGGTAATGTCATTATTTGCCGTCAAGGTAATATTATTACTTTTAGTTAAAAGCACATCCCGCAGAATAATATTTTTACCTGCGTTTAGCAATAAATCACCTGTTGCCGCAATGCTGCTGATTATTCGATTGCCGTCATGGTTGAAATATCCGGCAGTCTCATTGCTTTGCAATTTCAAATCAGCATTACGGCTGATAACAGTAATGTTCTTTCCCTTGATTTTACTCTGCAATACATCAATGTTATTAGCGGCGATCATAGATACATCACCACCAGAAATAACTTCCCCTGTGTTTAATGTAACAACGTCAGTTGCTAAAATAGTGATATCGTTATTAGCTTTAATAATATTGTTGTTGTTGATTTTACCTGAGTTTAAGACAATATTTTTAGCAGATAATGTATCATAACCGCCTGCAACAGTGATTTGGGACATTTCATTTATGTCATATGGCAGTGGTGTGCGAATATTAATATTATCTTTAAAATCAGCGACAAGATTACCGGCAGCAACAACACTGGCTGGTTCAATAATATTGCTTTTATCCTCCCATGTTTTAACGTTTCCTGATCTGTCAAAGTATGTTCTAATATATACGTCGCCACGGGAAGATACATTACCTTTGGTGTCCTTCTCAGTATATACAATATAATTATTTAGCATGCCGGTTATTTTGCTTTCATTAATAAAATTAATTCCTGTCAAGAAAATATCTTTACCGGCACTAATCTTACTGACAAAATTCAATAGCTCATCACTGTTGATATAAATGTTCTTTCCAGATGCTATCACTCCAGGTTGCTTGCTGTCAGAAATGATGGTTTCATTTCTGGCGTGATTTATATGAATTCCCCCATCTGTAGTATTATCTCTGCCAAAATCAACACGTCCAAACCATTTATCAGGAAGTGGAGTGATTAATTCAGCCTCATGAATAACCGGGTCTCCAAAATCACAGGTTTCCGTTTCATGAATAATCAGGTTTTTATCTGTTGAATCTGGCGTTAACTCATTATTTTTAACAATAAAAACATCGCGTGTATTATTAAGTTTTTGGGTCCTGATAACTAAATCTCCCTTTACCGTCTTTATCGCCGCAGACTTATTCTCAATCAGATTACTTTTATTTCCTTGAGCGTCCTTCTGTAACCACATATTATTGTTGGCTTGTAGTAACGCTTTATTACCGCTATTACGCACAGTATCGCCAAATATTCTCATATCCCGGGCCGCAGTCACGCTGCCTTTATTATCCAGTGTGGTATTTTCTAGGATAATATCCCGTCCCGCTTGTACTTTAATATTGGGCGCAATATGTGTTTCTTTGCCAACAATATTCAGGTCTGTTTTAGCGTTAATATTTCCCAATTCAATTTTGCCATTGGCATTTAAAGTAATATCACGCTGATTACTGGTTAACTCTTTCAGATTAACGCCAATGCCATCTTCAGTGGCAACCAGTCGGATTTTATTGGCGTACATGCCGCCTAACGCTTTGGTGTCAATGGCTAATTGTGGTTTAGTGCCTTCTCCAGCGACAGGTTTAACTGTGCCATCTTTTAAGCTGATTCGGTTAGCGCCTTGTGTCAGAGACAGGTTATTGGCCTGAATTTTTCCATTTAATTCCGTTGCCCGGCTGATAATATCGACATAATCTGTCGCTTTGCCATCTAACCCTTTGCTACCAATGATGATTTGGCCTTTTGTTACTTTCAGGGCTTCAAGTGCACCTTGTTTATCAAATTGGGGTTTACCCGTGGTCAGTGTTGCGCTTGAAGTATTAATAAAACCACAGCCATCACAAGTAATGCCATTAGGGTTAGCAATCATCACATTGGCTTTATTGCCGAAAATCTCCAACTGGCCTTGCAGGTTAGATCGTCCGTTGCCGGTCACTTCATTGATAATCAGTTCCGCCGCTTTTCCATGCAGATTAGGGTTAGCGTTAAGTTGCCCCGCCAGTTGTGATTTAGCCGCTTGCGTGGCGTTATTGAGAACGGCGCCTTGAGTGGCGACATTGAACTCTTTATAGGTGTTGTGGGATATCCCCGCATTATTCGGCGTGGCAATATTGACAACCGGGATATTGCCTTGGTTTTGTACCTGAGTATGGTTATTGTCCGGTGTTATTCCCGCGGCAATCGCCGGGTGTAGCGGCTGAATTGCGGTAAGGTAAATTAAAAGATAACTCGTGACTCTCGCCACCGAGTTGTTGCGTTTATTCATCGCATTTTCCCTTTTTCTTAATTTAAGTGTTACAAAGTGAGTGATATTGACCAATAAGTGACCCAGTGATCCGGTTTTAGGTGATCAGGGTGAATGAGGGGTTTCCCAATAGTGATGGTCTGGTTGAATCCCGGGTGAGTCAGTGATAAGCCCAGAGCCGCGCCGGTGACATTGCCGCCCTCGATTTGTCCGGTTTTTTTCTGTAGCCAGCCGGTATCCAGCGCTCCGGTTAAAGCGAGTTCCCCCAGAATAGGAAGCTCTGATACCCGCCAGTTCAGCTCGTTGCGCCAATATCCGCCGCGGTTGCCGGTGAGATATTGCTCTTTGAATCCCCGAACGGAATATTGCCCGCCCAGCGAGAGACGTTCGCTGGCGTAAAGGTTGTCTGGCGTGGTCTGGCCGTAAATCGATGAGAGGTAATAAACGGAGTCTGTGACCGGCATGAAATAGCTGGCGCTAAGACTGAATTTGCGAAATTGACTACGTGGCGCATCTGGAAAACGTGGATCATCTTTGGTGGCGCCAAATGCTTGTAAACCGTGGCTCACTGTCGGGTTAAAAGTGACATAGCTCCCCGCCAGCACGGTGCTGTAATTAACGCCAAGATTGATGATGCTCAGTGTCGGGCTGCTGATGGATAATGTTTCTTCTGCCAGTAAATTGGTGGTCCGACGGCGTGTCAGCCCCATATCCAATGCCAGTTTCTGTTTTCCATCACGATATAGCGTCCGGTTTACTGCCAGCCGGTGAGTCTGGCTGTCACCTGTGTAGCGATAGGTTTGTGAACCCGTCGGGATATTTTGAAAAGAATCATTCCATGCATATTGATAACTGAATAACCAGTAACCATAAGGAACCGTCACATTGGTGGAGAGGCTGCGGCTTTGATGGCTATTGCGGAAGTCACTGTTGTGGCTGGCAGATAATGACCACTGGTCTGCAAGGTGTAATGGATTATCCAGATTCACGCTGGTATTGATTTGCCCGACGCCGGTACTTTTTTGACCACTATTATCCGCTCCCAAACTGGCACTAATGGGTAAGCGAATCGATGTTCGTTTTAAAATAACTGCGGAATAACCCGATTGTTTTCCCGGCTGAATATCAATGGTCACTTGTTGAGACGGCAGGCGATTTAAACGCTCCATGCCTTGTTCAATATCTCGCAGGTTAAGCGTTTTACCCACTATGCTCGGAAAAGCCATTTTCAACGAGAGAGGTGTTTCACCGTCCAGGCTGACTGATTCAACTTTGCCTTCATTGACCGTAATAATAAGAACGCCGGAGGATAAATCCTGTGCTCTGAGTTCGGCCCGGGAAGTGACATAACCCCGTTCAATATAGGCATGAGTGGTTTTTCGCACCAATGCATTAATGTCCTGCAAAGATAAGCAGTGGGATAAATAAGGGTGGGTTAAGTGCTCTTTGACTGATCGAGGCAGGCTTTTTGCGCCGTCAAATTCAATCCGGTGAATGGTGTGGCAGATAGATTCTGCTGTACTCGGCGCCACATCGGGTAATGGAGATAAGGTGATGCTGTTGCGCAGCGTTTCCCGTTGCTGCCGGGCTTGTTGCAGCAATGCTTTTTGTTGTTGCGTGATCGCTTCTTGAGCCGCAGGGTTGATCGGTGTTGAAGCATGGGCTAGTTCAGAGATTGCTAGCAGCATAAGCCCTATTAGGCTTCGGTGATAAAGAAAACGGCTTCCCATAGATAATCTTGATAGTTTAATAATAACATAATTAAACTATTCTAATGTGGTATTATTTTCTTGTCTGGAAGAGATAGTATAAAATGTGATCGAGATCGGTTATTTAATCCTGCTAATGGGGAATCTGATATATTAAATTCCGAAAAGTGGCGACAGGGATGGAGATATCATCTCCTTACTCCAACCCGAGTTCTTTTAACTTCCGTGTAATAGTATTGCGTTTCCGACCTGGCAGTCGTGCAGTATCAGCGCGAGCATTATCCGACAGCCAAAGTGATCTCTTATGACGACACATCTCTGGCCTTTGCTGCGCTACGTAACGGTAATGTACAAGCCATTACGCAGGATGATGCTAAGTTAGTCGGCCTGTTGGCTAATAGCGCATGAAAAGTTGAAAGCCTGTTAAGATCAGGCTTTCAATTTGCAGAGAAAACTACTGATATTTTTCCGGTGACACAAAACCTACACAGACTATTGTTGGCTTAGTTTCAGGTTCGGGCTGGAAAAGGAATTCTTCCTTACTATTTATTCTTAATTTTGACCAGTCTTGCAAAACACTGTGAAAATCTTCTTGCTCGCAGGTTTTTCCCTTTGCGCCTACCAGAATAGCGCCGTCACGTGCAATATCGCTTTCCTTAACATGGCGGTTGTAGATATTCGGCGCCTGTTCTTCTAACGTCCAAGGTTGGATCGTTTCTGGCTGACTTGGTGCGTAGACAGTCAGCCACTGATGCAAGTACTCACCTCCGACATAATGGAGCGGAGTTGGATAGAGTTGATGCCAGCGTTGTTCCAGTTGCCGGGAAAAGTCTTTGATGCCTTCGAATTTATGGCCCGCACCGCGAACATTGGTTGCCATAATCAGCACATATCCCATCGCAATCAATATTGCGACGACAATCAGCCCTCTCAGAGTATTGCGTAATGATTTCTGTGGAAATCGGGTAATTGAACCCACCAACAACGCTGATGAAACAGACATAAAGGGATGCAGCCATTCTGTCATTCTTCCCCCTTTATTGAATGAGAACCAGCAGTAGATAATCAGTAATGGCAACAGAATAACAATGTTTACCAGTCGGTTCGGTTGTTCCTTCGGCCAGCTAATACGGCCGCCAAGCTGATAAATAATCATGCCAACGATAATCAGTGGATAAAATACTGATAATAGCGATCGGGTGGTATGTAGATTAAATCCGCTATCTATTTGTGAATCTACCCATTTGAATGCGGCAAAATCATTGTGCCACAACCACCAGAAGTTAGGCAGGACCAGCATAAACCAGATAACCAAGGCGATATAAAGCGCGGGTTGGCGGTAACATTGGCGAACTTTAGGTACAAATAGCGTCAACAGAAAAACCGAGCCAACCAATGCCAATGTGGAATATTTTCCCATTGTCGCCAGCCCGGAACTGAGAGCAAATGCCAGCCACCAACGTGGATTCTCATACACGGCTCGCAGAAAGAACAACATAATCCACGGCCAGAGCATAATTAGCAGATAATTATCGTTATATGGGATGATATCGAAGTTAATAATACCGGACAGGTTCAATGTCAGCATAGCGAGCCATGCCAGCTCTTTTTTCCCTGTCAGCCGAAATGCCAGGTGCCATACACCGAGCATGCCAATCGCGATAGCGGTAAAGTGAATGAAATACCAGTAAAAACTCAATGAAACACCGCTTATATGGATAGCAGGCAGCATCATTACACCAACTAACCACGGATTTTTAGGTGAACCCCATTCGCCGTTTTTCCCCCAATTCAATGCTTCGACGGCATCATAAGGCACGGTTGGATCGAATGAATAACTCACTATCATCCATAACAAAGCATAACTAACTACCCACAAGTAAACGGATTTATAACAAGAAGTATCAAAAATAGGCATATCGATTGATCATTTATTGAAGGTTAAGATTAATAGGATATTCGTTGGTGATTAAACCATGCATGAATGATAAGAGATTTTGGCTATATTTTTTTAAAGATAAAGAGCTATTCGCGGCGCTTTTCTATACGTGCGGTTTCTGTTAGATTCCGGCGCAGCAATACCCTGATAAACCAAATTGAGTAACAGGCTATGAACTCGTTAAAGAAAAAAGCACCAGCCAAAGCATCTGCTGGTAAACAGAAAAGAAAAAGTCGCGAAGAATTAAATGCGGAAGGGCGTGCACGTAAGCGTGAGAAAAAACATCGTGGCAATTCGCCCGGTAATCGCTATCAGGAGCAAAGTGGTGATAAACATCAGTCAGGTAAGCAGCAACGTGATCCACGTCTTGGCAGTAAAGTACCTGTTCCGCTGATTGTTGGGGAACAACCGACAAAACCTGTCGTTGCTAATAAAGTTGAGACAAAACCACGTTTGTCGCCACAGCAAGAATTAGCCATGTTGGAAAATGACGATCGTCTGGATGCATTGCTGGAACGTCTGGAAAATGGCGAAAGTCTGTCTAAAGAAGAGCATGACTATATTGATACCACGCTAGATCGAATTGACGCTCTAATGGAAGAGTTGGGGATTCAACTGGATGAGGAAGAGAACGAAGAAGAGCGGCAGGATGACATTATGCAACTGCTGAAAGGTAAATAATTTAATCTCCCATGATCAAAGGCGGATTAACCCTAATAACCATACTCATAGTATGTTATTTGCTATGGTTATTGGGTAAACTATGGCGATTATCGCGGCGTAAAACCCGGCTGCGCAGCGTCACAACAGCGCAACATATTAAGCATATGAAAGCGTTACGTTTTGGTGGGCAAAAACATCGGAAGGAATAAACATGTCTGAGCAAGCCATCGTTTGGGATCTGCCTTTGATCCAGAAGTACAATTATTCCGGTCCCCGTTACACTTCATATCCGACGGCATTGGAATTCAATCAACAGTATGATAATGCGGCATTTATCCAGGCTGCTACCCGTTACCCTGAACGACCGCTTTCTCTCTACCTCCATATCCCGTTTTGCCATAAGCTCTGTTATTTCTGCGGTTGTAATAAATTGGTCACCCGTCAAAAGCATAAAGCGGATGAATATTTGCAATGGCTTGAACGGGAAATTCATGATCGGGCGAAGTTGTTTTCTGATCGTAAAGTGAGTCAGATGCATTGGGGCGGTGGTACGCCAACTTATCTTAATAAAAACCAAATCAGTAAATTGACGGGATTGTTGCGCCAACATTTTGATTTTCTGCCCGATGCTGAAATTTCTATTGAAATTGATCCGCGTGAAATTGAACTGGATATGATTGATCACCTGTGCGGTGAAGGTTTTAACCGTCTGAGCATGGGGGTGCAGGATTTCAATAAAGAAGTACAGCGTCTGGTGAATCGTGAACAGAATGAAGAGTTTATCTTTGCTTTGGTTGCCCGTGCTCGCGAAACGGGTTTTCATTCCACCAGCATTGATCTGATCTATGGTTTGCCGAAACAGACGCCAGAAAGTTTTGCTTTCACTCTGGAGCGAGTATTAGCGTTATCACCGGACAGAATGAGTATTTTCAATTATGCTCATTTGCCGAATTTATTTGCCGCTCAACGTAAAATTAAGGAACATGATTTACCGAGCGCTGAGCAAAAGCTGGATATATTGCAAGAAACAATCGCAACGTTGACAAACAATGGCTATCAGTTTATCGGCATGGACCATTTTGCTCGCCCGGATGACGAACTGGCGGTAGCTCAGCGAGAAGGGAAATTACATCGCAATTTTCAGGGTTATACCACTCAGGAAGAGTGTGACCTGCTGGGTTTAGGTGTTTCTGCTATCAGTATGTTGGGCGATAGCTATTGCCAAAATCAAAAAGAGTTAAAAACCTATTATGCGGAATTAGAAAAACAGGGGCATGCCTTATGGCGTGGTTTAACGCTGTCCCAAGATGATTGTATTCGCCGTGATGTTATTAAAGCGCTAATTTGTCATTTCCGTCTAAATTTTGCCGATATTGAGCAGCAATATGGGCTGAGTTTTACCCGCTATTTTGCGGAGGATTTGCAATTATTAGCGCCATTGGTTGAAGATGGACTGGTTGAAGTGAATGAGAAACAGATCTGGGTAACGCCGCGAGGCCGGTTACTGATTCGTAATATTTGTATGTGTTTTGATATTTATTTGCGCCAACAGGTTCGCCAGCATCAGTTTTCAAGGGTGATTTGATTGTTCAGAGCGTGGTTTTTAAATAAAAAGGTTTTAACCTCGTTAAAGTCTTTTTATTTTACATTTGAATATCCGGTTTTACGGTTTTCATTTAACCTCATTTACCTAATATCTGTTTAAATAAAATGGCAATTACACAATTTAAATTACAGTCTCAAAGAAAAAAACGTTATTTTCAACGAGGTTTGTCAGCGGTCTGAGCTAAGCGTATATGCTTAGCTTTTTTTTCTTTCACTTAAATATGTAAGAACAAGAAATAGAACGACAAT
This sequence comes from Photorhabdus akhurstii, assembly GCF_018448925.1. Classification (GTDB taxonomy): domain Bacteria; phylum Pseudomonadota; class Gammaproteobacteria; order Enterobacterales; family Enterobacteriaceae; genus Photorhabdus; species Photorhabdus akhurstii. The sequence goes on along the minus strand of NZ_RCWE01000009.1, from coordinate 30,565 downwards.
TACAATACTTCCTATTAAAGATGCAATCCACCATTCATCTGGGAAGAAATACACTGATACAATCCCACATATAAAAATGGCTATAACGGGCATATTTGACCACAATAATTCTTTAATAAATACATAAAAAAGATTTTTGAACCACCTTTTGCTAAATATTTTATTTTTCATATATAAATTCAATCATCCATCATATGTGCAAGTACGCGAGCAACTTCTTCTTCGCTGACCTGCTGATTCCTAAAAGTCTGATGTATTATATTTCAGGCTTTTGGTGAGTACGCAATAAGCTAAAACAACAATAACCGGCCAAATAAGTATAAGGACCGAAACCCATAATGACCAATGCCATACATTTACCACCAAAACTAAGCTACATATAAAAATAGCAATAATAAGAGGCAAAAACTTAACAAGTAGACAAAAAACGTAAAGAGATGCTATAACAGCGGCCACTTTGGCTGGAATCTCCCACAATCCAAAGTAATCACGGAAAACATAAAAATTGATCGACAATACTTGCATCATCCCAACGAAAAGAGAGTAAAACAAAATAATCGCAAAAATAATCCGGCACCACTTCATCATCTTAAACCAACCTTATAATTACTAGTCTGAATATAAATCACAACAGAGGTTGTGATTTTTTTAAATTAAGTTTTTACTCATTTAATGAGGCAATAACAGTAGCTTGAAATATTGCGTATTTCTTTGAGTATTTTTTATTGCGCGATACGGACACACAAAACACCTCCATATTCGGTCAGAGTTAAATCGCTACATACTCCTTGCTTTGGTTGTGTGTCCTACATTCTCAATTAGGTATATCAGGATTTCTGAGGTTACTGAGTTTCTCCTTATCAAGAAGCGCTATTCTTTTAGATACGCTCTGTTCACTTGGACAAAATTGTCGTTTTCAATTGGAGGGTGATAGATACTGCTCAATCTTGCCTTTTGTCGATTCTATTATCTCGATTGATCGTAAATTAATCACGTTTGATACTGGTTTTATCAGATAAAATACAGCCAGTCAATCAGTTATGACGATCCCTAACTTGCCGAATTGTTGACACGGCATTCTGTATTGGTCAGCCTTATCTGGTTAAATTTTTTAAAATCGGATTATACGGTTGATGCTATTATTGTTCAGGTTCATAATTGGGAAAATTTTTACACCGGTTTATAAGGTGGTACGTAATGGGCCAAGAGGCATACGAAGCTATTCAGGAAAAGCGCCTAAAGCCTTGGAAAGGTGAAGAGGAAGTTCGATACATTTGGATGAAGGCGATAGAAGATGCTACTGGATTTCATTTGAATGCTGAGCGCGGGCGTAAAGACTCAAGCTATAATCACGTAATCATTGAATTCAAAGCGCCGGGTTTGTTTCGTGGCAAGAAGGATAGCGCTGGCTTCAAAAATGCCATAGAAGAACGACTTCTGCCATATATACAGTGTGAGTCAACGAAAACAGGAATTCCCGAATCTGATTTCATTGGAATAGCTATTGACGGTGAGCACATTTGTTTTGCTCAGGTCCATGGTGATCAGATTCATACTCAACACTTGATTCCCTTTTCAACCTATGCGGTCGATTTGGTGATTGACGCTTTTGTCTCCGATACGCGAAAAGCCTTAACAACTGAGAACCTATTAGCCGATTTTGGACATGGGTCAGCAAATGCCCGTGAATTTATGCAAGCTATGTCTGATGGTTTGCTTTACTACTTAAAACAGCAAGGCAACAACAAAGTTAAAATGCTTTTTGAGGAGTGGAGAACTTTGTACGGCCAAGTTGCTGATATGTCGATTTCACAAACAGAGGCTATTAACAAAGAGATTGCATTTATCTGGAATGGTTGGCCGGAAGATTCTACATCCGCACGGCTATTTGTCATTCATACTTACAATTCGATTCTCATTAAACTGTTAGCTGCCGAGATTGTATCAGCACACGGATTAACATCATCGACTCAACCTGCTCAGAGTATGTCGGCGCAAAAAGATGATGATGAGCTGGTTAATTATTTAGACTATTCTGTCGAGAAATCGGCCATTTTCAGGGAAGCGGGCATTAACGGTTTTGTCGAAGAGGCTATTTTTAGCTGGTATATTGGCCTTGCTAGAAACAAGGTTGTTCCGGCGTTACTACCTTCCTTGAGGCGGTTGCTTTCGGTTCTATCGTTATATCGGCTTGATCATTTATCTAGGACAAGGGATGTTTTGCGAGATCTATACCAAGGTCTTGTTCCTGGCAAACTCCGGCAGAGCCTTGGTGAATTCTACACCCCAGATTGGTTAGTTGATTTTACGCTTCAGAGAGCTGCTGACGACACATTATTGGAGCAGCGTGTGTTAGATCCTACCTGTGGATCTGGGGCATTCTTACTGGCGGTGATCCGTAAAAAGCGTGAGCTGGCGGCAATACAAGGATGGAGTGTGTCTAAGGTCATCAAAAACCTATGTGATAGTGTATGGGGTTTTGATTTGAACCCGCTTGCTGTTCAGACTGCTCGTGTAAATTTCCTGATGGAAATTGCAGACCTTCTCGCTGCATGCCCAGGAATGGATATTGAGGTTCCTGTACTAATGGCTGATGCCATTTATTCACCTGCGGAGATCCCCTCTGGAAAAAATAGAATTGTTGAATACAACATCGGAAGTCAGGTAGCCAAACTGAATATTCACTTGCCTGTTGAGTTAGCCTTAAACAGGGAACGTCTCGATTTTGTTTTTGAACGAATGGGCAAAGACGTTGTGCAGGGACTAGAGTTTGATAAATCCAGTCAAAAACTGATAGCAGCAAGTATAGTCACCCAAGAAGAGTTATTAAACTGGTACAAGCCACTCCGACACACCTATGATCAAGTGTTAAATCTACACAGAAAGCAATGGAACGGTATTTGGTTCCGGATTGTCAGGAACTTCTTCTGGTCAGCGGCAGCAGGTAAATTTGATTTAGTTATTGGCAATCCTCCTTGGGTTAGATGGTCAAAGCTACCTGACCTTTATCGTGAACGTGTTAAACCAACGTGTGAAGACTATGGTATTTTTTCTAAGACCAAGCGTCATGGTGGGAATGAACTTGATATATCTGCCATGATAACCTACACAGTCTCCGATAAATGGCTGGATATAGGTGGCAAACTAGCGTTTGTCATCACTGGCACACTTTTTAAGAACCCATCGTCAGCAGGTTTTAGAACATTTAAATTAGATTCACAGCGAGAGGATTCTCTTTATCTTCAACCATTGTCTGTTGATGACATGAAGGAATTGAAACCATTTGAAGATGCAAGCAATCACACGTCTGTTGCTCTGTTTCGAAAATCCATCGTCTCTGTACAATACCCCGTGGCTTACAAGGTATGGTCAGCTAATCCTGGTCACAGGAAAGCTATTAGGCCCTGCACACCTCTTGATGACGTGCTGAAAGCTATTTCTCATACGACAAAAGAAGCATTTCCGGTTGGTGATGAAGGTTCTCCGTGGGCAATTCTTGCTCCTGGGCGCTTCAACGCGATTAAATATCTATCATCACCGTGTAAATGGACTAAAGGACGGAAAGGGATCACCACGGATCTTAACGGAGTTTATTTTGTTCCAATCTTGCAAAACAACGGCGCTCTCGTTCAGATTCAAAGCCGCCCGGAGGCTGGACGGAAAGACATTGGGCCACAGAAAACTCAGTGGGTAGAGCCCAATATGCTTTATCCTTTAATTAAGGGAGCAAGTGATTTTGATGAATGTTACTTGAAACTTGATGCTCCAGACTACGATGATGTTGAACAAAGACTGTTTACGTTCGTACCAAACACAGGTATTTCAAATGCAGAGTACGAGAGTGCGGATGTACAGTTGAATTCCCCTAAGATGAAAAAAACCTTAGCATGGTTTAAAGGGTTCGAGAGACTGTTACTGGAACGTTCTACCTATCGTCGTCAAATGAAAGGCGCTCCTTACCATGCTGTTTATAATGTTGGCGATTACACCTTCAAACCATGGAAAGTGATATGGCCAGAAATGTCCTCATCGTTTTATGCAGCGGTTGCAAGCTTTCAGAATGTACCTGTTGTTGGTGAACGTGTTTATATTCCAGATCACAAAGTATACTTTGCGTCCTTTGATAACAAAGAAACAGCATATTATTTGTGCGGATTATTGAATTCATTAACTGTTCAAGAATGGATTAACAGCCACAATGTATCCATTCAAGTTGCGGATGTATTCAAACATCTATCATTACCTAATTTTGATATTACTAACACGATGCATACTAACCTTGCAGAGCTTGTTGAAGAGGCTCATCAGTGTCACGATAAAACAGAACGCCAGAAAATTATCAAGCGAATAAAATCGGTCGCGGAGGATGTTTTGATCACCTGGAGTGTAACGCTCGTAGAATAACTGACAAAGATAAGTTGGCTATTATGGCAAACATCCTTAACTGGCCTGATTATATCGTCCTGTCTGTCTCCGAACTGGAGCATGATTACCGGGTACATGTAGGGACGGCCAACCCACCTACTCACTGCATCCACTGCAAGCATCCTGAAATCGTTGGTTTTGGCCGTCGTGATGAGGTGATCATGGATACTCCTGTCAATGGCAAGCGGACAGGGATTATACTGAATCGCCGCCGCTACCGTTGTCAAATATGTTGTAAGACGTTTATGGAACCAGTACCACACAAGGATGGTAAGCGGCAAATGACTCACCGTTTGATCCAATACATTGAGCGTGAGAGTCTACGCCGCACCTTCTCCAGCGTAGCAGAGGACGTAGGTGTGGACGAAAAGACGGTTCGTAATATATTTCACGACTCCTGCGAGAGACTGGAAAAGACCTTTAATTTTGAAATGCCTAAATGGCTGGGTATTGATGAAATCCATATCATAAAACCCCGGTGTGTTATCGCCAATATCGAGCTGCAAACCATTGTTGATATGCTTGATAACAATAACAAAGCCACTGTTATGCGCTACCTAACTAAACGAAAAGATCGCTATCAGGTGCGTTATGTCGCTATGAATATGTGGCGACCATACAGAGAAGCAGTGGCTACTATGATCCCTGACGCTACGGTTATCATAGATAAGTTTCATGTTGTCCGTATGGCGAATGAGTCACTAGAAAGAGCACTAAAGGCCATCAGAAGCGGCTTGACAGCTCAGCAGCGTCGAAAACTGATGAAAAATCACTTTGTGTTGCTGAAACGTCGCCATGAGCAGACAGATGCTGAATATATGCGATTCTCTGACTGGATACTCAACTATCCCGACTTGGGTTATGCTTACGAGTTGAAAGAGTCATTTTTCGGCATATGGGACTGCAAAAATAGGTATGAGGCACAGCAAGCCTACTATGTTTGGCTTAGACAGATAACACCTGAAATGAAGGTGTATTTTGACCCACTCGTTAAAGCTATAGATAACTGGCATGATGATGTTTTTGCTTACTTCGACCACCCGATCACTAATGCTTATATAGAGAATCTGAACAATTTGATTAGAGTGGTGAACCATGTTGGTCGTGGTTACAGTTTTGAAGCATTGCGAGCTGAAATACTGTTTACTAAGGGCTTTCAGCAGAGCAAGAACCCCCACTATCAACATCAACGGATTCCTGAGCAGGCATGCGGACCAGAGTCGGAAACGTCAATAAATTACGGTGTAGATATATCAGCACTGGTAAGAGAGATAGAAATGGGGCGATTATAGCCCTGTTTCAACCATAAAATTGGGGTATCCATAAATAGGCAATAGCCTGATTTGCGAATATATCCTTACTCCAACCCAAGTTCTTTTAACTTCCGTGTAATAGTATTGCGTCCCCAACCTAGCAATCGCGCAGCTTCTTGTTTATGGCCTTTGGTATGCTTAAGTGCACAATCAAGTAAGGTACGCTCCAATAACGGTAATGCTTCAGATAGCAGATCCTGCTGACCATTTTCCAAGGCATTTGTTGCCCACTGGGCAAGGAGCTGCGACCAGTTTTCCGGTATTGTATGTGTAGGTGTTGTATTTGCGGGTACGGTATTTATAGGTGTTGTGCTTACAGATGTTGTTGCGCCGGTTTCGGTATGGTGGGGGTCAAATAATTCAGGCGGCAAATCTTGTACCAGCACCTCCTGGCTTGCGGCCATCACAGTCAGCCAACGGCAGATGTTTTCCAACTGGCGAACATTGCCCGGCCAGGGTAAACGCATTAAGGCCATTTCTGCGTCAGGATGGAGAATTTTTGTGTCTACGCCTAGCTCTTTGGCCGTCTGTTGCAGGAAATGGCGAGTCAGGCGAGGGATATCCTCCACTCTGTCGCGTAAGGGCGGTAATTGCATACGAATAACGTTGAGGCGGTGGTAGAGATCTTCACGGAATTTGCCTTTCTGTACTAAACGTTCCAGATCCTGATGGGTTGCCGCGATAATCCGTACATCCACTTTCACCGGAGCATAGCCGCCAATCCGGTAGAACTGGCCTTCTGCCAATACCCGTAACAGACGGGTTTGAATATCCAGAGGCATGTCGCCAATTTCATCAAGAAACAGTGAGCCATGATTGGCTTGTTCAAACCGGCCATGACGTACCTGATTAGCGCCGGTAAAAGCCCCTTTCTCATGACCAAATAGCTCTGACTCAATCAAATCTTTAGGAATGGCTGCCATGTTAAGGGCAATAAATGGCTCATTGGCCCGTGGGCTGTGGCGGTGCAATGCATGGGCCACCAGCTCTTTACCGGTACCGGATTCGCCATTAATCAAGACGCTGATAGAGGAACGGGAGAGGCGGCCGATAATGCGGTAAACATCCTGCATGGCAGGCGCTTCGCCTATCATGTCTGAAACAGAGGTGATGATCTGTGGACTTTTAATTGATTGATTCTGATCGCGGGAGTGGCTAAGCGCTCGTTCCAGCAAGGCAACGGCTTCATCAATATCAAAGGGTTTTGGTAAATAATCAAAAGCCCCTTGCTGATAAGCACTGACTGCGGCATCCAAATCAGAATGGGCGGTCATGATAATGACCGGCAGTAACGGATTGCTCTGTTTGATATTATTCAGCAGGTTTAGTCCATTCATCCCCGGCATACGGATATCCGAAATCAGTACATCAGGAGTGTTTTGGGCCAGTGCGGTCAGTGCGCTGTCAGCGTCTGCAAAACTGGTACATTCCATCCCCGCGTTACTTAACGCCCGCTCCAGTACCCAGCGGATTGAACTGTCATCATCGACGATCCAGATTTTTCCCTGTTGCATCGTTATCCTCTATTTCTTAATTGGTAAGTAGATAGAAAATTCTGTGTGCCCCGGCCAACTGGTAAATTCTATTTTGCCGGAATGTTGGTCTATTAAATTGCGAGCAATGGATAGGCCAAGACCTGTTCCACCTTCATGGGCGCTGACCATTGGGTAAAACAAGGTGTCCTGAATTTGTGGCGGGATACCTGGCCCGTTATCTTCCACGTCAATTCTGGCAGCCAGACGATAGCGCTTACCATGCAAGGTAATTTGAAAAGCAGTACGAGTGCGAAGGGTAATAGTCCCTCCCTGTTTTCCTAGCGCTTGCAAGGCATTACGGGTGATATTCAGTAGCACCTGTTCAATTTGATCAGGGTAGTGGGCCAGTTCTGGCAAACTGGGATCGTAATCTTTTACCAGTGTGACGTTATCCGGCATTTCCAGTGAGACTAACTGAGACACCCGTTCAGCGACATAATGAATGCTTTGTTTAATTCGTTCACCCGGATGCTGTGGGCCAAGCAATCTGTCTACCAGATGGCGTAATCGGTCGGCTTGTTCAATAATCACTTGGGTGTATTCCTGCAACGCAGGGTCAGGCAGTGCTTTTGACAGTAATTGCGCGGCTCCCCTCAATCCACCAAGGGGGTTTTTGATTTCGTGCGCCAGCCCCCGAACCAATTCCCGTGCGGCTATCTGCTGAGCTTGTTGTACCTGCTCTTGGCTTAACCGGCGTTGACTGTCCATAGGCGCCAGTTCCAGCAAGATGAACTGCTCGGAAATCGGTTGGGCACTGAGCGACATAATGTGAAAGCGGTTATCAACCACTAACGTTACTTCGTTATCAGTAAAACTCTGGCCGCTGACCAGACTAGAGCGCATCAATTCTGTATTCAGTGAGAAATAACTAAACAGTACCGGAAGAGGTGTACCGAATAGTTTACGGGCACTCTGAGCAAATAATTGTAGTGCTGCATGGTTGGCATAACGGATGACGAGATCCGTATCCAGCACCAATACACTGTTAATGAGTGAATTTAATATTTGCCCGCTGTCGGGCAGATTTTCCGTTTTCATCCACACTCCTGCACCTTTTTGGTGCACTTTATCATGTTCGAGCATGAAACCCAGTCAAAGCCTGAAATTTAGATAGCAGGAAAAGGGCCCATCCGAAGATGGGCTAAAGGTTTCACGGCAACAAAAAATGATCAGCGGAAACGGCGCTGCTAATTACACACTGTAATAGAGTTCAAACTCCAGTGGATGCGGTGTCAGACGGACACGTTCTATTTCACTGTTTTTCAAGTCAATATAAGCATCAATGGCGTCATCGGTGAATACACCGCCACGGGTCAAGAATTCACGATCGGCATCCAATGCCGCCAATGCGTCCTCTAGAGAAGAAGCGACAGTAGGGATCTCTTTGGCTTCTTCCGGTGGCAGGTCATACAGGTTTTTATCCATCGCATCGCCCGGATGGATTTTGTTGATGATGCCGTCAAGGCCAGCCATCAACTGAGCAGCGAATGCTAGATAAGGGTTAGCCGCCGGATCAGGGAAACGTATTTCAATACGGCGAGCTTTAGTGCTGGCAACAACGGGAATACGGATAGACGCCGAACGGTTACGGGCGGAGTAAGCCAACATCACTGGGGCTTCATAGCCCGGAACCAGACGTTTATAAGAGTTGGTTGTCGGGTTGGTAAACGCGTTCAGTGCACGGGCATGTTTGATAATACCGCCAATGTAGAACAACGCTAGTTCGGACAAACCACCGTATTTGTCACCGGCAAACAAGTTAGTGCCGTTTTTGGACAGAGACATATGGCAGTGCATACCCGAGCCATTATCGCCGACCAGAGGTTTTGGCATAAAGGTGGCGGTCTTGCCGAAATTGTGCGCGACATTATGTACGACGTATTTGTAAATCTGGGTTTCGTCAGCTTTTTTGGTCATGGTGTTAAAGCGGGTCGCGATTTCATTTTGACCCGCTGTTCCCACTTCATGATGGTGAGCTTCCACAACCAACCCCATCTCTTCCATTGTCAGGCACATCGCTGAACGTAAATCCTGAGAAGAATCAACGGGAGGCAGCGGAGCATAACCGCCTTTTACCGCAGGCCGATGGCCTTTGTTGCCGCCTTCGTACTGCGTCCCGGAATTCCATGCAGCTTCGATATCATCGATGTGATAGTAAGAATGGGACATGGCACTACTGAAGCGTACGTCATCAAACAGGAAAAACTCAGGTTCTGGTCCGCACAGGACAGTATCTGCAATGCCGCTTGAACGCAGGAAGTTTTCAGCACGTTTGGAGATGGAACGGGGATCGCGGTCGTAGCCTTGCATAGTGCCTGGTTCCAGAATGTCACAACGTAAAATAAGTGTGGCATCGTCAAAGAAGGGATCAAGCATGGCGGTGCTGGTATCTGGCATTAGCACCATGTCGGATTCGTTAATCCCTTTCCAACCGCTAATTGAAGATCCGTCAAACATTTTGCCATCTTCAAAGAAGTCTGCATTAACCTGATGAGCAGGGATGGTCATATGTTGTTCTTTGCCTTTGGTATCAGTGAAACGCAGATCGATAAACTTCACCTGATGCTCTTCAATCATGGTTAAAACATGTTCAACGGACATACTCGGTTTCTCCTGGTTTGTGTTGGTCTTGATAAAATTGTCGTGATTAAGACTAAAAGAAAACACAATCACATCGTTTTACCTTAACAAGGCTATTTATACGTTTGCAATCACGAAAAACGTTTGCGAAAAGCATGCCAACTTTTTAACACCTTGCAATATACTGTATCGTGGGTATCCCGGTGATGGGATACCGGAATATTTGGAGAAATTGCACTGTATTGGTGCAACCATATAACTGAGACGCACAATATTAGTGCGTTTATGTCAAAAATGCGTCTATTTATGGGCGTGAAAGGGATCACAATTTCATTGTTATCAAGTTGTTAAGCATAGATTATTGTGATCCTGTTTAGTCCTTCGACCAATGTGTGTACAATAGCGCGCCATTTCTATAAATGCCTGAGGCAAAGTTTGTGATCGAAAAATTGCGTAATATCGCCATTATCGCGCACGTTGACCACGGTAAAACGACCCTGGTTGACAAGCTGCTGCAACAATCCGGTACTTTCGGTGACCGTGCGACAGCGACAGAGCGTGTGATGGATTCCAATGATTTGGAGAAAGAGCGTGGAATTACTATCCTCGCAAAAAATACCGCCATTAAATGGAATGACTACCGTATTAATATCGTAGACACTCCGGGACATGCCGATTTCGGCGGTGAAGTAGAACGTGTTATGTCTATGGTCGACAGCGTATTATTGCTGGTCGATGCTATGGACGGGCCAATGCCTCAGACCCGTTTTGTGACACAGAAAGCGTTCGCTCATGGTTTGAAACCGATTGTGGTCATTAACAAAGTTGACCGTCCTGGCGCCCGCCCTGATTGGGTTGTGGATCAGGTGTTTGACCTGTTTGTTAACCTGGGCGCCACTGATGAACAACTGGATTTCCCTATTATCTATGCATCGGCATTGATGGGAATTGCCGGTATTGATCATGAAGATATGGCGGAAGATATGACGCCGTTGTATCAGGCGATTGTCGATCATGTAGAGCCGCCGAAAGTTGACCTGAATGGCGCATTCCAGATGCAGATTTCTCAGCTTGACTATAATAACTATGTTGGTGTTATCGGCATTGGGCGTATCAAGCGCGGTACTGTTAAGCCAAACCAGAACGTCACGATTATTGATGGCGAGGGTAAAACCCGGAACGGTAAAATCGGTAAGGTACTGGGCCACTTAGGGCTGGAGCGTATCGAGAGTGAGCAAGCGGAAGCGGGCGATATCGTTGCGATTACCGGTCTGGGTGAGCTGAATATTTCCGATACGCTGTGTGATACGAATGCTGTTGAAGCACTGCCGCCGCTGGCGGTTGATGAGCCGACGGTGAGCATGTATTTCTGTGTTAACACCTCTCCTTTCTGTGGCCGTGAAGGCAAATATGTCACCTCACGCCAAATCCTTGAGCGTTTGAAGAAAGAGCTGGTTCACAATGTCGCCCTGCGTGTTGAAGAGACAGAAGATCCGGATGCGTTCCGTGTTTCTGGCCGTGGTGAATTACACTTATCTGTTCTGATTGAGAACATGCGCCGTGAAGGTTTTGAACTGGCGGTATCCCGTCCGAAAGTTATCTTCCGTGAGATCGATGGTCGCAAGCAAGAACCTTTCGAGCAGGTGACGCTGGATATTGAAGAGCAGCATCAGGGAGATGTGATGCAGGCGTTGGGTGAGCGTAAAGCGGATCTGCGCGATATGCTGCCAGACGGTAAAGGCCGTGTGCGCCTTGATTATGTTATTCCAAGCCGTGGTCTGATTGGCTTCCGTACTGAGTTCCTGACGATGACCTCTGGTACCGGTCTGCTGTATGCGACATTCAGCCACTATGATGATATTCGCGCGGGTGAAATCGGTCGCCGTCAGAACGGCGTGATGATTTCCAATGGTCAAGGTAAAGCGGTTGCTTATGCACTTTACAGCTTACAGGATCGCGGTAAATTGTTCCTTGGTCATGGCGCGGAAGTGTATGAAGGTCAGGTGATCGGTATTCATTCTCGTTCTAATGACCTGACAGTTAACTGTCTGACAGGTAAGAAACTGACTAACGTCCGTGCATCTGGTACTGACGAAGCGACAACCTTGTCTCCACATATTAAGAAAACCCTGGAGCAGGCTCTGGAGTTTATTGATGATGACGAGCTGGTGGAAGTGACTCCTGTGTCTATTCGCCTGCGTAAACGCCATCTGACGGAAAATGAACGCCGTCGTGCGTATCGCAGTAAAGAAGCATAATCTTTCCTGTAATACCCATGCTTAGGGCGCCGATGGCGCCCTGAGTTTTTTTAACAAACGAATTATTTACCGAGCAATTGATAGAACGTTGGGTTGTCATCACACTGCCCACCGCCACACTCCAAAATGGTGGAGATTAAATTTGCGGTAATTAATATGACAAATAATCCGATGATAATCTGACCGATAACAGACGTTTTTTGTTTTGCTTCGGTTGTTTTCTCCAGGCTTTTCAATATCAGCATGACGGATATGCCGATAATCGCGATAACTGAGCAAATAAGGGCCCAAGTATAGAAATGTATACCAAAAAGGGCGGAACCATAACCGAGATCACCGGGGGTGATATGTAAAAACACTTGTCGGATCGCAACAATGCCAGTCACGATACAGCCAAGCAGTGACAAGGCATAATGTGCGCTTTTGATACCAAAACACAGATTAAACAGGAAACCAAACCCTATCATGATCATGCCCGCTCGCTGTAGCAGACACAATGGACAAGGGAGTTCTGAAAGGACCAATTGATAATAGAAGGCAAGGGTTAGAACAGCACTGATAGCAAATAACCCAATGAGGTTAAATATCATGCCGTAGCTGATCTGTTGTTTTGTTGCTAATACCTGATTCATCAGATTGTCTCCCGTTAAAAAGATAGATTTAACGAATCAGTTGCATGATGGATAAACCAAGCTACAGTCGTCACCAAAAGAAGACCCCACAGGGTATAACTGGTTTTATACTTTCCATATAAGGTGGTGATAGCCGCAAATAATGCGAGTAAAAAAGGTAAAAACATATACATGGTTGATTCTCCAGTTTTCTACAAACATTCAAGACCTTTCCCCGTATTCAGGGTAGGGAATTCATCAAGCTCAGTTTAGGATCGTTTACTTCGATACAAGCGACCAATTATCCAAAGGCAAGTTGTCCATTAATGGGTGTCACTCTCTTTGGTATCGCATTTGAAAACGTACAAACCTACATTTATTAAAGCATGGTATTCGAACGGTGTATAATTTAACCCACTATTCGTAGTGTGCTGCTAATAACAATTGTAGTCAATCTTATTTATGTCTGCCACTATTCAGTAGGATCTGCGTGATTATCATTTGGCGAGAGTTTCGATGAGTTGTTTTTTATTTAATAGTTAAGCAGGAAACGATTAGAAACAACGAATCGTACCTTTGCCTGGAAACTTCCTAATTTAACGACTATTCATAGATTTGCTTTTAAAGGGCTTAAACTATCCAATTTTCTACAATTAACCCTCTACCCAGATGAATTCTTTTTCATTGTTTGCCACTATTTTTGTCACTATTTAGTGGGCATTAAGCTTTCATAAAGAAGCTATCCCAGACATTCTCTATGGGGAAATGATACTTTCTTCACTCATTTTTCTGGTCGTAACACTTAAACTGTCAATATTCATGTGATGTTTCGTCTGATATTTGCGGGAGGAGTAAATGTTTTTTGTCACGATAAATGGAGATCGGCAATTAAAACCCCTCGACTTTTTATCGTGAGGGGCGGTTGTGATATTTAATATCTTCTTGGGTTTTTACTCATTTAATGCTTCGGCGTTTATATTATCGGAAGCCGATTGAGAGCGGATTTTCACAAAGAAAGCAATTGTGACAACCGCCATTGCTGCCAGTCCGATAACAACGGAGATATTCCAGTTTAGCGCAAAACCTTCTGGCGCAAATGCCAGATAGGTGAAGCACACTGCGGTCATAAACATGGCAGGCAGGGTGGTAATCCAATGGAATTTATTGCGACGCAGCAACCATGCTGAGGCAGCCCATAGCATGACCATTGCTGTGGTTTGATTTGCCCAGCCAAAGTAACGCCAGATAATATTGAAGTCAGTTTTGGTGATCAGATAGCCGACAATAAACATTGGCACACTTAATAACAGGCGTTTAGCCATTTGTTGCTGAGGAATATTCAAGAATTCAGCAATAATCAGCCGGGCGGAACGGAACGCGGTATCGCCAGAAGTAATGGGTAAAATCACTACGCCGAGGATTGCCAGAATACCGCCGACAGTACCTAACAGAGAAGTTGACACTTCGTGAACAACCAGAGAGGCCGTACCCTGATCAATCACGGCTTGCAACGCGTTAGTATCTTCATAGAAACTCAGGCCCAATGTACACCAGATCAGTGCGATAATACCTTCGCCAATCATTGCGCCGTAGAAAACGAAGCGACCATTTTTTTCATTTTGCATACAGCGTGCCATCAGCGGAGACTGAGTGGCGTGGAAACCTGAAATAGCGCCACAGGCAATCGTGACGAACAGCAATGGCCAAATAGGCAGATCTTTCGGGTTAAAGTTAGTGGTGAAATCCAATCCTTGAGAATAGAAAGGCTTGTCGCTCATCGCTAAACCGACCATCAGCGCGACAGACATAAACAGCAGCAATGCACCAAACAGTGGGTAAAGGCGACCAATGATTTTATCAATAGGAACCAGCGTTGCGAGAATATAGTAAGCAAAGATAATACCGACCCAGATAGCAATGTTATCCCAACCCATTGCCTCTTTCAGCAAGTTATTCAGTAAGCCGGCTGGACTCAAAACAAAGACGACGCCAACTAGCATCAGCAGAATAACAGCAAATATATTCATGAAATGCTTCATGGTTTTGCCCAGTTCGTTACCAACGATAACGGGCACGGATGCGCCGCGGGCACGCACACTGAGCATACCGGAGAAGTAATCGTGTACGGCACCGGCAAAGATACAGCCGAATACAATCCACAGCATAGCGAGCGGGCCATAGAGGGCGCCAAGAATTGGACCGAAAATAGGGCCAACGCCAGCGATATTCAGTAACTGAATTAACCAAACTTTTGGGGTGGACATAGCCACATAATCAACACCATCAGCCATAGAAAGAGCGGGGGTTTTTCTTTCTGGCCGAATAGTGAATATCTTTTCGACAATTTTGCCGTATATGAAATATCCAGCCAGAAGAAGGCCGATACAGAGGAGGAACCACAACATAAATATAACACCTTACTCGACTTTTTTAATCTGGGTGCTACTTTATCGTTTCGTAAGAAAAATACCGTGAAGTGATTCGCTTTTTACTGGTCCGTACTGTTTTCTAATTGAAAATACGATTAAAGTAAAAAGTTATTAATTAGCCAGGGGGTAATTATGTTATATATCTTCGATATGGGTAATGTGATTATTGAGATTGATTTTAAAAGAGTTTTAGCGGTATGGAGTAATTTGAGCGGGACACCTCTTGCGACTTTGACTAAAAGTTTCTCTATGGGAGAAACGTTTGAAAAACATGAGCGTGGTCAAATTACTGATCTGGAATTCGCTGATACTTTATGTCAGGAAATGAATATTTCACTCAGTTTTGAGCAGTTTGCTACGGGATGGCATGCTATCTTTATTGATATTCGGCCTGAAATCATTCAAATAATGAAGAAATTACGTGAAGCGGGACACCGGGTTGTGGTGTTATCCAACACCAACCGTTTACACCTGGATTACTGGCCGCATAATTATCCTGAAATTGCGGCATCCGCTGATTATCTCTATTTGTCGCAGGATTTGGCAATGCGTAAGCCTGAACCCGATATTTTCAAATATGTGCTTCAGACAGAAGGTTTTTCACCGGATCAAACCGTGTTTTTTGACGATGTGCTGGAAAATGTGGAAGCAGCCAGGGCGTTAGGGATCAATAGTGTTCATGTTGTTGATAGGCAGACCGTGCCGGATTATTTCGAAGCAAGCGGTTTTTCTGAACAAAATGAAGGATTGAATGGATAATATACCCTATGGATTTCAAGATGGATCGCGACGGCAAGGGAGCGAATCCCCGGGAGCATAGATAACTATGTGACCGGGGTGAGTGAGTGCAGCCAACAAAGAGGCGACTTGAAAGATGACGGGTATAGAAGATAGTGTGCTGATGCGACTATCTAAATAAAGGAAAAATATGATCGCGTTAATCCAGCGGGTAACACAGGCAAATGTTGTTGTTAAGAACGAAGTCGTTGGGGAAATTGGTCACGGCCTGCTGGTGTTGCTAGGCGTTGAGAAAGGAGATGATCAACAGAAGGCAAAACGGTTGTGTGAGAAGGTGATAGGATATCGGATATTCAGTGATGAACAGGACAAAATGAACTTGAATATCCAACAAATCGGAGGCAGTTTGCTAGTTGTTTCTCAGTTTACACTGGCTGCCGATACTCAAAAGGGCATGCGACCCAGTTTTTCTGGCGGCGCCGCCCCAGATAAGGCCGATGAATTATATCGCTATTTTGTTGAACAATGCCGCCAAAGTGGTGTAAAAACAGAAATCGGGCGGTTTGCTGCCGATATGAAAGTCAGCCTGACAAACGATGGGCCAGTCACTTTCTGGTTGCAGGTCTAGCAACCAAAAATAGCCAGTAGAACGCAACCATCCCCGATTAAACATCATGAGCAAAAGAAAGGGGCAGTTTCTATGTATCATCTGCGAGTACCTGAAACAGAACAAGAACTGGAAGCATATTATCGATTTCGTTGGGAAATGCTGCGTAAACCATTGCATCAGCCTGTAGGCTCTGAGAAAGATGGTTATGACACGATGGCTCATCACCAGATGGTGGTGGATGAGAAAGGTAATC
Organism: Photorhabdus akhurstii; assembly: GCF_018448925.1. Classification (GTDB taxonomy): domain Bacteria; phylum Pseudomonadota; class Gammaproteobacteria; order Enterobacterales; family Enterobacteriaceae; genus Photorhabdus; species Photorhabdus akhurstii. The sequence goes on along the minus strand of NZ_RCWE01000009.1, from coordinate 13,813 downwards.
CGGTGGCGGTAGGGCGTTTATATATCAATGCGGATAGTGAAGGGGCAATCCGCTTTCTGGCAGTGCATCCTAACGTGCAAGGTAGAGGGTTAGGAAAATTAATTGCAATGGCTTTGGAATCTGTTGCCCGTCAGGAAGGTGTTAAACGGGTCGTGTGCAGTGCTCGTGAACATGCGGTGGAGTTTTTCAGTAAATTGGGGTTTGAAAACCGTGGGCCAATTACTAGCCCGCAAACAACCCCGGTTCGCCATTTTCTGATGATAAAGCCGGTCGCGACACTGGATGATATTCTTCATCGGCCAGATTGGTGCAACGAACTGCAACAAGCTTGGTACAAACATATTCCCCTCAGTGAAAAAATGGGGGTACGCATTTCTCAATATACCGGTCAGAGCTTTATTACCACCATGCCGGAAGCCGGGAATCAAAATCCTCACCAAACTATCTTTGCCGGCAGTCTGTTTTCTCTGGCAACCCTGACCGGTTGGGGATTGATCTGGCTGTTGTTACAGGAACGTCAACTAGGTGGTGATATCATTCTGGCTGATGCCGATATCCGTTACAAAAAACCGGTTATCGGCAGGCCAAAATCTGTTGCTGATCTTAAAAATATGAGCGGCGATTTGGCTCGTCTGGCGCAAGGCAGTAAAGCGAGAGTGAAGTTGGATGTGATTGTCAGCGGTGATCAGGGAATCGGTGCGGTATTTACTGGCACTTATATGGTATTGCCGAATGCTTATACGGCTATCGCTTAGATTTTTCAGTGGCATTAGATATGCCACTGGTGGTATTTCTTATATCATCAGTAGCAATAATAAGAGTCGTTTTTATAAAATTAAGCTTCGTTGAGTACACGCAGCATAAAGTCATCAAGTTCACTGCGGAAATTGGCTATATTGCTCCATTGATATTGCGCATGTTCAGGCGAAAGCTTAACTTCACCTGTGCATTTGACATTAAAATTTACCTGGAGGCATCGAGCCTCCTTAATAGAATATTCCACCGCGCTGAGAAAACCAATAACATCATCAAGCAGTAGTCCGGTCTCCTCTTCTATTTCGCGAGATAGTGCTTGTAATAGATTTTCTCCTTTTTCTACACCGCCGGAAGGAATTTCCCAGAGATTTGGCGGCGATTCATCAGTCGCTCGTTGTAAGAACAGAATATTGCCATTTTGATCTCTGATGATGCCGCCGACAACAATACGGTCATAATTTTGCAGCGTGTTTTCAATAGATTCAGGCAGTATACACATGATTTATTGTACCTTATCACAACTTCAATGGGTAAAATTTAATTGCGTTTTTAACATATCAATATTAATACGGTTTTTCGGCTGATACTGATCGGAGATTTTATTAATGGATTGAAATAGGAAATAACTATTATAAGATTGAATCGGGCACATATGTACCCGAATATTCGTTACTATAGCTTAACAACCGGACAGGTTTCACAGTTTGGTATGGATATTTGCCCCTTATTAATAATTTGAGTTTCGCTGCCTGACTGTTTATTCGTGGCAGTCAATGAACCATCGATAGTACTTTTAATATCATCAGCAGCAAGATCTCCCTGTATTAACAGCGTGAAATTGCCTTTACCCTGTAATTTCAACGGCACCCACCGCCATTGAGGCAAAATCGCTAAATCTGCATTTATCCCCCGGAAATCTAACGTGAATGGCTTCTGTACCTGTTGATCTACTGTGCCTTTCACTTTCAGCAATCCATCATCAACGGAAGCATCTAATTGGTCGATGATCAGTTTATTTCCCTCTGTATGTAATTTAAGGTAAGGGCGACGTAATTCAACTTTGTTAAATGTTGCGCTGGTGGCACTGAGATTTGAAGAACCACGCCAGATCCCCCATTTCCCTTCTTTCAGTAACTCCATGTCATAGATATAACCGCTGAGAGCGGTAAGCTGGAATGGAAAATCGGGGTTAATATCAATCAACAAGCTGTTATTAATCGTCAGCTCGTTAATGGAAAATCCGGATATCCATTCAGGCAATGATTTTTTCAACAACTGATGCCAGTTTTGCGGCAAGGTATAAATTAAACCGGCAACCGTTGCATTGGCGATGTTGAATTGCTTTGTTTGGTGATTCCATTGTCCTTTGACGTGGAATAATCCCTTTTCCCAACGGGAAGTGAGATTAGAAATAGTGAGTTCATTGCCTGCGAGAAGAAGGTGACCAATAACATCGGTGAAATGGAGATCATTTAGCGTCGTATCCATGACATTGAAATCAATGATGCCCTCTTTTGCTTGCCAGCGTCCGTTAGCCAAACCGACATTTTTGACTGAGGCATCCAGATAATTAGCAGACCAGTTTTTACCTTCCAGCTTGGCATTAGTCAGGCTGAGATCTTTGATGCTGACTGCGGGTAATGTGTTCGCTTTTAGCAATAACTCTTCAAGTGCCATTGGCGTTTGCCAACGAATATTGCTGATAAGTAAATTGCCCCACTGCCAGCTACCATCAGGCCGGCGTTGCCCATTACCCGATATCGAACCTTGTGCCAATGTTGCACCAAATGAACGAATAGTCAGGGTATTTTGCTGGTTATCTCCTCGCATAATGACTTTTTCAAGAGAAATATCATTGAAATTCAGTTTGTCAGCACTGAATTGGAATTCCCCATTCCCTGTCAGCTTATTTGATGGTGGGTTCCAGGGGGTGATACCGCCGGTGATGTTTTGCCCTTGAATTTGCCAGTCCGCATTTTCTGACTGAATAGTCATCTGATTAAGTTGCAGAATATTGGCGCTAAAAGGGAGCGATTGTGGCTGGCCTTTGATGGTTAATTGGCCCTGTTGCAATAACAGACGCTGAAAATGACGTGGGGAAGTGAGTTGCTGCCAGTTGAAATCGAATGCGGCAACTTGAGCCGCTAAAATGAAAGTCTGTTGCTGATTGCTAATGGCAATATTGGAAAATGCCAAAGTGCCCGGCTGTGACCAGCTATGTTCGATATTGCCGATTTGAACCTGATAACGGCTGTGATGACTCAGCCATTGACTGATCTGATGCGCTCCCCAGTTTGTCTGCATCATGACATAAACAGCGATTACGGCCAGGATTAGCAGTAATAACAGAGTAACCAGCGATTTTCTTAACCATCTCATCATCAGACTCCAATTTAATCGGCTTATAGCTTCCTTTTATGCCGTAATTTTGGCGTTCACTCAAGAGATGGTGAATAAAAGTTATGAGCGAGGAGAAATTATTATTTGTAACATTTGTATAATTTAACAATAGAAATACCAATAAGTCACTATGCTGGTTGTTATTTCTAATAATTTCAGGGTATGAAATGAGGGGAATAATAAATTATTTGTTATCGTTTTATTCTATTAAAATAAACTTAAGAGATTAATCTTTGTTTAATTGTATTTTAATTTTCATGCTAAGTTTTTATTATTAGTAACTTATAGTGTTTGTATGAATTTGTTAATAATTATATTGTGTGATTAATATAGTAATTAAATCTATATTTTCTTGCATGACAATATAGCCAATGACATCTGAATGAATTAATGTATTAATGGATGGCTATAAATGGAATAATGATGTTTTTTCGTCATTCCTTTCTATTCCTTTCTCAATTTGATTGATGCTTGAAATAACACTACATAGTTTATTTTCACCCATCTTCCGGCAAATAAGTAATGTAAGGGATCTTCTATGTCAGAAAACATGAAACAAAAATCGTCGAATGGAGGTAGTATCCGCACAACCCGCCCACTTACAGGAAAGGAATTTCTGGATGGGCTAAACGATGGTCGGGAAGTCTGGGCTTATGGTGAACGCATTCAGAATGTTGCCAACCATCCTGCTTTCCAAAATCCAGCCCGCGCTATTGCGAAACTTTACGATGCTTTGCACGATCCTGCTCATCGTGATGTACTGACTACGGCTACAGATACGGGAAGTGTTGGTGTGACACATCCCTTTTTCCGTATACCGCACTCACAGCAGGATTTAATTGCTGATCGTGATGCTATCGCCGCATGGGCCCGCATGAGTTATGGTTGGTTGGGTAGAAGCCCTGATTATAAGGCTTCGTTTCTTACCTCACTTGGCGTAAGACCGGATATTTATGGTGATTTTGCTGATAATGCAAGAAACTGGTATATCCGCTCACAAGAAAACGTGTATTACTGGAATCACTCGATTATTAATCCGCCAATAGATCGTCATTTATCACCTGATGAAATTGGTGATATTTGTGTTCATGTTGAAAAAGAGTGTGATGATGGATTAATTGTCAGCGGCGCTAAAGTTGTTGCCACGGGATCGGCGATGTGCCATTACAACTTTATCGGTCATTACGGTTTACCAATCAAGAAACGGGAATTTGCGTTGGTCTTTACTGTGCCGATGAATTCGCCAGGAGTGAAATTAATTTGTCGTCCTTCTTACTCAATGGCGGCAGATAAAATGGGCAGTCCTTTTGATTATCCGCTCTCGTCCCGATTTGATGAGAACGATACGATAATGATTCTGGATAAAGTAAAGGTTCCTTGGGAAAACGTATTTATCTATGGGGATATAGATAAAGTTTCGTTATTTTTTGCTGAATCGGGTTTTTTTCATCGGGCTATGTTGCATGGTGTAACCCGATTGGCGGTTAAACTTGATTTTATTTCTGGATTGCTCCTTAAGGGTGTTGAAGCCACAGGTACGAAGGATTTTCGTGGCGTGCAAACACGGATTGGTGAAGTATTGTCATGGCGTAATCTGTTTTGGGCGCTCGGTGATGCGATGATTAAATCTCCGGAGCCTTGGGGTGAAGATGCCCTATTGCCTCGATACGAGTATGGGATAGCTTATCGTTGGTTTATGACGCAGGGTTACCCGAAGGTAAAAGAAATTATTGAACAGGATCTGGGCAGTGCCTTGATTTATATTAACTCTCATGCCCGCGATTTTTCCAACCCCGAACTGTCTCCTTATCTTGATAAATACATGCGTGGCTCCAATGGTTACAGCGCAGTTGAGCGAGTCAAGCTCATGAAACTAATTTGGGACTCTATTGGTACGGAATTCGCTAACAGGCATGAATTATACGAGCTAAATTATGCCGGCAACCATGAAATTACCAGACTTGATGTATTATGGGCTTCTCAAGCCTCGGGCTTGGTGGATCAATTGAAAGGGTTTGCTGAGCAGTGTATGAGTGAATACGATCTTGATGGTTGGGTTGGTAACGATTTTATTTGGCCTTCTAACTATTAATAGGTAGTAGGCGATAAATCATCATCACGCGCGATGATGAAATATATACCCTATGGATTTCAAGATGGATCGCGACGGCAAGGGAGCGAATCCCCGGAGCATAGATAACTATGTGACCGGGGTGAGAGAGCGCAGCCAACAAAGAGGCAACTTGAAAGATAACGGGTATACGTGCGTGATGAATTGATGATGTATAACCCGATATCAGATTATTAGAGAGATTGTTTTTCCTGAGGAAACACCAGATTAAGAGTGATCGCTGTCAAACCACCGGCGGCAATACCGGAAGAGAGTAACGTTTTCAGCCAGTCTGGAGCGAACTGTAAAATTAGCGGTTGTTGGGCAACGCCCATACCAACCGCTAAAGATAGCGCGATAATCATAATTGCCCGGCGGTTAAGCGCCTCTCTGGAAACGATACGGATACCAGACGCGGCAATCGTACCGAACATCACGATAGTGGCGCCGCCCAATACCGGCTCAGGGATCTGTTGCACAAATCCTGCCACCGCAGGAAATAAACCTAACAGCGTCAACATTAGCGCCACGGCATAACCTACACGGCGGCTGGCGACGCCGGTTAATTGGATAACCCCGTTATTCTGCCCAAAACAAGAATTTGGAAAGGTATTAAATACGGCGGAAAGCATAGAATTTAGACCATTAGCTAAAACACCGCCTTTAATACGCTTCATATATAGAGGGCCGCTGACCGGTTGTTCAGAAACATCAGACGTCGCGGTAATATCGCCGATGGTTTCCAGTGAAGTCACCATAAAAATTAGCATCAACGGGATAAGCAGATTCCAGTCAAAGGAAAGACCATAATAGAGTGGCGCGGGAATTGTCATGAGTGAACTATTTTCCTGTACCGTTGCTGGCGGCAGCATACCCATTAGCCAGGCGACAACATAACCGACCGCCATTGCAATCACCAGAGAAGCGACACGCAGATAAGGATTACGCTGGCGGTTCAACAAAACAATGACTGCCAACACAACACCAGCCAGAAACAGATTCTCTGGAGAGCCAAAAGTGTGATTTTCGATAGCAGAGAATCCACCGCCGATAGAGGTCAATCCAACCTGAATCAGAGACAAACCGATAATCATCACCACAACACCGGAAACCAACGGGGTGATAATTCTCCGGGCCAGATGCAATATGCGGGATAACAGAATTTCGGTAACGGATGCCGCCATCAAAGTACCGAATAACGCTGCCATCATGGTAGGAATGTCGGCCCCGCCGTTTTTTAATGCCAGCCCGCCCATAATCAATGGGGAAACAAAGTTAAAACTGGTCCCTTGGATGGAAAGCAAACCAGAACCGACAGGCCCCCAAGTTCGAATCTGAATTAATGATGCCAATCCTGAAGCAAACAGAGACATACTGATAATCCGCTGCGTATCGTGAGCAGGCAACCCTAGCGCTTGGCAGATCAAGATTGCTGGCGTGATGACCGCGACAAACATTGCCAGTAAATGCTGACAGGCAGCAAACAACGTTTGTGGCAATGGTGGCCGATCTTCTAAGCGATAAATCAATTCACTAGTTGGTTTTTTCGGGGGTATTGTTGCCGCTTGTTCGGGGGATGAGCTAAGCATGGTGTGAAATTCCGGACTGACAAAGAACGCATTTTAATGATCAATTGTGTAAAAGCAATCGTTTGCTTAAAAATCCTGTTAGCTGCTGTGATTCGCTCTGGTCACATTTTTATATGTTTTAACTTGTGTTTGTTGCAGATTTTTTTTCTAATCCAGCGTTGCCTGCTTTTGGCGTTCTCTAAAGGATGAGTATAACGTCGTAATAACTTACATAATTTTAACAATATAGCTGGGGTACATAGATGTATCATCTTGATGTTTATGGCACGCTCGTTGCGTCTGCATTAGTACTATTACTTGGACGCAAACTTGTACAATCAGTCCCATTTCTTGAAAAATACACCATTCCTGAACCTGTCGCGGGTGGCCTGTTAGTTGCTCTGATTCTTTTAGCGGTTAAACAAACAACAGGCTGGGAAATCAACTTTGATTTATCTCTTAAAGACCCTTTGATGTTAACTTTCTTCGCCACTATCGGCTTGAATGCCAATCTTGCCAGCCTGAGAGCGGGTGGTAAGGTCCTGTTCACGTTTGTTTTCGTCGTTGTTGGCTTGCTGCTGGTTCAGAACACGGTGGGTATCGCTCTGGCTGAACTGTTAGGTCTGGACCCATTAATGGGCCTGTTGGCGGGTTCTGTTACGCTGTCTGGCGGTCACGGTACAGGCGCAGCTTGGGGTAAGCTGTTTAGTGAGCGTTATGGTTTTGAAAATGCAACAGAAGTGGCGATGGCTTGTGCGACTTTCGGTTTAGTACTGGGTGGTTTGATTGGTGGCCCGGTCGCGCGTTTCCTGGTGAGAAATACAAAAACTCCGGGATTAAGGGGCGATGATACCGAAGTGCCGACGGCATTTGAAAAACCTTATACCGGGCGGATGATCACAGCGTTAGTGATGCTGGAGACGATCGCACTGATTGCTATCTGTTTGATGGCTGGTAATTTTGTGTCTGAATTTCTGCAAGGTACATGGTTTGAATTACCGACGTTCGTCTGTGTGTTATTTATCGGGGTTATCCTCAGTAACAGTCTGTCGGTGCTAGGTTTTTACCGAGTTTTTGACCGAGCGGTGTCTGTACTGGGTAACGTGAGCCTTTCCCTATTTCTGGCAATGGCGTTAATGAGCCTGAAATTGTGGCAGATGGCATCGCTGGCATTACCGATGCTGGTCATTCTCACCATCCAGGCTATCGTGATGGCGCTGTATGCAATTTTTGTCACCTATCGGGTGATGGGTAAAAACTATGATGCAGCGGTTCTGGCGGCGGGTCACTGTGGTTTCGGTTTAGGAGCGACACCTACCGCTATTGCGAACATGCAGGCGATTACTGATCGCTTTGGGCCATCCCATGTGGCGTTTCTGGTGGTGCCGATGGTCGGGGCATTCTTTATCGATATCGTTAACGCGATTGTGATTAAACTCTATCTGCTACTGCCGGTATTCCCTGCTGTGTAGGGATAAATTAGCAAGGTACTGCGCCAGCTATGTAGTTGGTGCAGTATTGTCTTTGTGTTCTGCTGTAATGCATAATTCAAATTTTCCACTACTGTTCAATTTTGTTACTAATGTAATTGAGGCGATAACTATGACGGTAGTAGGGGAAATATTTTTGCAGAATACCTAACTTTACTTTGGTTGTTTTTCTGAATTTATCGTCAATTTTTGGAATATTTTATCCAAATGTTCTGCCAAAGAATTTCCCTGTACACTAACGAGCATTAAGGATTGTGTTGCTCCTGTTTCCAGAAGAGGAATCGCTACCAAGCCGTGGGCAATTTTCGCGACACTGGCAGGTAGGATTGCTACACCAAGGTTAGCGGAAACAAAGCAAATCATATTGGCAATATTGGGCACTTCAAGAAAATGTGATAGTGAAAAGCCCGTCTTTTCTGATAATGACTCTATTTGGCGCCGTAAAAAAGTCCTGTGACTGGCTGGTTGTAAAAGCAATCGTTCTCCTTGTAGTTCATGAAGTTTAACTCCTTTTGCAGAGGCTAGAAAGTGCCCCTCAGGTAGTAGCACATAAAGTGGTTCCATTCCTAAATAAAGAATCCTTAACCCTTTAACCGATTCATTACTTAAATCAGCTCTAAGTATTGCTGCATCAATATTCCTTGAGCGTAAAGCGGTCAAATGCGTAAATGCATTACCTTCGCAGAGCTGCAATTCAAGCTTGGGGCGCTCCTTCAGCAAAACAGATAAAGCAGAGGTTAAAGCAGATGAAAAGATTGAACTGGCAGAATATCCGACGCGCAAGACACCAATTTCCCCAACTTTTGCTTGTTTGGCTCTATTGATACTACGTTGGGCGGCGGCCAAAACATCCAGAGCTTCATCTAAAAAAACCTCACCTGCTTTGGTTAATTGGACACCGTGAGTATTGCGGTGAAAAAGTTTCACATTCAAAGACGATTCAAGGGATTTAATACTTTGGCTGAGAGGGGGTTGTGTGATATGCAAGCGTTCCGCTGCACGTCGAAAATTTAAAGTTTCCGCTACGGCGACAAAATAACGTAATTGCTTAAGTTCCAACGCCTAACTCCTTTGATTATTCTGGCTTGAGAGTAAACTTATCTTGTTCTCGGTTTTACCCTTATTCTTACGTTTTGGCTATCACCGTGATTGAATATTAGACTTTCCGATTTTAAATGATCTCATATAGATTGTTCCCATCATTGATTTCATTTTATTCAATAAACTATGCGATTACTTCGACTTATCTCTTCATATTAAAATTATTTGTAATAAGGAGTATTAAAGTGAAAGATCAAGATTGGCACCCAGCGGATATCATCGCAGCATTGAAAAAACGGGGAACATCATTAGCGGCAGTTTCAAGAGAGGCTGGATTAGCATCATCTACTTTTGCTAATACCCTGCAACGCCGCTGGCCCAAAGGTCAGAAACTTATTGCTGCTGCTTTGGAGTGTGATCCCGCCGAGATATGGCCTTCAAGGTACGTAGATAATTGGTTGTAAATCCCAATGGAATAATTCATTGTTAAGAATGGAAACCAGAGGTTATTTGTGAATTCTTAAGGGATGTTGATAAGCCTGAGAACCATATAGAAATGCAGCTTGAGGAAGACAGCGCGATCTTTGTGAATAACCATGAATTATTACACTATCGCAGTAGCTTTATTGATTATCAACGGCATTTAATGAGAATTTGGATAAAAGTGTAAGTTGTTAACGAGTATCTGGGTTTGCCGAATTAACACAGATACTTGTTTAATCTGTGATTACTCCTTTCGAATAGTGTATTTTATCGTGTTGTCTCTGAAGTGAATCCGCTTTAGAGTTTTTTACATTCAAGATTGTGAATTAGAGTTTGGCAATGATGAAGCTTTTCAACACGTTGGGATTTTGTTGGGACAGATCTTTAGTTCCTCTTATTGTTCCGATTCATTCTATTGAGCGGGTATGCTTTCGTTTTCACCGGATGCTACCGGAGTTTGTTTGGGATGCCAGCGTGCTTGAAAGCAATCCTTTTACTTTCCCAGAAGTGAAGACATTATTGGATGGTGTCACTGTCGGTGGTAGAAAAGTTTCTGATCAGGAGCAAGTACTGAATCTCGCGGAAAGTGCCAAGCGCCTGTTATCTCTGGTGGAAAAAGGTCAATTTGAGTTGACCAAGGCTACGTTTACTGAACTTCATAGTATAGTTGCTCGCAATGAAGTCTTGGAGTGGGGAACATTTCGCGGGGAAGGCCGAGAGATAAACTACACTCCAGATGTCGGATTAGGTGAATATGGTCGGCATATTCCGTTACCTACCGTATCAGGCGCGTCAGAATTGAACCGCGTTTTTCAAGAAGGTATTGCTTCACTAGATGAGTGTCAGCCTTTCGAAAAGGGGATTACATTCTTCCTTTTTGGTGCGTTACAGAAATTCTTTTTTGACGGTAATAAACGTACTTCCCGTTTCATGATGAACGGTATTTTGATGTAAAACGGTATAGACGCCATCAGCGTGCCTGCGGCGAAAATACATGAGTTCAACGAAAAGATGGTCCGCTTCTACCGGAGCAAAGATGCCACTGAGATGATGGCGTTCCTAGTGGATTGTCACCCGGATGCAGAGCAAATTCGAGCGGCGAATACACGAAATTAGCGATCACTGCGCTTGGACTGTTTGGGATTCGTCCCGATATGTTTTCAATCATACATTATCATCATGTATGAGTTCAGGTAATCAACGGCTAAAGCCAACTTTCTCAGGGCTGTTATAAACAGCCCTTTCTGTCTAATTATGGGTATTCCTCAGCGCTTTCATCATTAAACATGATGCGGGTGCTGTACTGGCGTAAACAGGCTCGTTAGACGAGTTAAATCTATTTCCTGTTTAGCTTGCGCCAGGCTATGCGCTTCCTGGAGTCTCAGCCACATTTCCGGCGTACTGCCGATCACGTTGGCTAAACGCACCGCCATTCTTGGCGTTACCGCTGCGCTACCTTCAACCACACGCCCAATAGTTGACGGAGAGACATCAAGCGCACGTGCAAGCACTCTAAGACTAATATTTAAATGCTTCATCTCGTCAGAGATGTAGCGCCCCGGATGGGGCGGCATATAATTATTGTTTGCGCCCTATTGCGTTACGAGAGGCGTTATAACGCATATCGAGTGTCGCGCAACAATCTTTTTTGCGTAAAGCCGCCTTTGTCGAATTTGTCAAAATATTGGTGAGATTTGCCATGACGCAATGGATAGAAAAATATGTCTCCACCCCCTAAAGCGTGTTTTGAAAGACTTAATTCTTAAGATCCTATATATGATAAGAATAATAGTTTCCACAAAACATATCATAGGTGTTTTATATTTATCTTATTTCCTCATATTTATCCAAAAATCAACCAGCATTAAAAAATTATATCTAATTCATCGCTAACGCATTAATATAAATAACGTTTCATAATTCTGCCATACACAACCTTATTAACCCATTGTTATACATGGAATTATGAATGATATAAACGTAGAGCTATTTTGGAATATTATTTATAACAAGAGAAAAACTTTCAGTAATTATTAATTCGTACTAAATAATATATTTCTTCGATAAATAGAGTATTTTGGCCTTTAGCTAAGGATAACAACATGAAAGATAACGCTTTATATGACCCTATTGCACATCTTTACGAGAGCTTTTCAGATGCTACTGACCATATCAAAGTAGAAATCAGAACTATCTTCGATCTGGCAGGGGATATACACGGGAAATCAGTGTTGGATTTAGCCTGTGGATATGGCCTCTTTAGTCGAGAATACAGAAATCGTGGCGCGTCGAAAGTCATTGGAGTCGATATATCAGAAAACATGATAGCGATTGCGAAAAGCAAATCACAACAATACGGTGACGATATCGAATTTCACGTAAGAAATGTCTGCAAGATGGAGTCGGAGTCATTTGGCAAATTTGACATAGTTAATGCAGCCTGGTTATTTTGCCATGCAGAATCTCTTGAAGACCTTGAAACTATGTTCCGTGTCATTGCCGCTCATCTCAAGCCTTCCGGTAAACTAATTGCGTATACCTTTGAACCTGATTATCGATTAGAGAAAGGGAATTATGAGAATTATTGTATAAAAGTTTTGAGTGAAGAGCCGGTGAAAGACACCACTCTCGTGAAAGCTGAATTTCTTACCACACCCCCTAGCCCTTTCACTATGTATCGTTGGAGTCGTGAACAATATCAAGCAGCGATCCAAAAGGCAGGGTTCAAACAATTTAGATGGCAAAAACCCATGTTGTTAGAAAGCGATATTGAGGCTCATTCCCCAGGTTTTTGGGATGATTATCAACGAAATTGCCTTGATACCGCTCTTGTTTGTCAGTTTTAACAAAATAATCCCCGAGATCTGTTGTCTTTCTTATACAAATCCCCCGATGAAAATCGAGGGATTTTTTTGAATTTCCCTCGTTCTGCAAAACAATTCTTCCTGACCTCCAGCCGGGATTCAGGTTTCTGAGGAAAACGGCGCTCGGGTAACTCAGTACGCCAAAATAAAGATCCTCACTGCGATCACGACCGGGGGATGGGTGACGATCAAGAATTTCCGTCATAGTCACACGTAACGAAGTTGAATAAGCTTCCGCGACATTCGCCCGCATCGGCGCATAGAATAGAGTTTGATTGCACGAATATGCTCTCTGGCTTTCTTCGTAAACCGGACACTTATCCGTGACTGCTCCCCGCCGTAAAAACGGCGAGGCTTCCCACTTCTCAGGCCGCCACCGTCTTTATGACGGATTTACGCTGGCCTCCGTGGGCAGAAACGACGAGTCCCGCCGCCTGTAATTCCTGTATGCCCTTGCGCTCGATGTTGAGCGCCGCGTTGATATCACGATCATGTTCGACACCACAGCAAGGACATGGCCAGAGCCGCTTACGCAGCGGCATTTCCAGCATTTTGTGACCGCAACAGTGACAGGTTTTCGAACTGGCGAACCACTGATCCAGTTTGACCAGATGGACGCCTGCCGCTGCGGCTTTGTATTCCAGTTTCTTGATGAAGCCATGCCAGCCCGCATCGCCGATAGCGCGAGCCAGCCTGGGATTCTTCATCATGTTGGCCGATTTCAGCGTCTCAACAATTATCGCTTGGTTTTCGTCAACCATTGAACGAGACAGTTTGTGTTGAAAATCGGCGCGGGCATTCGCTACCCGCTCGTGTACGGCGGCAAGCCTCTGTCGTGCTTTACGGCGGTTGGCGCCGCCTTTTTGTTTCCGGGAGAGGGCCTTCTGTTTACGCCTCAGATTACGGCCGGCATTGATAAGATGACGGGGATTAGCCATCTTATCTCCGCTGGATTTGACAGCGTAGTGAGATAGTCCCATATCCAAACCTGTCATCTGGGTTATCAAAGCGGGCTTCGCGGGCGCGGCCAGGCCGTCATCACAGAGTATCGAGGCGTAGTATTTACCGGTGGCTGAACGGCTCAGCGTAATGCTTTTCACC
>NZ_RCWE01000008.1 GCF_018448925.1 Photorhabdus akhurstii | reverse complement strand
ATACCCGTCCACAGGGCACCGATATCACGATTACAGACCGACAGACCGGTCAGATACATTCTGCCCCCACGACGGTCACGCCGGTGAACGGTATCAAAAATCAGCCACTGGTATTGCCCCCGGAGACCGTCAAAGGGCAAACAGTCGATCCGGTGATACGCGTGGTGACCCCCGATACTCGCCTGCCGGATAACAGCCTGTATACCGTGCAGCCGGGCAGCGACAGCCACTATCTGGTCGAGACCGACCCGAAATTTACCCAGTATAAACAGTGGCTGGGCTCGGACTATATGCGGCAACAGTTAACGCATGACCCGGCGCTGGTTCACAAACGCCTGGGCGATGGGTTCTACGAACAGCGTCTGGTGCGTGACCAAATCACCCAACTGACCGGCCAGCGCTATCTGCCGGGCTACAACAACGACGAAGCCCAGTTTAAAGCGCTGATGGATGCCGGTGTCGCTTTTGGCAAACAGCAGCAATTAACGCCGGGCGTCGCCTTAAGCCCGGCACAGATGGCGTTGCTGACCTCGGATATTATCTGGCTGACCAATCAAGCCGTGGCCCTGCCGGATGGCACAACCGAGGTGGTGACTGTGCCGCAGGTTTACGCGCGTGTCCGTCAGGGCGACTTGAGCAGTGACGGCGCTTTGCTGGCCGGAAATACCGTGGCACTCAACAGTCCGGGCGATATCACCAACAGCGGCACCATTAGCGGGCGTGACATCACTCAACTGACGGCCAACAATTTGACCAACAGCGGCTTTATTCGCGGCGGCAAAGTGGATGTGACGACCCAACAGACGCTCACCAACCGGGGCGGCCGGATTCAGGGGGATGACCGGGTAACTCTGAAAGGCCGGGATATCATTAGTGCATCGACCGTGCGCGGAGATGAAGCGAACCGCTGGCTGGACCGTCCGGCAGGCATCTATGTGCAGAACGATAAAGGCGCCTTATCGCTGAGCGCCATTAACAATGTCCAGCTCACCGCCAGTGACGTCAAGAATGCGGGTAAAGACGGTCACACCGAGATAACGGCAGGCCATAACCTGACGCTGGACGCCTTAAGCACGCGCCGCACAGAGCAAGGGAATTGGGGGAAAGATAACTATCGCCATCTGACCCAACAACAGGATATCGGCAGCCAGATAACCGGCGCCGGTGATGTGACCCTGCAAGCCGGGCAGGATTTGAACGCCACCGCCGCTCACGTCAACGCCGGTCAACAACTGACGGCGCAGGCCGGGCATAACCTGACGCTGACCACCGGGACGGCCTCATCCGACTTAGTGGAGCACAGTAAACAGACCAGCAAAGGCTGGCTGTCGAAATCGTCAGTGGAAACCCACGATGAAGTGCATGACCGGCAGGCGCTCAGTACCACATTCAGTGGCGATAAAGTGACTCTACAGGCCGGTAAAGACCTCAATATCCGCGGCAGCAATGTCGCCGGTACGCAGGATGTCAGCCTGAACGCCGGTCATCAGCTCACCGTCACCACCGCAGCCGAAGCGCACGATGAAACCCATTTGCGGCAGGAGAAAAAATCCGGCCTGATGGGGACCGGGGGGATTGGCTTCACCTTAGGCAAAGCCAGCCAGAAAGTCACCACCGACAGTGACAGCCAGCTGAGCAAAGGCAGCACGGTCGGCAGCAGCCAGGGCAATGTCACCCTCAACGCGGGGGAACAGCTCCGGGTTCACGGCAGCGAGGTGATTGCCGGTAAAGACCTGACGCTGACCGGTCAACAGGTTGATATCACCAGCGCGGAAAACCGCAATCACACTACGACAAAAACCGAACAAAAACAGAGCGGCTTAACCGTGGCGCTGAGTGGCACAGCAGGCGGGGCCGTCAACAGCGCGGTGCAAACAGCCAGAACCGCCCGCACTGAAAGTGACCCGCGAGTGAAAGCCCTGCAAAACACTAAAGCCGCCCTTAGCGGAGTGCAAGCGGCGCAGGCAGGCCGACTGGCGGAGGCTCAGGGCAGTGACGACAAAGGCAATAATAATCTGGCCGGGGTGAGCCTGTCTTACGGTCGCCAGTCTTCCCGTTCAGAACAGCAGCGCCGCCAGACCACTCAACAGGGCAGCCATCTCACGGCCGGGGATAACCTCACCATAACCGCCAAAGGGGATGACAAAGGTACATCAGGCCAGAATGGCGATATCCGCGTTCAGGGCAGCCAGTTACAGGCGGGTAAAGACCTGCAACTCAATGCGAATCGGGATATTCAGCTCTCATCCAGCCAGAACACCGAACAGACGACCGGCAAAAACAGCAGCCACGGCAGCTCGCTGGGCGTGGGCCTGACTGCGGGACCGGGGGGCACCGGTCTGAGCGTCTCGGCCAATGTCAGTCGGGGCACCGGCCATGAAAACGGTAACGGCGTCAGTCACACTAACACCACGTTACAGGCAGGACAGACCGTCGGGCTGAACAGTGGCCGGGATACCACGCTGAAAGGGGCTCAGGTTAGCGGCGAGCAGATTACCGCCGAGGTAAAACGTCATTTGACATTAAGCAGCGAGCAGGACAGCCAGCGCTATGACAGCCAGCAACACAACGCCAGCGCGGGCGTCAGCGCCACCGTGGGCCCCCTCACTAACGGCACCGCGAGCCTCAATGCCAGCCGCAATAAACTCCACAGCAACTATGACAGCGTGCAGGAACAGACCGGACTGTTTGCCGGCAAAGGCGGCTATCAGGTTAACGTCGGCGACCACACCCAACTGGACGGCGCGGTGATAGCAAGTACCGCCGACAAAGCCAACAACATCCTGAACACCGGGACGCTGGGCTTTAAAGATATTAAAAATCAAGCGGATTTTACTGTTGAGCAGCAAAGCGCGGGCGTCAGCCTCGGTCAACCCACCGCCAGTCAGGTCCTGAATAATCTGGCGGTCAATGGGCTGAGCGGTTCCCATAACCAGGGCCATGACAGCACCACCACACACGCCGCCGTCAGCGACGGCAACCTGATTATCCGGGATAAGGCGCACCAGACGCAGGATGTTGCCACCCTCAGCCGCGATACCGATAACGCCGCGAATGTCCTCAGTCCGATATTTGACAAGGAAAAAGAGCAGCAACGGCTGAAACAGGCGCGACTGATTGGCGAAATCAGCGCCCAGATGACCGAGATAGCCAGTACCGAAGGGAAAATTATCGCCACCAAAGCGGCGAAAGCGAAGCTGGACCATATCAGTGAACCGGACAAAGCGGCAGCCAGAAAAAAACTGGTCGACAGTGGCAATCCACACCCGACTTCGGCGGATATCAATAAGCAAGTTTATGACACCGCTTACACACAGGCGCTGAATGACTCGGGCTTTGGGACCGGCGGAACCTATCAGAAAGCCTTACAGGCGGCTACGGCAGCGATTCAGGGCTTAGCGGGCAACAACCTCGGTCAGGCGCTGGCCGGGGGGGCTTCACCGTATCTGGCAGGAGTGATTAAGGACTTGACCACTGACCCGCAAACCCATCAGGTGGATATCGCCACTAACACGCTGGCCCATGCGATTTTAGGCGCGGTGGCGGCGGAGGTGAGCGGTAACAATGCCCTGTCAGGGGCAGCCGGTGCCGCATCCGGTGAACTGGCGGCGCAGGTTCTGATAAAGCAACTTTACGGCGATGGAGCAAAAGTCAGTGAGTTAACGGAGGAGCAGAAGCAAACTATCAGCACCCTTTCCACCCTGGCGGCAGGACTGGCAGGCGGCATTGCTGGTGACTCCACCGCCAGCGCCGTTACCGGGGCTCAAGCCGGGAAGAACGCAGTTGACAATAATTTCTTTGGTAAACTAATAACAGAAGGGTGTGCAATAGCTGCTCCGTGCCGAACTAAAGTGGCAGAGAAAGTCCTGGAGATAGGCGTTAAGGCGGGTATAACCGGAGTGGTAGCGAAGGAAATCGCTGATAAGATTTCTTCAGAAGACTTAGACCATCTGATTATGCTTCAGATGATGGGAAATGATGAAATCACACAGAGTTACCTAAATACACTTCAGGATAAATACACTCAAGTTGTTGATCCCGCTAATCTGCCAACACATACAGGTGGTAATCAGTCTGACGATATAAGGAAATACCCTAATCATACCGGTGGAAACCAACAGTTAAAGCCGGGTAGTATACCGAACCATACAGGCAATGAGGAAAATCGGTCTGACATTACACCAAATCATACCGGCAATACGGAAGGTAAGCCGGATGTAGGTGGTAATACGACGGTGACCCCAATTCCTGATGGGCCAACGAAAGATGAGCTAATCTATTTATCTGATAGTAATGAATACGTCCCTAGCCCTAAACATGCTCTTGGAGGTTGGGGTACACCAATGGACTTAACTAATTCAAAAGCCCAAGAAGTTTTGAATAATTCTATTCAAGGTGGAAAGCAACGTTATGGTATAGCTGACGGAAAATTATATGAGTTTCAGCCAGACAATGCCGGTGGTTGGCATGGTTATCCAATACCTGGCAACGAAGCCCCTCCGAAAGTACTACGAGAATTTCTCTCTAGAGGTGATATCAGTAAATCTGAGTATAATAAAATGATTAAAGGAAAATGATGATGTATAAATTAAGAATTGTATTGTTAGATGAAATATCATCATATGATGAAGGCAAGCTTATTAACCTTCTTTTATATAAAGATAAAGAAAAATTTTCTATTTTTCATGGGAAAGTCAATGTGTCTGAGTTTATTTTATGGATGAAAGATAATGAATCTAATATCCGCTATGTTGATCTGCCTGATCATAATTGTAGTATTGACTCTATTGCTTATTACATACATGAATTTTACGAAAAAATAGATGTGGATAATGAAAGTCTTATAGATATGATGTTCGAGTATCGAGCAAGCCATTGTTTTAAATTCGCTGCACGAGGTGTTAATTTCCCTGAAATATATATTGGAAAATCAGGTGAAAATTATGAATTATCCTTATATACAAATAAGGGAGAATGGCGATACTTGATTGATATTGATGATTTTTTCACCCATATACTACACTAATAAAGATCCCAGATTTATGAACTGCCCCCCAAATGTTAGACAATCACCCAACCTTTAAAAGGGGCAGTTCATTATGTTTGAGAAAAGTGGCTTACTGGCTAAAAAGTCGCGTCGGGGCATTGTAGGCAAGGTACTAAACCACATAGGGCAAAACTGATTGTAACTGAATGATATAATTATAAAAAAACTGGGTTCGGCGTCAGACTTCACGACAGAGAAAGTTGTTGTCGATAACAATCACCTAAGTGTGGAGAAGAATCAATCGCGCAGTGAGGAACTGGTTAATTGTCAGGGTGATAGCAGTTGCCGCTCTGCCGTTAGGGATAAATATCGGCAGGAGTATGACAAGGTTCAGGAACGGATAGCAACGTGTTCAGGCGCTGACCAGTGCGTTGCTGTTGCCAAAGAACTGCGGGCATTGCAAGGTGATTACAGCGCACGAATAGGCGAAATTCAGGAAAAAGCCAGAATGCAGGGGCTGGATTCCCTCACTCCAGCAGAAGTGCGGGAATGGGCAGATTTACGGGGTGCCATGTCAAATATTGACGCATCACGGAATTTGGTGCTCCATCGTGCCCAAGTCACCGGCGGCTCAGAAGAAACCACCCAGGAAATCGTGAAGATTATGGGTCAAACGGGAATTGCTGCGTCTGCGGGAGTGGCCGGAGGGATCAGTAAAGCAGGAGCAAAAGGAGTCAAGGGAAGTGCTGTACCAGTACCTAATCCAGTGACAGCAAATAATGGGTTAGTTTATAAATCAAATCCTAAACATACTCTTGGTGGTGATGGAAATCGCCGTAATGCGGGAATAGAACCAAAAGACTCATTGAAACTTTTTGAAAATTCAATTCCAAGCTCCAAAAATTATGGTAATAAAGAAGTTAGATTTGCTAAGGACGAAAAAGGTAATGTTCATCGGTTCGAAGGGACCAATGGGGAATATCACTGGAATGGAAGTACCGGTGATGTAAAAAATCCATTGAATAAAAATGACATTCCTAATGAAGTCAAAAAACAACTTGGTTTGTCCGGAAAATGGAGATAAAAATGATTTTTGGTGATCCATATCGTTTTGCAGTGTTAATACAACATCTTCCAGAATGGAGTGATGATACTTATAAAAATGGACTTTTCCATTTTTGTATTGATGGTTTTTTTTTCCCTGAAGAAATAAGGACATCTACCCTTTGGGTAGATGTTTTTTCATTGAAAGACAATACTAATGCTTTATTTTCTTTTCAGGAAAATAAAGCGTTGTTTGAAAAAGGAACTAAAGATGCTTTTAACTTTATGTTAGGAATGATTTCTCCAGAGTTGATAGGACAAGATGAGCCCGAAAATTTTGAGCAATCTTATCAATATCAAGCGTCAACAGAAAATATTAATGATGCTGGTTTTGTTGTTTTTGCTGTTTCTCATGGTGATATGGTTAGGATACTTGGCGCTAAGTATAGTGAATTAAAGCAAGACGAACATGGGAATGGTTTTTGGGAAACGATCACTAATCCTGATATCAAAGAGGCTATTCTTTATAAGAGTGAAGTTAATGAAATAATTTCAAAAGCATTCGAATATTATTCAACCATTTAACTCACTGCCTTTTAACAGCATCAAAGCAAAATAGCTTATGAGGCTCAAAAATCGCATCGGGGCGTTGTTGGTCAAGCATCAAACCGCACTGGGAAAAATGGTTTGTAACTGACTGAGTGCATTAGAAAAAATCAGGTTCGGCGTCAGACTTCACGACAGAGAAAGTTGTTGCTGAGAATAATGCCCTAGGTGCAGCAGCCGGGTCAGACTTGGGATTTTGGTTGGCTAAAACACCGGACTGTGATACGGCTTGCAAAAGTAATGTTGCTAAAGGTATAGCTAATGGAAATCTAATTGTCTCTGTGGGTGGAATGGCAGTAGCCGGGGGGCCCAAATTGTGGCCGCTACGCCTGAAATTGCTGCGATGGCACGAGCAGCACTGGAAGGATGTAAAGCTGCTCCGACAATCTGCCTGAACAATGCGGGTATTCAGGTCGCTGAAGCATTAACACCGGGTGGTGTGGGTGCCGCTGGCGTAATCGGTGTGGGCAAAACAGCCGCAGAAGCTGCTACGGCACAAACAGAAGCTGTAGCGGTTAATGCAACCAAAAGTATATTTAATAAGCCTATTGTCCAAACAATAGATGCAGGAAAATTTGGTAAATTAGAGGTAACCGAACTTGCTAAAACAGGAACTAAAATTGATCCGGCAGCTAAAGCAGGAAATTTAACTGTTGCTGGTAGAGCCTTGCAGAAGCATGGAAGCCGTGAAGGTAGCGCATTCCCTGTTGCTAAAGGAAATCCAGAACAGATCAACCAGCAAGGACAAAAAATTTTGGATGGAATAATCAAAACACCAGGAGCTAAGGTTCAAGAGGGTAATCGTTTTGGTGGTTTCGATGTAATAGCATCGGATGGTCGTGGTGCAAGATTTGATACTCAGGGTAACTTCCGCGGATTTTTGGAGCCATGATGAATAATAAATATCAATTAAAAATTGTCGTAGCAAGTGATGTAGATTATGAATGTTTAATAGCTGAAATTTATTGTAATGGAGAGTTTTTTGCTCTTTTGCAACAAGAGGAGGGACTTGAAAACATCAAAGTGGAATTTTCTCCTAATGCTAGGATAGTTGATCTTGATTGGCTTCAATATGCTTTATCAAAAGCTAAGGAACATTTATTGAATAATTGAACTTACCCGAATCCTAATTTCCGGGCAATTTCATCTGGAAGCTAATATGGCCTAACTTCGGCATCATCCGTATTTTTAGTACGTGACCTGCTGAACTGAAAAAGCGCATCGGGGCATAGACTGATTATTTTAGAAAAAATCGGGGTCGGCGGTCAACTTCGCAATGGAATGCGTTGTTACCGATAATAATTTCCTGGGAAAACTGGTAACAGAAGGGTGTGCAATAGCTGCTCCGTGTCGAGCCAAAGTGACAGAAAAAGTCCTGGAGATAGGCGTTAAGGCGGGTATAACCGGAATAGTCGCAAAGGAAATTGCTGATAAGATTTCTTCAGAAGACTTAGACCATCTGATTATGCTTCAGATGATGGGAAATGATGAAATCACACAGAGTTACCTAAATACACTTCAGGATAAATACACTCAAGTTGTTGATCCCGCTAATCTGCCAACACATACAGGTGGTAATCAGTCTGACGATATAAGGAAATACCCTAATCATACCGGTGGAAACCAACAGTTAAAGCCGGGTAGTATACCGAACCATACAGGCAATGAGGAAAATCGGTCTGACATTACACCAAATCATACCGGCAATACGGAAGGTAAGCCGGATGTAGGTGGTAATACGACGGTGACCCCAATTCCTGATGGAACAACGAAAGATAATTTAGCTTATTTGGCCGAAGGACGGGATAACAGATTACCTATTCCCGAAACGACAGTTGCAGGTAATGGACTAAAAATTGAATCTAACTCTAAGCATACACCTGGAGCTCAAGGGTTCAGACCGAATGCTGGTATTGAACCACGAGACTCTTTGAGCATTTTTGAAGGTTCAGTATCTATAGATTCTGATAAACATAGATATGCTAAAGACTCCAATGGACATATCCATAGATTTTCACCAAATAATACAGGTGTTTACCATTGGTCTGGTAGTACTGGAGACTCAAAAAATAAATTGGAATTAACTGGAAAGGTGAAGTCTAGGTTACAAAAACAAGAAGGGTGGAAAATAAAATGATTATTGGAGATCCTTATCAAATTGCTATCCATATTGAGCAAATTGATGTCCTGTGTTCACCGAGTGGAATGTTTAATTTTATAATTAATGACACATTAGTTCCAGGGAAAGGAGTAACAATGGATCTATACATGGTGATATCTGAACTAAAAGAGAGCCTTGAAGACGGAATGCGCAAGAACTTGCGAGATGTTGGGAATATCCCATTGTCTGATTTAGATTTTTCTGAAGGAGAACTGGAGAACTTTATCTCATTATCCTCTGAATTATCAGATTATGGCTTTATTTTTTGGTTGGGTTTTGATGGCGATGAAGATCGTCTTATTTATACAACAAATTATGAAAAAACATTCCAAGAAGAACGATATCCTAGAGGAACAATAGAAAAATTAATTAGAGACCTACCGTTAGCAGAGGATTTAGTAATGAAAAAAACAGGAGCATCTATTAATACTGAACTGAAATCATAAAGAGTTGTTGTAGACAATAATCATCTAAGCGTTGACCAGAATCGTTCAAGAAGTGAGGAACTGGTTAATTATCAGGATGATACCAGTTGTCGTGCGACTGTCAGGGATAAATATCGGCAGGAATATGACAAAGTTCAGGAGCGGATAGCAACGTGTTCAGGCGCTGACCAGTGCGTTGCCGTTGCCAAAGAGCTGCGGGCATTGCAAGGTGACTACAGTGCCCGGATAGGCGAAATTCAGGAAAAAGCCAGAATGCAGGGGCTGGATTCCCTTACGCCGGCAGAAGTGCGGGAATGGGCAGATTTACGCGGTGCGATGTCAAATATTGACGCATCACGGAATTTGGTGCTCCATCGTGCCCAAGTCACCGGCGGCTCAGAAGAAACCACCCAGGAAATCGTGAAGATTATGGGGCAGACGGGAATTGCGGCGTCTGCGGGGGTGGCCGGAGGGATCAGTAAGGCTGGAGCAAAAGGAATAAAGGGAAGCCCTATACCGGTTCCTGATCCTGTGACAACTAATAATGGATTAGTGTATAAATCAAACCCTAAACATACCCCAGGACAAATAGGTTATCACCGTAATGCCGGGACTGAACCTAAAAATTCGGTCGAATTGTTTGGCAATTCAGTTGCAAGTGGTAAAAAAAGATACGCATTGGATAGTGATGGTAATGTACATCAATTTACCAATACTAATGATGGTACGTGGCATTGGTCCGGTAGTACAGGTGATAAAAGTGCGGCATTAAGCAAGAGCGACGTTCCATCAGACGTTAAAAAGAAACTTGGTTTACCAGAAAAATGGAGATAATTATGATTTTTGGTGATCCAAATCATTTTGCCATACTTATAGAGTATTTATCTGATTGGAGTACAGAAAATGGATATAGAAATGGCTTATTTCATTTTTGTATAGATGGAAAGCTGTATCCAAATAGTGCGAAAGTAGCAACATTAGGAGGAGATATCCTGTGTTTATCTGATGGGAATGCTTTGGCATTACCTGTTGAAAATAATAATATTTTTAATATGGAAAAAAAAGAAGCTTACTTCTCTATGTTAAAAACAATGTTGCCTGAACGGGCTGAACCAGGGAAAGAAGTATCAGACGATTTTGTTACTTCTTACAAATATCAAGCATCTACATATAATTTAGAAAATGACTGTTGTTATGTTTTTGCTGTATCTAATGGCAGTATGATAAGAATCTTAGGTTCAAAACTGAGTGTTTTAAATGGTAATGATGATGTTGGATATCATTGGGAGGAAATACTAAAACCACATATTACTGATATTATTTTAGAAAAGGAAACAGTGAAAAACATTGTCACTTCGACAATAAATTATTATTACTGCCTAAAGTAAAATCCCATCCATGTGAACTGCTCCCCAAATGTTAGATAATCATCCGGCATTTAAAAGGAGCAGTTCATTACGTCTGAGAAAAGTGGCTTACAGGCTAAAAAGTCGCGAAAACACGCAGAGAGAACAACAAGCTGTACCGGCACAGAGCAATGTGTTGCTGTTGCCAAAGAGCTACGGGCATTGCAAGGTGAGATGACTGGAACATTACATAACCACTCACAAAATGCCCAATCCCATACACCAAAAGAAACTTTTACCGGGCCTCGTGCCCGGTTTCTTTCAGGGCTTTGTCGAAATCGAAAGATTGAGTCATTTATCATTCCTTTTTGAGATATATTACTGGAATGACACAGAATTTCTAACACTCCCGTTTCTTTACCCTAGTGTTAAAAAATGGCCTTCGGATTATTTTAGCTCCTCATTAATGACCTGCCGAACAATCAACTTTGCGGCCCAACTCGTTAAGTTGATAATTTCATCATTTTCTAAACCAAAAGTATCTTTCAGAATAGTCATGGCCTCTGTACCATATAAAACTGAAATCAACATAATAATCTTATGTATTGTGTCATCTTTAAGCTGACCTTTTAGAGGCGCTAACGCCGTAGAAAGTGTCTCTTTACGGTTACTTTTTTTCTTCAAAACAGGTTGTTTGTCGTTATCTTCACCGGATAAAGACTCCTGCCAGCGTAACTGAGAAATGCGTAAGGCATCCCTCATCAGTGCCTCATTGGCTTCTATTTCTTCATAACCCCATCTTAATAATTTCTCAATATTGTCCTCTGCGTCATCACCCATCGGGGGGATAACGAATGATCCAATGACTTGTTTTACAACATATTCGACAAAATCACTGTGGGTTGAAAAGTAGCTGCGCAACGTGACCTTTGCATATTCAGCTTCATTAGCAATCTCTTCAGGAGACGGAAATTTTTTTTCACGATATAACTTCAGAGCTGAATGAGTGATACGTTCCAGGGTACGACGCCGGACTGGCGACAGATTTTCTTCATCAAACAGAATCATTTAACCCCCTTAAAGTTTTAACCGTATAGCATTCACAATAAAAAATATCACTAATGATAAAAAATAACTTGCATGTTGTAAAATATTACAATAGGTTTACATTCGTCTTTGAACTAGGTATACCACATAGGGTGAACACTATGACGCGATTTGTGGTTGTCGTTGGCACAGCAGACACAAAACTGGGCGAGCTGGTCTGGTTGAAATGTTGTTTATACCTCACAGGTGTTGATTCAATCATCATTGATGTGTTTACATCAATTCCTGGGAAAAATTATCAGAATAAAAAGATAGATATTCATTCACTTCCGGTGGCTGAGTATCATCCCGCTGGCGCTGACACTGTTTTTTGTGACGTGCGGAATAAAGCAATAACCACGATGTCTGTCGCCCTCACGAATTTCCTGAACAGCTCAATCGACGATATCGCGGGGATGATTGGTATCGGCGGAACAACGCTGATCACTCCGGCTATGCAAAGCCTGCCGATCGGGTTGCCTAAAATCATGGTATCAGCGATGACGTCAGGGAATGTCTCGGCCTACGTGAGGGCCAGCGATATTACCATGCTTTATACGGTAACCGATCTCAACGGACTCAACCGTATTTCTCGTTCAGTCTTGTCTAATGCTGCAAATATGATGGTCGGCTCTGTCAATTATTTTACGCCATTGGCTGATATTCATAAACCCGCTTTAGGGTTGACGATGTTTGGTGTGACAACTCCGTGCATTAATCAGACTAACATTAAAGATTATTTGGCTGTTGTTCGGACTATTGCCTGTGAGTTAAGTTTGATTGTTGAACCTAAATTAATAAGAAATAAAGTGTGGAAACAAGCTGAACGTACTTGTTAATATGAAATCCCTTTAATGAAATTTACGATTTTTATTCTAATTAAAATAAAAAACTGTCTTTACTGTTGATCATCAATGAAATAAAAATATCCATGTAAGAATAAGGGTTTTAATGATTTGATATGTCAGATAATCAGAAAGAAATTTTAAAACGGCTCAGGCGAGATCCATTGATGAAACCATCGGGATTGGCCTATATTTTTGGGATTGAACGTTCCTGTATTTCAGGGCATAAAGACATTGTTCACTTTGAAAAAAGATGCTCAGTTTTAGTCTTGTCCTTAAAATTCACCAATAATCCCAGCGTATCTCATAATAAAGTGAAAAACTTTTTGGAATCAAAATGAAAATTATTTTGGCAGGGTAATAACGCAAAACATTACTTGCAACAGTAATGTTCATGAATGACAAGGACGTTTTTTAGTAATAGTAATTTGATAAATAACTAGGAATCATGGTCCTGTGTTCATGGACATTGGTAAGAAATTTTTTGCCGATGTGTCTGTTATTAGCCTTTTCATAGCGGTTCTGGCGGGAGAGGTTTTGGTTTTGCTTGCCAGAAATGAACACTGATTCATGTATCCTATTTGAATAGCCACCACAACTCAATTAGGGGAAGTAAACAGAGATGATAACGACTCAAAATGACTGGCATCCGGCAGATATTATTGCTGCATTGCGTAAACGCGGCACAACACTTGCCGCATTATCACGAGAATCGGGACTGAGCCCATCGACACTATCTAATGCATTAATACGCCGGTGGCCTAAAGGGGAGAGGATTATTGCGGACAGATTAGGAGTACATCCTTCAGAAATTTGGCCCAGCCGATATTTTAATAAAGATGAGGATCTCATTAAGTGAAATTTTCGAAATTATTTGAATAACAGAACTCATGATAATAGTCGATATGCTATCCAGTCCTAATTTTAATCCACTATGATTTTTGTGTATTCAGAGGAGACAATATAAAAAAACAGGTTTCATTAGATCAAGCTATGTATAAATAGCGTTTCATAATTCTGCTACACATAGCCTTATCCAACCTGTTGTTATACATGGAATTATGAGTGGTATAAGGTGTAGCGCTATTTTGGAATCTTATTTATATCAGTTCTGGCAACTTCTTTATATGAGGTGATCCTTGAAAAAGTAGCTAAAGAATGTTTATAACCCTTATCGGGTCTTATTACATTGACGTGTAATATAAATCAAGAATTTTATCGTATCCTTGTCGCATATAATGAGGAAAAAGATGTTGTTGTTATTAATAATCCAGGGTTGGTTAAAACTCTTTTAAAAATTTACATAAGAAAGTTGTAAATATAATTTAAGCGCTACCTTTGAACCTTTATTTATACCTCTTAATCAAGGTCGGTAGCGCTTTCTTTGGTAATGACTCTGATTTATTGATAGTGATGAATATTCAAATACTCCCGCTCCCTCAATGTAAGCGGCGCATTCAGACTGTATTGACGGTGGCTAAGAAGTGAGATCGACCAGTTCATGCATCCGGTTTGCAGGCCAACCCGCGATATGACCGATGACATGGCGTAGCCAGACCTCTGGATCCACTTTATTTAGCCGATAGGTACCGATAAGACTGTACAGAAGGGCTGTTTGTTCACCACCGTTGTCAGCGTCTGCGAAGAGACAGATGGTATGACCTTTACATAATCACTTTAATTTTCTTGGCCGAAAACTCTGTTTTTCGAACAGGCATTTAGTTCAATTTTTTATCCAGAACTCAAATTATATCTAATAAAAAGATTGGTGACAGAAGTTATCGGCACCAAAAGAAACTTTTACCGGGCCTCATGCCCGGTTTACCCTTTATGTTAAAAAATGATCTTCTGATTACTTTAACTCTTCATTAATGGCCTGCCGAACAATCAACTTTGCGGCCCAACTCGTTAAGTTGATGATGTCATCATTTTCTAAACCAAAAGTATCTTTCAGAATAGTCATAGCCTCTGTACCATATAAAACTGAAATCAACATAATAATCTTATGTATTGTGTCATCTTTAAGCTGACCTTTTAGAGGCGCTAACGCCGTAGAAAGTGTCTCTTTACGGTTACTTTTTTTCTTCAAAACAGGTCGTTTGTGGTTATCTTCACCGGATAAAGATTCCTGCCAACGTAACTGAGAAATACGTAAAGCATCCCTCATCAGTGCCTCATTGGCTTCTATTTCTTCATAACCCCATCTTAATAATTTCTCAATATTGTCCTCTGCATCATTGCCCATAGGGGGAATAACGAATGAGCCAATGACTTGTTTTACAACATATTCGACAAAATCACTGTGGGTTGAAAAGTAGCTGCGCAACGTGGCCTTTGCATATTCAGCTTCATTAGCAATCTCTTCAGGAGACGGAAATTTTTTTTCACGATATAACTTCAGAGCTGAATGAGTGATACGTTCCAGGGTACGACGCCGGACTGGCGACAGATTTTCTTCATCAAACAGAATCATTTAAACCCCTTAAAATTTTAACCGGATAGCATTCACAGTAATAAATATCACTAATGATAAAAAATAACTTGCATGTTGTAAAATATTACAATAGGTTTACATTAGTCTTTGAACTAAGTATGCCACATGAGGTGAACACTATGACGCGATTTGTGGTTGTCGTTGGCACAGCAGACACAAAACTGGACGAGCTGGTCTGGTTGAAACATTGTTTACACCTCGCAGGAGTTAATTCAATCATCATTGATGTGTCTACATCAATTCCTGGGAAAAATCATCAGAATAAAAAGATAGATATTCATTCACTTCAGGTGGCTGAGTATCACCCCGCTGGCGCTGATCCCGTTTTTTGTGGCGTGCGGAATAAAGCGATAACCGCAATGTCTGTCGCCCTCACGAATTTCCTGAACAGCTCAATAGACGATATCGCGGGGGTGATTGGTATCGGAGGCTCAGGCGGAACAGCACTGATTACTCCGGCTATGCAAAGCCTGCCGATCGGGTTGCCTAAAATCATGGTATCAACGATGGCGTCAGGGAATGTCTCAGCCTACGTTAGGGACAGCGATATTGCCATGCTGTATACGGTAACCGATCTCAACGGACTCAACCGTATTTCTCGTTCAGTCTTGTCTAATGCTGCAAACATGATGGCCGGCTCTGTCAATTACTTTACGCCATTGGCTGATATTCATAAACCCGCTTTAGGGTTAACGATGTTTGGTATAACGACTCCGTGCATTAATCAGCTCACTAATGAGTTAAATACTCAATACGATTGCCTGGCTTTTCATGCTACCGGCAATGGTGGAACAAGCATGGAAAAATTGGCTAAGGATGGCAAATTGGTTTGTGTTTTAGATATTACATTAACAGAAATTTCCGATCTGTTATTTGGGGGTGTTTTGAGTTGTCCTGACACACGTTTAGACGTCATTGCAAAAAAAAGCATTCCGTGGATCGGCAGTGCTGGTGCTTTGGACATAGTTAACTTTGGTGCAAAGAACACGATCCCAGAACACTACAGCAACAGGATATTTTTTGAGCATAATTCTCAGGTGACATTGATGCGAACCACACCTGAAGAAAACTATCAGCTTGGTATCTGGATAGGGAACAAACTTAACAAGTGTAATGGACCTATTCGATTCATTATTCCGGAAGGCGGATTCTCTGCGCTAGATTGCCCTGAACAACCTTTTTATTTACCTGCATCAACACAGGCTTTCTGTCATGGATTAAAAAAAACAATAAAACAAACAGAATTGCGAAAAGTTATAAAAACACCTTTTCACATCAATTCACCACAATTTTGTACTCTTGTAATACAACAACTCAAGGAAATTATAGAACACCAGGGAATCTCTTATGAAGAAAAAATATAATCAGATTATTGAAACTCTAAAACAAAAAGTCGAACGTAACGAAACTATTATTGGAGCGAGTGCAGGCACGGGTCTTTCGGCGCGTTGCGAGGAAGCAGGAGGGGCAGACCTCATTATCGTATATAATTCTGGGCGCTTCAGAATGGCTGGCAGAGGATCATTGGCCGGATTAATGCCATACGGTAATGCAAATGAAATTGTCAGAGAAATGGGTAATGAAATATTGCCGATAGTTAAGGAAACACCTGTATTGGCGGGTGTCTGCGGCACTGATCCATTCTGTAATTTATCTCTTTTCCTGGATGAACTGAAAGCACAAGGTTTTGCTGGTATTCAGAACTTCCCAACAGTAGGACTGATTGATGGAAAGTTCAGAAAAAACCTGGAAGAAACAGGCATGGGCTATGCACTGGAGGTGAAGCTAATCCGCCTGGCACATAAAAAAGGAATGATTACCACTCCTTATGTTTTCAATGCAAAAGAGGCTGAGGCTATGGTACAAGCAGGTGCTGATATCATCGTCGTACATCTGGGGCTAACCACTGGCGGTGATATTAGTGCTAATACATCATATGATCTGAAATCTTGTATACCAATCATTAACGCTTGTGCTTCGGCAGCTAAAACTATCCGAAATGACATTATTACGTTATGTCACGGCGGCCCAATTTTGGAACCGGAAGATGTCGCCTATATTATGGCTCATTGTCCCAATTGTCATGGGTTCTATGGTGCCAGTTCAATGGAGCGTTTGCCAACAGAACAAGCCATCAAACACACGATCCAGAAATTTAAAGAAATTAATCGGGATTAGTGGGAATTATACTTAAGCTATGTGGGAACTTAGTACTACAGCCGTAATTTATGATGACGCATTGTTTTCTTTTCCTCAAAATATGGAAAGGTGCCCAATATGCCATACCCAGCCAACATATGCCTGTCTGGCTCCCTTATTTCATCCTACCAGGCCGCAACAACTCAGCCTCACTTGTCTCCGGGGCTTACTCAGCAATGTTAACGAAAAAATGTCTGAACAGAAGCCCCTGCCGCATCACGCTGGGTTGCTGATCAGGGGCAGTCAGCAAACTGCTGGAGCCGTTGTATAAGACACTGCGTCGGTATGCCAGGAAAAGTGCACGGTGACGACATCCCGGTACCACCTCAGACCCTGGGAAGGGGAAAAATCGACCCGATGAGTATCGACAATATCGAATACCCTGTCGGCGATAATTTATGCCTTTAAACCGGAAAACCATCCAAAAATTTTCCGGTTTCATTTGAAAAAACTATTTTATTTCGTTTTTCAAAGCCCTACGGTGACATTCACCACTCGCTTTTTCATGCAAAGTAAACAACATCGGTAATAGAGAACTCAATGCCTCTAGGCTATGCCCGAGCTGACACAAACTCTCTGGCGTAAATTCATGGATGTTATTACTGGCAAACGACAACATTGAGTCACCAAGAAAAGTTACACCATGACACATGCCCATAGTATTTTCTTTGGATGATTCAATTAACTGACACAGTACAGTATCGCTAATACATGAAAAATCCAGTGATGCAATTGCATCCGACATGGCAGACCATAAGATATCCAGATCAGGTATATTACTGTCGTCGAGAATGTCTGGGATGCTACTGTGCATAATATTGCTTCTCAATTGATTTAGAAAAAATTAAAACCAAAGAAAAGTCTGTAAGCAAGGTATGTGCTTCGGTTTCTACATTAGATTGCGCGTTAAATGTATAACGCTTTGAGTATGAGGATATGTTACTATTCATATTAGCCATAGCATTAATTCCCATAATGTTGTGGTCAGACGCTCTGATTGTGTTGCTTCACTTTCAGAGCGTTGCTTTTATGGCTCCTATAGCAGCCACCATATTTTTTCTCTTCGAGATCAATATCCCCTCCTTCTTTTCTGATAACGGGAAGGCCAGATTTCATCAGGCTTCTGTCCCAATGCATTCGCAATGATTGTCTCACCTTTGTGCCAAGGACGCTGTAAAGCATTGGATAATGTTGACGATGCCAGTCCAGCTTCCCGAGAAACGGCAGCCAATGACGTTCCTTTCTTCCTTAATGCAGCAATAATATCGGCCGGGTGCCAATCTTTTTTCTCCACAAGAATTCTCCAAGCAGGTATAACTATTTAATAACATTGTAAAACAAAAAGTAACTTCGCTGCTTTAAGCTCTGCTAATGGTATGTTTTACTTCAATCTATATTTCAATTACTCTAAAAAGATATCAGTGCAGATAATCCTTGGAGGATCATTCACTGCTGTAGATTATCGTTCTATAAATAGAAATTCATTCGTAAAAAGGAAAATATGAACAATAAGACTAACGAAGCTTCTTTCCTTGAAGAAGGAAAAGAAACCTTTAAAAACAGGTTAAAACAGCTTCTTAAAGGAGTCTTCGAGCTGTTTCAACAGAATGGCAAATACCTTATTCGACGTTAAATAACTACTTCGATAAAAAGACACTACCATCTCTATATGTAGCTCAGAAAATCGCTAGAATAGAAGGTGTTTCTTTGGAATGGCTAGCTTCTGGGACTCCGAATGAAAAACCTACTGATGATTCCCAAAGAGACGACACAGGCTATGGATATGATGAACTAAAAACAGCATGGTCCCTCATTTTAGATTCTCTTGATGTCAAAGAAGCAAAAACATTAATTAATTTAATGCATCGAAAAGGTATTGAAGGGATATTAACCATGATCCATGAAAAGCAAGATATCGAAGAACTTATTGATAAGCTTAAAATTAGATCAAATTTGAAACAAGCAATCAAAGTAGCTCTTGATGGGAATGAATCAACAGATAAAGAAATTTTGCGTTACATTACTACCCTGATAAGTCAAGAAAAAAATTAAACACCGTCAATCAGTGATCATAATAGTGTAGAGCTAAGCACAAGGTATAGAATGACGATACCTTTCAATTCTCGCTTAATCAGGCTAAATAGCCAATTAAGAATGCAGTACACTTAAGAAGCAGCACGGAGAAATGAGTGTGCGAGTATTAAAACAATTGGATAGAACACCCAAAGAATAATTACCAACCTGGCAAGCTAACGAAAAAAGCAGCACTCAACGATAACAGGACACTTTGTTAACGTACCTGTACGTTCAGCCAGATCAAAAGCAGCCTTAGCTCGACGCATGCCTTCAATTTTGCGCTCTTTTACGGACATTTGCTTAAGTTCAGAAATTCGGTGTTTTGATTGCATAACCTTCCCCTATCATCATTTAGTACTACAGCTATAAAAACCAAAAATCTGTGTTTTTCTGATGTTCACGATGCTGAGAAACCGCATGACTTAAAGCTTTCTTATGAATATACCTTCTGTTGAGACAAAAAAGATGTACGATTGATTATAGTACTAACAAATGCCTGTATATAGGATTTCCGTATACTAATTTTTGCCTTTTTAATTAAAAAAGCGAGAAAACCCCTGTTGATTTCTCCACAAAGGGTTTACCCCAAATATCTTTCGGCATCAGCAGCATGATTTCCATCATCTGTGACCCTAGCACGTTGCTGGCAGCAATAGCCACAATCAGCAACAGGGATCCTACAGCAACAAACAGATAGCGTCAAACACCCTACTGTTAAGGCAAAAAACCATCAATATGCTATTGACATCTTTCTCTTCTCTGGTAGCATAAGCATCGACAACGCTCGCTACCTTCCTCCTGGAACGTAAGCGGGCTTTTTTTATGGAATTTTAATCATGGTTCATATCCCCTACGCAAAGTCGCATCGCAAACCTATAGACCTTATTAGTGATTTAGAGGAAAAGGGGCTAAATTTCAAAGATAAAGCATTAGCCGAACACATATTATCATTTATCAGCTATTATCGTTTTAAAATTTATCTATTCCAGTTCATGTATCAAGATGAAGAAGGAAAAAAGCAATTTCGTGATGGCATTTTTTTTGAAAACGGCCTTGATATTTATCGTTTCGATGAATCATTACGCAATTACATATTTCGCATAATTTCTCGACTCGAAATAAAATTTCGTAGTAGGCTAGATCACACTATATCAGAATATACAGATGATCCATTTTGGTATCTCGACGATAAAAACTTCTTTAATAAAAAAGAAAATAAACTTATTACGTTCAAAGTTATCAAATTCATTTACATCTTGTAATGAAAAATATGCCACTCATTATAAGGAAAAGTACTATAATGAGAAAAATGATAATTATAAATCCCTACCCCCTTTTTGGATTATCGGTGAATTAGCAACATTGGGAAATATATTTGTTATTTACGATTGCTTGGACAAACGTCGTTTTCAAATATCAGAACGAGAAAACATCCTTAACAATTTAGCCAAAGAATTTGGCGTAAAAAAATTTGAAACGCTGGTTGGATGGATTAGTGGATTAAGAGATGTAAGAAACAAATGTGCACATCATAATCGTCTTTGGAATTCAAATTTAAGAGCCCCAGCAGAAATTATCCCACACCTTTCTATACCTCCAACTAATAACAATCGTATCTATGTTTTTCTTGCAACCCTTCACCATTTAAGCAAAATCTTAAAACTGGGCGTAAACGTGGGCCAAGATATTCACACTTTAACACATGAATTCCCAAGAGTAATACCACTGTTACATTCTGCTGGTTTTCCAGAAAGCTGGAATACAGATCCATTCTGGGAACTTTAGAGTTATCATATATTTTGGCGATGCAAAAATATCTTAATACATGGTTAAAATTTGCCAATAATACTAAAACAATATCCTTTACATCCCATACCATAGACGCCACTCAGACTTTTAGCTAACCTAACCAAGAAATAATTATGTTATTTATAAATACCATCTCAACAAGAGGCTACTCAATGACTGACAATCATGACACACAACGTACAATACGTGCTCAAATTAGGGGAGCAAAAGTTGCTGGAATTTATCTCAACTTATGCCAACGTTTACGTACTTGGGATGCAAATTGTGTTACTAAAGCCCACAAACATAATCTCCCTTGCTGGGTGGGACACTTGCCAATTTATTTATTTGTTGGCAGTTCAGCTATTGCATTACTCCTGAGTTCATTAGCTATAGCAGGAATAATTATACTAATTTTCGGGCTGTTGTTAGGACTTTCACAGACTAACAAGGAAGAAACATTACATCTTTCAAACACCCCAGAAGATGAAAATGGCTACCGGAATGGCTATGAGGGTTATGGATACTACATGGGAGGATTTAGAACTGACTCCGATGACAACTAAAGCAGGGTCTTAGCCAAGCCTCGCTTTTTTCTTAAGATGTTATTGACTTATTTTGTCAGTTTATTCCCTGCAACTCCGCCTACTTTTCCCCCTGCATCTTGTGTTTGTTTTACCCCATTACCTAACATTCCAGATATTACTACTCCACCTTTAACTCCAGCCCACGACAAAGCACTCATCCACAATGCCGGCAACACAATAAACATCGTCCCCATCACAAAACTCATAATGATATCGTCTGTGCTATTCTGAAAACCAGCCATATTCCAGCGGCTGTGCGTATCCGAACCATACAATGCCTCCAGTAACCAGCTGTCCAACCAGCGTGCCAATTCCCACCAGAATGTCAAAAAATTCAGCGCAAACACGACAAAGGTCAGCGTAATAACTGTCTTATATTCGTAAACCGCAAATACTATAATCAGGGGTAATATGATAGTCACCGCCATCAATATAACAGCCTGCACCATCGGTAAAGCCTGGCGCATGGCATCAAACGCCGGAAATGCCGCCAGACTTCCCAACAACACCCCGCCCAATGAGGCTATCCGGCCCACCGAATTCATCAGGGTAAAATCCGCGTTACCGCCGTAACCTGCATAGACATGTCCCCCTTGAGATGCGGTCAAACTTTCCGGGCTCACCAGACGCCGTATCACCGCTTCTTTGTATTCTGACGTATCTTTGCCCATCAGTTTCAATGCTGCCGATAGCCGAAACCACATGCCTGGCTCAACCTGAGCCATCACCCGTTTTTCCAATCCTACCTGACTGTCTGACCACCATTCCTTACAGGTCGGATATCCCCCCTGCCCCATATTAGCCAAACCGTCATCCCGGTGCGGTTTCCAGGGAAAATCCGACCGGGGCGTTTTTGACTGAAGCACATCATAATAACCCGCACTATTCAGAAACGTTTTTGACCCTAACCATTCAATATCCCGTAATACCGCTTCATCCAAAGTTCTTCCCTCGTCCCGACGTTTCCACTGATACAATGCCAGCGCATAACAGTCATGAGTGAAATCCT
This sequence comes from Photorhabdus akhurstii, assembly GCF_018448925.1. GTDB lineage: Bacteria > Pseudomonadota > Gammaproteobacteria > Enterobacterales > Enterobacteriaceae > Photorhabdus > Photorhabdus akhurstii. Next base: position 156,757 of record NZ_RCWE01000008.1, on the reverse strand, counting down.
GTAATATCTGCGCCAGAGCCGGATTATTAATCCGTGTATGCTGGACCTCAAAACGCAGTTGCCTCAGGTCGGGACGGCAGGGAAGAGAAGCTGTTGCGGCCTGAGTCACCCCTTTGGAAATCTGATGAACCAGTATCCACCAAACCGGAGCCGCCGCGGTTTTACCATCCAGCGACGATATCACGGACGCATAACCCGTTTCAGCCGGTTTCGGTGTCCAAGTACCGCAACTTTTTGCCCGCGAATCATCATACGTAATGGTACTCAGACTCACATTGACCAACGGCACACAGAAAGCAATCATCACCAAGAAAGCGCCATACAAGGTGTTTTCAATCCGGGTCACTGAGAGCAGGCCCTTATTTCCTTCATCCTCCCCTTCTTCCCGGACTTTCAGCCAGATACCTATCATTTTGAATGTCAGCGGCAGCACAAATAACCCGGTGGCCAGCAGCACATTCCACAAGCCGTTATTCACTATCCAGCCCAGCAGGGTCAGAAAATATTCCAGATAGCTGTAAGTTGTCATGACTGATCTCCGGAGACGAAGAACATGGCATACTCACAACATCCCACAAATCCCAGCGAAATGAGTGCGATCCGTTTCAGAGCCGCTTTCTGTGTTAACGGCAATGGAGATCGCCAAAGCTGCCACATGAAACAGGCAATAACACTGTACATGACCAATCGCCAGGCCAGCCAGCCGTAACGGGTCGTGTACATCCAATGTTGTAAGGCATTGAACTGAGACGGATACGCCAAGCCAACTGCGGCAACAAGCAACATGCCCCCCATCATCAACGTGACGATTAACCCTCGCCTGAAATTCTGTTTCAGTCTCACGCTCAACCTTTGTGTAGTGCCAGCAGGTACCCGGATTTCACTTTGCTCAGACATCATTATTGTCCTTCGCGCCCTTTCGGCGGCACGGACAAGGTGTGAATACGGCTGTCGGTATTATCGATGGATTGCCGTTGCAGATTCATTTCAACCCGATTTTGTTCACGCTCAAGCGTGGTCAGCGCGGTATTTTGTGCAATCGCCCGGCGCAACTCCATTTCATTCTTGAGGGCAGTAATTTCTCTGTCCAGTGTCGCAATACGGCGATCACTCTCTGCCATAGCCTGCGCCTGAGCAGCGGCATTCGGTTCTGCCTGCCCGGTCATCAACATTCGCCGCATAGTGAGCGCAGTCTCAATGGTGTCGGCCATCGCTAACTCACTGGCCAACCGACTCACCAGCGCACCACTGTCCGGATCACGTTTCAGGGCCTGGACAACCCCGCGAGTCACCGCCAAGCTACCCGTTTTGAGTTTTGCCAGATTGACTACAGTAGGCGCATTTTCCCCGCTGACCAGTTTCATCAATTGCTCAATGTTGGTTCTGGTAGCCTCTTCCAGCATCGGCGCAAACCCCGTCCCGGCGACACTTGCACCCGGCTGGTCTTCGGTACCGCCACTGGTACACTGACGACTGTCCGTACAGGTACGAACCGAACGATCACCTAACACCCTGACGACCGCGGCGGCGGCTTCTTCACTGTTCTTGAATTTCTGGCAAGCAGCGCCATTACATTGTGTGCGGTTGACATTCGCATGGCTATTCGCCGGCAGGTTGTTCATCATATTGAAGCCGGCTTTTGCCAGATCCCGGATAGGCTGAATGGCTTTCTGCCCTTTTCCTCCCCGTTTTTCACCCCCAATCCAATTTGAACCTTGTGTACCGTCCGCAACCTCCATTTTTTGTGTCGTGCCGACCGCGTCACCATTGCCGGTATTCACCAGCGTTTTGTATTCCTCCATCAACGCCGCTTTAGTCCATTTACTGCTATCCGAAAAATCCATCATACGCTGTGACATGTTCTGACAACTCAGTTGTGATTTGTCGAACGCAATACCTGCCTGTAACACCCCGTTGGTCAGCATTTCATATAATCCCGGATTAGCACGCTGGATAACCATTGCCGGCAAACTGGCTACGGCCCCAGTAGCCCCCTGTATTACTTCCCCCATCAGGTTTTTAAACCCCGAAGTCAGGCCATTAAGCTGATTCCCTACCGTCGTTTTTAAATCAAAGTGACCGCACATCAGGTCACTGCTCCAACCGAGGTTTAATCCGCCCAGATGTTGCAGATGACTGCGGGTCGCCGGCTGCGATATCACGGATCCGCCACCTATGTTGTAAAACAGTTTGTCCGATACAGCCCCATTCAGGCTTTTCCCGTAACCTATCGGGCTGTCAGCAATGGCAAAACCTGCCGCCTGAACAACAGGAGCACGCATAAACGCCAGTGCTATCAATACAGGCAAAAATAATCGTTGTCTCATCCCATGATCCCAGTCTCAAAAATCGGTACTGTAGAGAAAAGTCTGCCCACGTTGCTGACAACAACTGTACGGTTGCCACAATGCAAAGACATAATTCCCGTCCCTCGCTGTTTCCCCGCTGTTATCCGGAAAAACAGCACAAGAGGTGCTCATTTTCGGCGCTATACGTTGCCATTGATGATTTTGGCTACCCGTATTTTCGACTGCTTCGCCTGGCGGCCAGTAACCCTGTTTACGGTTCCCTTTCAGGGGTTGATAAACATGCCCCTGCCCGGTACGGGTGATGATATCAGCTACCCGTTGCGCCACTACGGCAGCGGCCTTGTCATCATCCTGTTGTGTCACAAACCCGCTTCGCGGATAAATATTGCCCCACATATTGCCCCGAAACGAATCACCCAGTTCACGTTTACCCGGAATAAGCGCCTCGGGATAAAATGATTCCGGCATACCGGTCCGCCAAACCAGGCTATCCAGAGTACTCAAAAAGTAAGGCATAAAAGGCGTGGCGGCACTTTTACACGCATACCCCGAAATTCTTCCACCCATCATGGCAGTTGCCGGATGCCCAATCGCATCGGCATATTTAAAATGCAGATTGTTTTTTCCGTTGCCAGGGATTTTCAGCTGATGATTGCCACCACCCATGACTATCCCGGAAAGTGCACCGGTGACCATATTTTCCACCTCACCGACTGCCTGGCTGACCGGCGACATTTCTCTCCAGGGATTACCGCCAGGAGTGTTATAGACAGAAACCACGGCCTGAGGAATAAAATGTTCCACTTTCACCGAGGTACGCACCTTGCATCCCCAGGGAGAACACAGCAGCCAGTAACAGAGACCTTTTATCCGCCAGCTGATGCACGATACCGACGCGGCACTGGCCACAATCTGGGCCGTATTCACACTGGCAACGGCCACGGGTGCCAGAACAACCGTTAGCAGCAAGACCATGCCGAACTTTTTCAGCCGGGAATGCCATGTTAATGACGGTAAATCCGGAGATTTCATGGCTGTTTTTCCCGCTGATAGGTATCCCAAAGTAACCGGGCCTGTCTGACGTCTGTCGTACCGTACACAACAGAACCATCATCAAAAACCACTGCCGGGAACTTCTTAAGGCCCAGAGTCCAGGCATTCAGTAACCCCTGGTAAGCCTGACGAATATGTTGCCCCTGTTGATGCCACGATGGAGACTGCAAAATCTGACGGGCCTGTTTGACTGCCTGTTGAGGATCAGCGGATAACTGACCGAACAGTTGTGCTTGCAGCTGTTCGGCCCCATCAAGGTACACAACCCGGACACGTTGATCCGCATTGCGCGGTGGATGGCTTGTGTCGGTATATATCACTGTGCTGGCAAACACCGATACCGGCATTAACAACAACAAAAGCGTCCAAAATACCCTGATATTCATATCCTACACCCCTGCATGGCTAAGAGACCTCATCACGCACATTTGCCGCTTCCCCGGATATCAGACCACGGGCACGGTCCAGCCTGCGCGCCACAACAAAGGCGGCATCCAATTCGCTGCAATGAAGCGCTTTCATAATCGTCCTGCGCTCTGCCTTTTCCTCTTTCTCCGTCATACCCAGCGCCAGATAGACACTGGGCGGCACCACCCGAAACAACGCCTCCACTTTTTTCGACAACACCACGCCTTCGGTGTAACAGCCCGGGAGTTTGCTGGCTGACAGCAACACCGATTTTTGTTCTTCAGACAGCTTTTTAAAACGCGCTATCTGCTCAACTTCATCCGGCGGCATTGTCAGACACAACCACCACTCCGCCATATTGAGCATTTTCTCCGCACTATCCGGATAGTCCGCCAAATTCTGAGTAGCCAGCCACAACCAGGCGCCCAGTTTTCGCCACATCTTGACCACTTTGGTCATGTAGGGCGACAACAGCGGATTAGTGGTCAATATATGCGCCTCATCCACCACAAAATTAATCTCCCGGTCCTCAAACTGGTCGCGCTCCGCCATATTGTTGATGGTATTGACCAGAGACACCATCGCCAGCGACATCTGGGCACCATACCCTTCACGCGCCAACGTACCGAGGTCAATCAGCGTCACATCGGCTTCTGGCCACGGAGTTCCCGGACGATTAAACAATTCCCCCTCAAAACCACTGGTGAACATTGACATCGCCCCCGCCATCTCTTCGGCACGGGCACGACGCTGTTCGGTACGTAATGATCGCCCCTGTTCATCCCGCCGGCTGTCCCGGGCAATTACAGACAATGCCTTTTGCAGATCTTCCGCTATCATCTGTCGGCCATCGTCAGCACTCGCTTTTGCCGCCATCATGATAGCTTCGCGGATCATGCCCCGATCCGCCCGCGTCAGACGTTCTTCCTCTTTCTTCTCCCCGCCGGTGATCATCATGCGGGCCGCAATTTCCATTTCACCCAGAATATCGCGCTGCTCATCGTCCCCGTCGTCTTCAATTTCCTCTGCCGGCTTTTCACCCGCCAAATCCAGCTGAGAAGATGCCATTTGAAGCAATTGGTGAGCATCAGCAAACAGCGCCAGACTGACACCACAGCCCGGTTTAATGCTGATTTTGTTGACACTCAGCCCCAGACGTTGACAGTAATCGGCAAACAGCCCAAAACTGTTGCCCGCTTCCGCCACAAATAACCGGGGACGGTGCACCGCCATCAGCTGCGATAAACTCGCACAAAGCGTAGCCGACTTCCCCGCACCGGTCGGCCCGAACAGCAACAGATGCGCATTCTGGGTACGGTCATGTTTATTTTGCGGATCAAAGGTCAGCACATCGCCGCCCCGGTTAAAAAAGCTCAGACCCGGGTTACCGGTGCCAGTTGCCCGCCCTGTCACTGGCAACAACCCGGCCACATGCTGCATCCAAGTCAACCGGGTATACCAGTGATGCTTGTCTCGTTGCGGGTTAAAACACATAGGTAAGGCACGCAGATAGCCGTTTAACGGCGCGACGTCGCATTCGGGTTTGACCGGCTGCAACCCCGAGACCAACAGGGTTGCGACCAGTTGCTGATGCCGACGGTTCAACTCGTCAACATCAGCCCCCTGTAACAGAAAGGTCAGTGCAGAACGGCACAGTTTATGTCTCAGCCCCAGATGTGCCTTAGCTTCTTTTACGTCTGCGCGTACTCGCCCTGATTCAGTATTTTCTCCCACTGCATTTTTTGACAACCGGTCAAAATCCTGTTCCAACCTATCCTGGGCCGGTATGACAACGGTCAATGAAACAAGGGTACCCGAGGGTAATAAATCCATCAGCGCATTAATATATTCACCCCGGGTCACTTCACCGGTCAGCGTCCCCGGTTCTGGTGGGCGACGCAGCCGTTCAACCGGTACCGCCCGGTGAGCAATATTATCAAACCACCATATACCGTTTTTCACATCAGAACGCGGCGGGGTAAACCACAAAGTTTCCGTGAAGTCATTATCCGGACGCAATTCACCCGCCTGCCAGGCCGCGTAGCGGGCCTCCCAATATAGCGTCGCTTTATTAATCCAGTCTGGAGCGGGATTGAATAACCGCAGTAACCAGTGATGAACCTGTTCACCATTTTGTCGCTCACACAAAATGCTGGCGCTGGCCAGCGAGGCCGTTAGCCGGTTACAGACCTGATTAAGCAACGCTGTCGGTGACAGAGCCTCCTTCTGGCCTGCCGGGACCCAGCGATAAACGACCATTCGGGTACGGCGTTGCTGTCCTCTCCAAGGTTGACCGGTAACCAATGTGTCGTTAAACAGCCCTTCAGGCCGGGCAATGCTTCGCAGATGACGTTCAGTCTCAGCCAGCCACGTTTCGGTAAAGGCTGTGCCCTGTGCCCAGGGCTTGATATATTGACGAAGCTGCATCAGCGATGACGACGAGTCATCTTCATCCTGACAAAAAAACTGTACCACCCAGGGAGAAATATCTTCTTCCTCCAGGCTGTCCTGCAACGCATCCTCCACCTGGTCACGGATCTCTTCCAGACGAGCAGCGGGGCGTCCTTCTGTCGGGACCGGAGAGACGGTATAAACCGCCCCGACTGACAGACCGTCATCCAGCAACAGACACTTTTCCTCGTCCAGGTATTCTGCCCAGGGCAAATAATCAATGATAGACGGTGAAGGGTTATACAGTGCCGCTTCATCAGCGTGCGTCATTTTGCTAGGCCGCCTCAAAGGTTCACGCCCAACAACGGTGGAAGACGACGGTAGTATGACCTCAGTTTCACCCAAAACTTCCGATAGATTACTCCGTTTACGCAAGCGGGCTTTATTCAACAGCGACCACATCACAATGCCACCGTCCGCTCACCCGGCAGAGCGTACTGCACCTGACTGTAAAACGAAAACACCGTGCTATATCCCGGCACCGGCGAATTTCCCGCAACCAAATGGGAAAAGAGATACATCACCATGTCCGGATTGGGTAGCCGTGGGAAGGTTTGACTGATTTCATTTTCCTGCGTACGGCTATAACTTTCCGTGTAATTCAGAGTAGCCTGCTGTTCCCGTTCGTTCAGCTCCCGGCGCAGTGTTTTACGGGCCTCCATCGTAATTCGTGACGACGAGACTTTCCCCTGCCACAGAGCTAGCATTGTGCTATCTCCCGGTGGAAGCATCTCTTCTTTAGACGTGCTGCAACCGGTCAGGATCGTTATCACCACCAACATCACTATTTTTCGCGCTTTATTCATACTCGTTTTCTCAGTCCAAACCATCACGGACCTCCTGTCCAAGACCAAAGTTATATTTCACCCTGCGTCCCTGTCCTTCATAATCAATCGGTATTTGCTGAGTAATGTGCACTGCTACTCTGGCACCCGGTGTTACGTAAACGGCATCAAAAGTTTGGCCATAACGGGCTTTGACCCATTCGGATACGGCCTTAAATCCTCCGGCTGCTGCTTGCCCCAAAACCGCTTTACCGGCATCCCCGGTCAGTGATGACGTCGCGCCGCCATAACCGTTAGTCTGGGTGGTAAGCTGACTCTGTGACAACACATCACCCGCCGCTGTACCGCCAGAAAGAGCAAATAAGGTTGGTAAGTAACTGGCTGCATTGGATTTCCGTGTCCCGCTGATACATGGAATACCATTATCATCAGACAACCAGCCGATACTGCCGCCATGATTATCCTGAACATGATGGCTGCCATTGGTGCGATGATCCGATTTCGGCACGGTTCTGACGGTGCCGTCTGCAAAGACAAAGGTTAAGGAGGTGACATTGCCGCGCACACAAGACAAGGTCCAGTCACCGGTAGCTGTGCCCGAAACAATCGCGCCTTCCACATCCGGTAGTTCAATGCCGTTGGCAGTCAAGTTATCTTTACCTATCAGTATCTTAAAAGGATACGGGTCAGTGACTTTATCATTCACCGGCACCCGGCCTAATAACGCCGTCATCGCCTGGCTGCCGACCAGCGTCGTATTTTCGGGCAGGGTATAAACGGGCCGGATAGTCTCGTTTGTATCACCCTCGGTAATGGCTTGCTGATTTTCAGTCATACCGTCATATTCCAGTTTCTGACGGCTCAATGCATTGTCTTCCAGAAATGACACGGGAAAACAGGGAGTCGCTGGTTGACCGCTCATTGCAACCTGTGAGTCAGCCGGTAACACGTCCTGTGGGGTAATCCAGACCAGCCTGTCCCCGTCTGAGGTCGTATTTTGGCCGGTATCGTCCAATCCTAATCCCAGCGGAATATCACGCTCAACCAGAGGGGTGTTTGTACTCATGCTTTTATTGCCTAACTGACGGGTCAACTGATCAAGTCGGCTGAACAGCGTTTGCTGCTCCGCTTTCAATACCTGCTGTTGCTTTTCTGTTTCCTCACGGGTGCCCGCTACCGCCTGGTTAATCTGGTCAGTCATGCTCTGACTGCCGTTTCGCCATTTCTCATTGTCCGCCAGTAATTGTGCGTTTTGTTTTTCCAGCACCGCCTGCTGAACACGGATACTGCGCAAAGCTCCAATCAGGGTGCGCAACGTGTCTTCCGGGGTATCCCCCTCAATCCCCAATGCCAGCAGCTCCCCGGAAGACAGTTCCGCCAGGGCCTGATGACTCACTGTCTGGTTGACGGGCGTCTCTGATTGCCGACAACTCTTGATCCCCACGACCAGCCCCGCAATAACAAAAGCAGGCACGACCCACTTCACCAGACCGTTTGACTTAATTTGCATGGGGATTTCCTTGTCGCTTCATGGGCGTTTTTGACCTCACCGGTTCAGGCAGAAAGGCACGCTCAGGCCGCCCTTTCACCACCAAATAGACGGTAGTCGTGTCTTCCGGCGTGCCTGACGGTCCCAGCCAACGATGCTGAAAGGTCGCTGCTATGAATTGCCCCTGTAACCTGCGTGGATCAAGCACCACGTTCTCACGGTGGGCATTACGTACTTTCAACGCCACCACAGCAAGGTTATCCACGCCCCAGCCCCCTAACGGGGAAACTATTACCGGCTCTGAGGGATACAATGTGGTTAATCGGGGTGGTAGCGCCAATGATACGGGGTGAATGCCGGGAACAGCTTCTACTGTACGCAGCGGCGCATACAGACTCTGCGCAGCATAACGGGTCAGGACCACCGGCAGCGGAGCCGTGTAGGACAGTTTTTGACGCCGGGCGGCCTGACGCTCACCCTCAGGAGAGGGAGACGTTGCTGACGTGTTATCCCCTCTGGCGCCGTGATGAACCTGGTGGTTGTCCGTCAGCGTGGTCACATCCCCGTGGTACACCACACGAACCGGCTCAAGGGTACCTTTTCCATTTGTAGCTGTCACATCCAGCAAAATCACTTCACCACTTTCCACATCCTGAAGTTGCAGTCGGGTCTTGGTAAACGTTTCACTCGGATACAGATACACTGCGCCACCGGTGCTTTGTATCCGCAATTTGCCATTCAACGCACTCGGAAAACCTACTCGGACATTTTTATCCACAAAAACCACCCGCTCCTGTCCGGCATGCAAGGCAACCGGCAGCGGGATGCGTTCCCACTTCATCAACTCCACGGCCTCTACGGGTGAAACCATCACCAGTCCAGCGAATAATAATGCGGTCAATACCAATAACTCGACGAGTACCTGTTTTTTCACTGGAATATCCCCTTTTTCGCCGGTACCGGCTGCAATGCGGCTTCCAGCCGTTGCGGTGTACTGTCATAACAATCCAGCGCCAGACCAAACGGGTTACGCTCTGCATCCCCTTCCCAACGGGTGATTCTAATTGGGTAACGTACCAGTGCCCGTTTGACCGGCTCAGCGTGAAAATATTCATCAGCGACTAAATCTAACTTAATAACCCAGTTATCCCGGTCTTTTACCATCACATTGCTGTCACGAAAGCCCCGTTCCGGAATTTCATACACCACCCGCACGCGATCTTTTAACTCACCCACTTGTGACCGATTTTGAGCATCCTGTTCCAGAAACACCTGACAGGAGGGAGTCAGATAAGGAGAAAGCGCTGCTATTTTCGCTGGATAATCGACTTCCCCGTCTTTAGGCCAGGCATTCAGTTGCTGAAAAATATAAAAACCAAAGGCATAGACCTGGGAGACCGGCACTTGCCACCACGGGCGGGTACTGCCACTACGGACATCCGGCGGCGTATAAATGGTTAACGCTCTCGGCGCCATCATCCAGCCACTCAGACTCAGTAACAACAACAAAACCAGCACACCACAGGCAGAGCGTAACGTCAGGATATGCTGGTCCCGGTTTTGAATCGCATGACGAAAACGGCTCATAACCGCCCCATTCGGGCCATTACCCGGTGATGGCGGCGCAACGACCAGCGTTGTGATGTGATAATCAGTGACGGGTCACCCAGACCCCAGCCCCGCTTTTTAACCTCCAGCCGTCGATAGAGATAATGCGCCGGTTTACCGCGTTTCATCCGGGCCAGGTATTTGCCGCCAAAGGCAATCAATAATAACGGCGCAATCAGGGCCACCGTCGGTATCATCACCCAACCCGTTACCGGTGCCAGTAACAAGCCAATGACCGTGCCAGCTATCAGTCCCGTTAATGCCGTCCAGCCCAGCTCTGGGGTAGTAAATCCCCGGAACACGACAGGTTCGGCGTTAAGACGGTCAGGTAAAAAACGAATAGTCTGAACCATACTGACGCTTCCCTGGGGTTAAAAGAGAATGGCAGTCGATTTGCCCAGCAACCAGATAACCGCCACTAACAGCACCACGCCAACCACCACAATCGCGCCAAATTTAGTCCAGGAAGCTCTGTCACTGCGAACTTCAGAAAAAGTATGGATTGCCGCTGTCGCCACATTGATAAACGCGATCGCGGCAACGACCAGCCCGCCTATCACGATGCCGTCCTGCAAGTAACCTTTGACGGTATTAAAAATGCCGCCGCCACTCCCGCTGGAAGGCGGTTCAACCGTTGGCAATGCCGCTGTCACGGGTTGACAAACCAGATAAGCCAGCACACTGAGTGACACTACACAGGTATTGATACGGACAAACAGGCGGAACAGTGACTGACATCCCCAGTTTAACAGATCCATTTCCTTTCCCCTTTTTTCCATTACAGGTTAAAAAACCGATTAGCTGGCAAACATCCAGATAGCCATCACCAGCAACAACGCCACACGAATGACAAAACGGCTCATCGCCGCTTCACGGACCTTTTCATTGGCCCAGCCCTGCCAGACGTCCACCATTCCCCATGCGGCCCAGAGAAACAGCACCGCTATCAGTAAACCGATACAGAGAAATGGCATCACATGGGGATCGAGATTGCCGGAAGCGGCCCTGAATGCATTGCGTTGTACCTCGTTCACCGTATTCGCTCCTGACGATATTGACCGGTCACATCCAGCGCAGCCGAAGAAATCCCGGGTTGGGCACGGGAGGGGGTCAAATAGCGGTTAATGCCTTCACGGACAATATTGAGGTCCCGGTTAGCACGTAGATAATCAAAATAAAAACGGTCTGCCTGACCCTCCTGAACGGCCAAAACCCGGGCATGCTCCAAACTGGCCTGCACCTGGTCAAGTTGTTTGAGTGTGGTGGCCAGCTCATCTTTTTCCCCGGCCAGCACAGGCCAACTCATTAGTATCGTCAGGACAAAAAGACTATGGGAAAATAAACGGAAATAAACCATAGCATTACCCTAAATCTGCGTAGATATATACATCAACAGAGTGACGAAAAAGAGTAACGATTACAGTGAATAATTGTTTATCTGATTTTGAAAATTTTGGGTACTTGAATTTAAGGTTGAAACAGAGCTATAAACATCCTGGCTCACTTAAAATAAGCGGGTTGATAATTGATATTTTCTAATATCACCACTGAACACAACTATTACCTGCTTGAGATGGATGTAACCGTCTGGTTCTTGGACGACAGGAGCACTATCCGGTCAACCGTGGCTCAGACCGAACGGCAACGGAGACTGGAACAAACTAACGAAGGGCGAATCGAAGCCAAGGGCGTCAGGTTCCGTCCATAAACCGACAACAGGTTTTGGTAATGAAAGATGAAGGTTTTGGGGCTTCTGAGATTGCCAGGCAACTGGGTATTAACCGCTCCACCGTCTACAAAATACTGAAAGAAACAAGATAATCATGACATCAGAACTACAGATTTACACCTCGTTACTCACCGATGTAAAGGAACGGATCCGTGGGGGTCAGTTCAGAGCCGCGCAGTCCGTCAATGCTGAACTGATCCAGATGTACTGGGACATCGGTCACATGCTCCATGAACGTCAGGAGCAACAAGGGTGGGGAGCAGGGATCATCCCGAAGCTGGCACGGGATATTGTTAATGAATTGCCAGAGGTCAAAGGCTTCTCAGAAAGGAACCTGAAACGCATGCTACGTTTCTACCGCGAGTACGCCTTGCCACGAATGGAGCAACAAGGTTCCGGAAAGCCCGTATCGACAATTGTGCCACAGCCTGTGGCACAATTGCCGTGGGGTCACAACATTCTGCTGATCGAGAGGATAAAGGATCAAACCGAGCGATTCTGGTATGCAGAACAGACTCTGATACAGGGATGGAGCCGAGACTCCCTGCTTCATATGATCAAAAGCAATGCCTATGCCCGGCAAGGCTCGGTTGTCAGCAACTTCAAAAACCGGTTACCCGTATCTCAATCGGAGCTGGTACAGCAGACCCTGAAGGATCCCTATGTTTTCGATTTCCTCACCCTATCGGAACCCTTCAAAGAACGTGAGCTGGAAACGGAGCTTCTCAAACACCTTGAAAAATTCCTACTTGAACTCGGCGAGGGATTTGCTTTTGTGGGGCGACAATATCGTATTACCGTAAGCGAACAAGATTATTACCTTGACCTGCTTTTTTATCATCTGACTTTGAGGGCTTTCGTTGTGATCGAGCTGAAACGAGGAGAGTTCAAGCCTGAACATGCCGGTAAGATGAATTTCTATTGCTCTGTGGTCGATGAAAAGCTACAGCATTCCACTGATCAGCCCACCATAGGTTTGATTTTGTGCCAGACCAAAGACCGGATACTGGCCGAATATGCCTTGCGCGGTATTCAAAAACCAATTGGCGTTTCGGATTACGAGTTAACCCGTACATTGCCAGAGGACTTAAAATCCAGCTTGCCAAGCATTGAGGAACTGGAAGCAGAACTCAGTCATAATGATGAAAACACCCCCTAACAAATGAAAGGAATTTCCCCTCAATTTGGTTACTGTATCCATCTTCCGTGTCATTATGAGAATAACCAATATACTGCTAAGTAAGTATTATAACCGTTGGCCTCGTATTTGGAGGCCATATCTTTCAGCAACATAAAGGCATAAAATCATTCTTACTATTATTAAAGAGGTACTTGAGACGTTTTACCAACCAATCCACATCACACCGCTTTTACCTCTAAAGATATTTTTTAAAAGTACTCATCATCACGGTAATAGCAAGCCCTAATAGGAGAGCTGCGGGTAACAAGAGTAAATTAGGATACACAGCCGATGGTCAGGAGAGATATAACAGACAGGGTACACAAAACGCCGGTTTCACAAACCGTTTGGCGTGATGATAGACAAAGCTCGATTCATAAGCGGCACCATAACGTCTCAAGTCACGTCGATTGAGTCCTTCAACAACAGCAACACCTATAACCATCACAAACAATGGCAAAAACAACACTAGAATAGTGAGCCGGATAATAAAGGTTACGGTCACATATACCGTTGCCAACAGGTACTTCCGCAAACTTTCCGCCAGCCATACACTCCAATCGCTCAACTCTCTCACCATTTCATAATGGCTCCGAGCTTGTACTGTATGCTGTTGATTAATCCAGTCCAGTGTACCACTGTCTACAAGCACCCACTGATAACCCCATTTTAACCAGATATTGAGCGTAGTAGCGGGCTCTGATAACAGTAAGCTGCGGGTAAACTCTTTAGACAACCAACCGCTTTCCGTGATCATAACTTGTTGGCTGTGTCTCTCTCCCTGTTCCGGCCAGAAAAAGGCTATCCCAAAATATTCAATCACCAGACTGAAAAACAACGAAGCCAGCAACAAGCCAATAAGTATCCACGGAAAATCCCACAAAACTGTTTTTAATGGTCCTGATTTTTTCGGTGGAATCTGCTGCGATTTAGTTTTCTGTTGCGTCATCGTCAGCTTCCTCATCAAGAGTCAGCACCGCTGGATTTAACATCATATCCAGGTCAGCCTGACTGTCACTTGGCATTAGCCCGCTGACCACCAGGATTCACTGGTACGGTAATGTTTACGCATATCATCAGCGATTTTTTGCAGACTTGCCGGCATCAGGTCATCATCATCGACTGTCGGCAGCGGCATCCGGATCTTCCATAACCGTCCCCCTTCAAGCAGAGCAAATGCCTGACCTTTCGGCAAATTAATCACCTCGGCAGGGGTAATTAACGGCGTTCTGATCGTGCTAACCCGGTCCTGAGTGTTAGAGGTAAAGTGACTCCCCTGCTCCGGACTGGAGATATCAGTAATCCCGGAGACCAAAGTTTTAGTGTACACTTCCACCTCTGGCAACTGGCAGGTTAGCAGCTCAGCGGTGTTATTTTCCCTAACACGCAACATAACTAAGGTATTAAAATTTCCTGTTACCTGTGCCGCTTTAGCACTGCTGCCAATGCGTGCTTCAATATCAGACAAGGTCTGAGTGTAAGCGGTTACCTCTATCCCGGCACCGCCCCCCTTGTTAATCAGCGGAATAAATTCATCGCCCATCAGCTCATTGAATTCATCACAATGTAAGCTAATGGGGAGTTTTCTCGTTTTACTTTCTGGCAAACCGTCATCCAGACCAAATTTGTAGATATGGCCAGCAACGGAAACCAAGTCTGCGAACATGGAATTGCCTACTGCCGAAGCCACTTCTGCATCCGATAAAGCGTCCAGACCCACATAAACTATAGGATGACGGGGCCACATCAACGCACCTGCTGAGTTAAACCGATATCGGTTATCAACACTGGGTAATGCCGCAAGTTCAACCGCCGGGCCAAATCACTGCCGGAAGCGGGGGCTAATACCAATCCCTCTGCAAGCTAACGCAGTTCATCCAATTGTGCTTTATCCCGCACACTGACCAGCAACCCCACCGCCTGCTTTTTCCGAAGGCCAACCAAATTTTTCTTCAACCACTGTTTTGACCGGGCATCATCCCCAATCATGAACAACGCCCCCATTCCCGGCAATTGCAACGGACGAGCGTCAACAGGTCCGGGAGACAATTCCGGCGTTTCCATCGGTAACATGCCCCCTTCGGTTAAATCTGGCGGGGCCGCCTCCGTATTTGAAGAAGTCGTCGGTTCATTGTCCTGAGCGTTAATGGCATCAAAATACGCTGCTGTAGATTGTCCACCTAAATCAGCCACAATAGTCAGTGCAGCCTGAGAGCAGGGCGTCAATATCATCATCATTAAAAATAAACGGCAGCGATAACGGATTAACATCTTCTTTATTTTTCCTTCGGTTCAATCCAGGTCTGTGTCGTATTAGCCACAGCAATATTGGTGGACAAAACAAGATATCGGGTTTCTAGCGTACTCAGTTTACGTGCGACGATTTTCCGATACTTACTCGCGGGTTGACCGCCAGCGGGATGGTGATAACAGCCTGCCGCATTCAACCAACTACCCGGATTGGATTGATAACAGGTTTTCAGAATACGGGCTGCCGCATGAAGATTAGTATAGGGGTCCAATGCATCCCAATAAGAACGAAAATAATGGCCGTTCCAGCCTAAATTCACTTGAGTAATCCCCACATCAATACGTTTGAGGGGTACGCTACGCATAAATCCCTGCAACGCCTGCCAGACCGCTTGTCGGGTTGCATAACGATAACTTTTTCCAGCCACACTGAGCGTCCACGGCCAGGGGCGTTCATGTTTCTCCTGTGGCAAACGTTTTGCCGATTCAGCCAGTGCCAACGCATAAAGCATTTCAGCGGGTACGCCATGAACCCGCGCAATCTGCTGGTACCCAGGCGGAACGACCTGTTTTACCGCAGCGGCCATACCTTCTGTCATCCAAAAGAGACTTCCCGCCACAGCGAGACTCAAAATGCCACCACACGCCATCCGTCATTCTCATGTTGTAGTACGACCGGCATTTTCCCCTGACCAAATTGTCGCCAGTGTCCTTTGCCATGATTAAGCGTGATTTTTCGGCTACGGACTTTTTCTGATGGAATATGATGTTTACCTGCCCAGGTACGTAAAACATCATCGTTGCCTTCGCTATCTACCAGGTAAATATCCACCTCACGGTCAGCTGACAAGACAGCAGCCAGCCGGGTATCACAAGCCGCGCAATCCTCTTTCACAAATAACGCCAGCCGCCCTTGATTACCCTGTGCGATTCCGTCCCCCTTCCCTAAATTAACCGGCAAAATATTCGGCGCCAGACGCTTCCAGGCCGCATCCACCGCCCGCTGGAACGCCAACTCTTTTTCAGTACGGACATATTCCTGTTTAACCCACAATTCTGCATAACGTTGACGCGCTTGTACTGTTTCGGCCTCAATGCCCAATGCACTCAACGGATAGAGCCCGGGAGACTGAATGCCCCGTTGCCCCTGCATCAATTGCTGATAACGCTGAAACTCTGCTTCTGTCAGCCCCCATATTTGCGCCTGAATACGGTGGTTTTCAGCCTGCGTGACCTGTTGCTGAGTCGCTTTCATTCCCGTCTCTGTCTGTTCAGAGATAGCAACCTGTGCCGCCGAAGCTGACAGAGACATAACAACGCCAATCAGCACCACCCCCTTCCTCTGGCTGAAAAAATCTTTTCTCATCATTACCCTCCATTGACTGACAGGGTTTGACGGTGCCCTTGTACCTGGAACAAAGCCTGATGATCGGAGATACTGACCAACGTCCATTCAAATGCGCTTTCACCCGGAGTCAGTAAACGCATTTGAGATATTTGGGAATGAGGATCTGTGTCTCGTGGAATAATAACGGCATAAACTTGTTCTCCCCGACGTTCAATACCAGAAAGCATGAAAGGAGCCACTATCCGTTTCTTCGCTCGAAGAACTTCCCGATCAGGTGTGCCCGCTTTTCTACCAGAGTACTTTTCCTGCTGAGATTTCCACGTGATTAATGCGTCAACGCGCATTTCTTGCTGTTTCACGGTATTTTTCAATACACTTACTGCTTCGGTAAGATCCTGATGCGCACGGCTTAAATCAGTCACTGACCATACCAGCGATTTCTGTTGGTCGTTGACGGATCCCTGTTGCGCTATCAATGCCTGATGAAACCGGTCATTTTGCATTTGCCAGTCCTGACGGGAGACAAAGCTGGTATCCGCTTTATCAAGCCGCTCATGCAGCTTTTGCACCTCATCAGGCAAATGCTGGAATGATCCATTTCGCATCAATGACTGAAATTCCACTAACTGATGATGTTGCTGCCGTACCACGAATGCCAGCAACGCTATGCTGACAATAACAAGCAATATTGACAGATACCCCAGACATTTTTTTAACGACAACAACCTGGGTTGGGTCTCTTGAGAAACCTCCCGCCGCAAGCTGTCAATTTCAGCTTCAGACGTCGGTGACAGAGGAGGGATTTCAGTTGTCATACACAACATCCTTGTTTGTTTTATTTAGCGCTGTGCCTGGCGTACTTTTAGTATTATCGGGTTGCTTGACAAAAATGTGACTTATTCAGACAGTGATTAGAGTCTAATCATATGATTACCCGATATAAGGAAGCATACTGTGCAAAACCAGAGAGGATGACGATAAAAAATTCAACATGAAAAAATGAAAATTATCCCTACAATATAGAATAGAGCATAAAAATTTGTGGGGCACTACATTGGCGTTTATGCCGCTATAGCTAATGTAAAACCATCAACCATATTCCGACTAGTTCATTAATTTTGACGCTGGGATACCTATGCCTTTTAGCTCGCCATTCAGAACTGCCGTCCGAGGGGAGCATTTAAATGATTGCCCCACGGTTTTTTATGCTTTCATCTTTACCCGCTTGTGTATGTAGTCAGTCACCTCTTCATGTGTTTTTACACTTTGTATAAAAACAGGTTGTAATTGCTCCAGGACACATTGAGAAGGAATGCCGTCGAACACCGGAAAACACGTTCTCAGGCATGCATGGCGTTCAACCAGTTTTACAAAACTTTGCTTTAACTTGGCAACATCAAGACTGCCTGTTATCTGCAGTGCAACAGGAATATTGTAGGCAATAGAATGGGTGTCGCTTATCTGACTCAGCTACCACAGCCTTAAACTGAGAACTTGTAACAGGGGACAGAGCTTCTTCCTTTTTGATTTCCATTGTTATTTTCCTGATGAAGTTTCAACCACTCTATGAATGATTCTCCGCCCTCCTTTTCATCAGCATGCCTTTCTTTTTTACTCTGCTCAGTGTTGCTTGCGCTACTTAGTTGCTTGACCTTTCTGGCAATTTCTATCTTCTTTTCAGCGGAAAAAGAAGCCATACGTTTGAATGGATTTTTCAAGTTCGATGTCCATATACTTTGAATAAACAGGGGTTGGGGAGAACGTTAAACAACTAAACTGGCTGCCCAAACTTAAGTAAATTTCCACTTGGATCAATTAGGTGGAACTCCAACATGCCCCATGAAGTTTCCGCAAGCGGAGAGACTTCAGTCTGCGCTTGTAGTTCTTGAAACACACTTTGGATATCTTTCACGAAAATATAGCAAGAAGTGTTCTCTGCAATGTACTTATCGTTACATGCCCAAAAATGGATTTCAGCTTCCCCTCTGCTAATTATCGCATATTCATTAGGAACAAAATTGTCGCAATGGAACCCAAGTTTACTTGTGTAAAAGTCAACCAACTCATCTAGATCCAATGCAGCCAATACAGGGACAGCCTCCCAATCGCTCATACATTTTCCCTTTTATTTATATACCCGTAATCATTGAAGATGCTTAATTTTATCCGAAATGGAGATCATTATCCTCGCTATGAAAATATTCATTACATCAGAACAAAAAATCAAACTTGAGCGTCTTCACGACACCACTCGTGATGGTCAAGTACGAGACAGAATAAAAGCTATCCTTCTGGCTTCTGAAGGATGGAGTTCTGTGATGATCGCCCAGGCATTGCGACTCCATCAGACCACCGTTGACCGCCATATCAGTGATTATCTCAATCAAGGTAAACTTAAATCTGATAATGGGGGGTCTGATAGTTTACTTTCTCGAGAGCAAACTGATTTTTTAATCAACCATTTATCTCAAAATCTTTTCCATCACACACATGAAATCGTGGCCTATGTTGCTCAGCTCTGGAATATTACCTTTAGCATTCCCAGCATGAATAAATGGCTACACCGTCAGGGTTTTTCTTATAAAAAGCCTTGTGGGATCCCTCATAAATTCGATGCAGAAAAACAGAGACAATTTATTGAATATTATGAAAATCTTAAAGTCGCCGCGAAAGACGACCCCATCCTCTTTCTTGACGCGATTCACCCGACTCAAGGCACCAAACTCGGTTATGATTGAATGCGAAAAGGCGAGAAAAAACAGTCAAAACAACAGGAAGCCGAACTCGCCTGAATATCTTGGGCGCGCTCAACCTGAATGCCATTTGTCGTACGGTGTTCCAGGAATATCAAACCATCAATGACGACAACATTTGCTGTTTTTTCAATGAAATAAGGAAATCTTATCCTGACTATCATCAAAAAATTCATCTTATTGTGGATGGGGCGGGTTACAACAAAGCTCATCTTGTGAAGGAGTGGGCTTATGTTAGCAATATTGAGTTACATTACCTTCCTCCCTATAGCCCAAATTTAAACCCGATAGAGCGATTATGGAAGGTCATGAATGAACAGGTTCGAAATAATCGTTATTTCGCTGATAAACATGAATTTCGAGACAAAGTATTCAAATTTTTCACCACAACACTACCTGATATAGCGGCCTCGCTGATGTCGAGAATTAACGACCATTTTCAGGTGCTAAAAACTGCATCTTGAAGTTTCTTGGGTATAAATCAGTTTTTCGCCCTGCGGGCAGCCATAGTCATCCTGCGGCTTGTCATAGGTAAATTCAGTTGGTTAACATTATGGTGAGTTGCATATTTCGATAACAGAATGACATAAAATAACATATGATCAAACATAATCGTTTATCTCTGTTTATTAATACACCTGCCAGTTAAACTCATTCAACAGTGGTGCTTATGGACAAGTTAAGAGCAATCAACGTTTTCCGGCGTGTTGTGGAACTAGGCAGCTTCAAAGCCGCCGCCCAAGATCTAGGCTTATCCAAGGCTGCTATCAGTAAGAACATCAATGAGCTTGAAGAGCATCTTAAAAGCCCTCTAATTAACCGAACGACCCGAAGCATGCATATAACCGCAAGTGGCAGGAATTACTATCATCAGGTATGCAACATCTTGGATGAGCTTGAGAATGCTGACTTATCCGTTATGAAAACTTCTCACACTCTGACAGGCTCGATAAAAGTGAGTATTCCAATGTCTATAGGGCTCAAGGTATTAAATCCACTAATATGCCAGTTTACACACGCTCACCCCGGTATTTCTGTCGAAGTGGTCATGAGCGATAAATATACCGATCTTATTGAGCATGGAATAGATGTTGCGATACGTGGGGGAGGCGAACTGAGCGACTCCAGCCTTCGTTCCAGGAAGCTGATAAAAGTGCCCCGAGTCTTATGCGCCTCACCGGCATATATTGAAGCTTCTGAAAAAATACTCATCCCTGAAAATCTCGCTTCTCATAACTGTCTTATCTACAGTTTATCTTCTTCTCCACGGCGCTGGATGTTTCACAATCAAAATGATGTGAAAGTCGTTGACCTTAAGCCCGGAACCTATGTGGTGAATAACGGGCTTGCGCTCAAACAGGCAGCCCTTTCTGGACACGGCGTAGTTTTACTGCCTGAATTACTGGTCATTGATGAGCTACAGTCAGGCGAACTTGTCAGACTGCTTCCTGAATGGGAAGCGGACACACAGGCACTGTATGCCATACAACCCTTTCATAAAGAGCGCTCTATCAAGGCAAGGGCTTTTATCGACTTCCTTGTCAATGCACTGGATGAAACTTGCTGAATATCTTGTGATTTTAACGGACGCTTTATTACAAAATCACAGCACTCGCCCTATCTTCATTTTTACTTTTTCTGAATACCGACAATCTCTTAAGTAGCAAATTTCCGATTGAAATAAATGCCAAGCAAACTGGTCATGAAAAGTAGTGGTCATATCAGCGAGGGATCAAAATTGTTTACTATCAGTGTATAATATTTTCACATAACAGGCATTTTAATAAACTATCCATCTCTCTATACTCGGTTTTGCAGATGAATTTACCGGTTACATCAAAATTGGGGTGTAGATATGAACAATTCCGCTATTTCAGCATCAGAAAATCTTGTCCTATCTTATCTTGATGGACGTCAACCAACTGTTGGCATTGAGAATATCAACAAGATTTTATTTTCCGTCGGCGTTCGAGTCAGTACAGCTCCGATCCCTGAAGAAGCTAAACCTATTCTTGAAGTGTCAAAAACGCGCGCACTCACTGGAGAAGAGAGCGAGAAACTGATTTCGCTATTTTCTTTACACCGCGGAGAACTTTTGGAGCAAATCCGACTGGCTGGCCGCCAGCCGGAAGCTCACCGCGGCGGTTTTCTGTCGATATCGGAAATAGGTGTCGCACCTTATCCCAAGGTCTACGATATGAAAGCAATTTCGGTTGAAGCCAGAAAAACCGTTCTTGAAAAATTCGGCAAACTGCACGTGAACAGCTCTGAAGACGGGATGGGTATTGATGAAGTCATGACGGTTGTGGCTGGCGGCCCGTGGACCTGGTTCTTCCGTCTGCCGGCCGGAGAGATTGCAAAACTATCGATAGGACGCGTGGAAACTGGCGATCCCGCTTGGCGTCTTAGCTATCCCGGACTCGGAATGCATGCTGGCTTCCTGGATGCTAAGGATGGACTACTCGTGGCATTTGCCCACGGGCCGAAGCATTTTGTTATGCGCTATGACGAACCAAGTGTTGATGGTACAGAGATGCTGGGCACCAACCCGTGGATTGATTTCAGCGGTGATATCCCGAAACTAGTAAAATAAAAGCCCATTTTCCGGTTGTCGCTTCATGCACAACCGGTTTGTTATTTCTGAAATCTATATCAGAAAGCTGTGATGACTCGGTAATTCTGGACACTTCAATAGCCTACAGAAAACAGAGATAATCGATATCGAATCACCCATCAACAAGTGGATATCCATAAGGAGAGCAAATTACGCTGTTCCCCAATTATGACAAGTTCAATGCAAGCGATTCTAAGAATTTCCGTATTACTTACGGTATGCAATTCGCGGATACAAAAGTTACCATAATCACTTCAAGGTATCGAAAATTACAATATTATTAGCACTATTTTTCCATATGTTAGTTAACAACAAATGAAAATTGCAATTTTACGCCGTAATGGTCTTGGTGATTTGATTTGTACTCAGCCATTAATCAAATATTTACAATATACATTTCCCATAGCTGAGATTCATCTATTTCTCGAATCTAACAACAATGAATTAGCCGATTATCTCTGTCCAGAAATAACTACACACATTATTCCAAAAGGGAATAAATATATCACTACTCTGGGAACCGCGTTGAAATGGCGTAAATTACATTTTGATATCGCCATTTCAGCAAAGCCCACTCCCATGAAACTGAATAACCTATTTTTATGGCTTTTAGGGGCCAAAAAACGTTATGCTGTAACACAATCGCATCAATGGCACGAAAAGCTAATCAATTACCCAACCTGTCCGCAGCATATTAAGGGATATCATCAATCACTCAAAATATTAAAAACATTTGATTCTGAAATAAACAAATTGTCCTCTGAGTTACTCCCTAAAATTTCATCTCAATATTTGTTACCAATCAAACAGCATGGCTCTCCCACTATCCTATTTTCTGTCTCAAATAATCGGCAAAGTAGCTGTATTACTCATGAACGGATAGCATTAATTGCCCAAAAAATTAGAAATCATTTTCCAGATGTGAGATTTATTATCTCCACTCTTCGACATGACAGATCACATGCTGAGAAGTTACTTGCAATGATAGGAGATCAAGCTCAGATAGTAGAGTGTCAATCACTACACTCTTTTTTGTCACTTCTCAACAGCACAGATCTGATTATTGTTGGTGATGGTGGAATATGCCATTTAGCCGCCGCATTAGACAAAAAACTGGTTGCTCTCTATGGTGTCACTAAGCCGGAGAATTGGGCTCCCCTTGCTTCTGAAAACCAATGTGTGACACTTTATGATCCCCAAAATGTAAACAATATTCCTCTGGAAGATATCTATCAGGCAGTTTTTAAATTGCTCTCTCCAGAAAAAACACTCTTATTATTCGAATCAAGCTGTAGGTAAAGTTATTTGCACTTATTCATGCGAATGCACAGTAACTTGTTAACTGTTTCGATGTTACTCCACCAGGCAGAAACGCTAAATGTATACACCACATAGATTGACATCTGTTAACGCTCGGTTCCAGCCCGGTTAATTTCTTCCATGACTAAAACTGTGATTAATGATTTTGATGATGAAATATACAGTCACACTAATAGCAATAGAATATCCGAATTAATAATAAGACAAAAATGAATCAATTTGTCTAATTTATATCATGATGAAAAATAAGACATTAAATAAACATCATTATTATTTCTTAATTGAATTAACTCAATCAATCGATTAATTTAATCTTATAACACAATGAAATAGAAAGAAATTTTAATTAATTGCAAAAAAAATACTATTTTTTTGTTTAAGTTGTTGAAAAAGATCATATTTTAGTTAATACTATTTTCCGTCGAGTGAGAAATAGACCTAAAACAAAGAAGAAACTCTGGATTGGAAATCAACTTAAGATTCTAACAAAAATAAGAAGAAATTTTCGTTATCTTAACTGTGGTTAAGATGGCAGTTTATCCGATCGTATTGATGTCATTAATGCGATGGCATTACATATTACGGTTCGCCCAATCAGAATATTCACTTTCTTTGAGTAAGATACTAGTGTGTTGCGTTGAGTAGCTATAGACTACTTTTATTAATATCGCTATTGAATTTCCATTTCAGTAAAAATAGTGAAGATGAATTTATCCATATGTACTATACACCTTGCCTATAAGCACTTTTCACTGCATTATTAGCAATACATTAAAAGAATTTTGCTATTAACACGAGACTTATCGTGTCGTAAAATTTTAGAACATCTTAATAAAAATAAGAATCATTATTAACAACACGAGTAGATTTATAACGATAGATGATATTTTAGAGAATAAAACAACTCTTTTCTGAAAAGAAATTAATATCAGACATTATTATCAATAATATGAATATAGATGAGGCAGACTATAACATGGTGAGAAACAATGACTAAGTTAGGATAAATTAAAGATATATGTAAAAAATGGTTAAATATGCGATTGCATTATATTACCATGTAAAAATGACTTTAATGATATCATCAACCATTAAACTATAATAATGGCTGGATGTATATTTCTATTGTATAGACAGGACTAAAACACATATTTATTAAGGTAAGGTATTTTTAAATGAAAAAGAATTTTATTTTGGCTTCTTTAGTAGCAGTATTAGGGATTTTTAGTAGTTTCAGTGCATTATCTTATGATGGAACTATTAAATTCCGAGGAACGATTATTGAACAAACTTGCACTGTTAAAGGTACTTCTGGTAAGGATATAGCTGTAAATTTTGATAATGTACATAAATCGAAATTAGATGGAAAGGCAGGAAAATTCTCTGATCCTAAATCATTCACAGTTAACCTTACAGGCTGTCCTGATCTGAAAGGATTTGATGTTAAATTTGATGATACAGATAAAACTAGCGATGGTAATTATTTTAAAATTTTATCATCTAGTACAGCTAAAAATATTGCTATTGCTCTATATAAATCAGGTAGTAGTACTCCAATAAAACCTGGAGATTCTATTAAAATACCCGGTGTAGCAGGAGATACAAGTTTTAATCTTGAATCTAAATTAGTGTCAACCGCGGCTACAGTCACCGCAGGTAGTTTTACCCGCGATATAAATTTTACAATTTCTTACCCATAAGATAATACACAAGTATTTATTTCATCCTGTGAGTCATTTTTAGTTTAAGGAATAAAAGTGTTTCGTATTATTATTTCATTTATTCTTGCCATATTTACATTTCAGACACAGGCAGGAATAACCTTAGGCGGAACTCGCCTGATCTATAATGGCTCACAAAAAGAAGCCACAATTTCTATCACCAATTCGGATACAGAAAGACCTTACCTTGTACAGTCGTGGGTAGATAATATCGATAACAGTCAAAATAAAGTACCGTTCGTTATTACCCCACCATTGTTTAAGATGTCGAAAGAGAGCGAGCACCAAATTCGTGTTTCATATATCGGCAATCATCTGCCTGCGGATAGGGAATCGATATTTTTACTCAATGTCAATGCGATTCCGGCAGTTGAAAAAAATGACAATAGCAAGATGATCATCACGATAAAAAACATTATCAAATTGATTTATCGTCCATCCGGGCTATCTGATAACGATGCTAATGATGCTATTAATCGTTTGGAAGCATCACGTAATGCCAATGGTGTTCAATTAACTAACCCCACGGCTTATTACGTTAATCTTAATGAGATGAAAATTAACGGAACATTAATACCCAGACCCGGATTTATTCCCCCTTTTAGTCATAAGGTATTTTCAGCCCAAAATGGCATAAAAAACGTGACTCTGACTGCTATCAATGATTACGGTGGCACAACAGAAGAGCGCCAGTTTAATTTCTGATAATATTGTCTGATGAGTGTATTGTGAAAAAAATAATCAGTTTTGCTTTAATGATTTGTTGTTTATCGTTGCCAGCATATGCAGAGCTGTATTTCGATATCAATGCATTACAACTATCAGACGAAGACAAAGAAAATATTAATCTGGAGAGTTTGGCAAAAACGGACTCCCACATTCCAGGCGTCTATAAAGTTAATGTTATCGTCAATAAAAAGGATATCGGCGTTAAAAGCCTATCCTTTATTAACTGTGGTGAAAAACTTTGTCCTGAATTATCTATCAGTTTATTGAAAGAAATCGGGGTAAAAACAGCAAGCTTCCCAGAATTAGCATCCCTTGCTGAACAAGAGATCATTTCTCAACCGGAAAAATATATTAAACAGGCGTCAGCAGAACTGGATTTAAGCGCTCTGACGCTGATGTTGAATTTTCCGCAAGCTGCCATGCAATCACAAATCAGGGGAGATATCTCTCCTGATCAATGGGATGATGGTTTGCCGATGTTTTTCACCAATTATCATTTAACAGGAATGCAATCCTGGAACAAAAATCAAAGTGAACAGAATCAATATCTGAATTTACGTAGCGGCTTTAATTTAGGTCCGTGGCGAATTCGTCATAATAGTTACTACAACCATACCGGTACAACATCTGAATGGAAATCGCTTAAAGCCTATGCTGAACGGGATATTCGACCATTGAGATCTCGACTGGTATTAGGCGAAACATCCACCGATAGCATGGTATTCGATAGTTTCACCTTTAATGGCATTAAATTGATGTCTGATAGCCAAATGTTGCCAGATAGCCAACAAGGGTTTGCGCCTGTTGTACGCGGTATCGCGATGACTCACGCAAGAGTAGAAGTGCACCAGAAAGATAATATTATTTATCAAACTTTTGTTCCACCCGGCGCTTTTGAAATTACTGATATTTACCCCAGTAACCTGAATGGTGATCTGGAAATATCCATTTATGAAGAGAATGGCAATGTCAGAAAATTTACTCAGCCCTTTGCTGCCTCACCATTGATGATCCGTTCCGGTCAAATGAAATATTTTGCTAATATCGGTAAATTCAGCGGTGGCAAACAGGCTAGTAAAAAAAGATTTATTCAGACAGAAGCTATTTACGGGCTATGGGATAGCACCACCATTTATGGCGGAGTTATTGTTTCTTCTGACTATCAAAGTCATGCATTAGGTTTAGGACATAATTTAGGAAAAATTGGCGCGGTATCAATCGATGTCACCAATGCAGCAACTCATTTCCCAAATGGAGAAAAGAAAAGCGGACAATCTTATCAAATACGCTACAGTAAAGGTTTTACTGAAACCAATACAACGGTGACATTGGCAGGTTATCGCTACAATACCAATGGTTATTACAGCTTTAGCGATGCTAATAACTATTCCTATAATAACTATACCAATAATAACCACCAATTTACGGATAATAACAGAAATAGCGCGCCTAAAAACCGGATGCAAATAACAATGGGCCAAAGCTTAGGGCAATATGGCAGCCTTTCATTATCGGCCTGGCAACAAGATTACTGGCAAGATAAAACCAGTAAGAATCAGTCATATTCTATGTCCTATAATACTAATATTCGTGATATCTCTTTGTCATTGAGCTATAATTACCATCGTAATCGCTCAAACATTAATAACGATCAAGTATTTTCATTCAATATCAGTATTCCTCTGGATAAATGGCTGCCATCAAACAATCATAGTGCATCGGTAGATTATGATACCTCCTATAACATCAACGGCAGCAGCCAGCATTCAATGACATTATCCGGCTCTTTACTGGAACAACAGAATCTGAACTATACTATTTCTCAAAATTACAGTTATGAAAAATCAGAGAAAGAAAAAGAATCAGGTAATGCCGCTAGTTTATATTACCGAGGTTCATATGGTTCAATTAATGTAGGTTACACTACTGATCATAGAAAAAATCAGCGGGTTAATTATGGATTAGAGGGAGCGATTATTGCCCATCCCTATGGCGTTACCCTGGCGCAAAATATTAGCGAAAGCGGCTCCAGTGCTTTAATTCGTGCCCCCGGAGCAACCAATGCCAAGGTACTGAATAATACCTCTATCAGTACAGATTGGCGAGGATATACCGTTGTGCCTTATATATCGCAATATCGGGAAAATATGTTATCTCTTGATACCAATACATTCGGTGATGACGTAGATATTGATAATCCAACCACAAAGGTCATTCCAACCAAGGGGGCTTTAGTATTGGCGGATTATTCTATTCGTGTTGGTCATCGAGTATTTTTAACTTTACAACATCACGGTAAGAAACTTCCATTCGGCACAGTCATTACGGGTCCAAATGGCGTTAATGGTATGGTGAATGAAAAGGGAGAAGTTTTCCTCAGTGGTGTGAGTGACACAGCAAAATTAACAGCCGATTTAGGCGATAAACAAAACTGTCATATTCAATTTGATAGTAAATTATATCAAAAAATTAATGGTATTATTCTGACTTCATTGCATTGTCAGTAATTAAAGTAGTATTTATTCAGGGAAAGTATGAGAAACAAACTAATTATATTAGCAATATTATTATTAACATTATTCAATGTTACAAAATCAATTGCCTCATGTAAATTAAGCAAGAATTTTAAAGCAATTGATTTAAATGTTGATATAAATGAAATTATCAATTCACGTAATAACCATAACGCATATATTCTCATCGCACAATATGGACCAATGGAACTAGCTAGCAAAATAGATATTAAAGCTGACTCAGCTATTGCTAATTGTGACAGTGATGCAACAATTCTCTTTAAAACAGCACCAAATAGAATAGCATCTGCTAATAATCCTAACGATAGCGGCCTGATAAAAACAAATGCAAATAATATATATTTTTACGTAAAATACCTTGGAAGTGGAAAAAGTAATCCTGAAAATAAAAAATTAAGTTTAAAGGATATAGGTGAAGTACAGGTGTACCTTTACCAAGATGGAGATTTAACACCAGGAGATAAATTAAAAAAAGGATTAATTTCATCTTTATCAACATATGATAATAAAGAGTTAATAAGAATCAAATATGACAAAGAAAATGTCATTGAAAATACCAGTTGTATGACATCAACACCATACCGGAAACTGGTTTTAGGCCGCCATAAAATTTCTGATTTCAATGGGAAATGGCAAGCAGCAAGTAAACGTTTTTCCTTTTATATATCGATTGAATGCAAAGGTAATATTCTTCCTACCATAGTTTTTTCAGGAGAAACCATTGCAGAAGTACCTGACAAAGATAAGGATAGTGTTATTAGATTAAACAAATACGGTTCAGGAAAAGAAGCTAAAGGCGTTGGTGTTCAAATGATCCATAAAGGAGTACCTGTTGCTATGCGAAAACCGATTACAGTCACTCCTTCCGGTAGGATCGGGGTTTATTCTATTCCCCTTTCCGCTCATTACTATCAAACTGATGATACCATAACAGGTGGAACCGCTAATGCATCAGTGCAATTTACAATTGAATACAAATAGCTTTACAAACCATATAATTTAACTTAAATTATTAACATCACGATAACATTAGAAACAAGAGACATTTTCCTCAGTGATGTTAATAATACAGCAGAATTAAAACCTGATTTAGACACTAGATAAAGCTGCCATATTAATTTCACTAATAAATTATATCGGGAAGATAATGGCGCTACTCTCGCTTCGTTGTATTATTAATAAATCGCGTTATTAGTAAATTGCGTTATTAGTAAATTGCGTTGTCAGTAATTAAGAATAAATCTCAACAGGCATAGATATGAAATCTTATTTACGGTTATTAATTTCTGCTGTTTTACTGTTTAGTATCAATAAAGTATATGCTGCTTGCATCTCAGAATCCACAACGAGTAGCGGCACTGTATATTTTGATTTAAATTCACTTAAATTAAACTTAAATACATCAAACACTAAAAGTATTCATGTCGCCAGATTTAGTGCTGAACAGTTAGCTAGCAGTATGGGGCTTAATATAAATGATCCTATTTTTTCATGTGATGACAACGGATATTTGGTTTTTGGTGAAAGTGTTTATCCTAGCATGGCAGGTAATACGGAGCATGGGACCGGAAAATTAACAACAGGTATAGATAACCTCTATTTATATTTTGTTGCTTCTACCGGTAATTTAAATAATATGAAATATCCCACAATGGATGGCAGAAGTTATATCTATTATCCTCCAGAAAAGAAAAAAATCACCTGGAAAGATATCGGTGATATTGATGTTTATCTCTATAAAGAAGGCGCAATTAAATCGGGAAGATCACTACATGCTGGAATAATTTCCCTATTACAAACATCGAACGGCATCCGTCTAATAACAATAAGAAATAAAACAAGATATCATGTTACTGCTCAAGGCTGTATGGCGCTATCTGGCGATCAAACCGTTAGATTTCATGATGTTTATAGTTCTTCGTTTAAAGGAAAAGGAACAACTGCCGGTCATGCTGATTTTAATATCGGCATTGAATGTACAGAAAGAATCGAACCTACCATTACATTTTCAGCAAGAACAATCAATGGCGCCCCAGAGAGTATTATTCAATTAAACAAAGATAATCCAACAAATACAGCAAAAGGGGTTGGTGTGCAAATCTTATATATGGGAACACCCGTTCCTATTGGGAAACCATTTGTCGTCGGTCATTCTGACAGGAATGCTCGTTATAATTTACCTTTCACTGCCCGCTATTACCAAACCGATGATAGAATAACAGCTGGAAAAGCTAATGCCACAGCACATTTTACCGT
The DNA here is from genome assembly GCF_018448925.1 of Photorhabdus akhurstii. Taxonomy (GTDB): domain Bacteria; phylum Pseudomonadota; class Gammaproteobacteria; order Enterobacterales; family Enterobacteriaceae; genus Photorhabdus; species Photorhabdus akhurstii. The sequence continues at coordinate 126,220 of NZ_RCWE01000008.1, read as the reverse complement.
TCAATATGAGTGATATTAAGTATAGACTGTAGGATATTTCATTATCAGGATAATCAACATGGAACAGACAGTTATACACACCAATCAAGCGCCGCTGCCAGAATATGACAACGGATTTATCACTCAAATCGAGTATGGAACGGTTGTTAATAACCCCCAAGTGCATTTCTGGCAAACTCGTTTTGAACTTTCACATTATCACGATGAATTGTTCAATCAATTAAATCTCCCCTTCCCTGCTACATTAGCTAAAGCCGTCAAGAAACGGCGGGCTGAATATCTGGCGGCTCGTTATTGCGCCAGACAACTTTTAGCGCAATTAGGGCAACCGGAATTTAATTTGATCTCCGGTAATGATCGCGCTCCAATCTGGCCGGAAGGTATTTGCGGTTCTGTTTCTCATTCAACTCATTGTGCAATTGTGCTGGCTGCGCCGCAAACTCATAACAGATTAATTGGTGTCGATGTAGAAGCTATCGTCGATCGTCAAAATATGGATGAAATCACAAGAATGATTGTGAATGACAGGGAAATTCAACTGCTAAAACATTGTCATTTACCACTTGAACAAGCGTTTACCCTTGCTTTCTCTGTAAAAGAGAGCTTGTATAAAGCGCTATATCCACAAGTAAAACGGTTCTTTGGCTTTGAAGCGGCTGAAATTACTGCCCTATCCCTAGAAAATAATGAAATAACATTAATGTTGCGGGAAACGCTCACCCATCATTACCCAACAGGCACAATATTTCGTGGGCAATTTATTATCTACCCACAGGAAATATTAACGTTAGTTATTCAATAGCCAAAACTGATAATTGCTGATTCTGTTCAGCAATTTTACTATTATTCATTACCATCATTTTCAATAAAGATGCTATTTATTTAATATCCTTTTCCGTATTTATCTGTGAGTTATTGCCCACAGCAATTAATTCTTCCAACAAAGCTGAAAGCTGAACCAGTTTTTCCGGCGAAAAGGCTTTTTCAATAGCCTGATATCCCTGTTCCACCTGCTCTTTCGCCTTTTCATAAAGTTTCTGACCATCCGGGGTTAAAGAAACATAAAGTTTACGTTGGTCATTCATCGGTTTAAGACGAAAGATCAAGCCATCACGCTCCATGCGAGTCAATATCCCAGTCAAACTTGGGCGAAGAATACAGGTCTGGCAAGATAAATCATAAAAATCAATCGACCGATTATCAGCCAGGACACGGATAATACGCCACTGCTGTTCAGTCAAATTATGACTTTTAAGGATTGGGCGAAAAAAACCCATCGCGGTTTCTCGCGCTTGAAGTAATGCAATTGTCAGAGATTCATGCATGGGTAATGAAGGCTCTTATTTAGTTAATTACTGATTTACGAGTGCTATCTCACTCTATAACCACAATAAAAAAGACTAGCACGTCCCTCAATCAACCACAAAGAAAAAATCATAAAAATATTAATAAGTAAATAAAAATAAACTCTGAAAATCAGGTTAATAAAAGGTTAATACAGGAGCAATCACTTTATCCACAAAAAGATTAACACACTGATTAATAACGATAAAAAATAAATTTAGTAGAGATATTGTTACTGAGATCACAATTAAAATTAACAAACACATTAACATATTGCAACAGTGCGCCTTGTGGTTTATTAATATATTAATAAATGCATCTTAAAACCACCAGTTTAAGTTCATGAGGAATCGTTAATGAAAGGCACTGTCTTCGCCGTAGCCCTCAACCATCAGAGCCAGGTAGATTTCTGGCATGACTCATTTCAGCAAGCACCGTATAGCACTTTACCTAAGACACCTGTGTGGTTTATTAAACCACGGAATACCGTTATCACCTCCGGTGAAGCGATTCCCCATCCGGCAGGTGAAGAGGTTCAAAGCGGCGCGACGCTGGCATTAATAATAGGTAAAACCACCCGCAAAGTTGCTATCGAAAACGCAGCCGAATATATCGCAGGTTATGCATTAGCTAATGAAGTCAGCCTGCCTGAAACCGCTTTTTATCGTCCGGCAATTAAAGCTAAGTGTCGTGATGGTTTTTGTCCTATAGGCCAAATGGCTCATCCTGAATCCATTGATGCGTTAGATATCATTACCGAAATCAATGGTCAGGAAGTCGATCGCTGGTCAACCGCCGATCTGGTGCGTTCAGCCACGGAATTAGTCGCAGCATTAAGTGATTTCGCAACCCTCAAAGAGGGAGATGTGATCCTGCTTGGGACGCCACACCAACGTGTCGCTATCAAACCGGGCGACAAAGTTGTTATTCGGGCAGCAGGTTTCCCATCACTGGAAAATCAGGTTGTGCAAGCGGGAGAAAAAGCATGAAACACGCAAGAGTTCACTATCAAGGTTGCGATTTGATTGTTACTGTCGATGAACAGGAAAATGTCTGTCTGACAGATGGCAGCAAAATCAGCGGCGAATCCGTCCAATGGTTGCCCCCCGCAAACGGTACCCTGTTCGCCCTCGGTTTGAATTATGCTGATCACGCCACCGAGCTGGAATTTAAGCCCCCCAAAGAACCGCTGGTTTTTATCAAGGCCGCCAATACGCTGACCGGTCATCGTCAGGTCTCCGTTCGCCCTGATAATGTGGAATACATGCATTATGAAGCGGAGCTGGTTGTTGTCATCGGCAAAGCCGCCCACAAAGTCACCAAAGAACAGGCGATGGATTACGTTGCCGGGTACACCGTCTGTAACGATTACGCAATCCGTGACTATCTGGAAAATTATTATCGCCCTAATCTCCAGGTAAAAAGCCGCGATACATTGACGCCCATCGGTCCGTGGTTCGTCGATAAAGAAGATGTACCCGATCCACATAATCTGACACTAAGCACCTGGGTTAATGGTGAATTACGTCAACGCGGTACAACCGCTGATCTGATCTTCAATATTCCATTCTTGATCGCTTATCTAAGTGACTTTATGACGTTGCAACCGGGAGACATGATCGCCACCGGTACGCCAAAAGGATTATCCGATGTGGCGCCGGGAGATGAAGTTATTGTTGAAGTTGAAGGTGTTGGGCGTCTGGTCAACCGTATTGTCAGCCAGCAAGAGTATGAGGAGAGCCTGTAATGACCATAATTAACCATTGGATCAACGGCAAAAACGTCAGCAGTAAAACCTATTTTGAAACAACAAATCCTGCTACCGGCGAAGTGCTGGCAGAAGTCGCTGCCGGTGGTCAAGAGGAGATTGATCAAGCCGTCGCCGCCGCCAAGGAAGCATTCCCCAAATGGGCAGATCTGCCGATGAAAGAGCGTGCACGCCTGATGCGCCGTTTGGGTGAGTTGATCGATGAAAATGTGCCTGAAATCGCCGCAATGGAGACCAAAGATACCGGTCTGCCCATTCATCAAACACAAAATGTCCTGATCCCACGCGCTTCTCACAACTTCAACTTCTTTGCTGAAATTTGTCAGCAAATGAACGGCCATACCTATCCCGTTGATGACAAGATGCTCAACTATACGCTGGTGCAACCCGTCGGCGTTTGCGCGCTGATTTCCCCGTGGAACGTGCCCTTTATGACCGCCACCTGGAAAGTTGCCCCTTGTCTGGCGCTAGGTAACACCGCAGTGCTGAAAATGTCAGAACTCTCCCCATTAACCGCAAACCGTTTAGGCGAATTGGCACTAGAAGCCGGTATCCCTGCCGGTGTGCTGAATGTGGTTCAGGGATATGGCGCTACCGCCGGTGACGCGCTGGTGAAACATCACGATGTACGCGCGGTTTCGTTTACCGGCGGTACCGTAACCGGCCGTCAGATTATGAAAAACGCCGGCCTGAAAAAATATTCAATGGAGCTAGGAGGAAAATCCCCGGTTCTGATTTTCGAAGATGCTGATATTGAACGGGCACTGGATGCCTCTCTGTTCACTATTTTTTCTATCAACGGTGAACGTTGTACCGCAGGTTCACGTATTTTTATTCAGCAAAGTATCTACCCTGAGTTTATTAAGCGTTTTGCTGAACGCGCTAATCGTTTACGGGTGGGTGATCCACAAGATCCAAACACTCAGATCGGCGCACTTATCAGCAAACCGCATTGGGAAAAAGTCTCCGGTTACATCCGTCTGGGGATAGAAGAAGGCGCCACGTTGCTGGCTGGCGGCCCAGATAAACCGATTGATTTACCGGCGCACCTAAAAGAGGGCAATTTCCTACGCCCAACGGTTCTGGCGGATGTTGATAACCGTATGCGAGTTGCTCAGGAGGAGATCTTCGGCCCTGTCGCCTGCCTGCTGCCATTCAAAGATGAAGCAGAAGGTCTGCGCCTGGCAAATGATGTGGAGTACGGTCTGGCTTCTTATATCTGGACGCAAGATGTCAGCAAAGTATTGCGTCTGGCCCGTAATATTGAAGCCGGCATGGTATTCGTCAACACCCAGAACGTCCGTGACCTGCGTCAACCATTCGGCGGCGTGAAAGCCTCCGGCACCGGCCGTGAAGGCGGTGAATACAGCTTTGAAGTGTTTGCTGAGATGAAAAACGTCTGTATCTCTATGGGGGATCATCATATCCCGCGTTGGGGAATTTAACCGTTTCATCAGCGTTAACCACGGCGAATTCCGGTTCGCCGTCCTGATATCAAATGAGGATTTTATGGGTAAGTTAGCGTTAGCAGCCAAAATTACACATGTGCCATCCATGTATCTGTCTGAATTACCGGGAAAGCATCACGGTTGCCGTCAAGGAGCCATTGATGGTCACAAAGAGATTAGCCGCCGTTGTCGCGAAATGGGGGTCGATACCATTATTGTGTTTGATACACACTGGCTGGTGAATAGTGCCTATCACATCAATTGCGCCGACCATTTCTCCGGCATTTACACCAGTAATGAATTACCCCACTTCATCCGGGATATGAGCTATGAATATGACGGCAATCCTGAATTGGGACAAATGATCGCAGAAGAAGCACGCAATGTCGGCGTGCGTGCTCAAGCGCATGAAATCCCAAGCCTGAAACTGGAGTATGGCACGCTGGTTCCAATGCGTTACATGAACAGTGACCGGCATTTTAAAGTTGTCTCTGTCTCCGCATTCTGCACTGTCCATGCTTTTGAAGATAGCCGTCGTCTTGGGGAAGCGATTCTGAAAGCGATTGAGAAATATGATGGCACCGTGGCGGTACTCGCCAGCGGTTCCCTTTCTCACCGTTTTATTGATGATCAGCGTGCCGAAGAGGGCATGAACAGTTACACCCGAGAATTCGACGAACAGATGGATCATCGGGTAGTTCAGCTCTGGAAAGAGGGCAAATTCAAAGAGTTCTGCAAAATGCTGCCGGAATATGCAGATTATTGTTATGGCGAAGGCAATATGCACGATACGGTGATGTTATTAGGACTACTTGGTTGGGATAAGTATGACGGTAAAGTGGAATTTCTGACTGAATTGTTTGCCAGTTCCGGCACCGGGCAAGTCAACGCTGTATTCCCTCTACCTGATTACATCACCAATAAACCCGCTATCGCCTGATTTGGAGCAACCTATGCCACATTTTTATGCTGAATGTACAGAAAACATCCGTGAACAAGCCAATCTGCCAGAGTTGTTCGCCAAAGTGAATCAGGCGCTGGCAGATACCGGCATTTTCCCATTAGGCGGCATACGCAGCCGCGCCATCTGGCTGGATACCTGGCAAATGGCCGACGGTCAACATGATTATGCATTCGTCCATATGACACTAAAAATCGGCACAGGACGCAGCCTCGAAAGCCGTCAACAGGTTGGTGAGATACTGTTTCCTCTGATCAAACAACATTTTGCCTCGCTGATGGCCCAACGTTACCTTGCTCTCTCTTTTACGATGGAAGAATTAGACCCGGTATTGAACTACAAACAAAACAACGTCCACGCCCTGTTTCGTAAGGAGTAGTGATGCCGAAATCTTTTCATCAGCATCCTCCTCGTTGGTTAATCCCTTTATTAGGCGCGCTAGTGGCCTTCGGGCCTCTGTCGATTGATATGTACCTGCCAGCCTTGCCGGAAATGGCAAGGCAATTACAGGCAACACAAGGGCAGATGCAACATACCTTAGGCGTATTTTTCGCCGGTTTCTGTATTGGCATGCTGTTATACGGCCCACTGAGCGACCATTTAGGGCGCAGAAAACTGCTGCTTAGCGGTATCGCATTATTTGTCGTCGCCAGTGCGTTGTGTACCTTGGTGACACAAGTTGAACAGCTGATTTTACTACGCGCATTACAGGCATTCGGCAGTGGCGCCGCGGTGGTCATGGGCAGAGCTATCGCCCGTGATATCTATAGCCCACAGGAATTACCACGTGTGCTATCGCTCATGACTTTAGTGACCATGATAGCGCCACTTATCGCCCCATTACTCGGTGGCTTCTTGTTAACCTATTTCAATTGGCAGGCCATATTTACGCTATTGGGCCTGTTCGGTTGTATCAGTGGAATATTATTACTATTTTTCTTGCCAGAAACGCTGCCCGCTCAGAGTAACAATGGAAAACTTATCACCGCGTTTAAAAATTACGGCAAATTACTGACTGATGGCGAAGCTATGGCAACTATCGGCACATTGGCATTTACTTGCGCCGCCATGTTCGCATTTATCAGTGGTTCCCCTTTCGTCTATATCAATTATTTTCAGGTTCCGGCGAATTACTACGGATTACTGTTCGCCTGTAACGCATTAGGCATGATGGCAATAGTGCTGCTTAATGTCCGTTTACTAAAAGTCTACGATGTTTCTCGTCTGTTATTTATCCAAACCAGTGCTCAATTACTGTTCGGCATCTTACTGGTTATCTTTTATCAGCAAAGTCTGACTGTAGTCGTCATTTTGGTCGTACTGTTTATCTCGCTGGTTAATGCCATTGGTACTAACAGCCTCTCTTTATTACTTCAACATCGCGGTCAACTTGCCGGCAGCGCCAGTGCGCTCGCTATTTCCGCGCAATTCGGTATGGCCGCACTCGCCAGTGTCGCCGTCTCTTTACTACAAGATGAAACCCCTTTTGCTATGGCCTTTGTGATGGCAGTTTGCGCTGGATTGTGTTGGTTATGCCAGCAGCTAGTAACTTTCTACCAGCGAAAACTTCTCACACAAGTGTCTTTAGGAGAAAAAAATCATGACAAATGATGTAAATACAGAATTACTGCGTCAACAAGCTTATATCAACGGGCAGTGGGTTGATGCCGACAACCAAGCAACGTTTAAGGTGACTAACCCGGCAAATGGTCAAGTTATCGCCCATGTCAGTAATATGGGTGCGGCTGAAACAGAACGTGCAATTGCAGCCGCTCAACAAGCCCTGCCTGCCTGGCGAGCAATGACAGCCAAACAACGCAGCCAGATTCTGCAACGTTGGTTTCAGTTAATGATGGCAAATCAACAGGCGCTGGCTGAATTGTTGAGCCGGGAGCAAGGGAAGTCACAGGCAGAAGCTATGGGCGAGATCGCTTATGGCGCCAGTTTCATCGAATGGTTTGCGGAAGAAGGTAAACGCACCTACGGTGAAACGATCCCAAGCCCGATGCCTGGCCGACGGATCGTCACGATCAAACAACCTATCGGCGTTGTGGCGGCGATCACTCCGTGGAACTTCCCCAATGCCATGATCACCCGCAAGGTTGGCCCTGCGCTGGCTGCGGGCTGCACGGTGATCCTAAAACCCGCCTCGGAAACCCCACTTTCAGCTCTGGCTCTGGCCGCACTAGCGGAACAAGCAGGCATTCCCGCCGGGGTATTCAACGTGGTGACTGGAGTCGATGCAAAAACCATCGGTGGTGTTTTGACCCAAAGCCCGATTGTTCGCAAACTCTCTTTTACTGGCTCAACCCGTATCGGCAAATTATTGATGGCACAAAGTGCCGACACCGTGAAAAAGCTATCGCTGGAATTGGGCGGCAATGCGCCATTTATCGTTTTTGACGATGCCAATATTGATGCCGCTGTACAAGGAGCGTTAATAGCTAAATTCCGCAACAGTGGTCAAACCTGTGTTTGCGCTAACCGAATTTTGGTTCAGGAAACCATTTACGACGCCTTCGCCGAACGTCTGGCACAAGCGGTCAATAAGTTGCAGGTCGGCCCGGCCAGCGATGCCAAATCACAACAAGGCCCACTGATCAATCAAGCCGCCGTCGATAAAGTAGAAGAACATATCAACGATGCCGTTTCCCGTGGCGCACGCATATTGGCCGGGGGTAAACCACACGCTCTGGGCGGTCTGTTCTTCGAACCTACCGTACTGGCTGATGTCAACGAATCCATGCTTATCTCCCAAGAGGAAACATTCGGGCCTGTTGCTCCTCTCTTCAAATTCCGTGATGAAGCAGAAGCCATCCATCTGGCGAATGATACTGAATTTGGTCTGGCGGCTTATTTTTATTCCCGCGATATCGGCCGGATCTACCGTGTGGCAGAAGCGCTGGAGAGCGGCATGGTCGGGATCAATGAAGGTTTGATCTCTAATGAAGTCGCCCCATTTGGCGGCATTAAACAATCGGGCTTAGGACGTGAAGGTTCACGTTACGGCATCGAAGATTATCTGGAAGTGAAATACCTCTGCTTCGGCGGCATAGAGGACACAGGAGTTTAACCGCATGTTACAGAAAGAAGTCGTATCACAGGTTGCACATCGTCTGCATCAGGCAGAAAAAAGCCGTGAACAAATACGCCAGATCTCATTGGATTACCCTGAAATCACCATCGATGATGCTTATGCTATTCAGCGTCACTGGGTGGAGTTGAAAATTGCCGAAGGTCGGGTACTCAAAGGCCATAAAATTGGCCTGACCTCAAAAGCGATGCAAGCCAGTTCACAAATCAGCGAGCCGGACTACGGCGCTCTGCTGGACGATATGTTTTTTCCTGATGGCAGTGATATTCCATGCGATCGCTTTATTGTGCCCCGTATTGAGGTTGAACTGGCATTTATTCTGGCAAAACCTTTGCGTGGCCCGAACTGCACCCTGTTCGATGTTTACAACGCGACCGATTACATCATTCCCGCGTTGGAACTGATCGACGCCCGTTGCCATAACATCGATCCGGAAACCAAGCGTCCACGCAAAGTGTTCGATACGATTTCTGACAATGCCGCCAACGGCGGCGTCATTATGGGCGGCCGGCCGATTAAACCTGATGCGTTTGATCTGCGTTGGATCAGCGCCCTGCTCTATCGCAATGGCGTGATTGAAGAGTCCGGCGTCGCGGCTGCGGTACTTAATCATCCGGCCAACGGTGTCGCATGGTTGGCAAACAAACTGGCGCCACATGGCGTTCAGCTTGAAGCAGGACAAATCATTCTCAGTGGATCGTTTACCCGCCCGGTTCCAGCCAATAAAGGGGATACCTTCCATGTGGATTACGGCCCCCTCGGCGCTATCAGTTGCCGTTTTATTTAAGGAGGAAAAAATATGGATCGGTTAACCAATAAATTTAAACAGGCATTAAAAGCAGGCCAGCCACAAATCGGTCTATGGTTGGGGCTTTGTAACCCCTATAGCGCTGAATTAGTGGCCGGAGCCGGTTTCGACTGGTTACTTATCGATGGCGAACATGCGCCGAACGATGTTCAGACGATTTTAAGCCAATTGCAAGCCATCGCCCCTTATCCAAGCCATCCCATTGTGCGCCCGCCCTGGAATGATCTGGTCATCATTAAACAACTACTGGATATCGGCGCCCAAACTTTATTAATCCCCATGATACAAAACGCCGAACAGGCTTATGAAGCGGTTCGCGCAACCCGTTATCCACCGGCGGGTATCCGTGGCGTGGGCAGCGCTCTGGCAAGAGCTTCTCACTGGAACAGAATTCCTGATTATCTACATCGCGCCAACGATGAAATCTGCGTTCTGGTGCAGGTAGAAACCCGTGAAGCACTGCGTAACCTGCCGGAGATCCTCAAAGTCGAGGGTGTGGATGGTGTCTTTATCGGCCCGGCGGATCTGAGTTCCGATATGGGCTTCACCGATAATCCGCATCACCCCGAAGTAAAAGCCGCAATTGAACAGGCAATCGGCCAAATCAAAGCGGCGGGTAAAGCGCCGGGCATTCTGATGTCAGCGCCCAATATTGCCGAGCATTACCTGAAACTCGGCGCACTGTTTGTTGCCGTTGGTATTGATACCACTTTACTGGCTCGTACAGCGGAAGCGCTGGCAGCACGATTTATCAAAGATACAGAACTGCCGACAGCACCTTCATCCGGTGTTTATTAATCTCAACCAATACCACATTAACAACCGATTTACCCGACAACCTTTTGATTTGCCATGACCATGTAATACAAATAAAAAAGCAATTAAGGAAAATGATAATGAGCGATTCATCAACCGCTGCGCAACAACCGGGTAATCCCGCGGTTCAACATAAGCAACTCACGGCACAACAGCAATCCGTCATTAACAAACTATTCCGTCGCCTGATTATTTTCCTATTCGTCTTATTTGTATTCTCGTTTCTGGATCGAATCAATATCGGGTTTGCCGGTTTGACAATGGGTAAAGATCTTGGACTGAACGCAACTATGTTCGGTCTGGCGGCAACGTTGTTCTATGCCACTTATGTCATTTTCGGTATTCCTAGCAACATCATGCTCAGCATTGTCGGGGCGCGACGCTGGATAGCGACTATCATGGTGTTTTGGGGGATCTCCTCCACTGCCACCATGTTCGCCGCCGGACCAACCAGTCTGTATATCTTGCGTATGCTGGTCGGTATCGCCGAAGCAGGTTTCGTGCCGGGTATCCTGTTATACCTGACTTACTGGTTCCCGGCTTATTATCGCGCCCGCGCCAATGCGCTGTTTATGGTGGCAATGCCGGTAACGATGGCGTTTGGTTCTCTGGCTTCCGGTTATATTCTGGAAATGGATGGCCTCCTGAACCTTCACGGCTGGCAATGGTTATTCCTGTTGGAAGGTTTTCCTTCAGTGCTATTGGGAATTGTCGTTTGGTTCTATCTTGATGATTCGCCAAAGCGTGCTAAGTGGCTGACAGATGAAGACAAAAAATGCTTACAAGAGATGATGGATAACGACCAGCTCGCTCAGATTCAACCGGCAAGTTCATCAACTCATCAGGCCATGCAAAAACGCGGCATATGGCGTGAGATTTTCGCGCCGATCATGCTGATGTATACCTTAGCCTACTTCTGCCTAACCAATACCCTGAGTGCGATTAATATCTGGACGCCACAGATTGTGCAAAGCTTCAATCAAGGCAGCAGTAACATCATGATCGGCATTCTGACCGCTATTCCTCAGTTTTGTACCATCATCGGAATGGTTTACTGGAGTCGCCGTTCAGACCGGCTACAAGAACGTAAAATGCATACGGCTCTACCCTATCTGTTCGCCGCTGTGGGCTGGATATTGACCTCATTGACCCACCACAGCGTCATTCAGCTCATTGGGATTATTATGGCTTCAACCGGCTCATTCACCGCGATGGCGGTCTTCTGGACCACGCCGGATCAAGCTATCAGCTTACGCGCAAGAGCGATCGGCATTGCGGTTATTAGCGCCACAGGTAACATAGGTTCAGCACTCAGCCCATTATTAATCGGCTGGCTGAAAGATCAGACCGGGAGCTTTAATACAGGTCTCTATTTCGTTGCCGGGTTACTGGTCATTGGCGCAGCCATTATCTGTCTGATCCCGATAAAACACGCCAGACAGAGAACAGCGCAGCAATTTCAATAAAAATAAAAAGGAAAAACCATCATGACTGAGCCTATCATTGCCAATATTGATATCAGCAAGGATTATGATGAAACCCAAGGCACTGATGATGTGCATTATCAGACCTTTGGCCGAATGGCGGCATTTTTTGGTCGTAATATGCAGGCTCATCGTCACGATGGTTTCTTCCAACTTCATTTTTTGATCACCGGCCATATTGAATTACAGTTGGATGCTCAACACTATTCTGTACAAGCACCGCTGTTTATTCTGACTCCGCCCTCCGTTCCTCACGCTTTCTTCACTCAAGATGACAGCGACGGATATGTCCTTACTGTACGGCAAGATCTGATATTACCGTTATTGGAATCACTCTATCCGGCCAATAAAGATATTCTTGATATTCCGGCTATTTGCTTATCTGTCGCCGATAAACCGGAAGAGCTGGCCGCTTTTAATCACTATTGGGCGTTAATCGCCCGCGAATCATCTAATAACTTTATCGGTCGAGAGCAATCGCTGACATTCCTGGCACAAGCTATATTCACACTGTTATTACGCAATATTCCTCTTGATGACCACCCGATTAATGGCGTGCGAGGAGAAATTAAATTGTTTCAGCGCTTTAACCAATTAATAGATAATTATTATCATCATCATCTTTCCGTACCGGAATATGCCCATAAGTTAGATATTACAGAATCGCGATTAAAAGATATGTGCCGTCGGTTTACCAACCGCCCACCGAAACGACTCATCTTCGACCGTCAACTACGTGAAGCCAAACGGCTATTATTATTCAGTGATTGCCCGGTATTTGAGGTTGCTTATCAGCTCGGATTTAAAGATCCAGCCTATTTTGCCCGCTTCTTTAATCGATTAGTTGGCTGCTCTCCTAGTCATTGGCGAGAAAGAAATATTCACGAACAATAAATATCCATGCTAATTATACCAATCCCGGCATTTTATTCTGCTTGTTCAGCAAATCTCGTGCTATTAATTCGTGCTAAACTTACTCATTTTTATTACAAAATCTCTTCCAAGAATTAAAATTCTGAATATACTGAGACTCTGTAACCCACTGGAGCTTTGTGAAGGATAAATGATGGCAACCGGAGTGCCGGTATAAATAAATTAATTTAAGAAAAGGAAACACAACATATGCAAAATCCTTACTATATGACAGGCGAATTCGGATTCCCACCTTTTGATGTCATAGACTTCATATAATCATGAGAATTCGAGAATGAGCAAATCAGCAGTTTTAAATATCACTTATGCTATCTTTTGTGCATTATTTATATATATGATGTCATACTTAGAAGAAGAGCATTATATCGGTGGTCAGGATATAGATAATCTCTGTACTGTTTACAGAGAGCTGGTAGATGATAACCGTGATGTATTTGCTCCAACATGTTTACTGATTATGTCCCCCTTAATTTATGCAACTGTAAAAAAAAGATTCAAATCACTCTCTCTTAATATCATTACATTCGCCTTGCTAGGATACTGGATATGGCGTTTTTTCATCAGATTAATAGTATGTACTTAAAATAATCTCAGATATTCAGGTAGCGGCTACTGAGTAGCTACCTGAATGTCAGCTTACGCTATTCGATTATTACAAACATGCCATCTGGATACCGGCTTTTTAATCCCCCTCTTAAATACTTTGATGCCATGTTTATAAGTATTCTGATTTTATTATTCTATTCCCCTTACAAATGTAAATTATTCCAAATTTATAAATTTTTGGTTGACTTTTATACACACCCTACAATAGAGTCGAAAAAATTTCATTTAGGAGCAACTAACATGGCAAATATTATTTATCTAACATTGAAAGGCAAAAAACAGGGGCTGATCTCCGCTGGCTGCGGCTCCTTAAACTCTATAGGAAATAATTACCAGCACGGCCATGAGAATGAGATTTTTATTTACTCGCTTCAACATTTAATGACAAAGGAACAACACGTATCCCATCATCCGGTTATGGTAGTAAAACCCATCGATAAATCTTCGCCTTTATTGGCGCGAAGCTTCGATGATAATGAAGAACTGGAATGTTTATTTGAAAACTATCGCACATCACTAACCGGAGGATTAGAAAAAAACTATTCTATCAGGCTAGGCCACGCCTTGATATCCAGCATAAAAAGCAATTATCCGCATTCCAGAGACAGTAATGCCAGCGTACCACAGGAAATCATCTGTTTTACTTACAAAGATATCACGTGGAACAATCTTGCTTGTTCAACCGGTTCTTATAGCTTCTGGGATGACAGGATTTATTGACGATGAATAATGCCGCTTATTTAACTGATACTCCTGTTGATTCAGAATCTGAGAATGGATTACGCATTGTTTTATCTCCGGTCCAGCTAGCGGCAATTTTGTCAGATAATACTATTACCGAGGAAGAGACCTGGAGTAATAGAATATTAGGTGGCGCGGGTTTAGCGGCAGGAGTCGTTGAACTCATTGGTGCCGGCGCTCTTTGTCTAGCGCCCGATCCTTCAACCCTAACCAAAGCTGCCTGCGTTATTATCGGCGCACACAGTCTTGACGTAATGAATGCTTCTGCCAGTCAAGTAATTACTGGCAGAGAAACCATGACGGAAACTTATCGTGAGGCGGTAAGATTAGCAAAAGAATTTGGTGCTGATGATTATACCGCTTCTGAAATAGGACTCACCGTTGATATTGCTGTACCGTTGTCATTTGCTTCAATGGTGGGGGCCGTTAGAGTTGCCTCTGTACGAGTAGGCCGAATTAAGTTAATTGAACATGAATCACCTACAGGCTTAAAACCCGGTGGACATACTTTGGCTAAACATGTTGGGTTATCGGAGCAGGAGTTGAGGGAGAGGCTAGAAAATAACAAGACGATATCTAGAGCAAGTACTTTTTACAATCAAGAGGTGGCAGAGCAAGTGATTTCGGAAGCTCTAAAAGCAAATAGAATACACTTAGAGAATTGGGCTAAATATGTCCCTCCAACAGTATCGGCACCTATTGAATACATTTCAAGTACCTCTATTGGTTTTGGTGTTACGAAAGGGTCGAAATATGTAGAAAAGTTATATAAAGTCAGGGTTGTTCTAAAGTATTCTGAATACAATGGTAAACCATTCTATATATTAACAGCATTTCCAAAGGCTTAATTTAATGAACGGACGATATCCATTTCTAGATATTTTAATGCATGCTTATTTTAATCAGGACTTCGATATAATATCAGGTCCTGAGCTTGATGATGTTATAAATGACTTTCTTAACGATGCATCTCAGGGAATGATAAAAGGGTTAATAGAAGAAATCAATGATCTTATTGACACATCTCAAGATGTAGAAAAAGAATTTGACTCTCTCTATTATGATGCTGACGTTCTCCCCGAAGGGTGGAATATGACAGCACTTGAGTTTTTAACGCATGTGTCAAATAAGTCACAAGATTACTTAAACGAGCATACTGAACAAGATGAATAATTAAGGCATTATGAGTTTAACGACAAATAATATTATATATTAACTAACAGCATACCCCAAATTCAATTAAAGTTGATGGAAATAAAAATGGACAGACAATATCCACTGCTAGATAATTTAATATACGCCTATTTCAATCAAGATTATGAAATAATATCTGGCCCTGAGCTTGATGATGTCATAGATGATTTTTTTAGTAACACAAACAATAGAATGAAAAGAGAAGTAATAAAAGAAATCAACACATTCATATGTAATTCCGAAGATATAGAGAAAGAATTTTACTTTATCTATTCTGATGCTGACGTTTTCCCTGACATATGGGGCCTCACAGCGTTTAAATTTTTAGAGCACGTGTCAAAAAAAGCACAAGATTACATAGATAAAGACGAGTAACTAAAAATTTTTTCACATAGCAACAAACAAGGAAGTTTAATCAATAAGAATAGTTTATATATTTCAAGCAATTCTATTGGTTTCGATTACTAGGAGATCGCAATAATATGAAAGGCCACAATTAAAATGACCGGACAATATCCATTCTTAGACATCTTAGTAGGCGCTTATTTTTGCCAAGATTATGACTTATTGTATGGAAAAACGATGGATGAAGTCATAAATTGCTTTCTTAATGTTGCAACTCAGGAAATGATAAAAGAATTAATAGAAGAGATTGATTCTTTTATTAACACTTCAGAAGATATAGAGAAAGACTTTGACGCTCTCTACTATAGTGACTTTGACCCAGATTTTTGGGACACTGCCACAGCACTTGGCTTTTTAAACTATGTATCCAAAAGAGCACAAGAATATTTGGATAAAGATGACTAATCATAGTAATTTTTAATGTGACAGTAAATAAAGAGGTTAAATATAATGGACATGAGAGAAAAATGGCTGTACATAGATAAGATGAAAAATGCTGTTGAGAAGAATGATTATGAATCATTTCAAAGAATATTCAATGAGCTACAAGGGAATTATCTTAATATTGCACCACTAATGTTATTAAAAAATATTAATAATCTTATCCTTAGTGCTAAAAATATAAGAGGATGTTTTAGAACTCATTATTATGGCTCAGCTAATCCACAGTTATGGGAAACTATTTCCGCCGTATTAGAACATCTGAATGAATCATCTAAAATAATGCAAAATTATATGAATAAACACCATGAAAAGGATAAATAAATCAACCTTGAATCCATAAGATATTCAAATAAAAAACGCTTTTGAAGGTGATTAATTATATATTATACTTCAAAGGCGTCATTTATTAACCAGATCTTAAAAACGTTAATTACAAACAAATTCATTTTATCGTCAATAAAAACAAAAATATATAATATTGTTTTCTCATGACTTCCACTATTATAA
Organism: Photorhabdus akhurstii; assembly: GCF_018448925.1. Lineage (GTDB taxonomy): Bacteria > Pseudomonadota > Gammaproteobacteria > Enterobacterales > Enterobacteriaceae > Photorhabdus > Photorhabdus akhurstii. The sequence continues at coordinate 109,667 of NZ_RCWE01000008.1, read as the reverse complement.
AAATTCAACTTCTATCTTTATAAATATATTCCCACAATACCCATAACATAGCAATTAGATTATTTCATTCTTAACTAAAAAATTATATAAATAATAATAAAGACATTGGAAATATCCCCATGCCATATGCAATAATTTGATTTTTATTCAGTTTTACTTTACTAATACTGGTTCGTTTGATATTTAATTTCTTAATATAAAATTGTAAATGTGAACATTATGCAAAAAATTACATTAATTACCGGTGGATCGCGTGGTATTGGTCGAGCAACCGCTTTTTATCTGGCAGAGAAAGGGCATCACATTGGTATTGGCTACCACACCAATCAAGATCAAGCGCTGGAAGTCATCGAAATTATCCGTCGGATAGGTGGTAAAGCTATCGCCATTCAGGTCGATGTCGCTGATGAAAAACAAGTTGTAGAACTCTTCCAGAGAACCGATGCCGAACTCGGATGCATCACCGGTTTGGTAAATAACGCCGGGATATTAAAACCACAAACATCGATTGAACAATTAACCGCTCATCGCTTGCATGATATTTTTGCCACCAATGTCATAGGCAGTTTTCTCTGTGCACGGGAAGCAGTTAAAAGAATGTCTTTCCGACATGGTGGTCACGGTGGATCAATTGTCAATGTTTCATCCGCAGCATCCCGACTGGGATCACCGCACGAATATATAGATTATGCCGCATCGAAAGGGGCGATCGATACTTTGACTATTGGCCTGTCTCTGGAAGTGGCAGATCAGGGAATTCGAGTTAATGCCGTTCGCCCCGGATTTATTTATACCAATATGCATAGCGATGGCGGCGAGCCAAATCGAGTTGATCGGGTGAAGAATTCCTTACCAATGAAACGCGGCGGACAACCGAAAGAAGTGGCACAGGCTATCTCCTGGTTGCTGTCGGATGAAGCTTCATATGTAACAGGAAATTTTATCGATCTGGCCGGAGGGAAATAACGTTTAAAACAAGTATAAATTAAGCTGAATTTACCAATACATAAAGTAAAGAGATCAGAAAATAAAAGGCGTTCCATATTTTCAGTCATTTTAAATCACTATTTAGCATCTATCATTAATTAGGTGAATTAGCATATCCATAGCAGTGATGATCACTGTTATCGATGTCAAAACACCTATTCAGCTTAATGCAGATAAAGCTGTGATGACAGAAATTCTTAAATATAACAAAGAGGTAAATCATGAAAAACATTGACCCAAAACTTTATCAACATACGCCCACCGTTAACGTCTACGATAACCGTGGCCTGACCATTCGTAACATCGACTTTCACCGTGACGTCGCGGGAGGCGATACAGATACTCGTATTACCCGCCACCAATATGATACCCGAGGACACTTGAGCCAAAGCATTGATCCACGGCTGTATGACGCCAAACAAACCAATAACTCGACAAACCCCAACTTCCTCTGGCAATACAATCTCACCGGCGACACTTTGCGGACAGAAAGTGTCGATGCCGGCCGTACCGTAGCCCTCAATGATATTGAAGGCCGTCAAGTGTTGATTGTAACCGCAACCGGCGCCATTCAGACCCGACAATATGAAGCCAATACCCTGCCCGGTCGTCTATTATCCGTAAGTGAACAAGCCCCCGGAGAACAGACTCCCCGCGTTACTGAGCATTTTATTTGGGCTGGTAATACACAGGCGGAGAAAGATCATAATCTTGCCGGCCAGTATGTGCGCCACTACGACACAGCAGGAGTGACGCAACTGGAAAGCCTGTCATTGACAGAAAACATCTTATCTCAATCCCGTCAGTTATTAGCCGACGGTCAGGAAGCAGACTGGACAGGTAACGATGAAACCCTCTGGCAGACCAAACTCAATAGCGAAACTTACACGACACAAAGCACCTTTGATGCTACCGGCGCTTTGCTGACCCAAACCGATGCAAAAGGCAACATGCAACGTCTGGCTTACAACGTGGCAGGACAATTACAAGGTAGCTGGCTGACATTGAAAAACCAAAGTGAGCAAGTCATTGTCAAATCCCTGACCTATTCCGCCGCAGGCCAGAAATTGCGTGAAGAACACGGTAATGGCGTTATCACTGAATACAGCTATGAACCGGAAACTCTACGATTGATCGGTACCACTACTCGCCGTCAATCAGATAGCAAGGTGTTACAAGATCTACGCTATGAACATGATCCTGTAGGGAATATTATTAGTGTCCGTAATGATGCAGAAGCCACCCGCTTCTGGCGCAATCAGAAAATAGTCCCTGAAAATACCTACACCTACGATTCCCTGTATCAGCTTATCAGTGCAACAGGACGTGAGATGGCTAACATCGGCCAGCAAAGCAACCAACTTCCTTCGCCAATCATCCCTCTTCCTACTGATGAAAACTCATATACCAACTATACTCGCAGCTATAATTACGATCGCGGCGGCAATTTGGTTCAAATCCGGCACAGTTCCCCCGCCGCCCAAAATAACTACACCACAGATATCACCGTTTCGAATCGCAGTAACCGGGCAGTGCTGAGTTCGCTAACCTCAGACCCAACACAGGTGGAGGCACTGTTTGATGCCGGCGGACATCAAACAAAATTGTTACCGGGGCAAGAGCTGAGTTGGAATACACGAGGTGAACTAAAACAGGTAACGCCAGTCAGTCGCGAGAGCGCCAGCGATCGGGAATGGTATCGTTACGGCAACGACGGCATGCGACGGTTAAAAGTCAGTGAGCAACAGACTGGCAACAGCACGCAGCAGCAACGAGTAACTTATCTTCCCGATCTGGAGCTACGTACAACACAAAATGGGACTACTACATCAGAAGACCTGCATGCTATTACCGTGGGAGCAGCAGGCCACGCACAAGTGCGAGTTCTACACTGGGAAACTACGCCACCAGCCGGTATCAATAACAATCAGCTTCGCTATAGCTATGATAATTTGATTGGTTCCAGTCAACTTGAACTGGATAACGCAGGACAAATTATCAGTCAGGAAGAGTATTATCCATTTGGCGGCACAGCATTATGGGCAGCAAGAAACCAAATAGAAGCCAGCTACAAAATCCTCCGTTACTCAGGTAAAGAACGCGATGCTACCGGGCTCTATTATTACGGCTACCGCTATTATCAGCCGTGGGTTGGTAGGTGGTTAAGCGCCGATCCGGCTGGAACAATCGATGGACTGAATCTATACCGGATGGTGAGAAATAATCCGTCAACACTGGTTGATATTTCTGGGCTTGCACCTACGAAATACAATATTCCCGGATTTGACTTTGATGTAGAAATAGATGAGCAAAAAAGATCTAAATTAAAACCAACGTTGATAAGAATCAAAGATGAATTTTTACATTATGGTCCTGTAGATAAGCTGTTAGAAGAAAAAAAACCCGGCCTCAATGTACCAGAGGAGCTATTTGATAGAGGTCCATCCGAGAATGGAGTGTCAACATTAACTTTCAAAAAAGACCTACCGATAAGTTGTATTAGCAACACAGAATATACCCTTGATATCTTATACAACAAACATGAGACTAAACCATTCCCTTACGAAAACGAAGCAACAGTTGGCGCAGATCTGGGAGTAATAATGTCCGTGGAGTTTGGAAATAAATCAATAGGTAATGCCTCTGACGAAGATTTAAAAGAAGAACATCTCCCATTAGGAAAATCCACAATGGATAAAACAGACCTGCCAGATTTAAAACAAGGGCTAATGATCGCGGAGAAGATAAAAAGTGGAAAAGGGGCATATCCTTTTCATTTTGGTGCTGCAATAGCTGTTGTATATGGTGAGGATAAAAAAGTAGCCGCTTCAATTCTGACAGATTTATCTGAACCTAAAAGAGACGAAGGCGAGTATTTGCAAAGTACGAGAAAGGTAAGCGCAATGTTTATCACAAACGTCAATGAATTTCGCGGCCATGATTACCCAAAAAGTAAATATAGTATCGGATTAGTTACAGCTGAAAAACGTCAGCCAGTAATAAGCAAAAAACGTGCAAACCCGGAAGAGGCCCCTTCATCATCCAGAAATAAAAAATTGCATGTACATTAATCTCTGTGCCTTAATCAAGGCTCCGGTACATAAACTCATATATACCCTATGGATTTCAAGATGCATCGCGACGGCAAGGGAATGAATCCCCGGGAGCATAGCAAACTATGTGACCGGGGTGAGCGAGTGCAACCAACAAAGAGGCAACTTGAAAGATAACGGGTATAACTATATATCCCACTAAAGGTGACCGTATAAACGGTCACCAAAATATCGCCCAGATCACACTTTAAATAACAAATCGTTCTTTCCAACGAAAAGTACCAGCGAACCTTCCAAAAATCTATTCAAGAAACGCCGTTCTAAAGCTTCAATTAAGAAACACAAAACAAACATTAAATTAACATTTCCGTGCCAATATTGATTATCTTATATCAAGACCGGCGCCTTTTATGACGACTGTGAGGTAGACATGAAACCAGAAGATTTTCGCGCCGACAAAAAACGTCCTTTCACCGGTGAAGAGTACCTGAAAAGCCTTCAAGATGGCCGCGAAATTTATATTTATGGCGAACGCGTAAAAGATGTCACCACACATCCCGCATTCCGTAATTCTGCTGCTTCAATCGGTCAGTTGTACGATGCCCTGCACGCCCCGGAGACTCATGATGTCCTGTGCTGGAATACCGATACCGGCAATGGCGGGTACACCCACAAGTTCTTCCGCTTTGCTACCAGTGCGGATGAGCTGCGCCAACAACGTGATGCTATAGCGGAATGGTCACGCCAAACCTATGGCTGGATGGGTCGCTCACCTGACTATAAAGCGGCTTTCGGTAACGTGCTCGGCGCATTTCCTGAATATTATGGTCAATTCGCTGATAATGCCCGTACCTGGTACAAACGTATTCAGGAAACAGGCGTTTACTTTAACCATGCTATTGTTAATCCACCAATCGATCGTCATAAACCCGCTGATGAGACACGTGATGTCTATATTAAGCTAGAAAAAGAGACTGATGCCGGTATCATTGTCAGCGGCGCAAAAGTGGTAGCAACTAACTCAGCCCTGACCCACTATAACTTTATCGGTTTTGGCTCCGCACAAGTCATGGGGGATAACCCTGATTTCGCCCTGATGTTTGTCGCGCCAATGGATGCGGAAGGCGTGAAACTGATCTCCCGCGGTTCCTATGAATTGGTAGCAGGAGCAACAGGTTCCCCATTCGATTATCCTTTATCCAGCCGTTTTGATGAAAACGATGCAATTCTGGTGATGGATAAGGTACTTATCCCTTGGGAAAATGTCCTGATTTACCGTGATTTCGACCGTGCGCGCAACTGGGCGATTCAAGCGGGTTTCACCAGTCTATTCCCATTACAGGCTTGTATACGGCTGGCGGTGAAGCTGGATTTTATTACTGCTCTGCTACAAAGGAGCCTGGAATGTACCGGCGTGATCGAATTCCGGGGAGTTCAAGCTAACCTGGGCGAAGTGGTTGCCTGGCGTAACCTGTTTTGGTCACTGAGCGACGCGATGTGGGCAGAAGCCAAACCGTGGAAAAGCGGCGCTTATATGCCGGATACTCAGGCAATACAAACTTATCGCGTTATGGCGCCAATGGCCTACACTAAGATTAAGAATATTATTGAAAGTAACGTCACCAGTGGCCTAATTTATCTACCATCTAGTGTACGTGATATGAACAACCCTGAAATTGATAAATATCTGGCCCGGTATGTTCGGGGTTCCAACGGTATCGATCACGTTGAACGTATCAAGATTTTAAAACTGATGTGGGACGCCATTGGCAGTGAATTTGGCGGCCGTCACGAGTTGTACGAAATCAACTATGCCGGTAGTCAGGATGAAATTCGGATGCAATGTCTGCGCCATGCTCATGGCTCCGGCAATATGAAAAAAATGATGGATATGGTTGATCGTTGCCTTGCTGATTATGATCAGCATGGTTGGCGTAGACCACACTTATACAATAATAGCGATATCAACCAGTTAGATAAGCTGCTGAAATAATCGGTAGCAGGAGGCCAATATGTCTGTAGAAAATGAACATCGCCTGCGTTTCAGGGATGCGATGGCGAGTCTGTCAGCAGCGGTGAATATCGTCACCACCGATGGCCGCGCGGGATGCTGTGGTATCACTGCCACAGCGGTATGCTCGATCACCGATACGCCACCCACGTTGATGGTATGCATTAACCGAAACAGTGCTATGAATACCGTTTTTCAGGAAAATGGCCGCCTGTGTGTAAATATTTTAAACCACGAACAAGAATTGATGGCACGCCACTTTGCCGGTATGACCGGAGTCAGCATGGAAGAGCGTTTTCGCTGGAATATCTGGCAGACAGGGGTGTTGGGTCAACCAGTGTTAACCGGCACCCTCGCGAGTCTTGAAGGTGAAATTGAACAGGTTCAAGAAGTGGGGACGCATAACGTGTATCTGGTTCAGATTAGACATATCACGGTAAGCGAACAAGGCCACGGCCTCATCTATTTCAAGCGTAATTTCCGTCCAGTTATGTTGGAAATTGAAGCTGCCGCAGTTTAACTGCCTCTCCTCCTGGCAGTCATCGTTCTTCCACTATTCAGGCCCTGAACGGCCTGAATAGCATTCCTTTGTCAATGCCTCTATTCAGCTCTTTTCCTGATCATTTTTAGCATTCACTTGATGAATATACTATTAAATTCAATATAAATATCTTTATGTTAGTGTGATCGGCCACCGGGAACATATTTTAACCATATAATAATCTACTGTCCTCCGACCACTTGAATAAAGTACATAAGAAAACCACTTTAGCGACAAATCATGTCACTGAACGTCACTGTACATTTACCGAGTGTATTTCAACCAATCAGAGGCAATTAACTATGAATAAACCCGTATCCATCGGTTTATTACAACAACCCAAGCCGTTCTTTATGATTTTCTTCGTCGAGCTTTGGGAACGATTCGGCTACTACGGCGTACAAGGTGTTCTCACTGTCTATTTTGTACAAAAATTGGGATTTTCCCAGGAACAAGCGTTTATTACCTTCGGTGCATTTGCCGCGTTGGTTTTTGGTTTGATCTCTATTGGCGGCTATGTAGGGGACCACTTACTGGGAACTAAACGAACCATTGTGTTGGGTGCCATTGTGCTGGCAATTGGCTACTTTATGACTGGCCTTTCTATCCTGCACCCTAATTTAATTTTCTACGCATTGGGAACGATCGCCGTTGGTAACGGCCTGTTCAAAGCCAACCCAGCCAGCCTGTTGTCTAAATGCTATCCCCCCAAAGATCCTCGTCTGGACGGGGCTTTTACGCTATTTTACATGTCAATCAACCTCGGCTCGCTGTTCTCACTCGCTCTCGCTCCCGTTATTGCGGAAAAATTTAGTTATGCCGTTACCTACAATATCTGTGGTATTGGTCTGATTATCGCGTTGTTGGTCTATATTTTCTGTCGCAATACCGTGCGTAATATTGGTTCCGAACCCGACCATCAACGAATCAACTACACAAACCTATTTCTGGTCGTGGCAGGAAGTGTTGTGATGGTTTACGTCTGTGCATGGCTGATGCACAACGTGAAAATAGCCAATATTATGCTGATTACCCTATCTGTCATCGTAGTGTTTATCTTTTTCCGGGAAGCACTCAAACAGGATAAAATTGGCCGTAACAAAATGTTTGTTGCTTTCATTTTGATGCTTCAAGCTATTGTGTTCTTTATCCTATATGCTCAGATGCCGACTTCTCTCAACTTCTTCGCCATCCACAACGTTCACCATCAGTTGCTTGGTTTTAATATCAATCCGGTCAGTTTCCAGGCCCTTAACCCATTCTGGATCGTTGTCGCCAGCCCGATACTCGCCGTGCTATACACTCACTGGGGCGCTAAAGGTAAGGACCTGACGATGCCAGCCAAATTTGCGGTTGGTATGTTCCTATGCTCTTTAGGTTTCCTGACCGCCGCTGCTGCCGGTTTGTGGTTTGCAGATGAACAAGGTTTAACTTCCGCCTGGTTTATTGTTCTGGTTTATCTCTTCCAGGGCGTCGGTGAATTGATGATCAGTGCGTTGGGCCTGGCAATGATTGCGGCTCTCGTTCCTCAGTACCTGATGGGTTTTATTCTGGGGATGTGGTATTTAACTCAAGCAACTTCCTCCTTACTCGGCGGCTATGTCGCAGCCCTTACCGCCGCACCGAAAGGTATTACGGACCCATTGCAAACATTGCCAGTCTATACCAGCGTATTCGGCAAAATCGGTATTGCCACCTTTATCGTCGCAATCATTATGGCGGCCACCGTGCCGTTGCTGAACCGTATGATGCAGGAAAAATAAAAAATATGATTTGATCTAAAATAAAAAACCTCGCCAAAGGAGGAAATACCGCTCGTTTAAACACTTTTATTCGAGCGGAGTAGACTTTTATTCCTCCGTAATTGTTTAATATTCTGACGGAGGAAATTACCGAAGAAAATGCCAAGGATCTTTACAAGAAAAACTTTAGTAATATCGAACCTGCTTCACTGGCAATGCCCGCATATCTTATAAGTTATTATAATTTAAGCAAGGGAAAACCCGTACCGACTGGTTTTATGGCTTTTTTTCCTCATTAAAAGGGCAAGAAACAGTAAATGAATGAAAAAGAGGCGCAGGAAGAAAAGGATTTACTGGAATGCCAATTTTTCAGTGAAACTCTCTCAGATCTACTTACTTTTCATCTTCGAAACTAGTCATGTGGAATCCCTCACCGGCATTTTTGTAATAAGCAAGGAATTCCATCGGTCAGATATGAAGCATCTAGTATTTAGTGGCTTTGAACATAGCGAAAGGTGGGTAACATCGTAGACCGTCAGTATCTTTTAAAACATCCTCGTCACTGTGTTCAAAAAGCTCAATAGTGTTAAACCCAGCCTCGTTCAAGATTTTGTAATATGTATCTTTATGCCAATGCGTATCTGAAATCTTAAAAATAGTTCCATTCGGCAGCTCTAAATACACTGGCTTGATTTCTCCATCATTGTATTTTTTATTTAGATCACCGCTCATAAAAGAACTGAACTTAATCCCAGCAGAATCCGGATTGGTATCCAATACGTAAAAAATGCCGCCAGGTTTTAATGTCCTATGAATTTCCTTAGCGATTTTTAAAAGATCAGACTTTTTACCAGTACTGATGAACACATAACAGCATATAGCTGCGTCGAAAGTATTATCATTGAAGTCAAGGACATCGGTTTTGATTTGATGATAAGAACTATTGCCACGATTGATGTTGCTGGAAGCTTTGTCCACCATAGTTTGTGAGATATCTACTCCCGTTACCGTCTTTATGCCTCCAGCAATTAGCCGACGTGACACTTTCCCACCACCACAACCGTAATCAAGAACCGATATGTTTTGCCCCAAACTCTCCTTAAGGTTCTCAATCAACGGCGTGTACCCAAGTCTCTCCTCCAAATAATCATCATATTGATCGAATAAGTTTGAAACCTCTTCATTCATCCAGTCAGTATTCATTTGTCATCTCATATTCATGTGTGTGTAGTAATAACCCAAAAAGGACTAGAGCCGTTATCTTTCAAGTTGCCTCTTTGTTAGCGGCACTCGCTCGCCTCAGCCACATTGCAATCAATTTTAAAGATACAAGGGCTTACGGCGATTTTTGCTAAGAAAAAACATAACTGAGTTAAATAAACCAGTCTAACAGGACTTAAAATAATAAATTGATTTTTGCAATGCCTAAATCATATTTAGCAATATTGTTTTTTCTTTAAATTGATCACACTCCTCCAAAATCCCATTATGAAAAAAATTCAACATCAACATGACACAAATACAACTATGTGTATATGAGTATTATCTATATATTGAGTCCAGTCACAATATTCTTTTTTTACAGGAAATTTATTGTATATACTTGAATCCTGCATTTTCAAATTAATTTGGTATATTATCATTCTAAAAATAATTTTAAAAAATAATAACCACATTCATTGAAAATCACTACTTTATACAGACTAATATATAGTCGAAATAATGTCTTTTCTAATTATCCTCTTCGCTCATCACAAAATATTAATCACTTTACTTTCCATAAAACACCATTCAAAACAATAGCAATTATTTCATAAACTTATCATTAATCAAATTAACTATTATTTATGTTATTATAAATTTTATTATTGCATTACTACAGACATTTAGAGAAACAATAGATAATAACGTTATGAAATAGTTAATGGCCGAATGATACCGCTTTATCTACCCGTTACTTTCAGCCTATTTCAACCCGTTATCAGACGCCATATTTGCTGCCTTATTTTAATGAATATCAATAACTTTTTTATTGTATCCATGACACGCAGGGCAGCATAACTACCTTATTTATTTAACATTTAAAAGGAATAAACATGAGCACAATCACGCCAGAACACCCTGAAATGGCACAACAGGCACAAAAAGCAAACCGACTGCATGAGGCGAGTATCCTCAAACGTGCTAACCCCCAATTACAAAATGCGGTACATCTTGCTTTAACCACACCCCATGCTGACCAGCAAGGTTATAACAGTAAATTTGGTGGCCGCGCCAGCCAGTATGTCGCTCCCGGCGCAGTTGCTTCCATGTTCTCTCCCGCCGCTTATCTGACCGAACTTTATCGTCAGGCACAGGATTTACATAAAAAAGAGTCCATTTATCATCTGGATAAACGCCGCCCTGATTTAAAATCACTGACACTCAGCCAGCAAAATATGGATGATGAAGTTTCTACACTTTCTCTATCTAATAAGGTGTTGCTGGAAGGGATCAAGACGCTGACCGGGCTGGAAGGCCATACTAACGTGATGAAAGCGCTATCAACCTTTCGCTCTTCTGGCTCTCTGCCATATCACGATGCTTACGAAAGTGTACGTAAGGTTATTCAATTACAAGCTCCGATATTCGACCAAGTTGGTCCATCCCCAGAAACAGATATCGCCAATCTGACATATCAAGCTTCCCTGCTGGGAATTAATGCTTCTGTCTTGCCTGAATTGTTTAAGACTCTGACAGAAGAGATCACCGAAGTTAATGCAAATGAGAAGTTTAAGAAAAACTTTGGGGATAGAGAGCCATCAGAACTTCTCACTCTGGATGCCTTGAAACACTATTACAATTTAACCAATGAAGAATTAGAACAGTTTTTAAATCACGTATTAATAGAAAGTAACTCTACTTACACAAATAACCAACTTATTAATATAAGCATTGATACATCAGGTAAGATACAATTGAGCCGCATAACACGAACACCTGACTTAAATTATAACAACCTCAATTACATGAATTTATATCCTATTCAAAACAGACGTTTTTATGTTGATATTAGCTATAAGAAAAAAGCTGGGCAAGTTAGTATTAGACTCAGCAAGCCCCAGTCTAAATATCTCAAAGGTATATATAAAGCGACCATAGAAAACACGAACTATTCTTCCCCAACATTTGAATTAACCGACAAAGATATTCAAAAAGAATTTACTCTTCTAAGTTATCGTTATAAAGAAAATAGTGATTCGAATATATCTGACTCATCTTATGCCAAGTTCAAAATTCAGGATTATTCACCTGCAATTTTTCTGTTAAAACTTAATAAAACCATTCGTTTGTCCCACGCAACAAAACTTCTGCCAACAGTACTGGAAAAAATTGTCTTCAATATCAATCAGAAACTAGATATCAATGCAGAAATATTAAAGAAAATATTTCGCGTTAAATACTATATGCAACGTTACGGTATTGATGCTGAGACTGCATTGGTACTGTGCAAAGTATCAACTAATATAATTAATCCTTCTAGTTCCGATCTAATCAAATTACTAGCAAATATTCATCAGTTAACTGTTAATGAGCTGAATTTACTGCTGGTTGCCATAGGTGAAGGATCAACCAATCTATCTGAGCTCAGTGATAACAATCTATCTGTTCTGATTGATAAACTTTATAGCATTACCCAGTGGTTGCGTACACGGAAATGGAATATGTACCTGCTGTTTATGATGACTACCACCGACTATAACCAAACCCTGACGCCGGAAATTCAGAACCTGCTAGATGCTGTTTACAATGGTTTGCAAAACTTTAACAGTAAAAACGAAGCAAATCTTCTGTTGAAGATCTCGCCTTACATCGCCGCCGCTCTGCAATTGCCGTCTGAAAATACCGCTTATTATATACTCAACTGGGCAGATCAACTAAAACCTGGCTCTGGTGCAATGACAGCAACAAAATTCTGGGAATGGTTGCAAGCTTCACATAATCCAGAGCAATCAACCGCTATAACAGAAGAACAAGCAGTCCAATATTGCCAATGCCTGGCACAATTGGCACTGATTTATCGTTCCACCGGCCTTAGCGAAAGCACTTTACGTCTGTTTGTCACAAAACCACAACTCTTTGGCTTTACCGAAGGAACAGCGTCAACACACAATGCATTATCACTGATAAAGCTGACACGTTTTACTGACTGGGTTAACTCTCTGGGTGAAAAAGCCTCTTCTGTACTGACCGAATTTGAGAAGGGAACATTAACAGCAGAACTATTGGCTAACGCCCTGAGTCTTGATAAAAATCTACTGGAGCAAGCCAGTAATCAAGCACAAGTTAATTTCACCGACTGGCCGTCTATCGATACCATCCAGCAATGGATTAACATTGCGCGTCAATTGAATATCTCTCCACAAGACGTTTCTGCACTAGCGCAAGTACTCACCACAGAATCCTCCGATAACTATGCCGAATGGGAAAACGTCGCGGCGACATTAACCGCCGGACTGGACACCCAAAAAGCCAACGCCCTGCACACCTTTCTGGATGAATCTCGTAGTGCTGCATTAAGCGAGTACTATATCCGTAAAGTCGCTAACGCAGGTGCAAAAGTTAAAAACCATGATGATCTGTACCAGTATTTATTGATTGATAACCAAGTTTCCGCCGCCATCAAAACCACCCCGATTGCAGAAGCTATCGCCAGCATCCAACTGTATATTAACCGGGCACTGAAAAATATGGAGGAAAACGCGGTTTCGCAGGTCGTCACTCGACCATTCTTTACCGATTGGGACAAATACAATAAACGCTACAGCACCTGGGCCAGCATTGCTAAACTCATTTACTACCCTGAGAATTACATCGATCCGACAATACGCATCGGGCGAACAAAAATGATGGATACATTGCTGCAATCCATCAGCCAGAGTCAATTAAATACCGATACGGTAGAAGACGCCTTTATGTCTTATCTGACGTCGTTCGAACAGATAGCTAATCTGGAAGTCGTCAGCGCCTATCATGACAATGCCAAAGATGATCAAAGATTAACCTATTTTATCGGGCACAGTAAAACCGAAGTTAATCAATATTACTGGCGTAACGTGGATCACAATAAATTCAGCGACGATAAATTCCCTGCCAATGCCTGGAGTGAGTGGCACAAAATTGATTGTCCAATAAATCCCTATCAGGGCACTATCCATCCGGTAATTTTCCAATCCCGACTGTATCTGATCTGGTTGGAGCAGAAGAAAATTGCTAAACAGGCAGATAATAATCAAACCGTTGAAGATTATTATTATGAACTAAAACTAGCACATATCCGTTATGACGGTACTTGGAATACACCAGTAGCCTTTAATATCAATGACAAAGTATCTGCTGTTTTAAAAATGTCAAATCCACCAGCAACTTCGGAATTATTAGAGTCACCAGAGTCATTAAAACTAGGATTCTATTGTACAAATCATCAAGACAATAAATTGCTGGTAATGTTTTATCGCAAACGAGATGAACTGGATGAATATAAGAGAACATTAAAAGAGTTAGCAGAAGCAGAAAAAAAGGTAAAAGAAATAGCAAAAAAAATTGATCGCGAAGATGGAATATCAGTATCTGATCATCAAGAAAAACAAACAGCAGAAAAGAAATTAAAAGAATTAATACAAGAGTTAATGCAAGGAGTGTATATCTCCTCCAATATGTTATTGGAAAATATAGAATCTGAACAGTACAAAAATATTTATGAACTCACCTATAGTAAATTTGATATTAACAATATCATAAAGGTGAATAGCTGGAATCCTGTTACCGATGAGGTTAACGACGATAATATCCTGACTGTTCACAATGATACAAACGGGGCGCAATATATGCAGTCGGGAGGTTATCGTACTCGCCTTAATACGCTGTTTGCCCGTAAATTAATTAGTCGCGCCACGGCCGGAATAGATACTATTTTAAATATAGAGACGCAGAAACTGCCAGAACCTCAGTTAGGGAAAGGATTTTTTACTAATCTCATTCTTCCTAAATATGACCAAAATGTACATGGCAGCGAACGTTGGTTTAAAATTCATATAAGAAATGATAATAAAATGATGAACTTATACCACAAAGGAACACTAACTGATACTGAAACTAGCGTCACTCTTTTTATCCCTTGGTCTAATACACAAGAACGCGTCGAAATAGCAGTAGAATATAATAAGAAGTTCTATAAGGATCAACAAAACTGGGAAACTGCTTTATTTCATTTTAATGAAACTAATCAGAAATTTATGTTGGTTAATGATGCTGATAATAAGCAAGTAGTAATAAACGATACTGATGCAATCGTCAATAAATATAAAGGCTTTCTTGATGTTTCCATTCTTATCGATCAGCACACGGAACCAATGGATTTCAGCGGTGCTAACAGCCTCTATTTTTGGGAACTATTCTACTATGCCCCAATGCTGATTGCTCAGCGCCTGCTACACGAACAACACTTCGATGAAGCCAACCGTTGGTTGAAATATATCTGGAATCCATCTGGTTATATTGAGCATGGTCAGATTCAGCACTACCGCTGGAATGTCCGCCCATTATTGGAAGATATCAGTTGGAACGATGATCCACTGAATTCAGTCGATCCCGATGCCATAGCACAATATGATCCAATGCACTATAAAGTCGTTACTTTTATGCGCACCCTTGATCTGTTGCTGGACCGTGGAGATTACGCCTATCGTCAGTTAGAACGGGACACGCTTAATGAAGCTAAGATGTGGTATATGCAAGCACTGCATCTGTTAGGCGATAAACCTCATCTATCTTTCAGTTCAACGTGGCGTAAACCGAGTTTAGGTGACGCTGCCAGAACGGAAAAACAGGAGGAACAAGCCCATGCAATGACTGCCCTGCGACAAGGTGATATTAGTCGGCACAACCACCCGACAGATCTTTTCTTGCCACAGGTCAATGAAGTGATGCAAAACTACTGGCAGAAACTGGAGCAACGGCTGTACAACCTGCGCCATAATCTCTCTATCGACGGCCAACTGCTACATCTGCCTATTTACGCTACACCGGCAGATCCAAAAGCGTTACTCAGTGCCGCTGTTGCCAACTCACAAGGCGGAAGCAAGTTACCAATGTCATTTATGTCACTGTGGCGTTTCCCACAGATGTTGGAAAACGCGCGCGGTATGGTAAGCCAGTTAACACAGTTCGGCTCCACGTTACAAAATATTATCGAACGTCAGGATGCGGAAGCCTTAAACACGCTATTGCAGAATCAAGCGGCAGAACTGATATTGACTAATCTCAGCATACAGGACAAAACCCTGGAAGAGCTGGATGCGGAAAAAATCGTACTGGAGAAATCCAAAGCTGGAGCGCAATCACGCTTTAACAGCTACAAAAAGCTATACGATGAAAATATCAATGCGGGTGAAAACCGGGTAATAGCATTGCATTCCTCCGTTGCTGGCCTTAGCACTGCCCTGCAAGCATCGCGTCTGGCAGGCGCCGCCCTTGATCTGGCGCCCAACATTTTCGGCTTCGCTGATGGCGGCAGCCGTTGGGGGGCAATTGCCGAAGCGACAGGTAATGTCATGGAATTCTCCGCAAATGTTATGAACACCGAAGCGGATAAAATCAGCCAGTCTGAAACCTATCGCCGTCGCCGTCAGGAGTGGGAAATCCAACGTAACAATGCCGAAGCAGAGATAAAACAAATCGATGCCCAACTTCAATCGTTGGCAGTACGCCGTGAAGCTGCGGTGTTGCAGAAAACCAGCCTGAAAACCCAACAGGAACAGACTCAGGCGCAATTGACTTTCCTACAACGTAAATTCAGTAATCAAGCGTTGTACCACTGGCTACGTGGTCGGCTAGCTGCTATCTACTTCCAATTTTACGATTTGGCCGTAACCCGTTGTCTGATGGCAGAAATGGCTTATCGTTGGGAGACTCATAATACCACAGCAAGCTTTATCAAACCCGGCGCCTGGCAGGGGACGCACGCTGGTCTGCTCGCCGGTGAAACCTTGATGCTGAATCTGGCACAAATGGAGGATGCTTATTTGAGATGGGATCAACGCGCTCTGGAAGTGGAACGTACTATTTCACTGGCGCAACTCTATGGAACACTACCAGAAAAATCATTTAATTTGGCAACACGTATTTCTGCCCTACTAACAGGTAGTACAACTGAACCCGTTGAGGAGCATCCCGTTACATTAGAAAACGGTCAACTAAGCGCCAAAATCTCTCTGTCAGGTCTGTCACTACATAATGACTACCCAGAAGGCAATGGCGTAGGCAACATTCGGCGCATTAAACAGATCAGTGTCACCCTGCCAGCTCTGTTAGGGCCATACCAAAATGTACAAGCCATTTTGGCCTACGAGGGAAGTGAAATCGGATTAGCTGAGAGCTGTAAATCACTGGCAATTTCTCATGGGGTTAATGACAGTGGTCAATTCCAGTTGGATTTCAACAATGGTAAATTCCTGCCGTTTGAAGGGATAGCGATTAACGATACCGGCACATTAACACTCAATTTCCCGAATGCGACCGGCAAACAGCAAGCCATGTTACAAGCATTGAGCGATATTATTCTGCATATTCGCTACACCATCCGCCAATAACTATCTCAATCACATAGTAAAAACAGGCTCCTAAACGGGGCCTGAACCTTTCATGAATATACAAGTCTGCCCTCTTAACCTGTCCAGCACTCGTTATAACAGAGATATTTCCTTTTCTCGTGCGTCCGATTGCCTACTATAAAACATCAACCCTCTTCTTTTTCATAGTATGCCATATGTAACAAAGGCAATTATTTCATTTGGTTATTGTCAATCAATTATATTACTTATGATGTAATTATAATTTTTGTTATTGCATTACAACAACCATTTAAATAAATAATAACGTTGTGAAATAGTTGATAGTTAAATGGTGTTTTTCATTTGACTGTTATTTTCAACCTAATTTCAAACCGCTATCAGACGTTACCTGTGTTGCCTTTATTTTGGTGGAGATAAATAACCTTATTTATCTCCACGATACTCAGGCCAGCGTAAATGTTTTATTGACTCAACATTTAAAGGGAATAAACATGAACACACTCAAATCCGAATATCAACAAGCGTTAGGAGCAGGTTTTAATAATCTAACCGATATCTGCCATCTCTCTTTTGACGAACTGCGCAAAAAAGTGAAGGATAAACTCTCATGGTCACAGACCCAGAGCTTATATCTTGAAGCACAGCAGGTGCAAAAGGATAACCTTCTGCATGAAGCCCGTATTCTGAAACGCGCAAACCCTCATTTACAAAGTGCGGTCCATCTTGCCCTGACAGCACCTCATGCAGACCAGCAAGGTTATAATAGCCGATTTGGCAATCGCGCCAGCAAATATGCAGCCCCTGGCGCAATTTCCTCCATGTTTTCTCTTGCGGCTTATCTGACTGAACTTTATCGTCAGGCACGAAATTTACATGCAGAAGGTTCCATTTATCATCTGGATACGCGTCGCCCAGATCTAAAATCATTGGTGCTCAGCCAGAAAAATATGAATACGGAGATTTCCACGCTTTCTCTGTCTAATAACATGTTGCTAAACAGTATTAAGACTCAGCCTAATCTGAACAGCCACGCTAAAGTGATGGAAAAGTTATCAACTTTCCGCACTTCTGGCTCAATGCCATATCACGATGCTTATGAAAGTGTACGTAAGATTATTCAATTACAAGCTCCTGTGTTTGAACAATCCAGTACATTAACAGATACGCCAATCACCAAACTGATGTATCAAATCTCCTTGCTGGGGATTAATGCCTCTGTCTCACCGGAGCTGTTTACTATTCTGACGCAAAAGATAAAACCAGCAACCAATGCTGATAACACTAATGAACTAAAAAAACTTTATAAGAAGAATTTTGGTGAAATTAAATCTATTCAAATGGCAAGGGCAGAATACCTGAAAAGTTATTATAATCTGACAGACAAAGAACTTAACCAGTTTAGTAAAAAGATTAAACAAATAGATAGCCTGTGGAATATAGGAGACGAGATTACCCAATACCATCTATTGAAATTCAATAAAGCTATTAATCTATCTCGATCAACCGAGCTATCACCAATAATCCTTAACAGCATTGCCATCGATATCCTTAAAAAAACACCTCCAGAGGATGACTCTGACAACCCTTTTAGGGACGACCCTGATTACCTTGAAAGCTTTCAAGACCTTGACCTTAGTGACGAACCAGATATAGACGAAGATGTATTAAGAGAAGCTTTACGTGTTAAAGACTATATGCAACGTTATGGTATTGATGCTGAGACTGCATTAATACTGTGCAAAGCACCCATTTCAGAAAATCCTTCTCATCCCGATCTATCCAAATTACTAGCAGACATCCATCAATTAACTATTGATGAATTAGGGGTACTACTGGTTGCCATAGATGAAGGAAAAACCGATTTATCTCAGATTACTCATGACAATTTAGCGGTTCTAATTAGCAAACTCTATTCCGTTACCAATTGGCTGCGTACACGGAAATGGAGTGTATATCAGTTATTTGTAATGACGACCGATAAATATAACAAAACCTTAACCCCGGAAATAAACAACCTTCTGGATACCGTCTACAATGGCTTGCAGAACTTTTACAAGGATAATTTGCTAAAAATAAAAGATAATCTATTGAAAGCCAAAGAAAGTTTACCAGAAGACAAAGATAATTTGCCGAAAGCCGAGCAATATCTGTTGGAAGCCGAGAAATATCTGCTAGCAGCCGAGAAATATCTGCTAGCAGCCGAGAAATATCTATTGGAAGCCAATAAAAATCCGCTAGAAGCCAAAAAGGCTCTGAAAGAATACGAGAAAAATCAGGAGGCATACGAGAAAAATCTGAAAGAACACGAGAAATATCTGTTGAAAGCCGGAGAAAATCTGCCAGCAATCAAAGAGAATTTGCTAAAAATCAAGGAAAATCTGCCAAAAGCCATATCTCCTTATATCGCCGCCGCTCTGCAATTGCCATCTGAGAATGTTGCTCTCTCCGTGCTGGCTTGGGCAGATAAACTAAACTCTGGCAAAGAAAACAAAATGACGGCAGATTCATTCTGGAACTGGTTACGGAAAAAACCCATTGAAACTCAATCGAAAACAACTGAAGCAACTGAAGCAACTGAAGCAACTGAAGCAACTGAAGCAACTGAAGCAACTGAAAAAACTACACTAATTCAACAAGCTGTCCAATATTGCCAGTGCCTAGCACAACTGGCGCTGATTTATCGCTCTACCGGTCTTAGCGAAAGCACTTTACGTCTGTTTGTGACAAATCCACAAATCTTTGGTCTTACCGCGAAAACAACGTCAACACACAATGTATTATCACTGATTATGCTGACGCGTTTTACTGACTGGGTTAACTCACTAGGTGAAAACGCCTCTTCTGTACTGACCGAGTTTGAAAAAGGAACATTAACGGCAGAACTATTGGCTAACGCCATGAATCTTGATAAAAATCTACTAGAGCAAGCCAGTACTCAAGCACAAGCTGATTTCTCCAATTGGCCATCTATCGACAACCTATTGCAGTGGATTAACATCTCGCGTCAATTGAACATCTCGCCACAAGGCGTTTCTGAACTGGCGAAAATATTAGACATAGAATCTTCTACTAATTATGCCCAATGGGAAAATGTCGCTTCAATATTAACCGCCGGACTAGATACCCAAAAAGCCAATACCCTACATGCATTTCTGGGTGAGTCTCGCAGTACTGCGTTAAGTACATACTATATTTATTCTCATAACCAAAAAGATCGAGAAGAAAGAAAACATACGGTAATTAAAGACCGTGATGATCTATATCAATACCTGTTGATCGATAACCAAGTCTCCGCCGCCATCAAAACCACGGAGATTGCTGAAGCTATCGCTAGTATCCAACTGTATATTAACCGCGCATTGAAAAATATGGAGGGAGATACCGACACAAGTGTCACTAGCCGTTTATTCTTCACTAACTGGGATAAATACAACAAACGCTACAGCACCTGGGCTGGTATTACTAAGCTCCTTTACTACCCTGAAAACTATATCGATCCGACACTGCGGATCGGCCAGACAAAAATGATGGATACGCTACTGCAATCCATCAGCCAAAGTCAATTGAATACCGATACCGTAGAAGATGCCTTTAAATCTTATCTAACGTCATTCGAACAAGTGGCTAATCTGGAAGTCATCAGCGCCTATCATGACAATATTAATAATGACCAAGGATTGACCTATTTTATCGGACGCAGTAAAACAGAAGTGAATCAATATTATTGGCGCAGTGTAGATCACAATAAATTCAGCGAAGGTAAATTCCCCGCTAATGCCTGGAGCGAGTGGCACAAAATTGACTGCCCAATTAATCCCTACGAAGATACTATCCGCCCGGTAGTCTACCAATCCCGCCTGTATATTATCTGGCTGGAACAGAAGAAGGTAACTAATCGAGCAGAAGGAGAAGCTATCAAACAAGGAAGCAAAACGACCACAAGCTATCATTATGAACTGAAATTGGCACATATTCGTTATGACGGCACCTGGAATACACCAATTACCTTTGATGTAGATGAAAAAATATCTGGTCTAAATTTAGAACTGAATAAAGCGTTAGGGCTCTATTGTGCAAGTTATCAAGGCAAAGATAAATTGCTGGTTATGTTTTATAAAAAACAGGAGCAATTAAATAATTACACAGAAAAAACAGGAAACACATACACAGCACCAATAAAAGGGCTATATATCACTTCCAATATGTCTCCTGAGGAAATGACACCCGAAAGTTACAGACTTAATGCTCATAAACAGTTTGATACCAACAATGTCGTAAGAGTCAATAACCGCTATGCAGAAAGCTACGAAATCCCTTCATCAGTAAACAGTAATAATGGTTATGATTGGGGAGAGGGCTATCTGAGTATGGTATACGGCGGGAGCATTCTGATTACCCGTGACCCAAGCGATAACTCAAAAATCCAAATCTCACCAAAGTTAAGAATTATTCATAATGGATATGAAGGTCGACAACGTAATCAATGCAATTTGATGAAGAAATACGGCAAGCTCGGTGATAAATTCATTATTTATACTACGCTAGGTATTAACCCCAATAATTTATCAAATAAAAAACTTATCTACCCTGTTTATCAATATGAAGGAAATGAAAGTAAGCTTAGTCAAGGAAGACTTCTGTTTTATCGGGATAGCACCACTAACTTTACAAGAGCCTGGTTCCCTAACCTTTCTTCTGACTCAAAAGAAATGTCCATAACCACTGGCGGTAACATTAGTGGTAATTATGGTTATATTGATAACAAACATAGTGACAACAAACCATTCGAAGAATATTTCTATATGGACGACCACGGCGGTATTGACACTGACGTTTCGGAGCCAATATTTATTAATACAAAAATTCAGCCTTCAAATGTTAAAATCATAGTGAAAACAGTGAAGGATGATGGAAAATTAGACAGTAAACCATATATAGCAGAAGACAAAGTTTCAGTTAAACCGACACCAAACTTTGAAGAAATGTGTTATCAGTTTAATAATCTCGATCAAATAGATGTCTCCACTCTAGTATTTAAAAATAATGAAGCAAGTATTGATATCACCTTTACAGCATCTGCTGACGCATTTGAAAGTGGTAAAGAACAACGTAATCTAGGTGAAGAACATTTCAGTATTCGTATTATCAAAAAAGCGAATGTTAATGATGTCCTGACCCTTCACCACGATCCAAGTGGGGCACAATATATGCAATGGGGAGCCTATCGTACTCGCCTTAATACCCTGTTTGCCCGTAAATTAATTAGCCGCGCCAATGCGGGGATCGACACTATTTTGAGTATGGAAACTCAGAATATTCAAGAGCCACAATTAGGCAAAGGCTTTTATGTTAATTTCACTCTTCCTAAATATGATCAAAACACACATGGTAATGAACGCCAGTTTAAAATTCATATAGGGAATATTGCTGGTGATAATACAATGCGGCCATATTACCAAGGAATATTGGCTGACACCGAAACCAGTGTCGTTCTTTTTGTCCCTTATGAGAAACAATCTTATACCAATGAAGGTGTTAGATTAGGAGTTGAATACAAAAAAGTATCTTACCTAGGCGTCTGGGAACCCGCTTTCTTCTATTTCAATGAAATTCAACAGAAGTTTATTCTGATTAATGATGCCGATCATAACTCAGCAATGACTCAATCTGGTGAAAAAACAGGAATTAAAAAATACAAAGGCTTTCTTGACGTTTCTATTCTTATCGATCATCAGCACACAGAACCAATGGACTTCAACGGCGCCAACAGCCTCTACTTCTGGGAACTGTTCTACTATACCCCGATGCTGATCGCTCAACGTTTGCTACACGAGCAAAATTTCGATGAAGCTAACCGTTGGCTGAAATATGTCTGGAATCCATCTGGTCATATTGCCAATGGTCAAAAACAGCACCCCCACAACTGGAATGTCCGCCCATTACAAGAGGACACCAGTTGGAACGATGATCCATTGGATACATTTGATCCCGATGCCATCGCTCAACATGATCCGATGCACTACAAAGTCGCCACCTTTATGTGCGCCCTTGATCTATTGATCGAACAGGGAGATTACGCCTATCGCCAGTTGGAACGGGACACACTCGCCGAAGCCAAAATGTGGTATATGCAGGCACTGCATCTATTAGGCGATAAACCTCATTTATTACTCAGTTCAACATGGAGTGATCCAGAGCTAAAAGAAGCCGCAGATCTTGAAAAACAACAGGCACATGCCAAAGCAATAGCAGATTTACGACAAGGCCAGCCTAAAGATGGAAGCAACACAGATCTTTTCCTGCCACAGGTCAACGAAGTGATGTTGAGCTATTGGCAGAAACTGGAACAACGGTTATATAACCTGCGCCATAACCTCTCTATTGATGGTCAACCTTTACATTTGCCTATTTTCGCGACACCGGCAGATCCAAAAGCGCTGCTCAGCGCCGCTGTCGCCAGTTCACAAGGTGGAAGCAATCTTCCGTCAGAGTTTATATCAGTTTGGCGTTTCCCACATATGCTGGAAAACGCCCGCAGTATGGTCAGTCAACTCACCCAATTCGGCTCCACATTACAAAATATTATCGAACGTCAGGATGCGGAAGCATTAAACACGCTGTTACAGAATCAAGCGGCGGAACTGATATTGACCAATCTCAGCATACAGGACAAAACCATTGAAGAGCTGGATGTTGAAAAAACTGTGCTAGAAAAAACCCGCGCCGGAGCTAAATCGCGTTTTGATAGCTACAGCAAATTCTACGATGAAGATATCAACGCAGGTGAAAAACAGGCGATGGCGTTGCGAGCCTCCGTCGCAGGCATCTCTACTGCACTTCAAGCATCACATCTGGCAGGCGCAGCGCTTGATTTGGCTCCCAACATCTTTGGCTTCGCTGATGGCGGTAGCCATTGGGGAGCAATTGCCCAAGCCACAAGTAATGTCATGGAATTCTCCGCCAGTGTCATGAGCACCGAAGCGGATAAAATCAGCCAGTCTGAAGCCTACCGTCGGCGTCGACAGGAGTGGAAAATCCAGCGTAACAACGCTGATGCAGAGTTGAAACAAATCGATGCTCAACTTCAATCATTAGTCGTACGCCGTGAAGCCGCCGTGTTGCAGAAAACCAGCCTGAAAACCCAACAAGAGCAGACGCACGCACAACTGACCTTCCTGCAACATAAGTTCAGCAATCAGGCATTATACAACTGGCTGCGTGGTCGGCTGTCCGCCATTTACTTCCAGTTCTATGATTTAGCGGTAGCCCGTTGCCTGATGGCTGAAATGGCCTATCGTTGGGAGACTAACGATGCCGCAGCACGCTTTATCAAGCCCGGCGCCTGGCAGGGAACCCATGCCGGTCTGCTGGCGGGTGAAACCTTAATGCTGAATCTAGCACAGATGGAAGATGCCCACCTGAAACAGGAGCAACGCGTACTGGAGGTAGAACGTACCGTTTCACTAGCAGAAGTTTATAAAGAGAAAGGTCAATTTTCTCTGACCAAGAAAATTGCAGAACTGGTGAATAAGAAACCAGACACTACCAGTAGCAGAAATAACACACTGAATTTTGGTGAAGGAAATGCCAAAACTTCTCTACAAGCGTCTATTTCGTTAGCTGACTTACAAATTCGTCACGATTACCCAGAAAACAGTGGAGCCGGTAACGTCCGCCGGATTAAACAGATCAGTGTCACCCTGCCGGCACTGTTAGGACCTTATCAGGATGTGCAAGCGATTCTGTCTTATGGCGGAGATGCCACCGGGTTAGCCAAAGGTTGTAAAGCGCTGGCAGTTTCTCACGGAATGAATGACAGCGGTCAGTTCCAATTGGATTTCAACGATGGCAAATTCCTGCCATTTGAAGGAATCGAAATCGATAAAGGTACGCTGACATTAAGCTTCCCGAATGCAACCGAAAAACAAAAAACCATGCTGGAGAGTCTAAGCGACATCATTCTGCATATTCGCTACACCATTCGCCAATAACGATTTCAACTAAGTGCTAAAACAGGCCCCTAAGCGGGGCCTGCAAGGAGTCTTTCATGCAAAATTCACAAGATTTTAGTATTACGGAACTGTCACTGCCCAAAGGGGGGGGCGCTATCACGGGAATGGGTGAAGCATTAACCCCCACTGGACCGGATGGTATGGCCGCGCTATCTCTACCATTGCCTATTTCTGCCGGGCGCGGTTATGCTCCCGCATTCACTCTGAATTACAACAGCGGCGCCGGTAACAGTCCATTTGGTCTGGGTTGGGATTGCAACGTTATGACTATCCGCCGCCGCACCCATTTTGGCGTCCCCCATTATGACGAAACCGATACCTTTTTGGGGCCAGAAGGCGAAGTGCTGGTGGTAGCGGATCAACCTCGCGACGAATCCACATTACAGGGTATCAATTTAGGCGCCACCTTTACCGTTACCGGCTACCGTTCCCGTCTGGAAAGCCATTTCAGCCGATTGGAATATTGGCAACCCAAAACAACAGGTAAAACAGATTTTTGGTTGATATATAGCCCAGATGGGCAGGTGCATCTACTGGGTAAATCACCGCAAGCGCGGATCAGCAACCCATCCCAAACGACACAAACAGCACAATGGCTGCTGGAAGCCTCTGTATCATCACGTGGCGAACAAATTTATTATCAATATCGCGCCGAAGATGACACAGGTTGCGAAGCAGATGAAATTACGCACCATTTACAGGCTACAGCGCAACGTTATTTACACATCGTGTATTACGGCAACCGTACAGCCAGCGAAACATTACCCGGTCTGGATGGCAGCGCCCCATCACAAGCAGACTGGTTGTTCTATCTGGTATTTGATTACGGCGAACGCAGTAACAACCTGAAAACGCCACCAGCATTTTCGACTACAGGTAGCTGGCTTTGCCGTCAGGACCGTTTTTCCCGTTATGAATATGGCTTTGAGATTCGTACCCGCCGCTTATGCCGTCAGGTATTGATGTACCATCACCTGCAAGCACTGGATAGTAAGATAACAGAACACAACGGACCAACGCTGGTTTCACGCCTGATACTCAATTACGACGAAAGCGCGATAGCCAGCACGCTAGTATTCGTTCGCCGAGTGGGACACGAGCAAGATGGTAATGTCGTCACCCTGCCGCCATTAGAATTGGCATATCAGGATTTTTCACCGCGACATCACGCTCACTGGCAACCAATGGATGTACTGGCAAACTTCAATGCCATTCAGCGCTGGCAGCTAGTCGATCTAAAAGGCGAAGGATTACCCGGCCTGTTATATCAGGATAAAGGCGCTTGGTGGTACCGCTCCGCACAGCGTCTGGGCGAAATTGGCTCAGATGCCGTCACTTGGGAAAAGATGCAACCTTTATCGGTTATTCCTTCTTTGCAAAGTAATGCCTCGTTGGTGGATATCAATGGAGACGGCCAACTTGACTGGGTTATCACCGGACCGGGATTACGGGGATATCATAGTCAACGCCCGGATGGCAGTTGGACACGTTTTACCCCACTCAACGCTCTGCCGGTGGAATACACCCATCCACGCGCGCAACTCGCAGATTTAATGGGAGCCGGGCTATCCGATTTGGTGCTGATCGGCCCTAAGAGCGTGCGTTTATATGCCAATACCCGCGACGGCTTTGCCAAAGGAAAAGATGTGGTGCAATCCGGTGATATCACACTGCCGGTGCCGGGCGCCGATCCACGTAAGTTGGTGGCGTTTAGTGATGTATTGGGTTCAGGTCAAGCCCATCTGGTTGAAGTAAGCGCGACTAAAGTCACCTGCTGGCCTAATCTGGGGCGCGGACGTTTTGGTCAACCCATTACCTTACCGGGATTCAGCCAGCCAGCAACCGAGTTTAACCCGGCTCAAGTTTATCTGGCCGATCTGGATGGCAGCGGTCCAACGGATCTGATTTATGTTCATACAAACCGTCTGGATATCTTCCTGAACAAAAGTGGCAATGGCTTTGCTGAACCAGTGACATTACGCTTCCCGGAAGGTCTGCGTTTTGATCATACCTGTCAGTTACAAATGGCCGATGTACAAGGATTAGGCGTCGCCAGCCTGATACTGAGCGTGCCGCATATGTCTCCCCATCACTGGCGCTGCGATCTGACCAACATGAAGCCGTGGTTACTCAATGAAATGAACAACAATATGGGGGTCCATCACACCTTGCGTTACCGCAGTTCCTCCCAATTCTGGCTGGATGAAAAAGCCGCGGCGCTGACTACCGGACAAACACCGGTTTGCTATCTCCCCTTCCCGATCCACACCCTATGGCAAACGGAAACAGAAGATGAAATCAGCGGCAACAAATTAGTCACAACACTTCGTTATGCTCGTGGCGCATGGGACGGACGCGAGCGGGAATTTCGCGGATTTGGTTATGTAGAGCAGACAGACAGCCATCAACTGGCTCAAGGCAACGCGCCAGAACGTACGCCACCGGCGCTGACCAAAAACTGGTATGCCACCGGACTGCCGGTGATAGATAACGCATTATCAACCGAGTATTGGCGTGATGATCAGGCTTTTGCCGGTTTCTCACCGCGCTTTACGACTTGGCAAGATAACAAAGATGTCCCGTTAACACCGGAAGATGATAACAGTCGTTACTGGTTCAACCGCGCGTTGAAAGGTCAACTGCTACGTAGTGAACTGTACGGATTGGACGATAGTACAAATAAACACGTTCCCTATACTGTCACTGAATTTCGTTCACAGGTACGTCGATTACAGCATACCGACAGCCGATACCCTGTACTTTGGTCATCTGTAGTTGAAAGCCGCAACTATCACTACGAACGTATCGCCAGCGACCCGCAATGCAGTCAAAATATTACGCTATCCAGTGATCGATTTGGTCAGCCGCTAAAACAGCTTTCGGTACAGTACCCGCGCCGCCAGCAGCCAGCAATCAATCTGTATCCTGATACATTGCCTGATAAGTTGTTAGCCAACAGCTATGATGACCAACAACGCCAATTACGGCTCACCTATCAACAATCCAGTTGGCATCACCTGACCAACAATACCGTTCGAGTATTGGGATTACCGGATAGTACCCGCAGTGATATCTTTACTTATGGCGCTGAAAATGTGCCTGCTGGTGGTTTAAATCTGGAACTTCTGAGTGATAAAAATAGCCTGATCGCGGACGATAAACCACGTGAATACCTCGGTCAGCAAAAAACCGCTTATACCGATGGACAAAATACAACGCCGTTGCAAACACCAACACGGCAAGCCCTGATTGCCTTTACCGAAACAACGGTATTCAACCAGTCCACATTATCAGCGTTTAACGGAAGCATCCCGTCCGATAAATTATCAACGACGCTGGAGCAAGCTGGATATCAGCAAACAAATTATCTATTCCCTCGCACTGGAGAAGATAAAGTTTGGGTAGCCCATCACGGCTATACCGATTATGGTACAGCGGCACAGTTCTGGCGCCCGCAAAAACAGAGCAACACCCAACTCACCGGTAAAATCACCCTCATCTGGGATGCAAACTATTGCGTTGTGGTACAAACCCGGGATGCTGCTGGACTGACAACCTCAGCCAAATATGACTGGCGTTTTCTGACCCCGGTGCAACTCACCGATATCAATGACAATCAGCACCTTATCACACTGGATGCATTGGGCCGACCAATCACATTGCGCTTTTGGGGAACTGAAAACGGCAAGATGACAGGTTATTCCTCACCGGAAAAAGCATCATTTTCTCCACCATCCGATGTTAATGCCGCTATTGAGTTAAAAAAACCGCTCCCTGTAGCACAGTGTCAGGTCTACGCACCAGAAAGCTGGATGCCAGTATTAAGTCAGAAAACCTTCAATCGACTGGCAGAACAAGATTGGCAAAAGTTATATAACGCCCGAATCATCACCGAAGATGGACGTATCTGCACACTGGCTTATCGCCGCTGGGTACAAAGCCAAAAGGCAATCCCTCAACTCATTAGCCTGTTAAACAACGGACCCCGTTTACCTCCTCACAGCCTGACATTGACGACGGATCGTTATGATCACGATCCTGAGCAACAGATCCGTCAACAGGTGGTATTCAGTGATGGCTTTGGCCGCTTGCTGCAAGCCGCTGCCCGACATGAGGCAGGCATGGCCCGGCAACGCAATGAAGACGGCTCTTTGATTATAAATGTCCAGCATACTGAGAACCGTTGGGCAGTGACTGGACGAACGGAATATGACAATAAGGGGCAACCGATACGTACCTATCAGCCCTATTTCCTCAATGACTGGCGATACGTCAGCAATGATAGTGCCCGGCAGGAAAAAGAAGCTTATGCAGATACCCATGTCTATGATCCCATAGGTCGAGAAATCAAGGTTATCACCGCAAAAGGTTGGTTCCGTCGAACCTTGTTCACTCCCTGGTTTACTGTCAATGAAGATGAAAATGACACAGCCGCTGAGGTGAAGAAGGTAAAGATGTAACGTGATCAATCCCGCCTGGCTGACAGGCGGGAAACATAGATAGAGGTGAAAGGTGTTGCTCATAATACCGTCAGACACTCAACTTATTATCTGGTTGATCATTGGTTTTATTGCGGCCTGGGGCGGACTCGTAAGGTACCTCATTGATATGCAAAACAAACAATATAAATGGAGTTGGATCAACGTATTCTGTCAACTCATCATCTCCTGTTTTACCGGTGTACTGGGAGGATTGCTGAGTTTTGAAAGTGGCGGCAGCATCTATATGACTTTTGCGATTGCAGGTCTATTCGGCACAACAGGCAGTACCGGATTGAACTGGCTTTGGCGCCGCCTCATTACGCATCATCAAGATCATGGAGGAAAGCAATAAAGCATTCCCATTGCTACAACAAACCATCTGTCTCCAGTTAAACTGGGAAATTATCCACTACACTATCGTAAGAAAACTAATATGCAGACAAAAATTGTGATTGCAGAAAGGATTACACACAACAACCCAACAACGAGGTAACTCATGAAAAACATTGATCCCAAACTTTATCAAAAAACCCCTACTGTCAGCGTTTACGATAACCGTGGTCTGATAATCCGTAACATCGATTTTCATCGTACTACCGCAAATGGTGATCCCGATACCCGTATTACCCGCCATCAATACGATATTCACGGACACCTAAATCAAAGCATCGATCCGCGCCTATATGAAGCCAAGCAAACCAACAATACGATCAAACCCAATTTTCTTTGGCAGTATGATTTGACCGGTAATCCCCTATGTACAGAGAGCATTGATGCAGGTCGCACTGTCACCTTGAATGATATTGAAGGCCGTCCGCTACTAACGGTGACTGCAACAGGGGTTATACAAACTCGACAATATGAAACTTCTTCCCTGCCCGGTCGTCTGTTATCTGTTGCCGAACAAACACCCGAGGAAAAAACATCCCGTATCACCGAACGCCTGATTTGGGCTGGCAATACCGAAGCAGAGAAAGACCATAACCTTGCCGGCCAGTGCGTGCGTCACTATGACACGGCGGGAGTTACCCGGTTAGAGAGTTTATCACTGACCGGTACTGTTTTATCTCAATCCAGCCAACTATTGATCGACACTCAAGAGGCAAACTGGACAGGTGATAACGAAACCGTCTGGCAAAACATGCTGGCTGATGACATCTACACAACCCTGAGCACCTTCGATGCCACCGGTGCTTTACTGACTCAGACCGATGCGAAAGGGAACATTCAGAGACTGGCTTATGATGTGGCCGGGCAGCTAAACGGGAGCTGGCTAACACTCAAAGGCCAGACGGAACAAGTGATTATCAAATCCCTGACCTACTCCGCCGCCGGACAAAAATTACGTGAGGAACACGGCAATGATGTTATCACCGAATACAGTTATGAACCGGAAACCCAACGGCTGATCGGTATCAAAACCCGCCGTCCGTCAGACACTAAAGTGCTACAAGACCTGCGCTATGAATATGACCCGGTAGGCAATGTCATCAGCATCCGTAATGACGCGGAAGCCACCCGCTTTTGGCACAATCAGAAAGTGATGCCGGAAAACACTTATACCTACGATTCCCTGTATCAGCTTATCAGCGCCACCGGGCGCGAAATGGCGAATATAGGTCAACAAAGTCACCAATTTCCCTCACCCGCTCTACCTTCTGATAACAACACCTATACCAACTATACCCGTACTTATACTTATGACCGTGGCGGCAATCTGACCAAAATCCAGCACAGTTCACCGGCGACGCAAAACAACTACACCACCAATATCACGGTTTCAAATCGCAGCAACCGCGCAGTACTCAGCACATTGACCGAAGATCCGGCGCAAGTAGATGCTTTGTTTGATGCAGGCGGACATCAGAACACCTTGATATCAGGACAAAACCTGAACTGGAATACTCGTGGTGAACTGCAACAAGTAACACTGGTTAAACGGGACAAGGGCGCCAATGATGATCGGGAATGGTATCGTTATAGCGGTGACGGAAGAAGGATGTTAAAAATCAATGAACAGCAGGCCAGCAACAACGCTCAAACACAACGTGTGACTTATTTGCCGAACTTAGAACTTCGTCTAACACAAAACAGCACGGCCACAACCGAAGATTTGCAAGTTATCACCGTAGGCGAAGCGGGCCGGGCACAGGTACGAGTATTACATTGGGAGAGCGGTAAACCGGAAGATATCGACAATAATCAGTTGCGTTATAGTTACGATAATCTTATCGGTTCCAGTCAACTTGAATTAGATAGCGAAGGACAAATTATCAGTGAAGAAGAATATTATCCCTATGGTGGAACAGCATTATGGGCCGCCAGGAATCAGACAGAAGCCAGTTATAAAACTATCCGTTATTCAGGCAAAGAGCGGGATGCCACCGGGCTATATTACTACGGCTATCGGTATTACCAACCGTGGATAGGACGGTGGTTAAGCTCCGATCCGGCAGGAACAATCGATGGGCTGAATTTATATCGGATGGTGAGGAATAATCCAGTTACCCTCCTTGATCCTGATGGATTAATGCCAACAATTGCAGAACGCATAGCAGCACTAAAAAAAAATAAAGTAACAGACTCAGCGCCTTCGCCAGCAAATGCCACAAACGTAGCGATAAACATCCGCCCGCCTGTAGCACCAAAACCTAGCTTACCGAAAGCATCAACGAGTAGCCAACCAACCACACACCCTATCGGAGCTGCAAACATAAAACCAACGACGTCTGGGTCATCTATTGTTGCTCCATTGAGTCCAGTAGGAAATAAATCTACTTCTGAAATCTCTCTGCCAGAAAGCGCTCAAAGCAGTTCTTCAAGCACTACCTCGACAAATCTACAGAAAAAATCATTTACTTTATATAGAGCAGATAACAGATCCTTTGAAGAAATGCAAAGTAAATTCCCTGAAGGATTTAAAGCCTGGACTCCTCTAGACACTAAGATGGCAAGGCAATTTGCTAGTATCTTTATTGGTCAGAAAGATACATCTAATTTACCTAAAGAAACAGTCAAGAACATAAGCACATGGGGAGCAAAGCCAAAACTAAAAGATCTCTCAAATTACATAAAATATACCAAGGACAAATCTACAGTATGGGTTTCTACTGCAATTAATACTGAAGCAGGTGGACAAAGCTCAGGGGCTCCACTCCATAAAATTGATATGGATCTCTACGAGTTTGCCATTGATGGACAAAAACTAAATCCACTACCGGAGGGTAGAACTAAAAACATGGTACCTTCCCTTTTACTCGACACCCCACAAATAGAGACATCATCCATCATTGCACTTAATCATGGACCGGTAAATGATGCAGAAATTTCATTTCTGACAACAATTCCGCTTAAAAATGTAAAACCTCATAAGAGATAACGAAAATTTAATATTCTTTATCTATTTTTAATCTCCCCCCTTGAATTTACATTCAAGGGGGAAAACTAATAAGAAACCATCTTTAATAATAAGCCATAAGAAAATATTTATCTCATGGCTTATTTATTTTTTATATCACATTTGAAAATATTAAGACATTTTAATTTTAGTGTTAATGTAAAACAATCAAGATCATATTTTATCAAAAACATATAACCCATTAATTTACATCCAACTCTAAAATATCAAATCAGAAATTAATGAATTTAATGGCTCTTTATATTTATTTCTGAGCGCATAAGCACAATACCTTACCGATGGTGCTGGACGTGATTCAAAATTCAGAAACGCTATACTTTTATCAATATGGGTAGAATAGCGCATTTCATTAGGAGTCATTAAACTTATCGCGACACCCGCTTTTACCAGATCTAATCTATTAGTAAAATCAGGCACCGTCAATAACGCTAGATTCTGGTATTCAGGCAGATAATTCAATGGCATGAAATTATCGCACTGTTTTAAAAAGGCACTATTATGCTGAACCAAAGGAAAACTATATATTACTTCATCCGCATGACTTTCTGCTTCCAAAATATCATTGGATACGGCAAGAGACAGCTTTTGATAAGCACCATCTATCCTGATAATATCATCATTATCTGGATAACATTCCGTAGTCACATAAACCGTTATATCCCCTTTTATTAAGGAAGAAAATACCGCGTCTTGCCTTATTAAATCATCAATGAGAAAATTGTTGATTATACAAATATCGCGGTAATGATAGCGTTGCACCGCTCTTTTTACGACTGTAGATATCTTATTAACATATTCTCCACTTGTGCCAATAACCAGTTTGTCTCTGTTTGATAATTTATAATTTCGACGACAATTCCAGTTATCTTCAACTTTCTGAATCCTTTCATAACATGGCAACAACTCCTGATATAATGCCTTACCCTCTTCTGTGAGCTTGGTTTTTCCCGGTAATCGCTCAAATAATTGGCAACCTACACGCTGTTCCAGTTGATATACAAGCCTGCTAAGTGGAGAGGGGGTAATGCAAAGCGTATCCGCTGCTAACGTGAATGACTCTTTCTTAGCTGATTCCATAAAATACTTTAGTTGCTTTGAACAAAATATCATCACATACCCTCTTGTTTTCATTCCAGAAATAGAATATTAACCATAGAACATGACAACTATGTTTCTACTTTGCATTCTTTTACATTATGGTATGCATTAATTGACATTGGATTTCACCACTTTAATTCTTAATATTTATTTAATAATTACATTATATTTATAAAATAAATATAATTTACCACTATGTTGGAATAATGATTTTAATGAAAACCCAGATCATTTCATTGAATATAAATATATCTCATTATCATTCATATTTTATATTTCAATTTATTACAAAAACATTTACATTAAATCAACCTCAATATAACATTAAATAAATTATATAATTTACATCAACCACAATTGATTAATATTTCACAAGAAGAAACTAACCGCATTTCTTCTTGTTTAAAATCGCCATAATGATAGGTTTATAAATTCGTAAAATATTGACTATTACTCGCTAATTAATGCCCGTATATTGTTCATCGAGCGTCTGTAAATAATCCGCACTGGTCAGGTGACTAATATTACATCCACTTTCTAAACGCGATTTCAGCCAATCAATAATCCGCTCCTGTAATTTCCCTGCTGGCTCATCCAGCTTATCAGCCAATTCACCGTGGTTTTCCCATAAATCGCTAATAAGTGCGAATACCTGACCTTGAAAAGCATAATCAGAATGTAACCAAGCCTCAATTAAATGGTCGCCCAAGACAAAGGTTTGTTCACTCCCACCGTGACCACAATTTTCAGGCCGATAATAAATCTGCGGCTCGGGCATATCGATCATGAGTTCACTTACCGGTGTCAAAAATGCCGACCAATCGCTGACGATCATTGCCGGTAATAACTGACCGAGGATACGCGCATCCATACTGCGTAAGAGCACCTGTTTCTCCTGTAATATCACCTGCTGACGTGAACGCCAATGATTAAGCTGTCGCGCCCATAAATCCTCACTGCGATAAGCCCAACCCCAACTGTTATC
Source organism: Photorhabdus akhurstii (assembly GCF_018448925.1). GTDB lineage: Bacteria > Pseudomonadota > Gammaproteobacteria > Enterobacterales > Enterobacteriaceae > Photorhabdus > Photorhabdus akhurstii. The sequence continues at coordinate 74,727 of NZ_RCWE01000008.1, read as the reverse complement.
GCTCAGGGTATGGCTATCAAGCAGATGACCGATTACTGACAGACAGCCTGACTTAGGCTGAACCAGCCAAGGGCTTTGCGCCAGCAGGTGATCCATTGGTGTATTGCTGTATAGCGGAAAAGCCTGCTCTACCCAGTCATTACGATAAAAGAGCGCCACCGGGTTAGGTTCCGCCAGTGAATTGAGCATAAAGAAAACAGGTGGCTTATTAGGCGTAGTCAGCCATTGTTTCCAGTTCATAGAAGTGTTCATACATCCTCCAGGTTATCGATAATCAAGTTAGCTTCCAATTGAACCTGCACAGCACAAAGCGGTCTGGCAGGATACTTAAGGCGCGACGCCTTACCGTGATCAACTATTTCTCCTCGTCAGGTGAAAAAGGAAAAAGCCAGTTAAAAAAAGTGTCACCAAACGCCCAGTAAATAAAATAGAGAAATAATAAGGACAGCGTTATTTTCAATATTTTCATACGGACAGTTCCTGTTTATCACAGTAATGCTGTAAGGCCAGTTCCCCTTGTTCTTCCTACTGGCTCACGGTCAGTGATTTTTACTGGAAACGCTGTTAGCACTACTTTATTTTCCAGTAATCAATAGAATCTCTGTTTAAATCAATTCTGCCATCAGGGTATTCAACTCTTGAAGGTTCTTTACCCGGTGGGATAATAATTTTCGGCATTTTGGTTTCATCCAACTTAGGCTTAAAGATGATTTTCCATTCCGCTCCTGACGTTAATTTCAACCGAAAAGGATACGTATCCACCACCCCCTGCAAGAAAATTCTATTTGGACGCCCATCAACTATCTTTAATACAGGGTAAATAACCGGGCTGAAATCTATAGTATTCAATGCTGCAATTTCGCTAATATTTGTTCTGGCCGCGTCGTTGATAAATGCAGTTAATCCTGTCCCTGCATAGGGAATAGCATCTTTCATCAGATGGCTAACATCAGTATAACCCACCGCCACAGAGGCTTGGTCAATTTTCCATTTACACCAACCTCCGCCATTAAAGGGTAATTTTTCCTGAAAATAACCGGTCTCTGGATTAACCTTTACATCTAGACTCAATCCGTTATAAGTCGGTACCTTATGAGGCGTCATCGTCGCACTAAACTCATACTCAAGACAAGATTTTGAGATATATTCTGCCGACACATACGGTTTTGTGTATTTCGGCGCTATGCCTTCCACAGTAATCAACGGCCCCTTTCCGAGAGATGAAAAGGGAAACAACCAGTTAAAAAAGGTATCACCAAATGCCCAGTAAATAAAATAGAGAAATAATAAGGACAGCGTTATTTTTAATATCCTCATGCTGAAAGTTCCTTACCATCGCAGTAGTACTGTAAGGCCAGTTTCCCTTTTTCTTCCTGCTGACTGACGGTCAATGATTTTATTAACTGTTTATCCATTTCCAGAAAACAGAGATTACGGTAGTAAACAGCATCGGGTATGAACCTCTTATAAACATCCATTTTCTCCTTAAATTGACGCTGACTGTCCTGGTAAACCGTTATTTTATCTGGTTCGCATAACTCTTTAAGACGTGCATCAATATAACCGGCATATTTAGATGAGAAGTGATTAAGAATACTTATTCTGTCTTTTAACTCAGGATTTTTATTTTCATCAAACAGTTTATCCTGTTCTTGCGGGCTTAGTTGATTAAACAAAGCATTTTGCTGTTCACCGGCCTGAGAGAAGAAGTGCTCTGTTTCTTTATTCAGTTCAGGAATTAAATACAGTTTTGTTATATTACTTAATATTTCCTCTGCACTCAATCTGGTTATCAGCGATACATTACTGGCGGCAATCAGCCATTCCGGGCAGGCACTGGCCTTTAAAAAATGAACCACTTTGCCATGATGCAGGTAAATTTCCTTACTGGCTGTCGCCTGCTTAATTGCCTGAATAATCGGTGAGGGAGACAATAATTTCATGATTTCCCAGTCATATCCCGCCGGCGTCCAATAATTGAAGAAAACATTATCCATATCCTGTTCAAAAGGCACCAAAGGAATGGGGTCATTTTCATTAACATGACGATAATGGATAATAGCAGATAATTCTTGTACTGCACTGCGGGTTAATGTTCGCGGCATCCCGTAACTGTAGAGACAAGGATTGTGCTCTTTCAGTTGTGCACTATGTAGTAATGCTAACGCCCCTCCCAGACTGTGCCCACAAATAAATAACTTCCTTTTTTTAGCCAAATCCAAGATATCGCTGAATACTGTTGTAACTTTAGTTTTTTCACTGGGAACTTTTAACTTCCCAACCAAACTGAATGCCTCCCAAAACCCTTTATGCGCTTTGCCACGTTGAATAAACCCGCTGCACAGGGCTTTCTCATCATCGCAACTCAAACTTAATGGCTGGAAGGTAATATCAGTCAGGTCATTCTCCAGACTGGCTGTGCCCCGCCAACTAACAAGAACATCACTGTTGCTGGCAATATAAAACAGTCGAGTATCACCCTGTTTATTGTCTGCCGTTTTTGAATCAATAAACTCTATCCGGGTATAACGTTTACTAAACGGCACATCATAAACCACAGGCGTTGCAGAAACATCGTTCATCCGATAAGGCAGTTTTGAGACATCCACCATTTGTCGGTTAAAAAAGTGAAGTACAGAGCCTTCAACATCAACATCCTTACCGGCATAAGCCAGCACACTCATTAAACACTGGTTATAGGCATTAACAATTGAGTATTCCTTCTGGTGATGTAGTTGCAAAACCCAAGCTCGAAAAGGACATATTTCTAGCACATACCGGCGATTTAACGGATGAACCTGATAACCTTTTGGTTCCGAATTAGGAAAATGATAGGGAGGAAGGAGATTGTTAGGATCATTCCAATCCTCAAGCGCCGGCAACCCATCACTAATCTGCCCGATAGTCACATAGCGATATTGATGGCCTTCGGCTTCTGCTTTTGGTTTCACCACTGAAAATTCTTCTCCCCGTTTTTCCCGCAACGGGCGCTGCTCCATTTCGTCGGCCAGTGGTTGGGCGCCGATATACAAAGTTACCGGATGAGGCAACAGATCCTCTTCTCTGAGCACACCGAAACCGTCGGTTGTCCCCTGGCGTACATAACCTGGGGTTCCGCGACTGATCAGGCGATAAGGCATGTTGACCAGCGGTTTTCCCTGTTCATCCACCAGCTGAAATTCCACCCAGTTTTTCAAAAACCGTTTACAATCAAGACACAAGCGTGGATCTGATATACCCATTAGTTTTACTTCCTTCTTTTAACGTTACATATGTAAGCACGCAGACCCCACGTCATGCGTTGAAAGTCTCACAAGATTTCCCCGCCCGGCTATCAATCACCTTCATCAGCATCAATATCCTGTCAGGAATAGCCGTGATTGATTGCGTCACCAAAGAAACAAGATAGTAAAAATCCTATTACCACAGATAAGAAACACCGCTTATACCGTGAGTAATAGCAAGTTGAACGACAGGAAGACGAAATGTATCCCCATCGATTAATCCCTTTGAATAAGGGAACAGGAGTTGAAAGTTCCGTCATATTGTCCATATGACGGAACTCAAGTTATGATTATTAAATCATCACCAAATAGCAAGAAAAATTTTCATTTTTTTAATTTACAAAAAGTAGATTTTGTAACAAAGTGTTACAAATTCAATAAAAGATTAAGTTATTGTAAATATAATGGCGAATGCAATGACCAAAATACCCCATTGCCAAAAGAAGCAGTCCACGATATATAAAAAAATCTAGCCTTTACTGATTTTCCACATCCAGTTTTGAGCAAAAAACAATTGCAAATTTTGCGTCTGCTTTTTTTGCAACAGCTATTTCAAGAAAACAGTGACATAGTGATTACCCTCATCTTCCTGTAGAACGGAATCACTCTCTTATTGTATTGATGATACAGAGATCACACGGATGTTTCATTTACCTTATGATTTAAAAGGAATAAACATGAACTCATACGTGAAAGAGATACCTGATGTATTACAAAGCCAATATGGTATTAATTGTCTGACAGATATTTGCCACTATTCTTTTAATGAATTTCGTCAGCAAGTCTCTGATCATCTCTCCTGGTCAGAGACCAACCGCTTATATCGTGATGCACAACAGGAACAAAAAGAGAATCAATTATATGAAGCTCGTATTCTTAAACGCGCTAACCCGCAGTTGCAAAATGCAGTGCACCTCGGTATTACCCTCCCTCATGCTGAATTACGAGGCTATAATAGTGAATTCGGTGGCCGAGCCAGCCAATATGTGGCGCCGGGTTCGGTTTCCTCTATGTTCTCCCCCGCAGCTTATTTAACTGAACTCTATCGTGAAGCACGTAATTTACATGCCAGCGACTCCGTTTATCATCTGGATGAACGCCGCCCAGACCTCCAATCAATGACGCTCAGCCAGCAAAATATGGATACCGAACTTTCCACTCTTTCTCTGTCTAATGAAATTTTGTTGAAAGGAATTAAAGCTAATCAGTCTAATCTGGACAGCGATACTAAGGTGATGGAAATGTTATCCACTTTCCGTCCTTCCGGCACGATACCTTATCATGATGCTTACGAAAATGTACGTAAAGCTATCCAATTACAAGATCCGAAACTTGAACAATTTCAGAAATCACCGGCGGTCGCCGGATTAATGCATCAAGCTTCATTATTAGGAATTAATAACTCTATCTCACCAGAACTGTTTAATATTCTGACAGAAGAGATTACCGAAGCTAACGCAGAGGCAATTTATAAACAGAATTTTGGCGATATTGACCCTGCCTGCCTGGCAATGCCGGAATATCTGAAAAGTTATTATAATTTTAGTGATGAAGAACTCAGTCAATTTATTCGCAAATATCCAGATAATGAACTAAATACTCAGAAAATACATTTACTAAAAATCAATAAAATTATTTTATTATCGCAAGCCGTGAATCTGCCGTTTTTAAAGTTAGATGAAATTATTCCAGAACAGAACATTACCCCGACAGTATTAGGGAAAATCTTTCTAGTTAAATATTATATGCAGAAATACAATATTGGTACGGAAACTGCCTTAATATTATGTAATGATTCCATTTCACAATACTCCTATAGTAATCAACCTAGCCAATTTGATCGCCTATTTAATACCTCGCCACTCAATGGACAATATTTCGTTATCGAAGACACTAATATTGACCTAAGTCTGAACAGTACCGATAACTGGCACAAAGCAGTACTTAAACGTGCTTTTAATGTCGATGATATTTCCCTCTATCGTTTACTCCATATTGCCAATCATAACAATACCGATGGAAAAATTGCTAATAATATAAAAAATCTTTCCAATCTTTATATGACTAAACTACTGGCAGATATTCATCAATTAACGATTGATGAACTGTATTTACTACTGATAACTATTGGTGAAGATAAAATAAATTTATATGATATTGATGATAAAGAGCTGGAGAAACTCATAAACAGACTCGATACCCTAAGCAATTGGCTGCATACACAAAAGTGGAGTATCTATCAGTTATTTTTGATGACCACCACCAACTATGACAAAACACTAACGCCTGAAATTCAAAACTTACTCGATACGGTCTACAATGGCTTACAGAACTTCGATAAAAATAAAACCAAACTTCTGGCAGCCATCGCGCCTTATATTGCTGCAACACTACAATTACCATCTGAAAATGTCGCACATTCTATTCTTCTCTGGGCTGATAAGATAAAACCAAGCGAAAATAAAATAACGGCAGAAAAATTTTGGATCTGGTTACAAAATAGAGATACTACAGAATTGTCAAAACCGCCAGAAATGCAGGAACAAATTATTCAGTACTGCCACTGTCTGGCACAATTGACAATGATTTATCGTTCTTCCGGCATTAATGAAAACGCTTTCCGTCTATTTATCGAAAAGCCAACTATTTTTGGCATCCCTGATGAACCGAATAAAGCGACACCAGCCCATAATGCACCAACATTAATCATCCTAACCCGCTTTGCCAATTGGGTTAATTCTCTAGGTGAAAAAGCCTCCCCTATTCTAACGGCTTTTGAAAATAAAACCTTAACTGCGGAAAAATTAGCTAACGCCATGAATCTTGATGCTAATTTACTGGAACAAGCCAGTATTCAAGCACAAAATTATAAGCAGGTTACTAAAGAAAATACATTCTCCAATTGGCAATCCATCGACATTATTCTGCAATGGACTAATATAGCCAGTAATTTAAATATCTCCCCACAAGGTATTTCCCCTCTAATAGCATTGGATTATATAAAACCGGCTCAAAAAACACCGACTTATGCCCAATGGGAAAATGCAGCTATAGCATTAACTGCCGGGTTAGACACTCAACAAACTCATACTCTACACGTATTTCTGGACGAATCTCGCAGTACCGCATTAAGCAACTATTATATTGGCAAGGTTGCTAATCGGGCAGCATCAATTAAAAGCCGTGACGATTTATACCAATACTTACTGATTGATAATCAAGTTTCCGCTGAAATAAAAACTACACGTATTGCCGAAGCCATTGCCAGTATCCAATTGTATGTCAACCGAGCGCTGGAAAATATAGAAATCCATGCCGTTTCTGATGTTATTACCCGTCAATTTTTTATCGATTGGGATAAATATAATAAACGTTACAGTACTTGGGCTGGCGTTTCACAATTAGTTTACTATCCCGAAAATTATATCGACCCGACGATGCGTATCGGACAAACGAAAATGATGGATACGTTATTGCAATCCGTCAGCCAGAGCCAATTAAATGCCGATACGGTAGAAGATGCATTTAAATCTTACCTGACCTCGTTTGAACAAGTCGCTAATTTGGAAGTCATTAGTGCTTATCATGATAACGTTAATAATGACCAAGGACTGACCTATTTTATCGGGAACAGCAAAACAGAAGTTAATCAATATTACTGGCGCAGCGTCGATCACAGTAAATTCAACGACGGTAAATTCGCTGCTAATGCCTGGAGTGAATGGCACAAAATTGACTGCGCAATTAATCCCTACCAAAGCACCATTCGCCCAGTTATCTATAAATCCCGATTATATCTGATTTGGCTGGAACAAAAAGAAACAGCTAAACAAAAGGAGGATAATAAAGTCACTACAGACTATCACTATGAATTAAAATTGGCTCATATTCGTTATGATGGTACCTGGAATGTGCCAATCACCTTTGATGTAGATGAAAAAATACTAGCTTTAGAACTGACAAAATCTCAAGCACCTGGACTCTATTGCGCAGGTTATCAAGGGGAAGATACACTATTAATCATGTTTTATAGAAAAAAAGAGAAATTGGATGATTATAAAACTGCACCAATGCAAGGATTTTATATTTTCTCCGATATGTCTTCCAAAGATATGACCAATGAACAATGCAATTCTTATCGAGATAACGGTTATACACATTTCGATACTAATTCTGATACTAATAGCGTCATAAGAATAAATAATCGCTATGCAGAGGATTATGAAATTCCTTCATTGATCAATCATAGCAATAGCCATGATTGGGGGGAATATAATCTTAGCCAGGTATATGGCGGAAATATAGTTATCAATTACAAAGTTACATCAAATGATTTGAAAATCTATATTTCACCAAAATTAAGAATAATCCATGATGGAAAAGAAGGTCGAGAGCGCATTCAGTCTAATCTAATAAAGAAATACGGCAAATTGGGTGATAAATTCATTATTTATACTAGTTTGGGAATCAATCCGAATAATTCATCAAATAGATTCATGTTTTACCCAGTCTATCAATATAATGGAAACACTAGCGGCCTTGCTCAAGGGAGACTATTATTCCATCGAGACACGAGTTATTCATCTAAAGTAGCGGCTTGGATTCCTGGGGCAGGACGTTCTTTAATCAATGAAAATGCTAACATCGGTGATGATTGTGCTGAAGATTCTGTGAATAAACCGGATGATCTTAAGCAATACATCTATATGACTGACAGTAAAGGGACTGCTACTGATGTTTCCGGGCCAGTAGATATCAACACAGCAATTTCTTCTGAAAAGGTTCAAATCACAATTAAAGCTGGCAAAGAATACTCTCTTACAGCGAATAAAGATGTCTCCGTTCAGCCATCACCTAGCTTTGAAGAAATGTGTTACCAATTTAATGCTCTCGAAATAGATGGCTCTAATCTGAATTTTACTAACAATTCAGCCAGTATTGATGTCACTTTTACCGCACTGGCAGATGATGGACGCAAATTGGGTTATGAAATTTTCAATATCCCTGTTATTCAAAAGGTTAAAACCGATAATGCTCTAACTCTTTTTCATGACGAGAATGGCGCTCAATATATGCAATGGGGAGCCTATCGCATTCGCCTTAATACGCTATTTGCTCGCCAATTAGTTGAACGAGCTAATACTGGTATTGATACAATTCTAAGTATGGAAACTCAGAATATTCAGGAACCGATGATGGGAATAGGCGCTTATATAGAACTCATTTTGGATAAATATAATCCTGATATCCACGGCACTAATAAATCATTTAAGATTATATATGGTGATATTTTTAAAGCAGGTGATCATTTTCCTATTTATCAGGGAGCATTAAGCGATATTACACAAACAACAGTAAAATTATTCTTACCTCGCGTTGATAACGCTTATGGAAATAAAAACAATCTCTATGTTTACGCGGCCTATCAAAAAGTGGAAACAAATTTCATTCGATTCGTTAAAGAGGATAATAATAAACCCGCTACATTCGACACTACCTATAAGAATGGGACCTTCCCAGGGCTTGCATCAGCCAGAGTAATACAAACTGTCTCGGAACCAATGGATTTCAGCGGCGCTAATAGTCTCTACTTCTGGGAACTGTTCTACTATACCCCGATGATGGTTGCTCAACGTTTGCTACATGAACAAAACTTTGATGAAGCCAACCGTTGGCTAAAATATGTCTGGAGCCCATCCGGTTATATTGTTCGAGGTCAAATTAAAAACTACCACTGGAATGTGCGCCCATTACTGGAAAACACCAGTTGGAACAGTGATCCTTTGGATTCCGTCGATCCTGACGCAGTGGCACAGCACGATCCAATGCACTATAAAGTAGCCACCTTTATGCGTACTCTCGATCTACTGATGGCACGCGGCGATCACGCCTATCGCCAACTTGAGCGGGATACGCTGAACGAAGCCAAAATGTGGTATATGCAAGCACTGCACCTGTTGGGCAATAAACCCTATCTGCCTCTGAGTTCTGTATGGAATGATCCACGTCTGGACAATGCCGCAGCCACTACCACACAAAAAGCACACGCCTACGCAATAACCTCTCTACGGCAAGGCACGCAAACACCAGCATTATTATTGCGCTCCGCTAATACCCTGACCGATCTTTTCCTGCCACAAATCAACGACGTTATGTTGAGCTACTGGAACAAACTGGAACTGCGTCTGTATAACTTACGTCATAATCTCTCTATCGATGGTCAGCCTCTCCACCTACCGATTTACGCCACACCGGCCGATCCGAAAGCGTTACTCAGCGCCGCCGTTGCTACTTCTCAAGGCGGCGGCAAACTACCAGAGTCATTTATATCACTGTGGCGCTTCCCGCATATGTTGGAAAATGCCCGTAGTATGGTCACTCAGCTAATACAGTTCGGCTCCACGTTGCAAAATATTATTGAACGCCAAGATGCTGAATCCTTAAATGCTCTGCTGCAAAATCAAGCCAAAGAGTTGATTTTGACAACGCTCAGCATTCAAGACAAAACCATCGAAGAAATAGATGCTGAAAAAACTGTGCTGGAAAAATCCAAAGCCGGAGCAAAATCGCGCTTTGACAACTACAGCAAATTATATGACGAAGATGTCAACGCCGGTGAGCGTCAAGCTCTGGATATGCGAATAGCTTCCCAAAGTATTACCTCAGGATTGAAAGGCTTGCACATGGCTGCCGCCGCACTGGAGATGGTGCCCAATATCTACGGCTTTGCAGTCGGGGGGACGCGCTATGGAGCAATTGCCAATGCCATTGCGATTGGTGGCGGTATCGCCGCAGAAGGTTTGTTAATTGAAGCAGAGAAAGTCTCGCAATCTGAAATATGGCGCCGTCGCCGTCAAGAGTGGGAAATCCAGCGTAATAATGCCGAAGCAGAGATGAAACAAATCGATGCTCAACTTAAATCACTAACGGTACGCCGTGAAGCGGCGGTATTACAGAAAACCGGCCTAAAAACCCAACAGGAACAAACTCAAGCGCAACTAGCTTTCCTGCAACGAAAATTCAGCAATCAAGCGCTGTATAATTGGTTACGTGGTCGGTTAGCAGCCATTTATTTCCAATTTTACGATTTAGTCGTCGCCCGTTGTTTGATGGCAGAACAAGCTTACCGTTGGGAAACTAATGATAGCTCTGCACGCTTTATTAAACCGGGAGCCTGGCAGGGAACCTATGCCGGCCTGCTCGCCGGAGAAACCCTAATGTTGAACCTGGCGCAAATGGAAGACGCGCACCTGAAACAAGAGCAACGCGCACTGGAAGTGGAACGCACGGTTTCTCTGGCGCAGGTGTACCAATCCTTAGGGGAGAAAAGCTTTGCATTAAAAGATAAAATTGAAGCGTTGCTACAAGGAGATAAAGAGACTTCCGCCGGTAACGACGGCAATCAATTGAAATTAACCAACAATACGCTATCCGCGACGCTAACCCTGCAAGATCTGAAACTCAAAGATGACTACCCGGAAGAGATGCAGTTAGGTAAAACACGCCGCATTAAACAAATTAGCGTCTCCTTACCGGCATTATTGGGACCGTATCAAGATGTTCAGGCTGTCCTGTCTTATGGTGGCGATGCCACCGGGCTAGCTAAAGGTTGTAAAGCCTTGGCGGTCTCCCACGGCCTGAATGACAACGGTCAGTTTCAGCTCGATTTTAACGATGGCAAATTCCTGCCGTTTGAAGGGATCGATATTAATGACAAAGGGACATTCACGCTAAGTTTCCCCAATGCCGCCAGTAAACAAAAAAATATATTACAGATGCTGACCGATATTATTCTGCACATTCGTTACACTATTCTCGAATAACTATCACCCGTAACAGGTCCTAATCAGGGCCTGTTATTAAAATTCATCTTACATGCCACTGTTATTTCAAGTACCTGAATAGAAAAATTATCCCTATTATGTAAAAGGACTGAATGCAATTAACATAACAAAGGAAGTAAATATGGAAAACATTGACCCAAAACTTTATCACCATACGCCTACCGTCAGTGTTCACGATAACCGTGGACTAGCTATCCGTAATATTAGTTTTCACCGCACTACCGCAGAAGCAAATACCGATACCCGTATTACCCGCCATCAATATAATGCCGGCGGATATTTGAACCAAAGCATTGATCCTCGCCTGTATGACGCCAAACAGACTAACAACGCTGTACAACCGAATTTTATCTGGCGACATAATTTGACCGGCAATATCCTGCGAACAGAGAGCGTCGATGCCGGTCGGACGATTACCCTCAACGATATTGAAGGCCGCCCGGTGTTGACCATCAATGCAGCCGGTGTCCGGCAAAACCATCGCTACGAAGATAACACCCTGCCCGGTCGCCTGCTCGCTATCAGCGAACAAGGACAGGCAGAAGAGAAAACGACCGAGCGCCTTATCTGGGCCGGCAATACGCCGCAAGAAAAAGACCACAACCTTGCCGGTCAGTGCGTCCGCCATTACGATACCGCAGGACTCACTCAACTCAACAGCCTTGCCCTGACCGGCGCCGTTCTATCACAATCTCAACAACTGCTTACCGATAACCAGGATGCCGACTGGACAGGTGAAGACCAGAGCCTCTGGCAACAAAAACTGAGTAGTGATGTCTATATCACCCAAAGTAACACTGATGCCACCGGGGCTTTACTGACCCAGACCGATGCCAAAGGCAACATTCAGCGGCTGGCCTATGATGTGGCCGGGCAGCTAAAAGGGAGTTGGTTAACACTCAAAGGTCAGGCGGAACAGGTGATTATCAAATCGCTAACCTACTCCGCCGCCGGGCAAAAATTACGTGAAGAGCACGGTAACGGGATTGTCACTGAATACAGCTACGAACCGGAAACCCAACGGCTTATCGGCATTACCACTCGCCGTCCATCAGACGCCAAGGTGTTGCAAGACCTACGCTATCAATATGACCCAGTAGGCAATGTCATTAGTATCCGTAATGATGCGGAAGCCACTCGCTTTTGGCGCAATCAGAAAGTAGCCCCGGAGAATAGCTATACCTACGATTCCCTGTATCAGCTTATCAGCGCCACCGGGCGCGAGATGGCCAATATCGGTCAGCAAAGCAACCAACTTCCCTCTCCGGCGCTACCTTCTGATAACAATACCTACACCAACTATACTCGCACTTATACTTATGACCGTGGCGGCAATTTGACGAAAATTCAGCATAGTTCACCAGCCGCGCAAAATAACTACACGACGGATATAACGGTTTCAAATCGCAGCAACCGCGCGGTACTCAGCACATTGACCGCAGATCCAACTCAAGTCGATGCCTTATTTGATGCGGGAGGCCATCAAACCAGCTTGTTATCCGGCCAAGTTCTAACTTGGACACCGCGAGGCGAATTGAAACAAGCCAACAATAGCGCAGGAAATGAGTGGTATCGCTACGATAGCAACGGCATACGCCAGCTAAAAGTGAATGAACAACAAACTCAGAATATCCCGCAACAACAAAGGGTAACTTATCTACCGGGGCTGGAAATACGTACAACCCAGAACAACGCCACAACAACAGAAGAGTTACACGTTATCACACTCGGTAAAGCCGGCCGCGCGCAAGTCCGAGTATTGCATTGGGAGAGCGGTAAACCAGAAGATATTAATAACAATCAGCTTCGTTACAGCTACGATAATCTTATTGGCTCCAGCCAACTTCAATTAGATAGCGACGGACAAATTATCAGTGAAGAAGAATATTATCCATTTGGTGGTACAGCGCTGTGGGCGGCAAGGAATCAAACCGAAGCCAGCTATAAAACCATTCGTTATTCTGGTAAAGAGCGGGATGTTACCGGGCTGTATTATTATGGCTACCGTTATTACCAACCGTGGGCGGGCAGATGGTTAAGTGCAGACCCGGCAGGAACCATTGATGGACTGAATTTATATCGCATGGTGAGAAATAACCCGGTGACGCAATTTGATGTTCAGGGATTATCACCGGCCAACAGAACAGAAGAAGCGATAATAAAACAGGGTTCCTTTACGGGAATGGAAGAAGCTGTTTATAAAAAAATGGCTAAACCTCAAACTTTCAAACGCCAAAGAGCTATCGCTGCCCAAACAGAGCAAGAAGCCCATGAATCATTGACCAACAACCCTAGTGTAGATATTAGCCCAATTAAAAACTACACCACAGATAGCTCACAAATTAATGCCGCGATAAGGGAAAATCGTATTACGCCAGCAGTGGAAAGTTTAGACGCCACATTATCTTCCCTACAAGATAGACAAATGAGGGTAACTTATCGGGTGATGACCTATGTAGATAATTCCACGCCATCGCCTTGGCACTCGCCACAGGAAGGAAATAGTATTAATGTTGGTGATATCGTTTCGGATAACGCTTATTTATCAACATCGGCCCATCGTGGTTTTCTGAATTTTGTTCACAAAAAAGAAACCAGTGAAACTCGATACGTCAAGATGGCATTTTTAACGAATGCGGGTGTCAATGTCTCAGCAGCATCTATGTATAATAATGCTGGCGAGGAGCAAGTATTTAAAATGGATTTAAACGATTCAAGAAAAAGCCTTGCTGAAAAATTAAAACTAAGAGTCAGTGGACCACAATCGGGACAAGCGGAAATATTACTACCTAGGGAAACACAGTTCGAAGTTGTTTCAATGAAACATCAAGGCAGAGATACCTATGTATTATTGCAAGATATTAACCAATCCGCAGCCACTCATAGAAATGTACGTAACACTTACACCGGTAATTTCAAATCATCCAGTGCAAATTAAATTGGGAAAATAGTGATTAATTAATATAACAACAAACAATCCCCTGAACGCCTATTCAGGGGATTTAACAATCCACCATCTTTAAGTATTTAACCTCGAACCATAAGAAGAAATTTATTTCATCACTTTCTCATTTCTCCCGTTGCATTAAATACCATTAACATTTCATTAATTCAGACCTGTCATTTCATTAACCTGTTATAAATTTAAAAAACATAACATAACCATACTGATGAAAATAAAACAGACAAATCTCTATCGCCTTATTAAAATAAAAACAATGTTTTTTTGTAAAAAAACGAAATGGAATAGGGTAACAGTTAACTGTTTTCGTTAACGGAATAGTTGTTAGGATAGATATCACCACAGATATTCCGATGAAAATGTTTGGTTATATGGGTAAAAAACCTGATGAGATTTTTTTCAGTTGCGCATGATAGGAATGAGAATCATTCTTTTTATAGTGATGGAGTGAATGAAGTTTAAAAATGAGTGATAAGATTAAAACAGAGATAATCTATTGGATAAAATGAAAATAAGAATTGTTCTCATGAAAGACTAATTATAACAGCGTATTCAGGTTGCCTTCATTTTATGGCAATTAATGCCAGTTTACTTTTGTCAATAAATGTCATGTTATTGTCATGAAGTTTAAATATTTTTTCCGACATGCTGTTATATCTGCGGTGAAAAGGGGTGTGCATTAAAAATCGTATTTTTTTGAAAAAAAAGAGTTGATTTTTATAAGCACCCGCCGAGAAGATAGGAAAATTCAGAAATCGCTCATTCTGTTCATGCATTGATGTATTGAGAAAAGATGGATGGCCTATGTAAATATCTTTGATCCGAACGGATGATCATATATACAGAATGGAGATAGCCCCTTGCCAAAGCAAGTTGAGGTGGAAATTAGTCAATTGAAAATAAAAAATGAGGAGTAAATGATGAGTGAGCCGAAGGAAAATGAGATTTTTATTCACCCTGAATATGATGAACTGGGCCTCCCTTATTACAACGTGCCGAATGCCAGAATTGAAGAAAATCTGGTGGCGACGTGTTTGAAATACGCGACTAAAGTGATCCCGGTAATTTTTCTGCCGGGGGTGATGGGGAGTAATTTAAAATCAAAAGAGGGTAAGTCGGTCTGGCGGCTAAATGAGATATGGAGTTTTGATGTTTTAGTTTGGATGTGCAGAGGAGCCTCTTATAGGAAAGATACACTAGATCCTAGTAATACAGAAGTTGATGATTCAGGGGATATTACGCCTGATCACACTGAGAAGAATAAATTCCAGACTTGCCAGCAGCGCGGTTGGGGGGAAATAGCTCATATGAGCTATGGCACTTTCCTGCCCTGGCTTCAAGCGGTGTTGGATGATGAGCGTCTGGCCTTTGAGTATGTCTGGCAGGGAAGGGGGGAAAAACCCTTCGGCAACGTATGATTGATATGAGCCTGAATGCGGAGTGGGGGGAAGAGCCGCTGACCGAGGCCGAGGTTGACCATAGTTATGATTTTCTCTACCCGGTTCATGTGATGGGCTATAACTGGCTGCAATCCAATGAAGATTCTGCCAAGAGGCTGGCGCAATATGTGGATAAGGTTTTAGCTTTCTATGGTAAACGGTGTGCAACTAAAAAGGTGATTTTAGTCACTCACTCAATGGGAGGGCTGGTTGCTCGTTATTATTCAGAATTGCTGAATGGCAGAGATAAAATTTTAGGCATTGTGCATGGGGTGATGCCCGCTACGGGGGCGCCGACCACTTATAAAAGGATGAAAACCGGTGAAGATGGCGTGACCGGGCTGGTTGTGGGTTACGATGGTGAAGACATGACGCCGGTGCTGGCGCAGTCTCCCGGCCCATTACAGCTTCTGCCGGGAAAGGAGTATGGTCGAGGCTGGTTACATATCGCCGATGGTAAAATGACGCATAAACTACCGAAATCAGATCCGTATGAGGAGATTTATCTGGAAAAGGATCGCTGGTGGGGGTTATGTGAAACCCGGTTTTTAAACCCGGATAAAAAGGATAAGTGGAAAGATGGAGCAAGCTGGAATAGTTATCGGAAGTTGATAAGAAACATAGTCAAACCATTTATTGAAGAGTTAACCAGTAAGTACCATCCGAATACTTATGCCTTTTATGGCGCCAGCGAGAAACATTTATCCTATGGAGTTGTCTCCTGGCAAGAAGCCAGTAAGGATTATTACAATAAAACGGAAGATTATTCCGGCCTGACATTTGATCGGCCGATATACGATCCTTATAACCTGGAGACGGGCGCAACCCGTATAGTGCAGTTTTCTGTTGGACCTTCTTTTCAGGATATTGCGGCGAAAACTTTTAAGCTGGCGCCACCCAAAGAGCCGGGAGATGGGACGGTGCCGGTAAAATCTGGCCGTATTACCACCGAATATTTACGCGGCTTGCTGGCAACAGAAGTTGACCATGAAGGTGCATATAAAGGAAATAGCGAGACGGAAGAGACGTTTGCCCGGTTATTCACTTTGCGTTCAATTGTGAAGATGGTGCAGGCGGTGAAAATTGAATAGGAAAACGACCTTACTGACTTTAGCGGTTATTTGTACCTTATGGTGGTATATGCCCGTATTTTATTACCCGATTTTAACTGAAAAGGAAAAGAAAGTGACAACTGAAATGTTAGCGAATATGCAGCCTCGTTGTGTGGGCCGTTATTTGATAGATCTTCCTGCTGGATTTGAAAATGTTGCCAATCGAGGGATATTTATTGGTGATGCGCAAATAGAAACCGAGCGTTTATATCCACCTGCATTTGAACAGCGGATACGGCTAAGAGAGCAGGAATTAAAGACTATGCAATCTGTTGAACCGAAAGATATGCCTTTTTTAAAGAAAGCCTATCACCTCCAGGATAATATGGAGGGTGTGATCTTCGACAGGAATGAAAGTTTTGGTATTCCCGGTTTTGCCCGAGTATTAGAAGCGCATTTGTATAGTCATGGTGTCGCTTTTACCGTAACAATGAAATTTATGGAGTTATCAGATGATAAGTATAAGGAAGATAGAGATTTTTATATAAGGCAAGGGTTTTCTGAAAGGCAATACAATGAGTTGTATCAAACTCTGGAGAAGATGAAAAGATTGCTATCCAGAATCAGCGGCCGAAAAGATACAGAAATACCTACAGAGGCAGGTACCTGTATTCCTGATGGTTTTATTACTGGCAGTCATGATGAGAAAGAGAGGATAACTTTTGTCTATAAGCGAAATGAAAGTGATCATTTTACTTTCAGTGTTGAAATATTAAATTATATTCAAGAAAAAGACCATCTGTTAGAGCGTTTGAGGGGAATGGAAGGTATATTTTTAGCTGTGCATGCTAAGATAATAAGGAAAGGGAAACGGGAAACGGGAAACGGGAAATTAATAGTACTTATACGGAGGAAGTTTTAACAACTGCGCCGACAGAAAAAATTATGGAGCCAGAAACTAAAATTCCTGGATATGCATTTAGTTTAATTGCCAATGAAACAGCCGGGGATTATAAAAACCCTTTTGTTGCTATTGATCTAGGGAATGATCGGTTATCTGCAACGCCGTACAGTGAAAATGAACTGATAACGTTTTGGGATGCGGTAACGAGTACTTTTCGTAAAAGGCCCGGTGCTTTTAAAGAGCGATAAAAGTACGTTTTAAATTGAACTTCTTATAGAGATATAAGGTCTAAGAACCAAGGTTAGTAAGTGATGGTGATAAACACAAAAATATACTGTGGGTTCAGTTATCAAGATAGTATAGGTGATGAAAGTTAGGTAAAAAAAGAAGATAATTGGTTTTATTCACTATCGTAGCAATTTATATCCTGTGGCAGTGATATTTCCATGCCCATTATTATCCCGTTTTAACCTAAGAAGGAAAATTAAATGAAAACTGAAATGTTAGCCAATATGCAGACTCGTTGAGAGAACAGGAATCAAAGACACCTAAGTATAAGGCTGACAGCGCCCTGAATTTACAAACTTTTCTCACTGGATGTATTTGTCTGCCAAGTTCTAGGTCTGATAAGTAAAGGGAGGTTACTTGTCTATTTACATTTTAATTACCAATTATCTAATGATCCCTATGATCATTAGATAATTTTGCAAAGTTATTTAGTCATCATAAATTGAATAACGTGGTGGATTAATATAATAAATAGCTATTCAAGATAACTTTCAAACAATCAAATCGGAAATCAATAAATTCAATGGCTCTTTATATTTACGTCTGAGAGTATAAGCACAATATCTCACTGACGGCGTTGGACACGATTTAAAATTCAAAAAGGTAATACCTTGATGAAGGTGAGCAGAACAGAGCATTTCGTTCGGTGTCATTAAACTTATCGCCACCCCCGATCTCACTAAATCCAACCGATGAGTAAAATCAGGGACAGTTAGCAAAGTTAAATTCTGGTACTCAGGTAGATAATTCAGCGAAATAAAATTGTCACATTGTTTAAAGAAAGCACTATTATGTTGAGCTAAAGGCAGTGTATATATAATATCATCAGCATGACTATCCGCTGCTAAAATATCATTCGCGATAGCAAGACGCAGAATCTGATAAGCTCCGTCTATTCTGATAATGTCATCGTTATCAGGATAATGTTCAGTGGTTACATAGATGGTTATCTCGCCTTTCATTAAAGCAGAAAATATTGTCTCTTTTCTTGCCGAATCATCAATAATGAAATGATTTTTTATGTAAATATCGCGATAATGATAACGTTGAACCGCTCTTTTTATCACTTCCGGGATTTTATTAATATATTCTCCACTGGTCCCAATAACCAGTTTTCCTGCGGTTGCTAATTGCTCACTTCTACGATAATGCCAATTATCCTCAACTCGTTGAATTCTCTCATAACACGGCAATAGCTCCTGATATAAGGCCATCCCTTCCTCAGTCAATTTGGTCCTTCCCGGCAATCTTTCAAACAGTTGACAGCCCACACGTTGTTCCAGTTGATATATGATCCTACTTAGAGGGGAAGGAGTAATACAAAGCGTATCCGCTGCTAAAGTGAATGACTCTTTTTTCGCCGATTCCATAAAATACTTCAAGTGCTTTGAACAAAATAGCATCATATATCCTTCTATTCTAATTAATTGTTCCATCCGAAATAGAATGGAATATTAACAATGAAACATTACAGCAACTTTTCTTCTTTGCATTATTTAACATTGAAGTGTGTATTTACTGGGATTGAGTTTTATCATCTTTATTCTTAGCAGTTATCAAACATTTTTTATTATTGTTGCCAAATAAACGTAATCCACCCTTAAATCACAATAGTAATTCTAAATAAATGTCACATGTTATTATTAAGAAAAGACAGGCAACATTAACCATTTAATTAAATATTTCAATTGGTTGACAAAACATCTATAATGTTCAATATAAAATAATCACAGATTTAACATCAAGTAAATTATACAATCTATATTCACCATCACTGAACTTCACCCTTCTCGCACAGTTCATTATGTGAACAATAAAGTGTTATTTCCATTCAACGCTTATTAGAAAGTCAGTTGCAAATTTTGCATCTGCTTTTTTTGCAACAGCTATTTAAACAAAACAATGAGATAGTGATTCTCTGAGAGATCAAGATTAGGTTTATCTGTTACTCGCAAACTATTTCTATACGTACCCTTAGCGATTTCTCAAAACCTATCCTTGATTATCCCTTCTTCCGATGGAACGGAATCACTCTCTTATTGATCCATGATGTAAAAGCAACAAGGCTGTTTCATTTACTTTATGATTTAAAAGGAATAAATATGAACGAGTCTGTAAAAGAGATACCTGATGTATTAAAAAGCCAGTGTGGTTTTAATTGTCTGACAGATATTAGCCACAGCTCTTTTAATGAATTTCGCCAGCAAGTATCTGAGCACCTCTCCTGGTCCGAAACACACGACTTATATCATGATGCACAACAGGCACAAAAGGATAATCGCCTGTATGAAGCGCGTATTCTCAAACGCGCCAATCCCCAATTACAAAATGCGGTGCATCTTGCCATTCTCGCTCCCAATGCTGAACTGATAGGCTATAACAATCAATTTAGCGGTAGAGCCAGTCAATATGTTGCGCCGGGTACCGTTTCTTCCATGTTCTCCCCCGCCGCTTATTTGACTGAACTTTATCGTGAAGCACGCAATTTACACGCAAGTGACTCCGTTTATTATCTGGATACCCGCCGCCCAGATCTCAAATCAATGGCGCTCAGTCAGCAAAATATGGATATAGAATTATCCACACTCTCTTTGTCCAATGAGCTGTTATTGGAAAGCATTAAAACTGAATCTAAACTGGAAAACTATACTAAAGTGATGGAAATGCTCTCCACTTTCCGTCCTTCCGGCGCAACGCCTTATCATGATGCTTATGAAAATGTGCGTGAAGTTATCCAGCTACAAGATCCTGGACTTGAGCAACTCAATGCATCACCGGCAATTGCCGGGTTGATGCATCAAGCCTCCCTATTGGGTATTAACGCTTCAATCTCGCCTGAGCTATTTAATATTCTGACGGAGGAGATTACCGAAGGTAATGCTGAGGAACTTTATAAGAAAAATTTTGGTAATATCGAACCGGCCTCATTGGCTATGCCGGAATACCTTAAACGTTATTATAATTTAAGCGATGAAGAACTTAGTCAGTTTATTGGTAAAGCCAGCAATTTTGGTCAACAGGAATATAGTAATAACCAACTTATTACTCCGGTAGTCAACAGCAGTGATGGCACGGTTAAGGTATATCGGATCACCCGCGAATATACAACCAATGCTTATCAAATGGATGTGGAGCTATTTCCCTTCGGTGGTGAGAATTATCGGTTAGATTATAAATTCAAAAATTTTTATAATGCCTCTTATTTATCCATCAAGTTAAATGATAAAAGAGAACTTGTTCGAACTGAAGGCGCTCCTCAAGTCAATATAGAATACTCCGCAAATATCACATTAAATACCGCTGATATCAGTCAACCTTTTGAAATTGGCCTGACACGAGTACTTCCTTCCGGTTCTTGGGCATATGCCGCCGCAAAATTTACCGTTGAAGAGTATAACCAATACTCTTTTCTGCTAAAACTTAACAAGGCTATTCGTCTATCACGTGCGACAGAATTGTCACCCACGATTCTGGAAGGCATTGTGCGCAGTGTTAATCTACAACTGGATATCAACACAGACGTATTAGGTAAAGTTTTTCTGACTAAATATTATATGCAGCGTTATGCTATTCATGCTGAAACTGCCCTGATACTATGCAACGCGCCTATTTCACAACGTTCATATGATAATCAACCTAGCCAATTTGATCGCCTGTTTAATACGCCATTACTGAACGGACAATATTTTTCTACCGGCGATGAGGAGATTGATTTAAATTCAGGTAGCACCGGCGATTGGCGAAAAACCATACTTAAGCGTGCATTTAATATTGATGATGTCTCGCTCTTCCGCCTGCTTAAAATTACCGACCATGATAATAAAGATGGAAAAATTAAAAATAACCTAAAGAATCTTTCCAATTTATATATTGGAAAATTACTGGCAGATATTCATCAATTAACCATTGATGAACTGGATTTATTACTGATTGCCGTAGGTGAAGGAAAAACTAATTTATCCGCTATCAGTGATAAGCAATTGGCTACCCTGATCAGAAAACTCAATACTATTACCAGCTGGCTACATACACAGAAGTGGAGTGTATTCCAGCTATTTATCATGACCTCCACCAGCTATAACAAAACGCTAACGCCTGAAATTAAGAATTTGCTGGATACCGTCTACCACGGTTTACAAGGTTTTGATAAAGACAAAGCAGATTTGCTACATGTCATGGCGCCCTATATTGCGGCCACCTTGCAATTATCATCGGAAAATGTCGCCCACTCGGTACTCCTTTGGGCAGATAAGTTACAGCCCGGCGACGGCGCAATGACAGCAGAAAAATTCTGGGACTGGTTGAATACTAAGTATACGCCGGGTTCATCGGAAGCCGTAGAAACGCAGGAACATATCGTTCAGTATTGTCAGGCTCTGGCACAATTGGAAATGGTTTACCATTCCACCGGCATCAACGAAAACGCCTTCCGTCTATTTGTGACAAAACCAGAGATGTTTGGCGCTGCAACTGGAGCAGCGCCCGCGCATGATGCCCTTTCACTGATTATGCTGACACGTTTTGCGGATTGGGTGAACGCACTAGGCGAAAAAGCGTCCTCGGTGCTAGCGGCATTTGAAGCTAACTCGTTAACGGCAGAACAACTGGCTGATGCCATGAATCTTGATGCTAATTTGCTGTTGCAAGCCAGTATTCAAGCACAAAATCATCAACATCTTCCCCCAGTAACTCCAGAAAATGCGTTCTCCTGTTGGACATCTATCAATACTATCCTGCAATGGGTTAATGTCGCACAACAATTGAATGTCGCCCCACAGGGCGTTTCCGCTTTGGTCGGGCTGGATTATATTCAATCAATGAAAGAGACACCGACCTATGCCCAGTGGGAAAACGCGGCAGGCGTATTAACCGCCGGGTTGAATTCACAACAGGCTAATACATTACACGCTTTTCTGGATGAATCTCGCAGTGCCGCATTAAGCACCTACTATATCCGTCAAGTCGCCAAGGCAGCGGCGGCTATTAAAAGCCGTGATGACTTGTATCAATACTTACTGATTGATAATCAGGTTTCTGCGGCAATAAAAACCACCCGGATCGCCGAAGCCATTGCCAGTATTCAACTGTACGTCAACCGGGCATTGGAAAATGTGGAAGAAAATGCCAATTCGGGGGTTATCAGCCGCCAATTCTTTATCGACTGGGACAAATACAATAAACGCTACAGCACTTGGGCGGGTGTTTCTCAATTAGTTTACTACCCGGAAAACTATATTGATCCGACCATGCGTATCGGACAAACCAAAATGATGGACGCATTACTGCAATCCGTCAGCCAAAGCCAATTAAACGCCGATACCGTCGAAGATGCCTTTATGTCTTATCTGACATCGTTTGAACAAGTGGCTAATCTTAAAGTTATTAGCGCATATCACGATAATATTAATAACGATCAAGGGCTGACCTATTTTATCGGACTCAGTGAAACTGATGCCGGTGAATATTATTGGCGCAGTGTCGATCACAGTAAATTCAACGACGGTAAATTCGCGGCTAATGCCTGGAGTGAATGGCATAAAATTGATTGTCCAATTAACCCTTATAAAAGCACTATCCGTCCAGTGATATATAAATCCCGCCTGTATCTGCTCTGGTTGGAACAAAAGGAGATCACCAAACAGACAGGAAATAGTAAAGATGGCTATCAAACTGAAACGGATTATCGTTATGAACTAAAATTGGCGCATATCCGCTATGATGGCACTTGGAATACGCCAATCACCTTTGATGTCAATAAAAAAATATCCGAGCTAAAACTGGAAAAAAATAGAGCGCCCGGACTCTATTGTGCCGGTTATCAAGGTGAAGATACGTTGCTGGTGATGTTTTATAACCAACAAGACACACTAGATAGTTATAAAAACGCTTCAATGCAAGGACTATATATCTTTGCTGATATGGCATCCAAAGATATGACCCCAGAACAGAGCAATGTTTATCGGGATAATAGCTATCAACAATTTGATACCAATAATGTCAGAAGAGTGAATAACCGCTATGCAGAGGATTATGAGATTCCTTCCTCGGTAAGTAGCCGTAAAGACTATGGTTGGGGAGATTATTACCTCAGCATGGTATATAACGGAGATATTCCAACTATCAATTACAAAGCCGCATCAAGTGATTTAAAAATCTATATCTCACCAAAATTAAGAATTATTCATAATGGATATGAAGGACAGAAGCGCAATCAATGCAATCTGATGAATAAATATGGCAAACTAGGTGATAAATTTATTGTTTATACTAGCTTGGGGGTCAATCCAAATAACTCGTCAAATAAGCTCATGTTTTACCCCGTCTATCAATATAGCGGAAACACCAGTGGACTCAATCAAGGGAGACTACTATTCCACCGTGACACCACTTATCCATCTAAAGTAGAAGCTTGGATTCCTGGAGCAAAACGTTCTCTAACCAACCAAAATGCCGCCATTGGTGATGATTATGCTACAGACTCTCTGAATAAACCGGATGATCTTAAGCAATATATCTTTATGACTGACAGTAAAGGGACTGCTACTGATGTCTCAGGCCCAGTAGAGATTAATACTGCAATTTCTCCAGCAAAAGTTCAGATAATAGTCAAAGCGGGTGGCAAGGAGCAAACTTTTACCGCAGATAAAGATGTCTCCATTCAGCCATCACCTAGCTTTGATGAAATGAATTATCAATTTAATGCCCTTGAAATAGACGGTTCTGGTCTGAATTTTATTAACAACTCAGCCAGTATTGATGTTACTTTTACCGCATTTGCGGAGGATGGCCGCAAACTGGGTTATGAAAGTTTCAGTATTCCTGTTACCCTCAAGGTAAGTACCGATAATGCCCTGACCCTGCACCATAATGAAAATGGTGCGCAATATATGCAATGGCAATCCTATCGTACCCGCCTGAATACTCTATTTGCCCGCCAGTTGGTTGCACGCGCCACCACCGGAATCGATACAATTCTGAGTATGGAAACTCAGAATATTCAGGAACCGCAGTTAGGCAAAGGTTTCTATGCTACGTTCGTGATACCTCCCTATAACCTATCAACTCATGGTGATGAACGTTGGTTTAAGCTTTATATCAAACATGTTGTTGATAATAATTCACATATTATCTATTCAGGCCAGCTAACAGATACAAATATAAACATCACATTATTTATTCCTCTTGATGATGTCCCATTGAATCAAGATTATCACGCCAAGGTTTATATGACCTTCAAGAAATCACCATCAGATGGTACCTGGTGGGGCCCTCACTTTGTTAGAGATGATAAAGGAATAGTAACAATAAACCCTAAATCCATTTTGACCCATTTTGAGAGCGTCAATGTCCTGAATAATATTAGTAGCGAACCAATGGATTTCAGCGGCGCTAACAGCCTCTATTTCTGGGAACTGTTCTACTATACCCCGATGCTGGTTGCTCAACGTTTGCTGCATGAACAGAACTTCGATGAAGCCAACCGTTGGCTGAAATATGTCTGGAGTCCATCCGGTTATATTGTCCACGGCCAGATTCAGAACTACCAGTGGAACGTCCGCCCGTTACTGGAAGACACCAGTTGGAACAGTGATCCTTTGGATTCCGTCGATCCTGACGCGGTAGCACAGCACGATCCAATGCACTACAAAGTTTCAACTTTTATGCGTACCTTGGATCTATTGATAGCACGCGGCGACCATGCTTATCGCCAACTGGAACGAGATACACTCAACGAAGCGAAGATGTGGTATATGCAAGCGCTGCATCTATTAGGTGACAAACCTTATCTACCGCTGAGTACGACATGGAGTGATCCACGACTAGACAGAGCCGCGGATATCACTACCCAAAATGCTCACGACAGCGCAATAGTCGCTCTGCGGCAGAATATACCTACACCGGCACCTTTATCATTGCGCAGCGCTAATACCCTGACTGATCTCTTCCTGCCGCAAATCAATGAAGTGATGATGAATTACTGGCAGACATTAGCTCAGAGAGTATACAATCTGCGTCATAACCTCTCTATCGACGGCCAGCCGTTATATCTGCCAATCTATGCCACACCGGCCGATCCGAAAGCGTTACTCAGCGCCGCCGTTGCCACTTCTCAAGGTGGAGGCAAGCTACCGGAATCATTTATGTCCCTGTGGCGTTTCCCGCACATGCTGGAAAATGCGCGCGGCATGGTTAGCCAGCTCACCCAGTTCGGCTCCACGTTACAAAATATTATCGAACGTCAGGACGCGGAAGCGCTCAATGCGTTATTACAAAATCAGGCCGCCGAGCTGATATTGACTAACCTGAGCATTCAGGACAAAACCATTGAAGAATTGGATGCCGAGAAAACGGTGTTGGAAAAATCCAAAGCGGGAGCACAATCGCGCTTTGATAGCTACGGCAAACTGTACGATGAGAATATCAACGCCGGTGAAAACCAAGCCATGACGCTACGAGCGTCCGCCGCCGGGCTTACCACGGCAGTTCAGGCATCCCGTCTGGCCGGTGCGGCGGCTGATCTGGTGCCTAACATCTTCGGCTTTGCCGGTGGCGGCAGCCGTTGGGGGGCTATCGCTGAGGCGACAGGTTATGTGATGGAATTCTCCGCGAATGTTATGAACACCGAAGCGGATAAAATTAGCCAATCTGAAACCTACCGTCGTCGCCGTCAGGAGTGGGAGATCCAGCGGAATAATGCCGAAGCGGAATTGAAGCAAATCGATGCTCAGCTCAAATCACTCGCTGTACGCCGCGAAGCCGCCGTATTGCAGAAAACCAGTCTGAAAACCCAACAAGAACAGACCCAATCTCAATTGGCCTTCCTGCAACGTAAGTTCAGCAATCAGGCGTTATACAACTGGCTGCGTGGTCGACTGGCGGCGATTTACTTCCAGTTCTACGATTTGGCCGTCGCGCGTTGCCTGATGGCAGAACAAGCTTACCGTTGGGAACTCAATGATGACTCTGCCCGCTTCATTAAACCGGGCGCCTGGCAGGGAACCTATGCCGGTCTGCTTGCAGGTGAAACCTTGATGCTGAGTCTGGCACAAATGGAAGACGCTCATCTGAAACGCGATAAACGCGCATTAGAGGTTGAACGCACAGTATCGCTGGCCGAAGTTTATGCAGGATTACCAAAAGATAACGGTCCATTTTCCCTGGCTCAGGAAATTGACAAGCTGGTGAGTCAAGGTTCAGGCAGTGCCGGCAGTGGTAATAATAATTTGGCGTTCGGCGCCGGCACGGACACTAAAACCTCTTTGCAGGCATCAGTTTCATTCGCTGATTTGAAAATTCGTGAAGATTACCCGGCATCGCTTGGCAAAATTCGACGTATCAAACAGATCAGCGTCACTTTGCCCGCGCTACTGGGACCGTATCAGGATGTACAGGCAATATTGTCTTACGGCGATAAAGCCGGATTAGCTAACGGCTGTGAAGCGCTGGCAGTTTCTCACGGTATGAATGACAGCGGCCAATTCCAGCTCGATTTCAACGATGGCAAATTCCTGCCATTCGAAGGCATCGCCATTGATCAAGGCACGCTGACACTGAGCTTCCCAAATGCATCTATGCCGGAGAAAGGTAAACAAGCCACTATGTTAAAAACCCTGAACGATATCATTTTGCATATTCGCTACACCATTAAATAACCGTCCCAACGTACTAAAACAGGCTCCGAATCGGGGCCTGTAAGGAGTTTTTATGCAGAATTCACAAACATTCAGTGTTACCGAGCTGTCATTACCCAAAGGCGGCGGCGCTATTACCGGTATGGGTGAAGCATTAACACCAGCCGGGCCGGATGGTATGGCCGCCTTATCCCTGCCATTACCCATTTCCGCCGGGCGTGGTTACGCACCCTCGCTCACTCTGAATTACAACAGTGGAACCGGTAACAGCCCATTTGGTCTCGGTTGGGACTGCGGCGTCATGGCAATTCGTCGTCGCACCAGTACCGGCGTACCGAATTACGATGAAACCGATACTTTTCTGGGGCCGGAAGGTGAAGTGTTGGTCGTAGCATTAAATGAGGCAGGTCAAGCTGATATCCGCAGTGAATCCTCATTGCAGGGCATCAATTTGGGTGCGACCTTCACCGTTACCTGTTATCGCTCCCGCCTAGAAAGCCACTTTAACCGGTTGGAATACTGGCAACCCCAAACAACCGGCGCAACCGATTTCTGGCTGATATACAGCCCCGACGGACAGGTCCATTTACTGGGCAAAAATCCTCAGGCACGTATCAGCAATCCACTCAATGTTAACCAAACAGCGCAATGGCTGTTGGAAGCCTCGATATCATCCCACAGCGAACAGATTTATTATCAATATCGCGCTGAAGATGAAGCAGGTTGTGAAACCGACGAGCTAGCAGCCCACCCCAGCGCAACCGTTCAGCGCTACCTGCAAACAGTACATTACGGGAACCTGACCGCCAGCGACGTTTTTCCTACACTAAACGGAGATGACCCACTTAAATCTGGCTGGATGTTCTGTTTAGTATTTGACTACGGTGAGCGCAAAAACAGCTTATCTGAAATGCCGCTGTTTAAAGCCACAGGCAATTGGCTTTGCCGAAAAGACCGTTTTTCCCGTTATGAGTACGGTTTTGAATTGCGTACTCGCCGCTTATGCCGCCAAATACTGATGTTTCACCGTCTACAAACCCTATCTGGTCAGGCAAAGGGGGATGATGAACCTGCGCTAGTGTCGCGTCTGATACTGGATTATGACGAAAACGCGATGGTCAGTACGCTCGTTTCTGTCCGCCGGGTAGGCCATGAGGACAACAACACGGTTACCGCGCTGCCACCACTGGAACTGGCCTATCAGCCTTTTGAGCCAGAACAAACCGCACTCTGGCAATCAATGGATGTACTGGCAAATTTCAACACCATTCAGCGCTGGCAACTGCTTGACCTGAAAGGAGAAGGCGTGCCCGGCATTCTCTATCAGGATAGAAATGGCTGGTGGTATCGATCTGCCCAACGTCAGGCCGGGGAAGAGATGAATGCGGTCACCTGGGGGAAAATGCAACTCCTTCCCATCACACCAGCTGTGCAGGATAACGCCTCACTGATGGATATTAACGGTGACGGGCAACTGGACTGGGTGATTACCGGGCCGGGGCTAAGGGGCTATCACAGCCAACACCCGGATGGCAGTTGGACGCGTTTTACGCCATTACATGCCCTGCCGATAGAATATTCTCATCCTCGCGCTCAACTTGCCGATTTAATGGGAGCCGGGCTGTCCGATTTAGTGCTAATTGGTCCCAAAAGTGTGCGCTTATATGTCAATAACCGTGATGGTTTTACCGAAGGGCGGGATGTGGTGCAATCCGGTGATATCACCCTGCCGCTACCGGGCGCCGATGCCCGTAAGTTAGTGGCATTTAGTGACGTACTGGGTTCAGGCCAAGCACATCTGGTTGAAGTTAGTGCAACTCAAGTCACCTGCTGGCCGAATCTGGGGCATGGCCGTTTTGGTCAGCCAATCGTATTGCCGGGATTCAGCCAATCTGCCGCCAGTTTTAATCCTGATCGAGTTCATCTGGCCGATTTGGATGGGAGCGGCCCTGCCGATTTGATTTATGTTCATGCTGACCGTCTGGATATTTTCAGCAATGAAAGTGGCAACGGTTTTGCAAAACCATTCACACTCTCTTTTCCTGACGGCCTGCGTTTTGATGATACCTGCCAGTTGCAAGTAGCCGATGTACAAGGGTTAGGCGTTGTCAGCCTGATCCTAAGCGTACCGCATATGGCGCCACATCATTGGCGCTGCGATCTGACCAACGCGAAACCGTGGTTACTCAGTGAAACGAACAACAATATGGGGGCCAATCACACCTTGCATTACCGTAGCTCTGTCCAGTTCTGGCTGGATGAAAAAGCTGCGGCATTGGCTACCGGACAAACACCGGTCTGTTACCTGCCCTTCCCGGTCCATACCCTTTGGCAAACAGAAACCGAGGATGAAATCAGCGGCAATAAGTTAGTGACCACGTTACGTTATGCTCACGGCGCTTGGGATGGACGTGAACGGGAATTTCGTGGCTTTGGTTATGTTGAGCAGACAGACAGCCATCAACTCGCTCAAGGCAATGCGCCGGAACGTACACCACCGGCACTCACCAAAAGCTGGTATGCCACCGGATTACCTGCGGTAGATAATGCGTTATCCGCCGGGTATTGGCGTGGCGATAAGCAAGCTTTCGCCGGTTTTACGCCACGTTTTACTCTCTGGAAAGAGGGCAAAGATGTTCCACTGACACCGGAAGATGACCATAATCTATACTGGTTAAACCGGGCGCTAAAAGGTCAGCCACTGCGTAGTGAACTCTACGGGCTGGATGGCAGCGCACAGCAACAGATCCCCTATACAGTGACTGAATCCCGTCCACAGGTGCGCCAATTACAAGATGGCGCCACCGTTTCCCCGGTGCTCTGGGCCTCAGTCGTGGAAAGCCGTAGTTATCACTACGAACGTATTATCAGTGATCCCCAGTGCAATCAGGATATCACGTTGTCCAGTGACCTATTCGGGCAACCACTGAAACAGGTTTCCGTACAATATCCCCGCCGCAACAAACCAACAACCAATCCGTATCCCGATACCCTACCGGATACGCTGTTTGCCAGCAGTTATGACGATCAACAACAGCTATTGCGATTAACCTGCCGACAATCCAGTTGGCACCATCTTATTGGTAATGAGCTAAGAGTGTTGGGATTACCGGATGGCACACGCAGTGATGCCTTTACTTACGATGCCAAACAGGTACCTGTCGATGGCTTAAATCTGGAAACCCTGTGTGCTGAAAATAGCCTGATTGCCGATGATAAACCTCGCGAATACCTCAATCAGCAACGAACGTTCTATACCGACGGGAAAAACCAAACACCGCTGAAAACACCGACACGACAAGCGTTAATCGCCTTTACCGAAACGGCGGTATTAACGGAATCTCTGTTATCCGCGTTTGATGGCGGTATTACGCCAGACGAATTACCGGGAATACTGACACAGGCCGGATACCAACAAGAGCCTTATCTGTTTCCACGCACCGGCGAAAACAAAGTTTGGGTAGCGCGTCAAGGCTATACCGATTACGGGACGGAAGCACAATTTTGGCGTCCTGTCGCACAACGTAACAGCCTGTTAACCGGGAAAATGACGTTAAAATGGGATACTCACTATTGTGTCATCACCCAAACCCAAGATGCTGCCGGCCTCACCGTCTCAGCCAATTATGACTGGCGTTTTCTCACACCAACGCAACTGACTGACATCAACGATAATGTGCATCTCATCACCTTGGATGCTCTGGGACGCCCTGTCACGCAACGTTTCTGGGGGATCGAAAGCGGTGTGGCAACAGGTTACTCTTCATCAGAAGAAAAACCATTCTCTCCACCAAACGATATCGATACCGCTATTAATCTAACCGGACCACTCCCTGTCGCACAGTGTCTGGTCTATGCACCGGACAGTTGGATGCCACTATTCAGTCAAGAAACCTTCAACACATTAACGCAGGAAGAGCAGGAGACGCTGCGTGATTCACGTATTATCACGGAAGATTGGCGTATTTGCGCACTGACTCGCCGCCGTTGGCTACAAAGTCAAAAGATCAGTACACCATTAGTTAAACTGTTAACCAACAGCATTGGTTTACCTCCCCATAACCTTACGCTGACCACAGACCGTTATGACCGCGACTCTGAGCAGCAAATTCGCCAACAAGTCGCATTTAGTGATGGTTTTGGCCGTCTGCTACAAGCGTCTGTACGACATGAGGCAGGCGAAGCCTGGCAACGTAACCAAGACGGTTCTCTGGTGACAAAAGTGGAGAATACCAAAACGCGTTGGGCGGTCACGGGACGCACCGAATATGATAATAAAGGGCAAACGATACGCACTTATCAGCCCTATTTCCTCAACGACTGGCGATATGTCAGTGATGACAGCGCCAGAAAAGAAGCCTATGCGGATACTCATATTTATGATCCAATTGGGCGAGAAATCCGGGTTATTACTGCAAAAGGCTGGCTGCGCCAAAGCCAATATTTCCCGTGGTTTACCGTGAGTGAGGATGAGAATGATACGGCCGCTGATGCGCTGGTGTAATTGAATCAATATTCGCTCGTTTAATGTTAACGAGCGGATATAATAAATAAATTTAATCTGGCACAATCAGAACAAAGTTCAATTGCGACATTTATGATACTTGACCAAAGCACTTTATCATTTTCGAGGATGTGTTAAAGTGGCTTAGAAAATACTAAATCATTCGCTATATCTTTGTTTATCAGAAGACTTGGTTATAGATTCTGATGTTTTGGATCCTATCCCAATCCAGATTCAAAATAGCAAATGACGCAACCTGATAAGATAGATCCTAAAGAAGGAGACGCAATATGCTAATTAACATTCTTACTGATAATTTAATAAGTACACGGAATTTATTTGTCAACCTCTTGAATTTTAATATTGAATACGAGTCTAACTGGTTTATTTCAATGTCTTCTAAAAAACATGGACAAGTTTCCGCTTTTTTAAGAACGAGTGAGTTTATCCCAGAAATATATCAGAATTCTTGCCAGGGACTTATTATTACTTGTATTGTAGAAGATGTTGAGCCTTATTACTTGAAAGCACAGAAATTTGGATTCAATATCGTTGAACCACCACGTGATTTGCCCTATGGCCAACGCCGCCTTCTGATTAAAGATGAATTTACTGGAAACTCTGTTAGCACTACTTTATTTTCCAGTAGTCTATCGTTTGGCGATTAAGGTCGATTCGCCCGTCAGGATATTCAACCCATTCCTTTCCCTTAGTTATAGTAATTTTTGGCATCTTGGTTTCATCCAGTTTGGGCTTGAAGGTGATTTTCCATTCCTCTCCTGGAATTAATTTCAGTCTAAACGGAAACGAATTTACCTTGCCTTGTAAGGAAATGCTGTTTGGATATCCCTCAACCACGTTCAAAACAGGGTAAATAACCGGGCTGAAATTTATCGTATTCAATGCACGAGTCTCAGAGGCTTCAGAATAATTTGTTCGTGCGGCGTCGTTGATAAAGGCGGTTAATCCTGTTCCCGAAGAGAGTTCGGCATCTTTCACCAGATGGCTAACATCGGTATACCCCACCGCCACAAAAGCTCGATTGATTTTCCATTTACACCATCCTCCACCATTGAAAGGTAATTTTGCCTGAAAGTAACCCGTTTGTGGATCTGACTTCACATCCAGACGTAATTTATAATAAGTCGGCACTTGATAAGGCGACATACCTGCATCAAGCTGATATCTAAGGCAGTCTTTTGAGATATATTGCGCAGACACATACGGTTTTGTGTATTTCGGCACGACACCTTCCACCGTAATCAACTGTTTCTTCTCGTCAGGTGAAAAAGGAAAAAGCCTGTCAAAAAAGGTGTCGCCAAACGCCCAGTACATAAAATAGAGAAATAATAAGGACAGCGTGATTTTCAATATTTTCATACGGACAGTTCCTTTTAATAACAGTATTCTCATGTTGGCATTTAGATAAACTGGTGACACAACCTTATAGAACGTTACTTTATGTAACGGGTATCCACCATTTGGGTATTGATTTCAATGTGCCCGCCAGGGTATTCAACCCATTCTCCCCTTCCGTTAGTGACAGTAATTTTCGGCATCTTGGTTTCATCCAGTTTAGGCTTGAAGGTGATTTTCCATTCCTCTCCTGGCATTAATTTCAACCGAAAAGGAAACGAATCTACCTTACCCTGTAAGGAAACTCTGTTTGGACGTCCCTCAACCATTTTCAAAACAGGGTAAATAACCGGGCTGAAATTTATCGTATTCAATGCACGAGTCTCAGAGGCTTCAGAATAATTTGTTCGTGCGGCATCATTGATAAAGGCGGCTAATCCTGTTCCCGAAGAGAGTTCGGCATCTTTCACCAGATGACTAACATCGGTATAACCCACCGCCACAAACGCTCGATTGATTTTCCATTTACACCATCCTCCACCATTGAAAGGCAATTTCGCCTGAAAGTAACCGGTTTGCGGATCAGCTTTTACATCCAAATCCAATCCATAATAAGTCGGCACTTGATAAGGCGACATACCTGCATCAAGCTGATATCTAAGGCAGTATTTTGAGATATACTGCGCGGACACATACGGTTTTGTGTATTTCGGCACGACACCTTCCACCGTAATCAACTGTTTCTTCCCGTCAGGTGAAAAAGGAAAAAGCCGGTCAAAAAGGGTGTCACCAAACGCCCAGTAAATAAAATAGAGAAATAATAAGGACAGCGTTACCTTCAATATTTTCATACAGACAGTTCCTGTTTATCACAGTAATGCTGTAAGGCCAGTTCCCCTTGTTCTTCCTGCTGGCTGACCGTCAGTGATTTTATTAACTGCTTATCCATATCCAAAAAATAGAGATTTCGGTAGTAAACATTGTCAGGGATAAGCATCTTATAACTGTCCATTTTCGCCTTAAATTGACGCTGACTGTCCTGATAGACCGTAATCTTATCCGGCTCACATAACTCTCTGAGGCGTTTATCAATATAACCCGCATATTTATACGAGCTATGGTTAGAGAAACCGAATCCGCCTTTCAAATCAGCACTTCTGTTTTCAACAAACAGTTTGTCTTTTTCTTGTTGACTGAGCTGATTAAACAACGCATTCTGCCGCTCACCGGCCAGCGAAAAATCCTTTTCTGTTTCCTGATTTAACTCAGGAATTAAGTAGAGTTTTGTGGTGTTATCCAATATTCTTTCAGCAACACCCGTTATAAGAGAGGCATTCCGGGCGGAAATCAGCCATTCCGGGCAACTGTTGGCTTGAAAAAAATGAACCACTTTACCATGATGCAAATAGATTTCTTTACTGGCTGTCGCCTGTTTAATTGCCTGAATAATCGGTGACGGCGATAACAACTTCATCACTGCCCAGTCGTACCCCGCCGGCGCCCAATAATTGAAAAACACATTATCCATATCCTGCTCAAATGGCACAGCAGGGATGACATCATCTTCATTAACATGACGATAGTGGATAATAGAAGACAATTCTTCTACCGCACTGCGAGTTAATGTTCGCGGCATCCCATAACTGTAGAGACAAGGATTATGTTCTTTCAATTGTGCGCTATGCAATAATGCCAGCGCGCCTCCGAGACTATGACCACAAATAAATAACAGTTTGTTTTTAACTAAATCTGAGATATCGCTGAATACTGTTGTAACTTTAGTTTCTTCACTCGGAACTGTTAGTTTCCCAACTAGACTGAATGCCTCCCAAAACCCTTTATGCACTTTACCATGATGAATAAACTCGCTGCACAACGCTTTTTCATCAGCGCAACTTAAAGCCAATGGCTGGAAAGTGGCATCAGTCAGGTAATTATCCAGGCTAACGGTTCCCCGCCAACTAATAATCATATCTTTCTTACTGGCAGCATAAAACAGTTTGGTATCACCCTGCTTATTGTTCCCTGCTTGTGAATCAATAAACTCTACCCGGGTATAACGTTTACTAAACGGCACATCGTAAACGACAGGTGTTGCCGACAATGCTTCCACTTTATAGGGTAATTTTGAAACATCCACCATTTGCCGATTAAAAAAGTGAAGTACAGAACCTTCAACATCGACATCCCCGCCAGCATAGGCCAGCACGCTCATCAAACACTGATTATAAGCATTCACAATGGAATACTCTTTTTGATGATGTAGCAGCAGAATCCAAGCCCGGAATGGACATACCTCCAGAACATACCGTCGATTCACCGGATGGACCTGATAGCCTTTTGGCTCCGGGTCCGGGAAATGATAGGGAGGTGGAATTTTTTTGGGATCATTCCAATCATCTAGCGCTGGCAACCCATCACTGATCTGCCCGATAGTCACATAACGATATTGATAGCCTTCGGCTTCCGCTTTTGGCTTCACCACAGAGGCCCCTTCGCCACGTATTTCCCGCAACGGGCGCTGTTCCATTTCATCGGCCAGTGGTTGGGCGCCGATATACAGAGTTACCGGATGGGGCGGCATATCTTCTTCCCGTAATAATCCGTTGCCATCAGTGACGCCTTTACGTCCCAGCAAAGGATTTCCACGGATTTTCAAACGATAAGGCATATTGACCAGAGGTTTCCCCTGTTCATCCACCAACTGAAATTCTATCCAGTGTTTCAGCATGTTTTTACAGTCAAGACAATCGAGTGGGCTTAATTTGCTCATTGATACTCTTTCCTTACAATTAAATTACAAATAGGCACGCAGCCCAAACATCATGTGGTGAAAATTCCACAAGATTTCCCCGCCCGGCTATCAATCACTTTCATCAGCATCAATATCCTGTCAGGAATAGCCGTGATTGATTGCGTCACTAAGGAAACAAGATAGTAAAAATCCTATTACCACAGATAAGAAACACCGCTTATGCCGTGAGTAATAGCAAGCTGAACGACAGGAAGACGAAATGTATCCCTATCGATTAATCCCTTTGAATATAGGGAACAGGAGTTGGAAGGTCCTTCATATTGTCCATATGACAGAACTCAAGTTATGATTATTAAATCATCACCAAATAGCAAGAAAAAATTTCCACTTTTTTCATTTACAAAAAGTAAACTTTGTAACAAAGTGTTACAAATTCAATAATGATTAAGTTATTGTAAATATAATGGCGGATGCAATGACAAAAATAACTCATCCCCAAAATAGCAGTCTACGATGTATGAAACTATTTGGCCTTTACTGATTTTCCACTCAATGATCATGACTCTAAACATTCAACATATTAATTTTTAATTAAAAATACCTTTATTACCATTTATCAAGCGACCAATAACATCATCTATTTGAAGGATTAGCCTCATCTGTGTTACATCACAGCCCGTTAGGTGTCTTATACCCAACAGGTGCAGAACCATGATAGAAGCGGTATGTTCTTATTATCATCTCCTGACTTCGCTGTATCGAATGTAGAACTCATAACATCCTCTGTTTTTAAAGTATTGTTTTTAAGGTATTGTTTTTAAGGCATTGTTTTTAAAGTATTGTTTTTAAAGTATTGTGACTATCGCGGTTTAATAAATTTCTTTTATCTTTAACTATGATATACAAGTGATTCGTTATTAAGCATCATCGATATATCAAATCTGCCAACCACTTGTTTTTCTGATGGTTGATCAATCACACTCACTATCTGAAACTTTAATTCCTATTTATACAATCTCAAAAATTACCAAAGCGTTTGCATTAATAACATCACGATAAATCGCTTTCCTTGCCTGTTTAGTGATAAGGTCTTTTGGTTGTTGCCATAACTTAAATTTTCTTAACGATTAACACCATCTAAGGAGTTAAAATATGAGCAGTTACAATTCTGCAATTGACCAAAAGACCCCCTCGATTAAGGTATTAGATAACAGGAAATTAAATGTACGTACTTTAGAATATCTACGCACTCAAGCTGACGAAAACAGTGATGAATTAATTACGTTCTATGAGTTCAATATTCCGGGATTTCAGGTAAAAAGCACCGATCCTCGTAAAAATAAAAACCAGAGCGGCCCAAATTTCATTCGTGTCTTTAATCTTGCCGGTCAAGTTTTACGTGAAGAAAGTGTTGATGCCGGTCGGACTATTACCCTCAATGATATTGAAAGTCGCCCGGTGTTGATCATCAATGCAACCGGTGTCCGCCAAAACCATCGTTATGAAGATAACACCCTTCCCGGTCGTCTGCTCGCTATCACCGAACAAGTACAGGCAGGAGAGAAAACGACCGAACGTCTTATCTGGGCCGGCAATACGCCGCAAGAAAAAGATTACAACCTCGCCGGTCAGTGTGTCCGCCATTACGATACCGCGGGACTTACTCAACTCAATAGCCTTTCTCTGGCTGGCGTCGTGCTATCACAATCTCAGCAACTACTCGTCGATGATAAAAATGCTGACTGGACAGGTGAAGACCAAAGCCTCTGGCAGCAAAAACTGAGCAGTGATGTCTATACCACCCAAAATAAAGCCGATGCCACCGGGGCTTTATTGACCCAGACCGATGCCAAAGGCAACATCCAGCGTCTGGCCTACGACGTAGCCGGGCAGCTAAAAGGCTGTTGGTTGACACTCAAAGGTCAGGCCGAGCAAGTGATTATCAAATCGCTGACCTACTCCGCCGCCGGACAAAAATTACGCGAAGAGCACGGTAACGGGGTTATCACTGAATACAGCTATGAACCAGAAACCCAACGGCTTATCGGTATTGCCACCCGCCGTCCGTCAGACGCCAAAGTGTTGCAAGACTTACGCTATCAATATGACCCGGTAGGCAATGTGATCAATATCCGTAATGATGCGGAAGCCACCCGCTTTTGGCGCAATCAGAAAGTGGTCCCGGAGAATAGCTATACCTACGACTCCCTGTATCAGCTTATCAGTGCCACCGGGCGGGAAATGGCTAATATAGGTCAGCAAAATAACCAACTGCCCTCCCCTGCGCTACCTTCTGACAACAATACCTACACTAACTATACTCGCAGCTACAGCTATGATCACAGTGGTAATCTGACGCAAATTCGGCACAGCTCGCCAGCTACCCAGAACAACTACACCGTGGCTATCACCCTCTCAAACCGCAGCAATCGGGGTGTTCTCAGTACGCTAACCACCGATCCAAATCAAGTGGATACGTTGTTTGATGCCGGTGGTCACCAAACCAGTTTATTACCCGGACAGACACTTATCTGGACACCACGAGGAGAGTTAAAGCAGGTTAATAATGGCCCGGGAAATGAGTGGTACCGCTACGACAGCAACGGCATGAGACAACTGAAAGTGAGTGAACAGCCAACCCAGAATACTACGCAGCAACAACGGGTAATCTATTTGCCGGGACTGGAGCTACGCACAACCCAGAGCAACGCCACAACAACGGAAGAGTTACACGTTATCACACTCGGTGAAGCCGGTCGCGCACAGGTACGGGTGTTGCACTGGGAGAGCGGTAAGCCAGAAGATGTCAACAATAATCAACTACGTTACAGCTACGATAATCTGATCGGCTCCAGCCAGCTTGAACTGGACAACCAAGGACAAATTATCAGCGAGGAAGAGTATTATCCATTTGGCGGGACAGCGCTGTGGGCAGCAAACAGCCAAACAGAAGCCAGCTATAAAACGATTCGCTATTCCGGCAAAGAACGAGATGCCACCGGGTTGTATTATTACGGTTATCGTTATTACCAACCGTGGGCGGGCAGATGGTTAAGCGCGGACCCGGCAGGAACCATTGATGGGCTGAATCTATACCGAATGGTAAGAAATAATCCTGTGAGTTTACAAGATGAAAATGGATTAGCGCCAGAAAAAGGGAAATATACCAAAGAGGTAAATTTCTTTGATGAATTAAAATTCAAATTGGCAGCCAAAAGTTCACATGTTGTCAAATGGAACGAGAAAGAGAGCAGTTATACAAAAAATAAATCATTGAAAGTGGTTCGTGTCGGTGATTCCGATCCGTCGGGTTATTTGCTAAGCCACGAAGAGTTACTAAAAGGTATAGAAAAAAGTCAAATCATATATAGCCGACTTGAAGAAAACAGCTCCCTTTCAGAAAAATCAAAAACGAATCTTTCTTTAGGATCTGAAATATCCGGTTATATGGCAAGAACCATACAAGATACGATATCAGAATATGCCGAAGAGCATAAATATAGAAGTAATCACCCTGATTTTTATTCAGAAACCGATTTCTTTGCGTTAATGGATAAAAGTGAAAAAAATGATTATTCCGGTGAAAGAAAAATTTATGCGGCAATGGAGGTTAAGGTTTATCATGATTTAAAAAATAAACAATCAGAATTACATGTCAACTATGCATTGGCCCATCCCTATACGCAATTGAGTAATGAAGAAAGAGCGCTGTTGCAAGAAACAGAACCCGCTATTGCAATAGATAGAGAATATAATTTCAAAGGTGTTGGCAAATTCCTGACAATGAAAGCAATTAAAAAATCATTGAAAGGACATAAAATTAATAGGATATCAACAGAGGCTATTAATATTCGCTCTGCGGCTATCGCTGAGAATTTAGGAATGCGGAGAACTTCATAAATTTGGTCACATACCCTATGGATTTCAAGATGCATCGCGACGGCAAGGGAGTGAATCCCCGGGAGCATAGCAAACTCTGTTACCGGGGTGAGCGAGTGCAGCCAACAAAGAGGCAACTTGAAAGATGACGGGTATAGAACTTTAAATAGAAACTAACTGTACTAGCTCAGACTAGAGCTAGTACAACTCAGGTGACTGCTTCCCGCCGTAAAGAGGGTTTACTGCGGTTTTTGCTAACAACTCTGCATACTCGGATTCACTTGCGTCCGAATTTTGATGATTTTTGTTCTATCTGACTATGGCTTGTTTAGCCTCACAACATGGTGTCACTTTGGCACATCCATTGAATTTTGTTAAAAAAAATGTTAGACTAACCAATGAAACAAACTTAGCGTTTCACCAAATAATATGTTCCGCTAGCTCCAAATAAATAATGTAAACGAGTAGTGGATATCTATAGTGAACTAAAGAACTAATAACCGCAATGCGGTAGGAGTAAGACTTATGGCCACATTAGCAAATGAAAGAATCACCACAAGGGTGAGTTCAGAGATCAAGGAGTTACTTGAAAGAGCGTTATCACTATCAGGGTATGCCAGTCTGAATAGCTTTATTGCCAATGCTGCTGTAGCAGAGGCAAAAAGACTCATTGAACAAAATATGCGTATTCAATTGTGTCAAGAAGATGCATTGGCGTTTGTTCATGCATTGGAAAAACCAATCAAGGTAAACGAACGTTTCCTTCGTGCTGCTCGTAGACATAAAGAAACAATAAAAAATGAAGATAGAACGTCTAGATAAAAACAAACACGATAGAAATAATTTTAACTGTGGTGAACCCGCACTAAACAACTACTTGAAGGCAGTATCGGGACAACATGATAAAAAGGACTTATCAAGAACATTCGTCCTTACAAGTAGTCAAAATGGATCTCAAATAAAGGGATACTATTCCCTAGCACTATGCACGGTAGAGCTAGACGAACTACCAGAGAAAATATCGAAACAGTACCCTTCTACACTACATTGCGCACTTATTGGTCGCCTAGCTATAAGTAAGTCATTTCAACGCCAAGGGTTTGGTGAAATCTTGCTTATAGATGCAATTCGAAAAGCTATAGAGTCGTCACAATCTATTCCTACCCCGATGATTATCGTCGATGCAAAGAACGACATAGCCAAAAAACTGTATATGAACGTAGGGTTTGAGGAGTTTCCTCAGACAAAGAGCAAACTGTTCATGTCTATGGCTGTTGCAATGGAAATGATAAAAAGAGTAGATGCGATGTAACATCTCATTTACTGAATGCGGCTAACGTTCCCTCTGCATGAAAATTCAGAGGGAACTCTTTCACCAATTACAACACATCAATCGCGTTCAATTCTTTGAACGCTTGTTCCAGACGGGCAATCATAGAAACCTGACCGGCACGCAGCCATACCCGTGGATCGTAGAATTTCTTATTAGGTTTATCTGCGCCTTCTGGATTGCCTAACTGGCCTTGCAGATAGCCTTCGTTCTTTTTGTAATAATTCAGGATACCTTCCCAAGTCGCCCATTGGGTGTCAGTATCGATATTCATTTTAACAACGCCATAGCTGACTGCTTCTTTGATCTCTTCCGCGGTAGAACCAGAACCGCCGTGGAAAACAAAATCCAGGCTGTTATGCGGCAGATTGAATTTCTCAGAAACATAGTCTTGAGAGTTACGCAAAATTTTTGGCGTCAGTTTAACGTTACCCGGCTTATAAACACCATGAACATTACCGAAAGAAGCCGCAATAGTGAAACGTGGGCTGATAGCATTCAGTTTCTCATAAGCATAAGCCACATCTTCCGGTTGCGTGTACAACGCGGAGCTATCCATATGGCTGTTATCAACACCATCTTCTTCCCCACCAGTACAGCCCAACTCGATTTCCAGCGTCATATCGATTTTTGCCATGCGAGCCAAATACTTGCCGCAAATCTCAATATTCTCTTCCAGAGACTCTTCTGACAGGTCGATCATATGAGAAGAGAATAACGGTTTACCCGTCGCTGCGTAATGCTTTTCTCCCGCATCTAACAAGCCATCAATCCACGGCAGCAATTTACGTGCGCAGTGGTCAGTATGCAGGATCACAGGAACACCATAATGTTCAGCCATCTGATGAACATGGCGAGCACCAGAAATTGAACCCAGAATAGCCGCTTGTTGACCTTCAACTTTCAAACCTTTACCAGCAATAAAAGCAGCACCGCCGTTAGAGAACTGAATGATCACAGGAGAACGAACTTTGGCAGCGGTTTCCAGTACGGCATTGATTGAATCAGTACCTACACAGTTGACCGCCGGCAAAGCAAAGTTGTTTTCTTTGGCTATAGCGAACACTTTTTGAACATCATCACCAGTGATGACACCCGGTTTTACGAAATCAAAAATTTTAGACATGTTACGTGGGTCCTGTTTAGAGCGGGTAGCTAACCAATCAGCCGCTACCCGTCATGACTTAATTACTGTTTTGCTCGTTCTTCCAACATCACAACCGCAGGCAGTTTTTTCCCTTCCACGAACTCGAGGAAAGCGCCACCACCCGTAGAGATATAAGAAATTTTGTCAGCAATACCGAACAGGTCGATCGCTGCCAGCGTATCGCCGCCGCCGGCGATAGAGAAGGCATCACTATTAGCAATAGCGCGCGCGACAATTTCAGTCCCTTGACGGAAATTAGGGAATTCAAATACACCAACCGGGCCATTCCATAGGATCGTTTTAGCGTTTTTCAGGATATCAGCCAGCCGTTGAGCGGATTCATCTCCCAAATCGAGGATCTGCTCATCATCTTTAATATCACTGGAGGATTTCAAGGTTGCTTCGGCCGTTTCAGAGAATTCTGTTGCTACACGAACATCGGTTGGCACCGGAATATCACAGCTTATCAGCAATTTTTTCGCTTCCGGGATCAAATCATCTTCATAGAGAGAACGGCCAACATTGTGACCTTCCGCGGCAACAAACGTATTCGCAATACCACCACCGACAATCAGTTGGTCGGCAATTTTAGACAGCGTATCCAGAACGGTCAGCTTGGTTGAAACTTTAGAACCACCGACAATAGCCACCATTGGGCGAGCCGGATTATCCAACGCTTTGCCTAATGCTTCTAATTCCGCAGACAGCAAAGGACCGGCACAAGCAACAGGAGCAAACTTAGCCACGCCGTGAGTCGAAGCCTGAGCACGATGAGCGGTACCGAATGCATCCATGACATAAATATCACACAGGGAAGCATATTTTTTAGCCAAGGTTTCGTCGTCTTTCTTTTCACCTTTATTAAAGCGAACGTTCTCCAGCACGACCAGTTCACCTTCTGAAACTTCCACGCCTTCCAGATACTCTTTTTCCAGTCGAACGGAGGAGGATAATTTCTCTTTTAGATAGTCTACTACTGGTTTCAGCGAGAATTCTTCGTTGTATTCGCCTTCATTCGGGCGGCCAAGGTGAGAAGTGATCATGACCTTGGCGCCCTGTTTCAATGCTGCTTCGATGGTTGGCAAGGAGGCACGGATACGCGCATCAGAGGTGACTTTGCCATCTTTTACCGGAACGTTCAGGTCAGCGCGGATCAAAACACGCTTACCCGCCAGATCTAAATCGGTCATCTTAATTACAGACATGGTGAATCCTCTTATTGATTCTCTAAATTATTTAATCTTGCGCCGTGTGCAAATCTATTATGGCCGTCTATCAACAACAGATCATTTGAAACCCGTAGCAGCCATTGCTAACGTTGTATCTAACATTCGGTTAGCAAATCCCCACTCATTATCACACCAAACTAATGTCTTAATCAGGTGTTGCCCACTAACCCGCGTTTGTGTGCCATCAACAATCGCGCTGTGGGGATCGTGGTTAAAATCCGTTGAGACTAACGGCAATTCGGTATAATCAACTATACCACGAAATGAAGTAGCTGCTGATTTTTGCATTAATTCGTTGATTTTTTTAACAGTTACTGAAGATTTTACCGTAACGCTCAAATCGATAGCCGTAACATTGATCGTTGGTACGCGCACGGAGATAGCTTCAAAACGGTCACAGAACTTTGGAAAAATCCGGGTTATCCCTGCGGCCAACTTGGTATCCACCGGAATGATAGATTGACTGGCTGCCCGAGTACGCCGTAAATCTTTGTGATAAGCATCAATCACCGGTTGGTCATTCATTGAGGCATGAATGGTTGTCACTGTGCCCGATTCAATCTCAAATTCATCATCCAATAATTTAATGACGGGAATAATGCAATTAGTGGTACAGGAAGCATTGGACACAATACGATCTTTTGCTGTCAATAAATGCTGATTTACACCATAGACCACCGTCGCATCTAAATCATTACCCCCCGGATGAGCAAACAGCACTTTCTTGGCGCCACTGGCAAGATGTGCCTCGCCATCAGCTCTGCTGCCATAAATCCCACTGCAATCAAGAACAATATCAACCCCCAGTTCTTGCCAAGGCAACGTCGATATATCAGGTTGATGAAACAGGCGAATATTATCATCACCAACTTGCAACAGATCATTATTCAGACGCACATCCCAGGCAAAACGACCGTGACTTGAGTCATATTTCAGCAAGTGAGCAATTCCTTCGGCATCTGCCAGCTCATTAACAGCAATAACCGCAATTTCAGCCCGGCGTCCAGATTCATAAAGAGCACGTAAAATACTGCGTCCTATTCTGCCAAAACCGTTTATTGCCACCTTGATTGTCATGTTACTCCCTGAATATAGTTATTACCACCCAACCGCTTAGAATAACCGACT
Organism: Photorhabdus akhurstii; assembly: GCF_018448925.1. Classification (GTDB taxonomy): domain Bacteria; phylum Pseudomonadota; class Gammaproteobacteria; order Enterobacterales; family Enterobacteriaceae; genus Photorhabdus; species Photorhabdus akhurstii. The sequence continues at coordinate 29,994 of NZ_RCWE01000008.1, read as the reverse complement.
CAATCACGGATGTACTGATTGCTTATCACAAAACTGTCAAAACCGTGCATAGAAAACCGCTTTAGATAACAAAATGAAACGATTCAGCTACAAATAACGAGATTACGGGAAAAGGAGATTGATAGCAAGCAATAGTAAAAAGTGGTCAACCTTCGAATTAAAGACTGTTGCTCATATTCATCGACCCCAAGCAAGCAGAAAGAAACAATCCCACCGTTATTTACTCACAACTGCGACATGGATCATCAATACCATTTGTTGGAATATTGACATTTAATCTCAATAAATGGAAACTGGTTGTCGTTTTTTGAGGAGCTAAGGAAAAGGAAGTAAATCGTGTCAACCGAGGAAACTTCGGCGTTTGAGGTATTCACTGAGATCACATTGGCGGTATTTCGGCTCAATGCCCTACTGCTCTCTAAAGGGGATCAGCTCGTTGCTCCGTTGGGAATCACGAGTGCGAGATGGCAAGTACTCGGTGCGATTGCGCATGCGCCACATCCACCTACCGCGCCTCAGATTGCCGCCGCAATGGGTATCACGCGCCAAGGCGTGCAAAAACAATTGAATCTCGGGCTAAGTTCAGGGATGGTGAGAACCCTCACTAATCCTCGCCATGAACGCTCACCACTCTATCAACTGACCGAGCTTGGTTGGCGTACTTTTGATGCGGCGATATCGCTGGAAGCTGAATGGGTCGAATCACTGATGCAATCCTCCGATCCTAACGAGCTAAAAGTGACATTAAACACCTTGATCAGCCTGGAGACGGAGCTGGGAGAGTCACCTGTGCCAAATACAAGACATAGCGCTCTGGATTCGTTCGTTAATAACGATAAAGAATTACCAAACAGTTAAACGAAATACAACGTGGAAACAGCATGTAATTGGTGGAACGCATTTGTCTCTACGTTGACATATTATTGCCGTCAAAAGCCGCGTAAATCACGCGACTCGCCTCGGCAGGATAGCAATACAAACATAAATATAAACACATAATTTTCAGGAGATAGAAATGGTCAAACTAGAAGAAATGGACACCCACGTAACCCTGCGGGAACAGTTATTTTCGAACACCGATGGCTCCATCGTGCTAGTGAACATATTTCATGTTGATCCTTCAATGGCTGACACCCTAATAGAAACTTGGAAGGAAGATGCAGAATATTTCCGGTCTAAGGTGGGCCTGATTTCCGCACAATTACATCGCGGAATCGCTGGCAGCGGCACATTCATGAACTATGCTGTTTGGGAGAGTCTGGAGCATTTCCGCGCTGCGTTCACAGATCCTGAATTCAAGGAAAAACTCGCCAAATATCCTGATGGGATTGTCGGTTCGCCTCACGTGTTCCAAAAAGTAGCCGTTCCCGGAATTTGCGTGGCATAAACCGAGGAAAGCTGCCACGATCCATCTTCAATAACGATATCGTGCGGAAAAAGAGCGCACCCGCTCAACGTTTACCTCAGGTGCGCTCATTTATGAAGTGACTAATTATTTCAGCAGAGCTTTAGCCTTAGCGACCACATTCTCTACAGTGAAACCAAACGCTTTAAACAGTTGATCAGCAGGCGCTGACTCACCAAATGTATCCATACCAACGATAGCGCCATTTATACCGACATATTTAAACCAGTAATCGACGATACCCGCTTCGATTGCAACACGTGCCGAAACCACAGCAGGCAGAACCGCTTCTCGGTATGCAGCATCTTGCTTATCAAAAGCATCAGTAGACGGCATTGAGACTACGCGTACCTGGCGACCTTCCTCAGTCAATTGGTTGTAAGCACTCACCGCCAATTCAATTTCTGAACCGGTTGCGATCAGAATCAGTTCTGGCTGCCCCTGACAATCTTTCAGGATGTAAGCCCCTTTCTCAATATTAGCCAACTGCTCGGCAGTGCGTTCTTGTTGTGCCAGATTCTGGCGAGAGAAAATCAGCGCTGATGGACCTGTTTTACGTTCGATAGCATATTTCCACGCCACCGCAGACTCAACCTGGTCACATGGACGCCATGTACTCAGATTTGGCGTCACACGCAAACTGGCAAGCTGTTCTACCGGCTGATGAGTCGGGCCATCTTCACCCAAACCGATTGAGTCATGGGTGTAAACAAAGATGCTGCGAATTTTCATCAATGCCGCCATACGCACTGCGTTACGGGCATATTCAACGAACATCAGGAAAGTTGCGCCATAAGGCACAAAACCACCATGCAGAGCGATACCGTTCATAATGGCTGACATGCCAAACTCACGAACGCCGTAATGGATGTAGTTACCAGCCAGATCTTCGTTCAATGGCTTAGAACCTGACCACATCGTAAGGTTACTTGGCGCCAAATCAGCAGATCCGCCCATAAATTCAGGCAACACCTTGCCAAACGCTTCCAAGGCATTCTGGGATGCTTTGCGGCTGGCAATATTGGCCGGATTTTTTTGCAACTGTTCGATAAATGCTTTGGATTCAGCTTCCCAGTCTGCCGGTAATTCGCCACTGGTACGACGTTTGAATTCAGCAGCTAATTCAGGATAAGCTTTTTCATAGGCAGCGAATTTTTCATTCCAAGCGGCTTGTTTCACATTGCCAGCTTCTTTTGCATCCCACTCAGCATAGATGTCCGCTGGAATCTCAAATGCCGGATAATTCCAATCCAGTGCTTCACGAGTCGCGGCAATTTCCGCATCACCCAATGGCGCGCCATGAGAATCATGGGTACCCGCTTTGGTTGGCGCGCCAAAACCGATAACTGTTTTGCACATTAACAGAGAAGGTTTATCAGCAACTTTACGTGCTTCTTCAATAGCAGCTTTAACTGAAGCTGCATTATGGCCATCAATACCGCGAATCACATGCCAGCCATAAGCTTCAAAACGGCTTGCCGTATCATCCGTAAACCAGCCTTCAACATGACCATCAATGGAAATGCCATTGTCATCATAGAAAGCAATCAATTTGCCTAGCTTTAAAGTACCCGCCAGAGAGCAAACTTCATGAGAAATGCCCTCCATCATACAACCATCACCCATAAAGGCATAAGTATTATGGTTAACGATCTCATGACCAGGACGGTTAAATTGCGCGGCCAGAGTGCGTTCAGCAATCGCAAAACCTACTGCGTTGGCAATTCCCTGCCCTAAAGGACCTGTCGTAGTTTCTACGCCTGGAGTATAACCATACTCAGGATGGCCTGGGGTTTTAGAGTGTAACTGACGGAAATTTTTCAGATCATCAACGGAAACATCATAACCGGTGAGATGCAACAGGCTATAAATCAGCATAGAACCATGACCGTTAGATAATACAAAGCGGTCACGATCAACCCAATGTGGATCAGTTGGGTTATGATTCAAATAATCACGCCATAAAACTTCAGCGATATCAGCCATTCCCATAGGCGCGCCAGGGTGCCCTGATTTTGCTTTCTGCACAGCATCCATGCTCAGGAAGCGAATAGCATTAGCAAGGGTTTTACGAGTGGTCATTTTCTACTCCAAGTGGGATAAAAACGTTTAGGGGGATAATTTTCTCAGCACAGCGTACAAACCGCAATCTTTAAAGCCAAATACCAGGAAACTATCTTAATTTCATCTGAACGACAATTCTTTGATTTGCCTTATGGCTCTATATAAATTTCAGCATTATCAGAGTAATAAACAAACTCATTGCGCATATAAATGGGTAAATGAATTAAACACAGCTATTAGTTGCCAATCAAGAGATAAAATAACCCATTAAACAGAGACATATTCTTGATTTATGACAATTTTCAGCGACTAGATTGATTGTTTATATTTATCCTAATTATATGCTAATGATCTCTTAATAATTTCATTTATCAATAGTGAATAGATAGAAAAAACACCAATCAAAAATCAATGTTATTTCATCATCAATAACCAAATAAATAATTTAAAACAAAATAATACTTATAGTTATATTTTCTTATATAATGACATTTTTACCTAAAATAATAAGTAATTTGATTAACAGATATAGATAAAATAAAAAATATTATTTTTTAACGAATTAATTATTGCAATCCATTATATAATCGGGTTATTTTAAATAGAACCTATAAAATAGACACGCAGATGACTACTTAATTAACAACTAGGACATTCTCATGTCAAATATCAAAAACAGACCAAGTAATATCACTCCGCAATTAATTTACATGTGGGAAAAAAGTAATGAGCCTTGGGGCGCAAAAGATCGCCAATCAAGATTTATATATGCAAATCCTGCTTTTTACCAACTGCTTAATTTGCCCGAAGATTTCGAGATTACAGGGCTTTCAACCGGGGAATTGCCCTCACCTATTGCAGAGTATACAGAAGAGTATTGTCGTCAAGATCAAAAAGTGATGCAAACCATGAAAACAGTCACTTCACTTGAGACTCATCTATTTGGGAAAAATAAAGTCAAGCAAACCTATCGCTGTAATAAATATCCGCTTTGTGATGAAAATGGGGACTGTATCGGTATCACTTTTCATATGTCCAAAGTTCAAAATTTTTCCATTGCTTACTATCATAAAAAAATATCGCCAACAGCTCTGGAATTTACCCCTCCTAATGACATACTGACTCAAACTGAATGGGAAGTTCTTTTTTTGGCTCTTCGCTCACTGGACGAAGAGAGTATCAGCGAAGAATTAATGATAAGTACAGAAGAGGCCATTAATCATATTCAGTCAATTTACCAAAAATTTAATCTACCGCTGCATATAGAATTAGAGGATTTCTGCAAAGCAAATAAGTTTGATCTATACATTCCAGAAAGGTTCGTCGCTATTGGCAGCCAAGAGTTGTAAATTCCCATTAATTCAGATCTAAAACCCAGATATTTTTTCAATAACAATAGGAATTATGTTGTGAGCTATAAAAAATTAACCGTATCGCCTCAAATTATTAATCTAATGGAAACCAGTCATGAACCCTGGGGCATAAAAGATCAAAATTCCCGTTTTGTCTATGAAAACAAGGCAATGGCTATGTTGCGCGATCTTCCTCGCGGTTTTAATGTAGAAGGACGCCTAGACAATGATCTGCCTTGGGAAGGCGCCGCTTTTGCAGAACAATTTCAGATCCATGACAGAGCGGTAATGCAAGCGGAACAAAGAATATGCTCATTAGAAACCCATTTATATGGTAAAGAAAAATTACTTTCCTCCTATTTCTTCGAAAAGTTCCCATTTTATAATGAAGATAATCAATGTGTCGGCGTCATTTTCCATGCATGGAAAGCCGAAGCCTATTCTCTGACACGCTTTTTTTATGGCAAGCTTCCCGGCTCTATCATGTTCCAGCCCCCTTCTGGGCTATTTACTCAACGGGAATGGGATGTCATTTTTCTATTTTTACAGAAATACACCAGTAAACAGATCGGGCGAATACTGAATATTTCTTATCGTACGGTAGAAACGCACATGTTACGGATATACAAGAAAATTGGTATTAATTCTGGTCAACAACTGGATGAATACTGCCGCCTTAATGATTTTGATCTCTATGTCCCTGAGAGATTTTTAAAACCTGGTAGTAAAATGTTTATATAATGTGGTAAATAAAACAGATGAAAACGACGAGTAATATATCAGCACAGATAATAAACACCATAAAACATAGCCATGATCCTTGGGGCATTAAAGATAAAAGCACTTGCTTTATTTATGAAAATAAAGCAATGGCTATGCTACAAGATATTCCGCTTAATTTGAACGTCGAAGGACGTTTTGATTGTGAATTACCTTGGGCAGGAGCAATCTTTGAAGAACAATTTCAACGACATGACAGAACAGTCATGCGTTTAGAAAAAAATATATGCTCATTAGAAACACATAGATTTGGCAAAGAAAAACGCCTTTGTTCCTATTTCTTCGAGAAATCTCCATTTTATAGTGAAGATAATGAATGTATTGGCATTATTTTTCATGGGCGGAAAGCGGAAGCGCTTTCTTTGAAGGAGTTTTTCAATGGAAAATTGCCACCTTCCGTTATGTTTTGTTCTCCCTCAGAACAATTTTCCCAACAAGAGTGGGAAATTATTTTCCTATTTCTAGCAAAACATAGCAGAAAGGAGATCAGTGAGAGACTTAATATTTCTTACCAATCGGTGAAAGATCAGATAGAAAAAACATACCAGAAACTAAAAGTGAGCTCTGACTCTCAATTTGAGGAGTATTGCCGTATCAATAATTTTAACCTTTATATACCAGAGCGATTTTTATTTCCTTATTTATAAATCTCACCTTTATATCCAAGTTATTATAAAAGGAAGCAATATTATAAAAACAAAATATAAAACTATTAAACTGATTCTACCACGACTCAACCAGATGATATATGGAATAAAATCCCAGAGTCGTGGTTTGCAAAAAATAGGGAATTTCTCTGCATATATGTAAATGTAATAATCATTACCGTTAATAAATTGCCTGAAAAATAGCAAGAAAGTATTCATAAGAAACTATTAGTTATTTCGGTTATTAAACTAAGAATATTTTTCACAGATAATAATAATGCTATTTACATTAAGAAAAAACACCCGCAATATATAGGGAATACTTTGCCATAAAACAATCGATACTATTATTCAGTATTCTCTCCGATAGCCAATTCAATTAACCTTGATTGATAATCTGTGCCTAATTACTACCAATCAGCAAAACATTGATAATTTATCTATTATCAATGTTTTTCTCACAATTAAAACTTGGAGATTATTTATGGATATTCGAGACTGGCATCCAGCAGATATTATTGCAGCACTGAGAAAACAAGGAACAAATCTTTCAGCCGTTTCTCGCAAAGCTGGTTTAGCATCATCGACACTGAGTAATGCATTACATCGCCCGTGGCCAAAAGGAGAAGCATTAATCGCTACTGAATTAGGTTTACATCCATCGGATATTTGGCCATCACGCTATAGACCTGGTAAAGAGAACAAATTCTTAATAAAAGTTGCAGAAACAAGCTGTGTAGAAATCTGGTAGCACCTGTATGTCTTATGTTAATGCAATTTCATTATCATTTATATTGTCTATCGAGAGATTACAACATGGTATAAGTACAAACAAAAAAGATATAGATACGAACGAAAAAGCCCCGGGCAACTACCCAGGGCTTCGAAATCTTTGGCGGTGCGGACGGGACTCGAACCCGCGACCCCCGGCGTGACAGGCCGGTATTCTAACCGACTGAACTACCGCACCGCGCAGCGTTCTGGTTGAGAACGAGGTGAATATTACGAATCCAAGATCATTCCGTCAATATTTTTTATAACAAAGTGACGAGTTTGATCAACTTTTCACCCCAAAAGGTGATTTATTCGCAATTTTATGTTAACTCTGTTCAGAACTTATACGCCATAAACAGCTCCCGCCCTTCTTCTCAACTAAATCCAATCTGGATTCGTGAGCCGCGAGTTCTTCATCCGTTGCATAAACAACTTTCAATGCCGTTTGAGACCGGGTAACACGCTGTATTTCAGAAACATTCGCACCACCAGCAATTTCCCCTTCCATTGAAAAAGCAAGAGAAGTCTGACCGCCTGTCATTATCAAATAGACATCAGCCAATATCTCGGCATCGAGCAACGCGCCATGCAAGGTTCGTTTAGAATTGTCTATATCATAACGATCACATAGCGCATCAAGGTTATTTCTTTTCCCCGGAAATAACCCTCTTGCAAGTTGTAAGCTATCAGTAATCTTGCAGAAATCCGCAGTTGGCGGAATATCACGATCCAGCTTGCCAAACTCATAATCGATAAAGCCGATATCGAAGGGAGCGTTATGGATGATCAATTCAGCGCCGCGAATAAATTCAACAAACTCATCTGCAACATCAGCAAACAGCGGTTTATCCTGCAAAAATTCATCACTGATCCCATGCACTTCAAATGCTTCAGGATCGACCAATCTATCCGGCTGAATATAGACATGAAAATGGCGGCCGGTTAAACGACGGTTAACAACCTCCACAGCCCCAATTTCAATAATTTTGTGCCCTTCATAGTGAACACCTAATTTATTCATACCGGTAGTTTCGGTATCAAGAACAACTTGTCGTGTAATTGCCGTGCTCATAATGCCTTTTTATGTCAGACTTAGGGTTTTGAATTGAATAAGCAGAGTCTACCAGATATGGGCAAGCAGGTAGAAATTTTCACCGATGGATCTTGTCTCGGCAATCCGGGGCCTGGGGGCTACGGTGTGTTATTACGCTATCAACAACACGAAAAAACCCTTAGCGAAGGTTTTTATCGTACAACAAACAACAGAATGGAACTCATGGCGGCAATTATTGGCCTGGAAACGCTGACTCGCCCTTGTAAAATTGTCTTAACCACCGACAGCCAATATGTGCGTCAAGGCATTACACAATGGATTCATAACTGGAAAAAACGCGGCTGGCGTAAAGCAGATAAATCTCCGGTCAGTAATGTCGACTTATGGCAACGTCTTGATCAAGCCATTAGCCGCCATGACATTGATTGGCAATGGGTCAAAGGCCACTCCGGGCATAATGAAAATGAACATTGTGATGAATTAGCCCGTGCCGCAGCAAACTCACCAACAGAAACCGACACTGGATATCTTGAGAATAGAGATTAACTGCGCTTTCGGTAACATTTTGTTACGCCAACAGCACTGCCCAATTTAGGTTTTAATAACGTCACTTTCATCTGGTTTAACGTTAATGGCAGTGTGCGTTTGCGGGCAATAATCAGACTGACACAACCCAATACAGACAGGCGCCGATTAACAAAACCCGTTTCATTTCGCCAAGGCAATATTTGAAAACTATCACGGTACATCACTTCATAATTAAGCAAGCTCAACCAATCAAGTTGGCGCATTAGGGAGAACATCCGACTGCAATAGGGTTGATGACGCCATAATCCCGGCACTAATTTTCCCAAACCAAGCAAACTCAATGAATTAAAACCGCTGATAATGAGCCAACCATCATCAATCATCACTCGATCAACTTCCCGTAAAAGACGATGGGGATCAGCGCTGTAAGCCAGCATATGACTCAGTAAACAAGCATCAACGGACTTTTCTTCAAACGGTAGATGGTAAGGATCAGTAATCACCTGCATATTCTTGCCTTCCTTACCCACATTAATCTGATTAAAAATCGGACACTCCTTGCTGTCAATTTCGGCACTCAAATTACCGACTTTCAACAGATGGAAACCAAATATTTTCGGCCACCAAGGTTGTAATTGACGCTCCAAAGCGGCACGGTAATACTCCCCCCAAGGTAAATCAACCCAAGAAGCCGGGGGATTTATATTCTGTATTGTATGTGCAGATTTCATGGCTTCTTCCTTATAACCCGCTGTTAATAAGAGGTATACAATGGAGCTTATCAGCATTCCGGTCCTTTCGGATAATTACATTTGGTTACTTTGTGATGAAAACAGACATGTTGTCATCGTTGATCCGACAGAATCACAGCCTGTTCTTGATACCTTAAAATCCCACGGCTGGATACCCGATGCAATTCTACTTACCCATCATCATCACGATCATGTTGGCGGCGTCCCTGGAATTATTGATCGATTCCCTGAGCTACCAGTATACGGCCCAAAAGAAACCGAGAGCAAAGGTGCGACGATGATAGTCTGTGGCGGTGATAGCATCCATTTCGGTCATTTTTCTTTCCAGATCATCGACGTTCCCGGCCATACTCTGGGGCATATCGCTTTTTATCAAGCGCCTTACCTCTTTTGTGGGGATACTTTGTTCTCTGGCGGTTGCGGACGCCTCTTTGAAGGAACCGCTGAACAGATGTATGCATCTCTAAGTAAAATAGCTGAACTGCCCGATGACACACTGATCTGTTGCGCCCATGAATATACCGTTTCTAATATGAAATTTGCTCATGCTGTTTTACCCAATCAGACTATCAGCGAATATCAGCAAAAAGTAACCCAAATGAGGGAAAGCAATCAACCAACAGTACCAACCACATTACAAACCGAGAAAAAAATTAATATTTTCTTAAAATGTGATGATGTTGATTTACAAAGAAATATTGGAATTGTCCCCAACTCTCAACCGCTTTCCGCCGTTTTCTGTCAACTAAGAAGACGAAAAGATCAATTCTGATTGAGAGAGTTGCTATATCGAGCCAAGATAAGTATTATTGGTCGTCTTTTAAGCAACCATAAAAATTAATTATGAAGACAAAAGCGATTCTGTTCGCATCTGTCTTGCTGGTTGGCTGTCAATCTGGACCAGATTGGTCGACGACAGCCGGACAACGGGCACAGAATTCGTCTTCAACGAGTCTAAAGACAGGCAAGATAGCAGCAACTAATGATACCGATCAGCTTGCTGCCTACTGGGGAGAGGATGGTTCTGGCGCTCAGCGTGAGCTGTGGGGATACATCCGAGATGAGTTGAAGATGAAAATCCCTGATAATTACAGGGTTCGTGAACAACGAAATTATTACCTGAAAAACAAGAGCTATCTCCACGATGTAACTTTACGGGCTGAACCGTATATGTACTGGATAGTCAGGCAGATCAAGCAACGCGATATGCCAATGGAACTGGTACTGGTACCCATAGTGGAGAGTGCTTTTAACCCGCATGCTACCTCACGCGCCAAGGCCGCGGGTCTGTGGCAGATTGTCCCGGATACGGGCCGCAATTACGGTCTTACTCAGGATAAATGGTACGACGCACGCCGGGACGTCGCCGCATCAACAACTGCCGCCCTGAATCTGTTACAACGCCTGAATAAAATGTTCAATGGTGACTGGTTATTGACTATTGCTGCTTATAACAGCGGCGAAGGCCGTGTTATGCGCGCAATAAAAGAAAACCAGATAAAAGGTAGACCAACGGATTTCTGGTCATTATCACTACCACGGGAGACTACGCTCTATGTGCCTAAAGTTCTGGCACTCAGTGATGTCATCCGCAACAGCGATAAATATGGCATTACGCTGCCAAAATCCAATAATCAACGGGCGCTCGCTCAAGTTGATGTTGGCCAACAAATCACGCTGTCTCAGGCCGCAGAACTGGCTGGCATGTCCCTGACATCGATTAAAGCCTATAACCCCGGATATAAGCGAGGAGTAACATCGCCTAACGGTCCACATTACATCATGTTGCCAAAGGCAAAAGTTGATCAATTTAAACACTCGCTGGCAAATAAAACCGTTTTAAGCAATATTCGTCAGGAAGTTGCTAACAACAACCGCCGATTGAGTAAACAAAGCCAATATAAAGTTCGCTCAGGTGATACATTATCCGCTATTGCCAAGCGGTTTAACGTTTCCACCCGTGAATTACAACGCATGAATAATCTGAGAACCGCCAGATTGTTAAAAATTGGGCAAGTATTAAGGGTAAATAATGACAACGCCATTATTTACCGTGTACGCCAAGGCGACTCAATTGCCAGTATTGCTAAACATCACGGTATCAACATTAAGGATTTAATGAACTGGAACGATGGCATAAAAACAACAGATATCAAACCAGGAATTGAGTTAATGCTCTATGTCGATGAATTCTCTGATGAAGCTTAAAATCTTTTCCAGTAGGTATTTTATTGTTGAAGTAAGATAATAGATGGCCCTCTCTTAGGGCCATTTCTTCATATTTAGTGAAATAAAATTTAGCTTATTCTCTTCGAAATCAAACGAATTGATAAACAATGCAAGGAAATTATATAATCAATTGATAACTACAACACTCAATCATTAAAATCAGACTAATTATCAACATATTAACGTGTTAAATATGCTATTTAAGAAATCGCATTTAAATAACATAACAATATAATCAAGATAAAACATTAATTACTAAACTTAATGGAAATCATAAAAATATCATTGCTAAACTATCACATTTAACAATAAATAAAAAAATAAAACATCACCAAGTAATTTATAAAACATTCATATTAACAACAAATTAAAAAAATATAACTCTACTGTCGCCATTTATATTTCTATTATTTTTCATATATAAACCATCAAATTCTTGTAATATTCAAAAAGTCAGCTAGGATAGTTAGTGATCAATATTAATTACTTTGCTGAATAGTTACTTTGCGTTTTAACAAATAAACTTGTTAATATAATTATCCAAGCATTAATATAACGAAAAAAAAGATTAATACACTATAAGAAAACAATATAAGAATAAGCACCACATGTAATATTGGCAACATACATTTCCGAGATAAAAAAGAATAAGCAAAAGTTCTTTTACCACATCTAAGGACTATCACTATGACAACATCATCAACAATGCGAACTCCAGTCAAACTACCACCAATGCCATCGGAAAGCGAAGCCTCAAAAACATATAAATCAGCAGATATGGCACGCTCCTATTTAGAGGGAGACGATCTTGTTTTTACTGACAGCAACGGCTTTGATCGAGCGCTCCAGGACGGTTTTTTTCTACTGAAAGCGCCATCCTACATGGATTTTGAATATGGCGATCGATTTGCATACCATTTCTTTGAACCCGCCACAGAAGGTGACCTTCGCCCCTATACGGGATTCAAATCATATACTACTTTTTCCAATAGCTACGAAGGTTATTTCGACAGAGAACATGATCAATGGGAACATTTTCGCCTCGAACGGGAACATTGGCGCCTCATGCCATCAGAGGTTGCAACACTAGGTCGCCATATGGCACACATCGGTATATGTGTACTACGCTCCGTGTTAACTTATGTTGGCATTCCTCGTCGTGACTGGGAACTCATTACCAATGGTATTTCAGAAGGGTTAGGAAACCAGATGTTATCGTTTAACCACTTCCGATCAGAGAAAGCCACCCGAGGCTCTAAATTTCACCGGGATTCAGGATGGGTGACAGTTCTAAGATCAACTGAACGTGGCCTTCTTGCCTATATAAATGATGAACTTTTAGCTATTGATCCTGTTCCAGGACACCTAATCATTAACTTTGGTAGTTCGATCGAAGTGCTGACAGAGAATTTAACCCCAAATGTTCGGGCCAATATACATGGCGTTGCTCGCACAGAAAGAAATGGGCAGCGCGATAGAATGTCATATGTCATGTTTTTAGTTAGCAATCTGGCTGGTAATGTCTACAAATATGGCCCCAACGGCCCCATCAAAGTTCAATCCGTTAAAGAATTTACTATCCAGGAAGCGAGTCGAACATACGATGATGATAATGACGCTTTATAGATATTTTCTGCACAATAAATCGGGGTTATAACGCAGATTTGAACTGACAGATACCTTTATACCGGTGCCTGTCAGGTTAAATCGGTATGTGAACCTCGATCCCTCTCGAGCTCACCAAATCGTCAGACATATGAGAATGGATTTTTAATAACCAAGCTGTCTTCCAACATCTGCCCGTGATTCATGTCTTCACTATAGAGCGCCCGACAACCTGCGATGACCGCAGCCGCCACAATACAAGAATCGTAGAATGACAAGTGATAACGCTCTGCAATAAACCTAGCTCGGTCATGAACTTCAACCGTAAGAGGCACGATTTTGCAAAAACTACGTACAATATCGAGGAACTCCGCTATCTCTTCCCAACTCATCTTAAGTTTACGCACACACACGTGCGCCACTTCGTTGAGCACCTGTACACTAATGACCGGATTCGCCTTCAGCAGCGCTTCGGCACTATCGGCCTTGGCCACGTCTTGGGACAGCAGGTACAGCACCACATTGCTGTCGATGAAACCGCAAGACTTAGCCCCTGTCATTCGCTTCATCTCTACTGAACTTGAAATCTGCCGGCAACTTACCGCGGAATGTCCGAAGACGCTCCAACAACACCTCAGATCCAGGCTTCTTGCGTACCGCGAAGGTACGCGGATCATCCACTACAATCTCAATATCATCACCTTCACGCAATTCCAGAATTTCAACTAAACTAGCCGGCAAACGTATGGCAAGGCTGTTACCCCATTTTGCTACTTGCATGATATTACCTCCTTAGATATACATTTTTATTGTATATCCATTCTTGCAAAATACAAGCTTAACCAAATGCATCTCCCCCGAATACGGGGAAGATTTTTACCAAACTTCCTGTAGCTGAAAAATGTATACAAGGGATAATCGCCGTTCTTATATCCGGTATCCGACATATCTAGTCCGATAAATTAATTCCTTGCTCGTTTTCTTTATCGGGTATATTACTAATCAGCTTCCTCCCTTCCTTTACAATACCTAATACTTTCACATCAGCCTAATCTGGTCTGCCCTCCTTATATGTATTTCACAACAGCTTTTCTACACCATGACTCATCACGCTTTACCACAAGAAATATACGAACATTTATCTACATATGGAGTTAAATCGATCTTATGAACAAAAAAGCACAATATTCATCCACTTTGGAACAGAGTACAAAATACACGTTTTTATTTATCCTTTCAGTCACTGTATTCTTCGTTGGCGCAACCGAATTCATGTTGTCATCCATGCTTACCCCTCTTGCAGTCGCCTTCGGGACAACGGCGGTCGGAGCATCCTGGCTGGTATCCAGCTATGCATTTTCCTACGCTCTGGCAGCACCTATATTTGGGTATTTTGCAGATCGTATTAACAGAAGCAGATTACTTCTGATTTCTCTGCTGTTTTTCGCCGCAGATGGTCTGGCTATCATTCTTGCTCCCACTCTTAATATCGCAATCACGCTGCGAATTTTTGGCGGTATAGCATCAGCGGTAATCATCCCCACCGTATTTGCCTTGATCGCCGATATCATTCCTTATAATCGCCAAGCCGGAGCAATGGGCGTCGTTATGCTCGGTATGACTTTTGGCATTGCATTTGGTCCAGCTTTAGCCGGGATACTGACAGATTTAATAAATTGGCAGGCGCCATTTTTATTTAGCTCACTCGGCTGTGTCGTTACATTCATCATTGGGATCTACTGCCTTCCATCAAAAACTGTGCCCCTAAAGCCAACAAACCAGCGCTTAGTCTGGTTTCGACAATGGCCGGTTGTCAGGCCGCTCATTGCAAAAGGGGCCTGGAATAGTGCTGGCGTCTCTGCTTTTCTTTTGTCTGGAGAAGTCTTGCGTCAACGGTACGGATTTGGCCCCACTGAAATCGGTTTGACTGTCGCTGCCTTTGGTGTTGGCTTAGGGTTAGGTAATCTATCTGCTGGTTGGCTCCGCAAACTTTGCGGTCGCGGAGAAGTGACTTTGGTCTTAGTCAGTTTGCTACTGACTGGAGTGATCTCTATTTTTATGCTGGTTCCGCTTACGCTCTTCGGTTCTCTAGGATGTTTGATATTCTGGGGTGCCGCACTGGGCGTTGGAGCGCCTGCAAGTACCGTCGTTTTGGCAACACGAGCAGGCCCTAACAAAGGTATGGTTCTGGCCTTTGCAGAAACATTCAATAATCTGGGAATTTTGTGCTTAGTGCCACTAGCCACTATTGGGTTAATCGCAGGAGGTTCAAGCACAGCAATGGTCGTGCTATCCGTCGGATTGGTCATTGGTCTGACATTGACAACATTAGATTTCTGGCTGACGCGCTCGGCAAATCCTTCTTGAATCTTCGCCCTCTGGCTTTATTTCCCCACCATACATTTGTGGGGATATTGAATAGTTATTGTGTCCAGAGGGACATGAGTAAATTTTCAGTTATAACCAGAATAACCAAGCAAACAGAGAGATAATAACGATGCAGGCAATATTCAGCACCATGCCCACTCTGACCATTTCAGTCTGTTTAATATGACCGGAGCTGAAAACAATCGCGTTAGGTGGGGTGGCAACCGGCAGCATAAAGGCACAGGACGCCCCGAATCCGATAATGAGTGTCAGCGTCATTATCGGCATACCCAACGCTTCCGCGACGGTTGCGAATATCGGTACTAGCAAAGCTGCGCTAGCTGTATTACTGGTAAATTCAGTCAGGAAGATAATAAATGCAGCTACCGCAATAATAATCACAAACCAGTGGCTTGCGCCAAAAGTAGCAGCCATACCATTCGCCATGATTTCACTAGCACCTGAGTTTTTCAAAATAGCGCTTAAAGTCAGACCACCGCCAAACAGCATCAACACACCCCACTCGGTGTTATTTTGAATCTGGGACCAACTCGCCACCCCCGTTATACCAATCAGAACGGCAGCACTGACAGCAATAATGGTATCCAGATCTTTCACGCCCCCTAAGGCAGAACTGATAACCGTACTAAAGATCCAACAAAATACGGTTAATAGAAAGATCAGCATGGTCATTAGACGCTTACCAGTCCAATCCAGTTTTTCCAGCTTCATATCGAATTTATGATTCAAATTCGGGCGCAGCATCAAATACATAACACCAACCATCATTGGCATCAGAATAACCACCAACGGAACCCCAAATTTCATCCAATTGAAGAAATCGATGCCCAGTTGAGCCGCTGCAATCGCGTTTGGCGGGCTACCAACCAACGTACCTAAACCACCAATACTTGCGCTATAAGCCACCCCCAACAGCACAAATACAAATGTATGGCGCTCAGAACGCGCATCCAGATTGGACAAAATACCCAAGACTAATGGCAGCATCATCGCGGCAGTCGCGGTGTTACTGATCCACATGGAAAGGCCAGCCGTCACACCAAACAACAACATCACCGCTACAGACAAACGTCCGCGGGCAATCATCAGCAAACGGTTCGCAATCAGTCTGTCCAGTCCTTGGATGTGAAGCGCGGTTGCCAGAGCAAAACCACCAAAAAACAGGAAGATGATGGGATTAGCAAAAGATTTCAGCGCATCTCCCGTATTCATCAATCCCATACCAACTGCCAGAATGGGAATACATAATGCAGTAATAGTGACGTGAATAGCTTCGGTAAGCCACAGTACGCCAACAAATACCATTAGTGCTAAACCCGCATTAGCTTTTTCACTAAACGGCAATGTATTAAGTAGAATAAATAGTAATACAACATCAGCAGCCAGAATAATTAAGCCTTTTTTATTAGAAAAATTTAGCTTCATGGCTGGTGTTAAAGATTCAGAAGCATCCATTGGTGACTCCATTAGCGCCGGTGATATCTGATCCACCATTGCTACAATTGTTAAAAAAATACAAGGCGTGTGAATATAAGGAGTCTTCAGTAAGAAGCAAATGCAGTTCTTTGAATTTTGGGATCTAAAGCGCAAGAACCAACCAATTAAATCATAAAAGACGGTATTTTATACAAATTTTCGTTGTTATATCACATTATTACACCTTTATAGGTATAGGAAACCGTTATGTTTTATGCCGTTTTTTGGCACAAAAGCAGGTGAGTTTTACTTCTCCTAAAATTGCTAATAAACCCATTTAAAAAACGAGAGAGTGTTTTAGCATCAACGATGATTAAAAATCTGGCGAATGAATTTACCGGCAAGGTTATAGGTTCGACGGGTATTTAAACATCAATAAGACCATTTTTTCATTTTTCACCGATAGCTTTTTGATGGTAGGTTTTAAACTGTTATTAAAAGCCACTATTTAAGCTTATGATTTTAATCGTAAAAAATTTTAACCGTTTTTTTAAACTTAATGGTTTTTTTCGTTTCCTGAACCCTATTTAACTTAACCGTTTTCATTAAACTGACACCTAGTTTTTCCTTCTGCTATATTTTATTTTTTAGATTTAAAACCAGAGAGGGTAACAGGTATGCTAATGATATTAAGACAATCCTCATTCCTTTAATCATTTTTAATGTGATTAAATAAATTTTTTATTCCTTTTTTCACAGCTAATCCCGGTTAACTTAAAAGCTTATCAGCTTTCTTTAATGATTGTTCCTGATTTCCGGTAAACCTCTTGCAACCATACAAAATCTCTTATTTGAGAAAATTTTCTTAATCGGTTTAATCCTGTTAAATGTTTTAATATAACCTTATACTCCTGGTATTGGATTAATGCAGTCTATTTGGTCACTTTATTAATCAAATTAAAACCTGTTTTCTCTTCCAATGTCTGTATAGCATCGAATTTTCACCTACTTTGAAAAATCCTTAATCACCTTTTTTATCTTTAATGATTAAAGTTTTTACCTGTTTTTTCACAATACGCTTGTCTTTTTCCCAGATTTTAAAACCATTCTGATAGATAAAAAACAGCTTTTCTTAATCCTATTTAATCACTTTCAGATAAAACATAATTACTCTTACTTGAATAAGTGAAAATTTCTATAATCCTTTGCTTTTAAATAGCACGAAAAGCGATAATCCATATGATTTAACCTGAGTGAATAGGGCCACGAGCTATAAAATTATTTTATAGCTCAGTTATAATCAAGATCGAAAATCAATGCAAAATGATCATTTTGACAATTCATAAAACCGATTACATGAACAGCTAACTTTTTTCTCATTTCATCCAAAGGATTTCACATTGTAATTCTTCATTAAAAACATAATTAGCACCAAAGAGGTTCTCCTTTTGAATCCCCTAAACATAATTACTCATTGCATCGTAAAAGTGATAACCTTACATGGAGTTTTTTACTGTTTTACTGTTTTACTGTTTTACTGTTTTACTGTTTTACTGTTTAATTATGATAGGTGAAATTATGAAAGATAAAACTATGAGTTTCTCTGTAAACAAAGATCTGGATGTTCATTCAAAAAGCTTTGATGCTTTCATTTCATATATGGAAAGCAGCAACGATTTTTGGATCATAAAAGACAGCGAATCTCGATTCGTTTACGCTAATGATATTATGCTTTATTACAGCGGCCTCCCTAAGGGTTTTAACATAGAAGGCAAGCTTGATAGTGAATGTCCAGCTCCGTGGTCTGAGTTTGAGGATGTTATACAAGCTAATGATAAAAACGTAATGACCAGTCAAAAAACCATTCCAGTACTAAACACTTTCACTTATGGCGGAAGAGAAAAAATAATCCAACCATTTATGCTCAATGTTGCCCCCCTAATGAAGGATGGGAAATGCATTGGAGTTGTTGGTCACGGTAAAAAACTTGAAATTTATTCCATGTATCATTTTGAAAACAACATTCATCCAGAGTCATTAACTTTTGGCAAACCAACTGATTTATTTACTGATAGAGAGTTCGATATAGTATTTTTTGCTTTGCAATCACTAAGCGCTAAAGATATAGCTAAAAAACTAAGTATTACCTATAGAACGGTACAAAGCAGATTACAATTTATTTATCAAAAAATAGGGGTAAATTCATTAAGCCAGTTAAAAGAATATTGTAGAGGTAAGGGATATGATAACTATGCTCCTACCCGATTTATTAACCCTAATCCCTATATTCCTCTGGCATAACAATGCACAACATTCCTGCCGTCACTATGCCATTAGGGTTCTGTCTAAACAGAACCCTATGCTCCGACCAAAACTCGCTTAATAATGCAAAAAGCAGTTATGTGAGACACCTCACATGGAAGTTCTTACAGTTTAATTATGATAGGCGAAATTATGAATGATAAAACTATGAGTTTCTCTGTAAACAAAGATCTGGATGTTCATTCAAAAAGCTTTGATGCTTTCATTTCATATATGGAAAACAGCAACGATTTTTGGATTATAAAAGACAGCGAATCTCGATTCGTTTATGCTAATGATGTTACTCATTATTATTGCAACCTACCTAAAGGTTTTAATATGGAAGGCAGGCTTGATATTGAATGTCCAGGACCGTGGGTTGATTTTGTAGATGTTATACAAGCCAATGATAGAAACGTAATGACGAGTCAAAAAACCATTCCGGTACTAAATACCTTCATTTATGGCGGGAGACAAAAAATAATCCAACCACTTCTAGTCAATATTACCCCTCTAATGAAGGACGGAAAATGCATTGGGGTTGTTGGTCACGGTAAAAAACTTGAAATTTATTCCATGTACCATTTCGAAAACAATAGGCATCCTGACTCATTAACTTTTGGAACACCAACTGATTTATTTACTGATAGAGAGTTCGATATAGTGTTTTTTGCGTTGCAATCACTAAGCGCTAAAGATATAGCTAAAAAATTAGGTATTTCATATAGAACAGTACAAAGCAGGCTACATGTCATTTATCAGAAAATAGGGATAAATTCATTAAGCCAGTTAAAAGAATATTGTAGAGGTAAAGGGTATGATAACTATGCTCCTACCCGATGTATTAACCCCAATCCCTATATACCTCTGGCATAACAATGCGTAGCATCACCGTCGTTACTATGTCATTAGGGTTCTTCCTAAAAAGCCATATTCTCCTCCAAAACCCTCTTAACAGCAAAAAAGGCAGTTTTGTGAGCTACCCCATATGGAAGTTATTACAGTTTTACTGCCTAATTATGATGGATAAGATTATGAAAGATAAAACTATGAGTTTCTCTGTAAACAAAGATCTGGATGTTCATTCAAAAAGCTTCGACGCCTTTATTTCATACATGGAGAACTGTAATGAGTTCTGGTATATAAAAGATAAAGAGTCGAGATTTATCTATATGAATGATTATGGACTTCATCATAGCGGACTACCCAAAGGGTTTAATGTTGAAGGTAAACTGGATAGTGAATGTCCGGTTTATTGGTCTGAGGTTGCTGACATTATTCAATCTAATGATCATAGAGTGATGGAGGAAAAAAAAGTCATTCCTACTTTGATTACATTTATGTATGGCGGTAGGGATAAAATTATTCAACCATTTATGGCGGATGTCACGCCTTTGATAAAAGATGGAGAGTCGATTGGCGTAGTAGGCAGAGCTAAGAAGCTAGAGTTTTTTTCAATGTATCATATGGAAATTAATAAACCTCCTGAATCATTATCATTTGGCAACCCAACTGAGATTTTTACAGATAGAGAGTTCGATATAATATTTTTTGCGTTGCAATCACTCAGTGCTAAAGATATAGCGAGAAAATTAGGTATTTCATATAGAACGGTACAAAGTAGGTTACAATTTATTTACCAAAAAATAGGGATAAATTCATTAAGCCAGTTAAAAGAATATTGCAGGGGTAAGGGATATGATAATTACGCTCCTACCCGATTTATTAACCCGAATCCCTATATACCTCTAGTATAACAATGAACCGCACCGTTATCGTCATTACGCAATTAGGGTTCTGCCTGGCAGAGCCTTACACCTTGGTTTCTCTCACATTCCATCCAGCATATTTCATTTTGCAATTATTTATTAAAAAAATGATTAATAATAAAAATTTTACACAATATAGAATATTAGCATATTGAAGGTGATTACAGGAAACTGCTCCTCTGTAAAATCATCCGCACCAAATAGGTGCCCAAAAACTCATAAATATAATTATCCATTGTGTTGTAAAAGTGATAATTTTACATGGGAGTTTTTACAATTTAATCATATAGGTGAAATTATGAAAGATAACACGATGAGTTTCTCTGTAAACAAGGATCTGGATGTTCATTCAAAAAGCTTTGACGCCTTTATATCATATATGGAAAACAGCAATGATATTTGGGCTATAAAAGACAACGAACATCGATTCATCTATGCCAACGATGCAATGATTTATTACAGCGGTCTTCCTAAAGGTTTTAATATAGAAGGGAGGCTTGATGGTGAGTGTCCAGCACCGTGGTCTGAGTTTGAAAATATTATACAAGCTAGTTGTGATGTTGTAATGACGAGTCAAAAAAACATTCCAGTATTAAACACCTTGACTTATGGTGGGAAACAAAAAATGATCCAACCATTTATGCTCAATGTTACCCCCCTAATGAAGGATGGGAAATGCATTGGGGTTGTTGGTCACGGTACAAAACTTGAAATTTATTCCATGTATCATTTTGAAAACAACATTCAGCCTGACTCATTAACTTTTGGCAAACCAACTGATTTATTTACTGATAGAGAGTTCGATATAGTATTTTTTGCATTACAATCGCTAAGCGCTAAAGACATAGCGAGAAAATTAGATATTACCTATAGAACGGTACAAAGCAGGCTACATATCATTTATCAGAAAATAGGAATAAATTCATTAAGCCAGTTAAAAGAATATTGCAGGGGTAAGGGATATGATAACTATGCTCCTACTCGATTTATTAACACGAATCCCTATATACCTCTAGTATAACAATGAACTACACATTCTATTAGGGTTCTGCTTGGCAGAACCTTAAGCCTTATTTCTCTCACATTCTATCCAGCATATTTCACATTGCAATTATTCATTAAAAACATAATTAATAATAAAAATTTTACACAATATAGAATATTAGTATATTGAAGATGATTACAGGAAACTGCTCCTCTGTAAAATCATCCGCACCAAATAGGTGCCCAGAAACTCATAAATATAATTATCCATTGTGTCGTAAAAGTGATAATTTTACATGGAAGTTTTTACAGTTTAATCATGATAGGTGAAATTATGAAAGATAACACTATGAGTTTCTCTGTAAACAAAGATCTGGATGTTCATTCAAAAAGCTTTGACGCCTTCATTTCATATATGGAAAACAGCAACGATTTTTGGGCTATAAAAGACAGGGAACATCGATTCGTCTATGCCAATGATACTATGATTTATTACAGCGGCCTTCCTAAGGGTTTTAACATAGAAGGGAGGCTTGTTAGTGAGTGTCCAGCTTCGTGGTCTGAGCTTGAAGATATTGTACATGCTAATGATGGCAATGTAATGACGAGTCAAAAGACCATTCCGGTACTAAACACCTTCATTTACGGCGGGAGAGAAAAAATAATCCAACCATTTTTGGTCAATGTTACACCACTAATGAAGGATGGAGAATGTATTGGGGTTGTGGGGCACGGTAAAAAACTTGAAATTTATTCCATGTATCATTTTGAAAACAACAGGCATCCTGAATCATTATCATTTGGCAATCCAACTGAGATTTTTACAGATAGAGAGTTCGATATAGTATTTTTCGCTTTGCAATCACTCAGTGCTAAAGATATAGCTAAAAAATTAGGTATTTCATATAGAACAGTACAAAGCAGGCTACATGTCATTTACCAGAAAATAGGGATAAATTCATTAAACCAGTTAAAAGAATATTGCAGGGGTAAAGGATATAATAACTATGCTCCTACCCGATTTATTAACCCTAATCCCTTTATACCTCTGGCATAACAATGCACAACATTTCTGCCGTCACTATGCCATTAGGGTTCTGTCTAAACAGAATCCTATGCGCCGACCAAAACTCGCTTAACAACGCGAAAAAGTTTTATGGGATACCTCACATGGACGTTATCACGGTTTTACAGTTCAATCATGATGGGTGAAATTATGAAAGATAACACGATGAGTTTCTCTATAAACAAAGATCTGGATGTTCATTCAGAAAACTTTGATGCTTTCATTTCGTACATGGAAAACAGCAACGATGTTTGGGTTATAAAAGACAACGAATCTCGATTCATCTATACCAATGATACTATGATTTATTACAGCGGTCTTCCTAAAGGTTTTAATATAGAAGGGAGGCTTGATGGTGAGTGTCCAGCGCCGTGGTCTGAGTTTGAAAGTATTATACAAGCTAATGATAACAATGTAATGATGAGTCAAAAGACCATTCCGGTACTACACACCTTCACTTATGTCGGAAAAGAAAAAATAATCCAACCATTTCTGGTCAATGTTACACCTCTCATGAAGGATGGAGAATGCATTGGGATTGTGTCGCACGGCAAAAAACTTGAAATTTATTCCATGTATCATTTTGAAAACAACATTCACCCTGACTCATTAAATTTTGGCAAACCAACTGATTTATTTACTGATAGAGAGTTCGATATAGTATTTTTTGCGTTGCAATCGCTAAGCGCTAAAGATATAGCTAGAAAATTAGGCATCACATATAGAACGGTACAAAGCAGGCTACATATCATTTATCAGAAAATAGGGATAAATTCATTAAGCCAGTTAAAAGAATATTGCAGGGGTAAGGGGTATGATAACTATGCTCCTACCCGATTTATTAACCCGAATCCCTATATACCTTTAGCATAACAATTACAGCATCGCTGTCGTTACTATGTCGTTAGGGTTCTGCCAAACAGAATCCTACTCCCCTCCCAAAAAGTTTTGTTTCATCCGCTTATGTAATACTACGCCTATCTGGTGATCCGTGAAATCAACAGCGATATAAAGAGGAATGCCCACATAATAAAATATTAAATAATTGATGCCGAAAAAATTAATTATGGCAAACATTAAGGCGTGACGTTAATAACTCTATTTTAATCTTATGATCATACCTGAAACTTTCCACAAAACACCAGAAAAGTTTCAGGTATTTAATCTCTTCTCATTGATTTTTTTTCGAGAAGTTTATTTTAATTCATTTTGAATATCTGCTTGGCCATATTTCGAAAGGCTCACAATCTAAAGCAGTAGCAATGAGCTGCTCACCTTTAGGCCACGGACGGTGCAAAGCATTTGATAAAGTGGATGATGCAAGCCCCGCTTCTCTTGAAATAGCAGATAACGACGTTCCCCGCTTTTTAAGCCCTGCAATAATATCAGCCGGGTGCCAGTCGTTTTTTACAATCATTCCTGATTCTCCTCTCAGTTTGGTTATTCAAGGTGCTATATTCATACTCTCTTTAAATTAATATTTTTATATTGTTACAGCTTTTTCCCTGAGTCCGCACTGGTGCGGAATATTAAAAAATAACTGAACTAAAACGTTAAACCCCGCTAAGTACAGCCAAATATTCTCCGAATAGGAAAATGTTATATCTAACGTTCAAAAGTCATAAATGAACTTTAATTGTTAATAAATTCTCTTTTATAGATACTAGAATGTTTAAAAAGTTTAGTTATTTTGGGAAATGTTGGAAGAGCATTAAATACATTAATGAATGTCCTAAAAAACTCTTCAATTACGAGGAATAACGCTAAGTGACTGTCCCAGCTCAATCGATAATGTCGAAGCACGGGACTACAGAGATTCTGAATTTAACTACTTCATGGTCATCGAAAAATTGCTTGCGCAACAACAAATCAGCCAGTCGATAATTATCGACTGGCTGAATAACCGTTAACATGCTTAATTCTGTGCCATCAGCCTGCTTTTAATGCGACAAAACCACCGTCCTCCCAATATTGCCACCATAAGTTCAAGAGACGCTATTGCGGCTAAAGTTAGGATAAATAAGGTTTTGCCCGCGCCAACTAATATCCATCCACCGATTGCCGGAAATCCAAATATCCCCACAAAGTAGGCGACAACGAACCAAGTGAGAGCAGCATGACGATTCTCAAGCGCAGAGTCGTTTACTGCCCATGTTTGAATAACGGGATACACCAATCCATAGCCTATCCCCGTTAACATGGCCGCCACAACCTGGAACATAGGGTGAACCGGTACGCCTAGCAGGGCCAGAATGCCCATAATCAAGAATAACATCAGCGCGATGACTAATGGGGTACGGGGCATCGTCGATAAACGGCGAGCTAATAAAAGCCGCGACACAACCACGGTCGCCGCATGTACAGCAAAGAATGTACTTGCATTTGCTCGAGTCCCTTCAACCAGCGAACTCTGGAACGACATCATTCCAGAAAATACGCCGCCTCCCAGCCCTACCATGATAATGGGACGGATCGCACTACTTGCAGCAATCTTGGTTATTTTTCTCACCCAAGGTCTCAGTGATAACTCCCGTTGACCATGCGGCTCCTTGATCCCAAAGGTCGCCAGAAGTAACGAGGCGAGGATGCCAATGACGCCAACAAAGAGAAACGTTGTTTGTATGGGCACTCCTGCCTGTTCAACCGCCGCAGCAAGGAGGATGGGACTACCGCAAATCCCAGCCATTTGAAACGCGCTGAAGCGAGTAAACCAGTGCCCCCTGTCAGCGTCAGTAACACGTTCCGACAATGCCATAGGCCCACTGATATAGAACATTCCCCAACCGAGTCCAATCAAGAACGCTGCGATACGCGGGATATAACTCAGTTCACCGCTGAAACCGCCTAAAAGAAAATATCCGCAAGACATCGCCAGCGCCGCGAGGGCTGCAAGGCGCGATGCTTCCAGTCGCCCGGCAAACCATCCAACCAAAGGAACGCCAATCAAGGTGCCGATCAAGGCCGCGCTAAGGGTCGTTCCAGTATCAATGTCACTCCCCCCTTGTGACCGAAAATACGCGGAAATAAGAAAGGTGGCGCCATATCCCCCCGCAGTGAACAGGGTTCCGAACAGGAGAAAAAGTGCCGACATTGTTCGCATGAGTCAAACTCCATCTTAATTATTACAGGACGCCGAATGGCTTTGGCGCCATCGACCTCAATTTATTCACCGCTTTTTGTAGACGTAGACAAACATACCGTATCTCGTCCTCGTCATTAAATCTGCCCAGTCCGAAGCGCACACTGGCTTGAGCCTGAGCATCGTTGAGTCCTATTGCTTTCAATACATGTGATGGTGCCCTGTTAGCGGATGTACATGCAGACCCAGAGGACAACGCGACTTCGGAAAGCTCCAGCAAAAGCGAATCAGCATCCAAGCCGTTGAAGGAGACATTTAACAGGCCGGGAAGGCATTCGATGAGATGACCATTTATCCGAACGTCAGCCACATTATCGATAATATACGACCGAAGCAAATCCCTTAAATAACGTAACCTCATCGACTCATCAGGCAAGTTTTTAACAGACAGCTCGACGGCACGCCCGAAGCCTACTATACCCGGGACGTTAAGGGTTCCAGAGCGTAAGCCTCGCTCATGTCCCCCGCCAACAATGAGAGGCGCGAGTGCTATATTCTTATTGCGTGAATCGATATAAAGTGCGCCGACCCCCTTTGGCCCATATATTTTGTGCGCGGAAAATGAAGCAAGGCTTATATTCATGCGCTGTACATCAAATTTTATTTTGCCAAGCGCTTGCGTGGCATCTGTATGAAAAGGAATGTCACGTTCCTTACAGATCGCGCCTATCTCCTCAATTTTTTGTATTGAACCAATCTCATTGTTAGCGGCCATAATCGAAACGAGATAGGTATCATCTCTTATTGCACGAGATATTAAGTCTGGGGATACAATGCCGTCGCTTTGCGGCGGTAAATAGGTCACCTCCGTTCCCATTGATTCGAGCCTACTGCAACAATCAAGAACAGCCTTATGCTCAATTGTCGATGTGATGACATGCCCCTTTTTGCCCCGATGTTGAAAGCCCGCGATTGCAAGATTGTTCGACTCGGTGGAGCCAGACGTGAATATAATATCGGAATGACTCGTCGCATTTATCGATGTTGATATCACTTTTCTTGCATTATCAACAGCCTCCATCGCTTTCCACCCAAATGCATGGTTATTGCTGGCAGCATTCCCATAAGCGCAGGTGAAATAGGGCATCATAGTTTGAAGCACATCGGGATCTAATGGCGTTGTAGCATTGTTATCCAAATATATCGGCCGAGTTAAGTTGTACATAATGTTCCCCCTTAACAAACAAAGATGAAATTATTTTTTTATTATCTTGACTATATTTACTAAGCAGTAACTACATCTCCTTTACTCACCTCCCCCTCTTCATTAACAAGATTAAGACGAATGGCAGTTGAAACTCCGAGCATGTGGCTGAGTTGCAGCCCACGCACATATGCCAAAGCTCTCGACCAAGCGCAGTCCTCAAAGAATACCTCCAGAATAGCGTCTGAGCCTTTGTGATCACCTGCGGCTTTCTCAAAATATTCCTTCGTAATTGCCGCACAGGTGAGTTTCTGAGTTGGCTCTTCGTAAGAAGTATCTGATGTCGACGGTTTGCCGTCAGCAAGGTTTTTGGACACCATCCGTCGAGTGATAATTTCGGGTATTTCCCCAGAGGCTAGGATGTGGACAAGGTGTTGCCTGGCTGAATCTTCGTGAATAACACGTATTTCACTGAGCGGAATCTGATATTTTTCTGCTACAGGTAAGAAGATATTCCTGATCGAAGCGTGGAGATGACTCAGGCGGGGGTTCCGTTTTTGAGAATTAGCAAAATCCGCCGTAAACCCTCGCCCAATGCGGGCGGTGATATAAGGCGAAAAGCCCGTAGGGCTTTCAGACCGCTGACAAACCTCGTTGAAAATAACGGGGTTTGTTCTTTTCATTATGAATCATAATGCCTCCATTTTCCTTATTAAGCCGGTCTAATCGCCCGACAAGGCGTTATTTTCACTTCTCCTGCAATGAAATGTTCGCTCTCCAGAGATAAAAACAACAAAGCATCGCGACCAGCAATGCTATCTTCTTGATATTTTGGGCTGTTGCCGCCAGCAGACACTGTATCTGAACTTTCACTAACCCTCGGAAACGGGCATAGCGGTGCCCATGATGCTGCTTCGCATCTGCAAAACTGCGTTCTATCGTCTCCTTTCGCCGCTTGTAGGTCTTTTTACCCCACTCCGTTAGCCGGTTTTCCCTGGCCCGCTCCTTACTGTCCTCCCAGACATGACGGGTTATCTTTTTGCCTCCTTTGGCCTGCGTACAAGACGCGCGTTTCGGGCAATACTGGCAGATAGCCGCCGCGGCCTGATAATGTCGGTATCCCTCTCGGCTGGTCGTTTTATAAATCAACTTTTCGCCCTGAGGGCACACATAACAGTCCTCCTGCTTATCATAGGTAAAATGTTTCTTCTGGAAGACGTTCGGCCCCTTATTTGGACGGCGGTAACCGATTATCGGCATGACGCCTAACTGTTCCGTTAAGTAACAAGCCGGGGCCGTAAAATAGCCTGCATCCAGCCCAACCGCGAGGGGAGCCAGGGAGAATCGCTTGAGTTGACGCGTCAGGCGCCCAATAAAAGGCTGGCTGTCGTGGACATTGCCCGGGGTGGCGTAGGTATCGGTGATGATGCCGACTTTCCCATCCACGCTACGATGGTCAAGATAAAAGAACCCCCTGGGTTTATTGGTTCGGTGCATAAATCCGCTGTCCGGATCAGTGATACTGACCTTCGTCTTTCTCTGCCGCTCCTTCATGGCTGGCTTTAGGCTTTTTTTCCCGACGCGGCCCGGTCTTCATTGACGGCCTTTTCCAATGCCTCAAGATAGGCACTGGGGGGCACAGAACGCAGTTCGTTCTTTGATTTATGCGGATTGGCACTGGCTTTCAGGTGGGTGCTGTCAGTATAGAGTACCCGTCCCCCTACCAACCCTCTGGCGATGGCCTGCTCAACAATATTATCAAAAATCTGCTGGAAGACTTCGCTGTGATTGAAACGGCGGCGACGGTTTTGGCTCAGGGTCGAAGCATCAGGCACTTTCTCGGTTAAGCCGAGACGGAGGAACCAGCGGTAAGCCACATTGACCTGGATTTCCTGAGCCAGGCGGCGTTCGCTGGGGATGCCAAACAAGTAGCCGAGCAACATCATTTTAATCAGCATGACCGGATCAATGGCAGGCCGACCATTATTGTGGCAATACAAAGGCGCAACTAATTCGCGGATGAATTCAAAATCAATGGCGGCATCCACTTGGCGGACCAGGTGATTTTTGGGCACCAGCTCGTCAAGTGAAAGGGTTTCTGGTGGAAAAGTTTGGGGAGGGGGTGTTCTTAACATGGCGGCAATCTCCGTCGGGTGAACGGAACTTAATTAAAGCAAAGCGCCGGATAAAAAACCAGCACTTTGTCAATAACCTGAAAGCCCGTAGGGCTTTCAGGTTATTAACCATCACGCTCATTGCCAGCCCGGGGGGGACACGGCCAAAAAAAGCGGTTAAAATACATCAACTATACCGATGAGCGCTGATGATGTTAAGAGCCACCAAAGTCCGCATTTACCCGACACCCGAACAGGCTGATCATCTCAATGCTCAGTTCGGTGCGGTTCGTTTCGCGTACAACAAGGCGCTCCATATCAAGAAGCACGCTTATCAACGCCACGGGGTGAACCTTAGCCCGCGTAAAGACCTCAAGCCCTTACTGTCAGTGGCGAAAAAATCCCGCCGGTATGCCTGGCTCAAAGCGTATGACGCCATCGCCTTGCAGCAGGCGGTGATTAACCTCGATATGGCGTTTTCCC
>NZ_RCWE01000007.1 GCF_018448925.1 Photorhabdus akhurstii | reverse complement strand
CACCAAAAACCCGGAGCTGAAAAAGAAAATAGATGACAGTATTCATCAGGACCGCTGGAACAACGACTGGCCGAAATTGAAAAAAGTCACCGAAGATTTTGAAGCGCGTCAGGCGATGTTTATGAAATTGTTTGAAGCCTTTGCGGATAACCCGGACCTCAGTTATCAAGTCGGCGGGCTGCAAAATTACTTTCACTACTTCTTTTCACTGCAAGATGAAAAGGAGACGCTGGAAGAAGAGGATGCGCTGGAGTTCCGGTTTTTCAGTGAAATCCTCTCCGGCCTGCTCGGCAACCTGCAATCATCCTTGCCCGGCCAGCAGGTTTTAGCGAAGCTTGCAGCCAAAGAGTCAGACGGCAACGGGGATGGCAACTTCTGGCGCACCATTACCACCGGGGTTGTCACCGTACTAAATAACGACAAAGTAAAATCACCGATGCTTAAGGGCCCGTTTATCAGTGGAGTCGATAATATTCTGTTAGGTATGGGGACTTTTTTAGCAACTGTTTGTGCCTATACCCATCAGGCAATTCATCAGGGTTCAAGTTATGTCCGCCAGCTTCCCCAGAAAGCGATTGACCAGATAACCCAACAACTGGTTCCGGCCCTGTTATCCACGCTGGGGGTGGTGATTGAACCGGATGGCAGAGTGGCACTCAGTGAACAGAGCTATCAGGAAGTGCTGAAACGGCTGGAATCGAAAACGAATCGCAACCGACCTGACCCGGCAATGCGTCAACAAGCTATCGGGGAACGGGTGATTAACTGGAGTAAACGCCTGGGATCACTCGGCAATAAACCGGTGATAACTCTGCCCGAAGTTAAGGCCAGTGTGGACTCGCCGGTTCAGCTTTTTACCTTAGAAGGGGCTAATAAAACCTCTATTGGTTTACTGTTTGATTCTTCATTGACCGGTGTCAGCCTGTTTCTCAATGCCTTCACCCTGGTGGACGTGGTTATGCAGACAGAATATGCCCGCAACAACCCTTTACAGCCCGGGTCTTCCTATATAAATCTGCTGCGCTTTAGTACCGCGGTAATTGGTATGAGTGCTGATTTGACTTCTCTCGGTTCAACGCTGGCTAGCAAAGTAAATTCTCCCATAGTGAAAGCGCTGATGAATGGGACAAAAGTGCCTGCTATCAATATCGCAATGGTCAGTCAGTTCTCCCGTATTGCCGGCAGTGTGGCGGGATATTTAAGCGCGATTATCTCCTTCTATGATGCCAGTAACGCCTTTAAAGTAGGTAATAGCGTGGAAGGTTATAGCCAAGTCGCTATAGGGACAGGTTCTACCATCTTAACAACAGCAGTCGTGATCGGAGCTGCGGTAGGCACCTTTCTGACGGCAGGAGTACTCACCGCAATAGTCATTGGAGCTGGCTTGCTTATCGGTGGCAGTATCGTACAAGCCAGCAGTGCCTGGTCAGATTTGGAGAAAGTACTGAATAACTGTTTTTGGGGGGCTGGGGAAAAATATGGTTTTTGGAGCACGGACGATCGCCAAACAATTAATGATCAACTTAAAAAAGCCAGAGCAATGAATAAGGATACACAAAATCATTTTCTTATCGAAAACCAAGAGTTCTTAAACCTCTTTATTCAACCACAACTGAAAATACATCAGGGATTTGGTGTCACCACCTATCGTTTCACTTTGCCCGCTTTTCAGATGGGACTTTCAAATATCCGTAGGGTATTTGTGACTTCGCCTAAAATCTCTTACTGGGGAGAAGAAGTAGATTATGTTGAGATTAACCACCGCAAATATACCCTAGATACTTTTCGCAATACTAAATTCAAGGAAGCTCAGGAAAAGGCCAAACTTACCCTAAATGGCGATACTGCAACACTAGAGATCGTATTTCCAGAAACAATAGGCGTTTATCCTCGCAGTAGCGAATTGTACTGGTACTATGAACAATCAGAAAATATTATCGCTCCTCTGCGTTATTTATGGGGAGAAGAACCCACATTAGAGAATACCATCAAGGGTAGTTTTGACGGAGAGCGTACTATATGAAACAACGACTCAAAGATATACTTAAAAAATGGTTTCCCACTATTCATCCATTGCCAACCAAACGACTGGTCCGTTGGGAAAAAGAAATTCTGGCAGTACCGCCAGATATTAAGGATGAAGAAACCATTAAACATGTAGAAATATTGGACTACCTTGATAATAAAGAATGTCATATTCGCAATACCCAGCGCCGCGCTCGGAGTATTGCCTTGATCCCAGTCACACTGGGGATTATTAGCAGTCTGGTCTTAAACGTTAACGATTTTATTGAAACATGGCGGGCAGCAGAAAAGAATCTGCTTTGGTCTGTTAACGATGCAAAAAAAGATTATGGTGAGAAATTTTATTTGGATCCTGCTCTACCGGATTTTCTTAAAAAGTATGAATATATTGCTTATGATAAAGAAATTTCCCTAAGAAAATACCTATATTATCGCTATAACCATTATGAATATAGCAATAATATTTTAATAACTGATATGGCATTTTTATTGCTTTACCTACTGATTATTCCTCCTTTTGTCTGGGCCATCTTTTTCTTACGCCGTCAGGCACCATTAATTATCGACCGTGAACGGCAGATTTTTTACACCTGGTATAAAGGCAAAGCTTATGCCGCTCGTTATCCACAAGTAGGCATGGCAGAAAAAACTAATATTATGTTCCTCAAAGTCTACGGCCTGGACGAGAACAATCAACTTATCGGGCGTGGTTTTATCCCTAACGTCAGCAGTTATTCTTTTGCTTTTTTAAGCAGTGGTAATGATAAAGGGTTAGCCGTGGCCTTTATGGTGAAATTCTTATTAAACGGCAAAGAGGCGGTCAGTAAAGTGGATTATAAACGTCGTGAGCCACTTATTTGGTGGAGTAAAGATAAAAGACCCGCTGATTTAGAGGCACAAATTCCGTTGATTCTGGCAGAATTGGATCGCCTAGGTCCCCCTGATGAAGATCTTTCCGAATGAAGCAACGATTAAGAAATTTACTTAAAAAATGGTTTCCCACTATTCATCCTTTGCCAGCCCAACGGCTGGCACGCTGGGAAAAAGAACTTCTGGCAGCACCACCAGATATTAAGGATGAGGAAACAATTAAACATGTAGAAATATTGGACTACCTTGATGATAAGGAGTGTCATATCCGCAATCCTCAACGCCGTTTTAGGAGTATTAATCTAATCCCTGTTACATTAGGGATTATTAGTAGTCTTATTCTGAATATTAACGGATTTATCGAAGACCGTAAAAACGATGAAGCAGGGATCCATCGGTGGGTCAACTTAGTCAAAGAAGAATATGGTGACAAATTTTACCTACGCGATGACTTACCCGATTATATGGAAAATGCTCGCTATATTGGTAATGATAAAGAAATTTCACTGAGAAAATATTTACATTACCGTTATAATTATTATCGGCATAGCGACTCTTTTTTGAAAATTGATATAGGCTTCCTACTACTCTATCTACTGGTTATTCCACCCTTTGTATATTGTATATTTTTTTGGCAGAGTCAGGCGCCATTAATTATTGACCGTGAACGACAGGTTTTCTACACCTGGTATAAAGGTAAAGCCTATGCTGCCCGTTATCCACAATTAGGTATGCTGGAAAAAACCAATATTCTGTATCTCAAAGTCTACGGACTGGATGAAAATAATAACCTTATAGAACGTGTCTTTATCCCTAATGTCAGCAGTTATACTTTTGCTTTCTTAAGTAGTGGCAATGATAAAGCTCTGGCGGTCGCTTTTATGGTGAAATTCTTATTAAATGGTAAAGAGGCAGTCAGTAAAGTAGATTATAAACGTCGTGAGCCGCTTATCTGGTGGAGTAAAGATAAAAGACCCGCTGATTTAGAGGCACAAATTCCGTTGATTTTGGCAGAATTGGATCGCTTGGGTCCCCCTGATGAAGATCTTTCTGAATGAAACAACGATTGAAACACTTACTCAAAAAATGGTTTCCCACTATTCATTCACTGCCAGCCAAACGGCTGGCCCGTTGGGAAAAAGAAATTCTGGCAGTACCGCCAGATATTAAGGATGCAGAAACCATTAAGCACGTGGAGATATTGGACTACCTTGATAATAAAGAATGTCATATTCGCAATACCCAACGCCGCGCTCGGAGTATTGCCTTGATCCCGGTCACACTGGGGATTATTAGCAGTCTGGTCTTAAACGTTAACGATTTTATTGAAACATGGTGGGCAGCAGAAAAGAATCTGCTTTGGTCTGTTAACGATGCAAAAAAAGATTATGGTGAGAAATTTTATTTGGATCCTGCTCTACCGGATTTTCTTAAAAAGTATGAATATATTGCTTATGATAAAGAAATTTCCCTAAGAAAATACCTATATTATCGCTATAACCATTATGAATATAGCAATAATATTTTAATAACTGATATGGCATTTTTATTGCTTTACCTACTGATTATTCCTCCTTTTGTCTGGGCCATCTTTTTCTTACGCCGTCAGGCACCATTAATTATCGATCGCGAACGGCAGATCTTTTACACTTGGTATAAAGGAAAAGCCTATGCTGCCCGCTATCCACAAGTAGGCATGGGGGAAAAAACTAATATTTTTTATCTCAAAGTTTATGGCCTGGATGAGAACAATCAACTTATCGGGCGTGGTTTTATCCCTAACGTCAGCAGTTACTCTTTTGCTTTCTTAAGCAGTGGTAATGATAAAGGTTTGGCGCTGGCTTTTATTGTGAAATTCTTATTAAATGGTAAAGAGGCAGTCAGTAAAGTGGATTATAAACGCCGTGAGCCGCTTATTTGGTGGAGTAAAGATAAAAGACCCGCCGACTTAGAAGCTCAAATTCCGTTGATTCTGGCAGAATTGGATCGCTTAGGTCCCCCTGATGAAGATCTTTCCGAATGAAGCAACGATTAAAACATTTAATCAAAAAATGGTTTCCCACTATTCATCCAATGCCAGCCAAACGGCTGGCCTATTGGGAAAAAGAGGTTCTGGCAGCACCACCAGATATTAAGGATGAAGAAACCATTAAGCATGTAGAAATATTGGATCGCCTTAATGATAAGGAATGTCACATTCGCAATCCACAACGCCGTTTTAGGAGTATTACTCTAATTCCTGTTACACTAGGACTAATTACCAGTCTAGTGTTAACTGTGAATGATTTTATAAAAGAACGAAAGGATACTGAATCAGATATTCATTCCTGGGTAGAGCTAGTAAAAGAAAAATATGGAGAAAAGTTTTATCTGCGTAACGATTTACCAGACTATATGGAAAATGCCCGTTATATTGGTAATGATAAAGAAATATCACTAAGAAAGTATTTATATTATCGTTATACTTTTTACCCAAGCAGTACTCGATTGCTCATAATTGATATAAGTTTCCTGCTACTCTATCTACTGATTATTCCCCCATTTGTATATTGTATATTTTTTTTGGCAGAGCCAAGCGCCATTAATTATCGACCGTGAACGACAGATTTTCTACACCTGGTATAAAGGTAAAGCTTATGCCGCCCGTTATCCACAATTAGGTATGATGGAAAAAACTAATATTTTGTATCTCAAAGTTTATGGATTGAATGAAAATAACAACCTTATCGAACGTGTCTTTATCCCTAACGTCAGCAGTTATACTTTTGCTTTTTTAAGCAGTGGCAATGATAAAGGTCTGGCATTGGCTTTTATGGTGGAATTCTTATTAAACGGCAAAGAGGCAGTCAGTAAGGTGGACTACAAACGCCGTGAGCCGCTTATTTGGTGGAGTAAAGATAAAAGACCCGCCGATTTAGACGCTCAAATTCCGTTGATTCTGGCCGAATTGGATCGCTTAGGTCCCCCTGATGAAGATCTTTCCGAATGAAGCAACGATTAAAAAACTTACTCAAAAAATGGTTTCCTACTATTCATCCATTGCCAGCCCAACGGCTGGTCCGTTGGGAAAAAGAAATTCTGACAGTACCGCCAGATATTAAGGATGAAGAAACCATTAAACATGTAGAAACATTGGACTACATTGATAATAAAGAATGTCATATTCGCAATACCCAACGCCGCGCTCGGAGTATTACCTTAATCCCAGTTACATTAGGAATTCTTAGTAGTCTTATTCTAAATATTAATGAATTTATCAAAGAACGGAAAATTGATGAAAAAGCTATTCATCGATGGGTTGGCTACGCAAAAAAAGACTATGGCGAAAAATTTTATCTACGGAATGATCTACCTGCTGATATGGAAGATGTCCGTTATATTGGTAATGATCAAGAAATTTCGCTAAAAAAATATTTATATTATCGTTATACCTTTTACCCAAGTAGCACTCGACTTCTCATTATTGATATAAGCTTCCTATTGCTTTATCTGCTGATTATTCCACCTTTTGTATGGGCTATATTTTTCTTACGCCGTCAGGCACCATTAATTATCGATCGTGAACAACAGATCTTTTACACTTGGTATAAAGGAAAAGCCTATGCTGCCCGCTATCCACAAGTAGGCATGGGGGAAAAAACTAATATTTTTTATCTCAAAGTGTATGGCCTAGACGAAAATAATAACCTTGTCGGGCGTGGTTTTATCCCTAACGTCAGCAGTTATTCTTTTGCTTTTTTAAGTAGTGGTAATGATAAAGCTCTGGCAGTCGCCTTTATGGTGAAATTCTTATTAAACGGCAAAGAAGCGGTCAGTAAAGTGGACTATAAACGCCGTGAGCCGCTTATCTGGTGGAGTAAAGATAAAAGACCCACTGATTTAGAGGTACAAATTCCGTTGATTTTGGCCGAATTGGATCGTTTAGGTCCCTCTGATGAAGATCTTTCCGAATGAAAGCTAGCGTTAAAAAGTCATTTCCTACTATTCATCTTACACCAGCCAAATGGTTGGCATGCTGGAGAAAAGAAATTCTGACTGTATCGCTGGATATCAGGAATGAAGAAATCATTAAACATGTGAAAATACTGTATTGCCTGAATGATTTCTTTCTATCCGCATTTACAATTTATTCACAAGCATAATTTGTAATAACAACGCTTATTGAGGCGAACAGTAAAAATCCTTATTTTCCGCTTTTTCCATCATATAGGGGTAAAATTGCCAGAATAGTGCTTCAAAGTCAGCGTAATGTTGTTCTATATCCTGAAATGATCCAGATAAAGCCGATAATCTGGGATGCCTTCGGGCCATGCCTGTTAATACATCTGCGATAAATGCAAGATCTGCATAGCGGATTAGCCAGTTTTGCGGCCATAAAAATTCATTCAGCTCCTGAAATTTTTCAGGAGTGTAATAAAGATGAGGTTCAATTTGGTTGCGGGCATGGTGAATAAATGCCGGTAATGAGTAAGTGGGAACTAATTTATCCCAATACAAGGAGAGGAAGTGATCCCAGATAATATCCAAAGTGATCGGCGCAACCCGTCGATATGGAGCACTGAACAAGTGACGAGCTTGAATAACCAATGGATGGGTATCTGTTAATACGTCAACCCGCCGATGCATACGAATACCGGCAACCACATCAGCGCTGTATTGCCCCTCTGGATTACCGCGCACAAAATCTGCCATCAGATTCCCTAACAGGGAACTGTCAGCCAGAGTAGCTAAGTGAAGGTGAGCGAGAAAATTCATTCGGTGATTGTAATATAAATCCGCGAAGTTATGTGCTTATTTGTTGCACCCTCAGAGCTGCGGCACTAGACTAGTCCGCCTGTTTTTCTGAATGATTAAATATAATGCGTGTCTCCGATTTTACTTTTGAACTTCCTGACGAAATGATTGCTCATTACCCTCAACCACAACGCAGTGGCTGTCGTTTGCTCTCGCTTGATGGTGAAACGGGGGCATTAACGCATGGTGTTTTTACGGATGTTCTCGATAAGCTGAATGCCGGAGATTTACTGGTTTTCAATAATACTCGCGTCATACCTGCGCGTATTTTCGGCCGAAAAGCTACGGGCGGTAGGTTGGAAGTGCTGGTTGAACGGGTGTTGGATGATAAGCGGGTACTTGCACATGTGCGTGCTTCCAAAGCGCCAAAAGCGGGAACTGAGCTGTTGTTGGGTGACAATGAAAGTCTTAAAGCAACCATGTTGGCCCGCCATGATAGTCTGTTCGAAATACGTTTTGATGATGAGCGCGATGTGTTGTCTATTTTGGATGATGTCGGTCATATGCCTTTGCCGCCTTATATTAATCGTCCTGATGAAGAGGCAGACCGTGAGTTGTATCAAACTGTATACAGTGAGCGGCCCGGGGCGGTAGCTGCGCCAACCGCCGGTCTGCATTTTGATGAGCCATTGTTGGAAGCGCTGCGTAAAAAGGGCGTGGAGATGGTTTTTGTGACATTGCATGTTGGTGCCGGTACTTTCCAACCAGTGCGGGTAGAGACTATTGAAGACCATATTATGCATGCCGAATATGCAGAAGTGCCACAGGATGTGGTTGATGCTGTGCTGGCGTGTAAGGCGCGAGGTAACAAAGTTGTTGCTGTTGGCACAACCTCAGTGCGATCGCTGGAAAGTGCAGCAAAAGCCTGCCAGGATGGGTTAATTGCGCCATTTTTTAATGACACGCAAATTTTTATCTATCCGGGTTTTGAATATCAAGTTGTGGACGCGTTGATTACTAATTTCCATTTGCCGGAATCGACACTTATCATGTTGGTTTCTGCGTTTGCGGGTTATAAAAATACGATGAATGCTTATAAAGAGGCAGTTGCAGAAAAATATCGTTTCTTTAGTTACGGTGATGCGATGTTTATTCGTCGTAATCCCTTCGCTTGCAAGGAAAAGATTTCTTAATTTAATGTAATAATTATGGCATTGACTGGAATATATTGTTGAAGTTGTTGAAAATAGGATTATGTGAATATCTCAGTTCAACGGTAAATTTCAACTTTGTCTGGTTTTAAACAACAGCATCGGACTGTTTATCTGATGCCTGGAGGTTAAGTGAAATTTGAATTACAAACTACCGATGGTCAAGCCCGTCGTGGTCGTCTGATTTTTGAGCGTGGCGTGGTAGAAACGCCGGCATTTATGCCAGTTGGGACTTATGGCACGGTAAAAGGGATGACACCGGAAGAGGTAAAGGAAACCGGCGCGCAGATCCTGCTTGGCAATACTTTCCATCTGTGGCTACGTCCAGGGCAGGAAATCATGAAACTTCATGGTGATCTGCATGGGTTTATGCAATGGCATGGTCCAATCTTGACGGATTCAGGCGGTTTTCAGGTATTCAGCCTTGGCGCAATGCGTAAAATCAAAGAGGAAGGTGTACATTTCCGTAACCCAATCAATGGTACCCCAGTTTTCCTTAGCCCAGAAAAATCGATGGAAATTCAGTATGATTTGGGCTCTGATATTGTCATGATTTTTGATGAATGTACGCCATATCCTGCTGATTGGGATTATGCGAAACGTTCGATGGAGATGTCCTTACGTTGGGCGGCGCGTAGTCGTAAGCGTTTTGATGAATTACAGAATAAAAACGCGTTGTTTGGTATTATTCAGGGAAGTATTTACGAAGATTTACGTGACATCTCAGTAAAAGGTCTGGTAGAGATTGGTTTTGATGGATACGCTGTAGGTGGTCTGGCGGTAGGCGAGCCTAAAGAGGATATGCACCGTATTCTTGAGCATGTCTGTCCGCAAATCCCGCAAGATAAACCGCGCTATCTGATGGGCGTGGGGAAGCCAGAAGATTTGGTGGAAGGGGTTCGTCGCGGCATTGATATGTTTGATTGTGTGATGCCGACCCGAAATGCCCGTAATGGTCATCTTTTTGTGACCAATGGTGTGATTAAGATCCGTAATGCCAAACATAAAGAGGATACTTCTCCGTTGGATGAGCAGTGTGACTGTTATACTTGTCGGAATTATAGTCGGGCATATTTGCATCATCTCGACCGTTGTAACGAAATTCTCGGTGCAAGGCTGAATACTATCCATAATTTGCGGTATTATCAGCGCCTGATGGCTAAGATTCGTCAAGCTATCGAAGAGGGTAATCTTGAACAGTTTGTTGAAGATTTTTATCAACGGATTGGTAAACCCGTTCCGGCATTAAGTATTTGACTTAAGTGGTGATTGACTGGTTTCGGTGTGTATAGCATATTGCGGCTGGTTTTTGATTACTATTGAATTTGATAACAATGAGGGAAGTTTAATGAGTATTATTTCTGAAGCAGCAGCATCTGCTGGCGCACCGGCTCAGGGAAGCCCATATTCTTTGATCATCATGCTGGTCGTTTTTGGCTTGATCTTCTACTTCATGATCCTGCGTCCACAACAGAAACGTACTAAAGAACATAGAAAGCTGATGGATTCTATTTCTAAAGGTGATGAGGTGATGACCAATGGTGGTTTGATTGGTCGCGTCACTAAAGTTTCTGACACGGGTTATATCGTTGTAGCACTGAATGAGACTACTGAAGTGACCATTAAACGTGATTTCGTCGCTGCCGTTTTACCGAAAGGTACGATGAAAGCTCTATAATTTCTGATTTTCCCGAAGGGAACTGCCGTGCTAAACCGTTATCCTTTGTGGAAGTATCTGATGCTGATCGCTGCGATCCTCATCGGTTTGCTTTATGCACTTCCCAACCTTTATGGTGAGGATCCGGCTGTACAAATCACTGGCGCGCGAGGTGTCGCCGCCAGTGAGCAAACGCTGGTCCAAGTCCATAATGTTTTAGAAAAGAATCAAATCGCGAGTAAATCTATTACGCTGGAAAATGGCGCAATTCTTGCTCGTTTCAATAATTCCGATATTCAACTTCGTGCCCGTGAAGTATTGATGTCCACATTAGGCGATCAGTACGTGGTGGCATTGAACCTGGCGCCAGCAACACCAACTTGGTTAAGTAAGGTTGGCGCCGAACCAATGAAGTTGGGCCTTGATCTGCGAGGTGGGGTGCACTTCCTGATGGAAGTGGATATGGAAACCGCATTAGGTAAACTGCAAGAGCAGAATATTGATGGCCTGCGCACTGATTTGCGTGAAAAAGGTATTCCTTATTCCACTGTCCGTAAAATTGATAATTACGGTGTAGAAATTCGCTTCCGTGATGAAAAAGCGCGTGCTGAGGCGGAAAACTATCTTACAGGCCGTCACCGTGATTTAGTTTTTAGTATTGGAACCAATAACACCCTGAAAGCAGTGATGAGTGATGAACGTCAGCGCGAAGCCCGTTCTTATGCGGTGCAGCAGAACATTACCATTCTGCGTAACCGTGTTAATCAACTGGGTGTGGCTGAGCCTTTGGTTCAGCGTCAGGGCGCTGACCGTATCGTGGTTGAATTACCGGGTATTCAGGATACGGCTCGTGCAAAAGAGATTCTTGGCGCGACAGCAACATTGGAATTTCGTCTGGTCAATACCAGTATTGATTCTACCGCGGCTGCATCAGGTCGTGTGCCAGGTGATTCTGAGGTGAAAGATACCCGTGATGGTAATCCGGTTGTGCTATACAAGCGTGTTATTCTGACCGGTGATCACATTACAGATTCAATCTCGGATGCCGATGAATATGGTAATCCACAGGTGAGTATTTCACTGGACAGTGCCGGTGGCACAGCGATGTCTAATTTCACCAAAGACAATGTTGGTAAGCCAATGGCAACACTGTTTGTGGAATATAAAGACAGCGGTAAGAAAGATGCTAACGGTCGGGCGGTGTTAGTTAAACATGAAGAAGTGATTAACATTGCTAATATTCAGACTCGTCTGGGGAACAATTTCCGTATCACGGGCCTTTCCAATGCAACCGAAGCGCGTCAGTTATCCTTATTGTTGCGTGCGGGAGCTTTGATTGCGCCGATTCAGATTGTGGAAGAGCGTACCATTGGACCAACCCTTGGTCTGCAAAATATTGAACAAGGTTTAGAAGCTTGTCTGTGGGGCTTAATTGCATCAATTCTGTTTATGGTGATTTACTATCGTAAATTTGGCGTGATTGCGAGCAGTGCGTTGTTGGCTAACTTGGTGTTGATTGTCGGTATCATGTCTCTGCTGCCAGGGGCGACGTTAACCATGCCGGGGATCGCGGGTATTGTGCTAACGCTGGCGGTGGCGGTTGATGCTAACGTGCTGATTAACGAACGTATCAAAGAAGAATTGCGTAATGGCCGGACAGTGCAACAAGCGATACATGAAGGTTATAAAGGGGCTTTCTCCAGTATTATTGACGCTAACCTGACTACGTTGATTACTGCGGTCATTCTTTATGCTGTTGGTACCGGGTCAATTAAAGGCTTTGCGATAACAACGTCAATTGGTGTCGCGACTTCTATGTTCACCGCTATTGTAGGTACTCGAGGGATCGTCAACCTGCTATACGGCGGTAAGCGTATTAAGAAGCTGTCAATTTAAGGAGCACGTTGTGGCACAGGATTATACTGTTGAACAATTGAACTATGGTCGCAGAGTCTATGACTTTATGCGCTGGGACAACGTTGCTTTCGGAATTTCGTTGCTGCTGTTGGTAGCTTCTGTTTTTGTGATGGCAACCCGCGGATTTAACTGGGGACTCGATTTTACCGGTGGTACGGTAATCGAAATCAAACTCAGTCAATCTGCTGATCTGGATAAGATGCGTGATAGCCTGGCAAAAGCGGGTTTTGA
Source organism: Photorhabdus akhurstii (assembly GCF_018448925.1). Lineage (GTDB taxonomy): Bacteria > Pseudomonadota > Gammaproteobacteria > Enterobacterales > Enterobacteriaceae > Photorhabdus > Photorhabdus akhurstii. Next base: position 183,124 of record NZ_RCWE01000007.1, on the reverse strand, counting down.
AGATCCGCTGTTGCAAAATTTCGGTAGTAGCCGTGATGTCATGGTGCGTATGCCACCGGTTACGGGAGCGGCTAATGAGGAACTGGGTAAAAAGGTTATTAAGGTCGTTAATGACACCATTGATAAAGATGCGAGTGTCAATCGTATTGAAATTGTTGGTCCGAGTGTCGGTGCTGAGCTCGCCCAAGATGGTGCAATGGCGTTACTGGCGGCGCTTGTCTGTATCTTGATTTATGTTGGGTTCCGTTTTGAATGGCGTTTAGCATTGGGTGCGGTTCTTGCCCTTGCCCATGACGTCATCATCACATTAGGGGTTCTATCACTGTTTCATATCGAGATTGACCTGACCATTGTGGCATCGCTGATGTCGGTTATCGGTTACTCATTGAATGACAGTATCGTGGTTTCTGACCGTATCCGTGAGAATTTCCGTAAGATCCGTCGTGGTACGTCGTATGAAATTATGAACGTCTCTCTGACGCAAACATTGAGCCGTACAATCATGACGTCCGCGACTACCTTACTGGTGGTGCTGATGTTGTATATTTTCGGTGGCGCGATGTTGAAGGGTTTCTCACTAGCGATGTTAATCGGTGTTTCTATCGGTACGGTATCTTCTATCTATGTTGCTTCCGCTTTAGCGTTGAAACTGGGTATGAAGCGTGAACACATGATCCAGCAAAAAGTTGAAAAAGAAGGGGCTGATCAGCCATCTTTGTTACCTTAATTATTCTGCCTTGATGCTGTTCAAACACCCTGTGAGTATCCGGCTGACAGGGTGTTTTTTATTCAGATTAAGGATAAACTGTAAATTTAGTTTGGATTAACCATCAGGAAACGATATGCATTGCCCATTTTGTGCTGCTGTTGATACCAAAGTGATTGACTCTCGTTTAGTTGGGGATGGCTCGCAGGTGCGCCGACGGCGCCAGTGTCTTGAGTGTCATGAGCGATTCACCACTTTTGAAATGGCTGAGTTGGTTATGCCTAGAGTAATAAAAAGTGACGATATCCGAGAGCCGTTCGATGAAGAAAAATTGCGCCGCGGTATGCAAAAAGCACTGGAGAAGCGCCCGGTTAGTTCTGATGATGTAGAGATGGCGATTAGCTATATTAAATCTCAGTTACGTGCTACCGGTGAACGGGAAGTTCCATCCAAAATGATTGGTAATCTGGTCATGGATGAATTGAAGAAATTGGATAAAGTTGCTTATATCCGTTTTGCTTCTGTTTATCGCAGCTTTGAAGATATTCGTGAATTTGGCGAAGAGATTGCTAAATTACAAGGTTGAGCCAGTGAATAACGATAAAAAATATATGGCGCGTGCTTTGGAATTAGCGCGTCAAGGGCGCTTTACCACGTCACCTAATCCCAACGTAGGTTGTGTGATTGTGCGTGATGGGCAGATTATTGGGGAAGGTTTTCATTTACGTTCTGGCGAGCCACATGCGGAGGTTCATGCCTTACGGATGGCCGGGGATAAAGCTAAAGGCGCAACTGTTTATGTCACGCTTGAGCCGTGCAGTCATCACGGTAAAACACCGCCTTGTGCCGATGCGTTGATTGCGGCTGGCGTTAGCCGTGTGGTCGCGGCGATGCAGGACCCTAATCCACAGGTAGCAGGAAGGGGACTTTATAAGCTGCAACAGGCTGGTATTGCAGTAGAGCATGGTCTGATGATGGAAGAAGCTGAATCTCTCAACCGGGGATTTTTGAAACGGATGCGTACCGGATTCCCGTATGTTCAGTTGAAGATGGCTTCTTCTCTTGACGGGCGAACTGCATTAGCTTCTGGTGAAAGTAAATGGATTACATCATCTCAAGCTCGCGATGATGTACAAAAATTCCGTGCTCAATGTAGCGCGATTCTGAGTTCCAGTAGTACAGTTCTGGCTGATGATCCTCACTTGACGGTTCGTTGGAGTGAATTGGATGCGGAAACTCAGGCGGCTTATCCCGAGGAAAATCTTTGTCAACCGGTACGTGTTATTGTTGACAGTCAGAATCGTGTTGGTCCTCAGCATCAGGTGATACAACAGCCCGGTTATTGTTGGCTGGCTCGCACTAAAGCAGATGAACATGACTTATCTGAAAATGTAGAACAGATACTGTTGCCTGCTCATGGTGTTGGGGTAGATTTAGTGTCATTGATGATGCAGTTGGGGAGGCGCCAGATCAATACGGTCTGGACTGAGTGCGGGGCGTTGTTGGCGGGGGCGTTGCTAACGTTAGGATTGGTGGATGAACTGGTTCTTTATGTTGCGCCAAAAGTGCTAGGTGATACGGCTTGTGGTTTGTTTGCTATTCCTGAACTCAAAAATCTGGCAGCGGCGCCGGAATTTGACATTTTTGATATACAGCAAGTTGGCCCTGATCTTCGTTTGCGTTTGCGGCCGGTATACTGACTGAATATATGAGTGTGGATTAATTTGCCTGTTTTTATGCTCCGTTGCTAAATCGGCAGGCGCGGCTAACGAAAGAATATGATAGAATCCGCCCCCCTGCGGATATGAACAGATAGAAGGAAGGCTATGAACGTAATCAAAGGTGTTGTTGCAGCTCCACAAGCTCGTGTGGCGATTGCCATTGCACGTTTCAACAACTTCATTAATGACAGTCTGTTAGGAGGCGCGGTAGATGCGCTTGAGCGTATCGGTCAGGTTGCCTCAGAGAATATCACTGTTGTCTGGGTTCCTGGTGCTTACGAGTTACCATTGACAGTGAAGACATTGGTCGAAACCCGAAAATATGATGCCGTTGTCGCGCTAGGTACAGTTATCCGCGGTGGTACCGCTCATTTTGAATACGTTGCTGGTGAATGCAGTTCTGGTCTGTCCAATGTGGCGATGTCCAGTGAAATTCCAGTGGCATTTGGTGTTCTGACTACAGAAAGCATTGAACAGGCGATTGAGCGCGCTGGAACCAAAGCGGGTAATAAAGGCGCAGAAGCTGCATTAACCGCGCTGGAAATGGTCAATGTAATTAATGCCATTAAAGGCTGATTTTAGTTTTAATTAAGGGGAATCTTGTGAAACCTGCTGCTCGTCGTCGTGCTCGTGAGTGCGCTGTTCAGGCTATATATTCATGGCAATTATCTGGCAATAGCGTTGCTGATGTTGAATTACAGTTTCTGTCGGAGCAGGACGTCACTGGTGTTGACGTAACCTATTTTCGTGAATTGCTGTCAGGAGTAGCTGTGAATGCAGTTAAGCTGGATGCTTTGATGGCTCCTTATCTTTCCCGTCAGCTCGAAGAGTTAGGTCAGGTAGAAAAAGCCATTTTGCGTGTTGCTATGTTTGAACTAAGTTATCGTGATGATGTCCCTTATAAAGTGGCTATTAACGAAGCTATCGAATTGGCAAAAGTCTTCGGTGCTGAAGATAGTCACAAATTCGTGAACGGAGTACTGGATAAATCTGGTCCAGCAGTACGCAGAAAAAGATAAGCTACTGCTTGTCGGGTTTTTCCCACCGTAGACGATGATTTGTAAGGCCGGGATACCGGCCTTATGTTCATGATCATCAGTAATTTTTTGGGATTTTATTATGGCATGTGGCGAATTTGACCTCATTGCACGTTATTTTGATCGCCAGGAGACTAACCGGCGTGATGTAAATTTAGGTATTGGTGATGACTGCGCACTGATGACACTGGCCGATAAACAACAATTGGCGGTTAGTACGGATACCTTAGTTTCAGGCGTTCATTTTTTACCTGATATCTCCCCTGAAGATTTAGCTTACAAATCTCTCGCTGTGAATCTTAGTGATCTGGCCGCAGTCGGTGCTGATCCTGCCTGGCTTTCATTGGCTTTAACATTACCGGAAGTGGATGAATGCTGGCTGAGTAGTTTCAGTGACAGTTTGTTTGAACAATTGCGTTATTACGGTATGCAGCTTATTGGCGGCGACACTACCCGCGGCCCAATGAGTCTGACGTTGACGATTCATGGCTTAGTTCCCGCAAGCAGAGCGTTACGGCGTGCTGGCGCAAAAAATGGCGATTGGATTTATGTGAGTGGATCGTTGGGTGATAGTGCGGCGGGTTTAGCCCTGTTGCAAAACCGTCTACAAATTTCTGATCCGATATCCCACAACTGGTTAGTTCAGCGTCATCTCAGGCCGCAGCCTCGTATTTTACAAGGGCAAGCGCTACGTGGCTTGGCAACATCAGCTATTGATTTGTCTGATGGTTTGATTTCTGATTTGGGTCACATCCTGAAAGCCAGCCGATGTGGAGCCAGAATAAACCTGGATGCGATTCCTTACTCTGATGCGATGAAACAATATGTTGAACCGCAGCAAGCTTTGATGTGGGCTTTGAGTGGTGGTGAGGACTATGAATTATGTTTTACCGTCCCGGAGCGGAATCGTGGTGCGTTGGAAATTGCGTTAGCGCATACCGGTGCTGGTTTTAGCTGTGTTGGACAGATCATGGCGGAATCGGAAGGTATTCGTTACTACAGCAATAATAAAGAGATTAAATTAGATCTAAAAGGGTTCGATCATTTTATTACCGAGGAAGCACATGGATAAGGCAAAGCGTCGCTTACGGATGAGCAATCCCTGGCATCTATTAGCGACAGGTTTTGGTAGTGGGCTGTCGCCGGTCGTGCCGGGGACAATGGGATCGGCAGCGGCTATTCCGTTCTGGTTATTACTGGTTCAGTTCCCGGAATGGATTTGCTGGTTGGTGATTATTGTCGGGATGTTTTTCGGCATAATGATTTGTCAGCGTACTTCTGATGATATGAAGGTTCATGACCACGGCAGTATTGTCTGGGATGAATTTATCGGTATGTGGATCACATTGATGGCAATCCCTGTGATTAACTGGCAGTGGGTTTTGACCGGTTTTATGGTGTTCCGTATTCTCGATATGTGGAAACCGTGGCCAATTCGCTGGTTTGATCGCTATGTTCATGGAGGATTAGGCATCATGTTGGATGATATTATTGCGGGTGTATTTTCTTTCGTGATTGTTTGGTTATTGGCGTTTTATCAGATTTTGACTTTTTGAGGTGTGGTGTATTGATTATCCCTTAGAGAGGGACTCATTTTTTGCTTTATACTTGGAGTAGTGATCGGGTAGCTGCGATAACCGCTAACTTCTGTGGTAGGTGATTTTTCTACAGAAAATTCCGGTTTGGGATAGTTGTGTGAGGACAAAACCGTAAGTTTCTGCGTAAAAGTGCCCCAACAGAGATTCTCGTTGAGTTCAATCAACCGCTTGTTCATGTTATCTGGATGCTCCCAATACACCTCCCCTTTCTTGGGCATGTAAATGCTTCGCGATGTTATCATCGTCGCAGTCAGGTGCGCCAAGTACCCATACCGGATAGTCAGAAACGAAGGCTTCCAGCTCAAGTTTTTTGCCGACAGTTTCCATTTCTTCAACGGATGCAGAATCCCAAGAGAACACCAGTCTGGCAATGATCTGGTTGCACTTGGTACAAGGAAATATCTTAGGTTGAAGTTGGGTATCACCCAACCGAGTACCGTGAACAACTACTCCGCCGATTTCTTAATGCCCATTTTTAAATATGACGTAGGCGTTTCCCTGTCGTTTAGCAGAGATATCTGGTAGTAGTTGTAATTTATTGTGATTGGTTGGCTTCGTTCATTTAAAGCTTTCCCGCAGTGACTAGTGCCGCATGTATTGTTTTTAATGGTAACAGCAAAGATAGATGGGCATCTAATAGCGGAATAGCACCATAGCTGGTGTACCACTCGGCAACACGCTCATTCTTGGCATCAATTAGCAATGCAACCCCGCCAGCCTGCGTGGCCACCAATAAACAGCGCCGACCAGCAGCTAGCAACAACTGGCCACCGAGTCCTTGACTCTGTACTGAAAGATCTACAGCCAGACGGCCAAGCCGAAATACTGGCACTTCATGTCGAGCCAGACCACGTTTAATCACTTCCGGTGCACGTTCATAAGCAATAGAAGCGGGGCTTAGACTGTAGTAACCCAATACCGTCCGATTGCTCTCGCTAACCGCAAGGTAGGTTTTTGCCCCACCTTTCTCATGGCTCTGCCTTGCATGGCGATGTAAAAACTGATTCAACGCCTCATCACCACAGTCAAAAGCACCGCGATAATGATGTTTGCCTATAGGCTCTTCGTGCCAGATTGGTAGCATCATGATTGTTTCGGCAAGGCAAATGCTGCGGCCAACAATTTATCATTCGGTGCCGGTGGGTTATCCAAAAGATCCAGAACATGCAAACTATCTCTTTCGGTCAGCTCCAGTCGTTCGTTCTCGTCGATAATCTTCCGTGCTGCTGACATCACATTGCGGAGCACGAACTCAGTCAAGTTGGTATGTTGTAAAGCGGCTGCACGCATCAACAGTGACTTTTCTTCTGAGGCAATACGTAGCGACATTCGGTCATTAGTTTCTACTGGGATCTGAGGCATTGTTACGTCCTCCTATTTATACGCATTGAAATTGTACACTAAGGTGTGCCTATTAGCAAAATGTACACAATGAAAGCGTACGCGTACCGTATCAAATACGAACGTTTTTGGCACGGCAGTGACCTCTATCGATTTTGTTATTTTCAGAAGACGACTGCACTGGATTACTGGGTTTGTGTAGAGCCTTTGGTAGGTATCGTTACTTGATTCTGAAAATAGTGCCTTTTTATAGAGAAGAATGCGGAAAATACATATCATCTAACTTGAGGCACTTCCTACTATAATCCTAAACTGAGGATAATAGAATAAATATCCTATTATCCCTATACACTCAGGAAAATAGTCTTTTATTGATACTATTTTGAATACCTACGGCATCAAGCCCTAAATCCGCTCTGATTTCTTCCTGACTACCTTGTGGAACAAATTGGTCAGGCAAGCCAATATTCAGAATTTGCACCAGACGACCTTCCTGCATTAGCAGTTCATTAACGCCACTTCCGGCACCGCCCATAATGGCATTTTCTTCCAGCGTGACCAATAAATCATGGTTATCAGCCATTTCTAATATCAATTCTTTATCCAGTGGTTTGACAAAACGCATATCAACAACAGTCGCATCCAGTGACTCTGCTGCTGTTATTGCATCGGGTAACAGAGTTCCAAAGTTCAGGATCGCTACCTTATTACCCTGACGACGAATAACGCCTTTACCAATTGGCAATTGTTCAAATGGTTGGGGTTCTGCCCCCGTTCCGGTCCCTCGTGGATAGCGCACGGCTACGGGACCTTGCTGATAATGATAGCCGGTATGCAGCATCTGTCGGCATTCGTTCTCGTCACTGGGCGCCATAATGACCATGTTGGGGATGCAACGAAGGAATGAAAGATCAAAGGCGCCTTGATGTGTCTGACCATCAGCACCTACGATACCTCCGCGATCTATTGCAAATAGAACAGGTAGATTCTGAATGGCGATATCATGGATAACTTGGTCATAAGCACGTTGGAGAAATGTTGAATAGATAGCAACAATCGGCTTGTAACCACCAATTGCCAAACCAGCGGCAAAAGTCACGGCATGTTGTTCTGCAATGGCGACATCGAAGTATTGATCAGGATATTCACGGGAGAAACGCACCATACCAGAGCCTTCGCGCATGGCTGGTGTGATTGCCATCAGTTTTTTGTCATTGGCGGCTTCTTCGCATAACCAGTCTCCAAAGATTTTGGAGAAAGTAGGGCGGTTGTCTGAGCTTTTAGGTAATGCGCCGGTGGTCGGATCAAATTTAGGTACCGCATGCCAACTGATAGGATCTTTTTCGGCGGGTGCATAGCCTCGACCCTTTTTAGTCATGATGTGCAGTAGCTGTGGCCCTTTCAACTCACGCATATTTTTCAGCGTTTGGGTCAATGTCAGTACATCATGTCCGTCGATGGGGCCAATGTAATTAAAACCTAATTCTTCAAACAGAGTGCCAGGAACAACCATGCCTTTGATATGTTCTTCGGTTTTTTTCAGTAGTTCTTTAATCGGAGGTAGATTGGAAAAGACTTTTTTCCCACCTTCCCGCAATGTGGTGTAGAGTTTACCGGATAGAAGTTGAGCTAGATGGTTATTTAACGCACCAACGTTCTCTGAGATAGACATTTCGTTGTCATTAAGAATAACTAACATATCCGGGTCGATATCCCCGGCATGGTTCATCGCTTCGAAAGCCATGCCTGCTGTTATCGCGCCATCACCGATAACACAAACTGTACGACGGCCTTTGCCTTCGCGTTGAGCGGCAATTGCCATTCCTAATCCAGCACTGATAGAGGTCGATGAGTGGCCGACACATAAGGTGTCGTATTCACTTTCATCCCGCCACGGGAAAGGGTGAAGCCCATTCTTTTGACGAATCGTATCAATACGATCTCGGCGTCCTGTCAAGATTTTGTGAGGATAAGCCTGATGGCCGACGTCCCATACCAATTTGTCGAAAGGCGTTTTATAGACATAATGTAACGCTACAGTCAGCTCAATGGTGCCAAGACCGGAGGCAAAGTGACCACTAGAGCGACTGACACTGTTTAGCAGGAATTGCCGAAGTTCATCACATAACTTCGGCAGGCTCTCTTTTGGTAACATACGAAGTTCTTCAGGATTTTCCGCTAATGCCAATGTTGGGTATTTGGCTATATCAATGCTCATTTGATACTCGTTAAGAAGTGTTTATTAATAGCGCTGCCAGTGGGTAAATTTACCGGCAGACCTTAGTTGTTACGTTCAATGATAAAGCTGGCAAGTGTGCGCAGCATGGTTGTGTTATAAGATTTATCTTCCAGTTTATTCAAAGCTTGTAATGCTTCTTGATACAGTTCGTATGCTTTTTTCTGTGCTTGTTCTAACCCTAGTAATGCGGGGTAAGTGCTTTTTCCTAGCTGTTGGTCACTGCCTTGGCGTTTTCCTATCATTTCGGTATCGCCAATGACATCAAGAATGTCGTCCTGAACTTGGAATGCGAGCCCGATGGCTTGGGCATATTGATCCAATTCAGGCAAGACGTCATGCCCACGTTGACCTGCGCCATATGCGCCCATTCTGACTGCGGAACGGATAAGTGCGCCCGTTTTGTGGCGATGAATTTTTTCTAGCATATGGAGATCGATGTGTTTGCCTTCTGCTGCCAGATCCAGGGCTTGGCCGCCACACATACCGGCTACGCCACTGGCGGTTGCCAATTCAGCAAGCATTTCGAGGCGATCTGCTGTTGTAACATCCGGCATTTCTCTTTTAGATAGGATTTCAAATGCCAGCGCTTGTAATGCATCTCCCGCCAGAATTGCGTGAGCTTCGCCAAATTTTATGTGGCAGGTCGGTTGTCCACGGCGTAAATCATCGTTATCCATCGCCGGTAAGTCGTCATGGATTAATGAAAAGGCGTGGATACATTCAACGGCTGCTGCTGGAGCATCCAGATTATTTGCGGATAACCCAAACATTTCACCAACGGCATAAACTAAAAATGGGCGCAGGCGTTTACCACCGAGCAAAGTACCATGTTGCATTGCGTGAACGAGCGGGTTGTCTGCAAATGCCAGTGAAGATAGTGTGCTTATCAGAACGTTATTGACTCGTTGTTGACAGATTTTAAGCTGTTCTTTAAATTGGGTTGAATTTTGTTCAGACATAGGCTTATTCAGTATCCGGGGAGAAATGACTCAGTGGAGATTGGGTGTCGTCGTTAAGCAGAATCTGAACTCGCTGTTCTGCTTGTTGCAAAGTCTGTTGCCCTTGACGGGCTAATTGAATACCACGCTCAAACTCGCTTAGGGCTTCTTCCAGTGCCAGTTCACCTGATTCCAGCCGTGCGACGATCTGTTCCAGCTCTTTTAATGAGCTTTCAAATGTCATTGCCGGGGCAGGTTCTGGCGTACTGTTTGTACTTTCTGATATTGCGTTTTTCTTTGGCATAATTTTTTACTATTTACAGAGTTCGCCTGAGGGTTGCAGACTATCTTATTATGCTGGTGCAAACAAATCCTTAACTGATTTTGTGTTTTTTCCGCGCTATACCACGAGATAGTGTTATACTCCGCGGCCTGATTTGACAACCAAGACATACCATCAGTTTTTTTTATCAAAATGCCTAACTACTACTATAACTCACTATGAAGTTTATTATTAAATTATTCCCGGAAATCACGATCAAGAGCCAAACTGTTCGTTTGCGCTTTATTAAAATTCTCGCTAGTAATATTCGCAATGTGCTGAAAACGTTAGGAGATAATATTGCAGTGGTTCGCCATTGGGATAATATCGAAGTTCGTACTAAAGATGAAAACCTTGGCGCTCAAATTTGTGATGTGTTGACACGTATCCCCGGTATTCACCATATTCTGCAAGTAGAGGAGCGTGAGTTTCGTGACATGCATCATATCTTTGAACAGGCTTATGAGGCTTATGGCGAATCTCTCCACAATAAGACATTTTGCGTGCGGGTAAAGCGCCGCGGTAAACATCAATTTACTTCTAATGAAGTAGAACGCTATGTCGGTGGTGGTTTAAACCAGCATATTGAATCTGTGAAAGTAAAACTCAATCATCCTGATGTTACCGTCAATTTGGAAATTGATCAGGATGTGCTGATTTTGGTAAAAGCCCGTTATGAAGGGATTGGTGGTTTTCCTATCGGAACGCAGGAAGATGTATTGTCTCTGATTTCTGGGGGTTTTGATTCTGGTGTTTCCAGCTATATGCTAATGCGCCGTGGCTGCCGTGTTCACTATTGCTTCTTCAATCTTGGCGGCTCCGCTCATGAAATTGGCGTGAAGCAGGTTGCTCATTATCTTTGGAATCGTTTTGGTAGTTCCCATAAAGTCCGTTTCGTTGCTGTGGATTTTGAACCTGTTGTCGCTGAAATTTTGGAAAAAATTGATGATGGTCAAATGGGGGTGGTGCTTAAACGGATGATGGTAAGAGCGGCATCTAAAATTGCAGAGCGTTATGGCGTGCAGGCTATTGTTACCGGTGAGGCTTTGGGACAAGTTTCCAGCCAAACACTCACTAATTTGCGTTTGATTGATAATGCATCGGACACATTGATTCTGCGGCCGCTGATTTCTCATGATAAAGAGCACATTATCAGGTTGGCACGTGAAATTGGCACTGAGGATTTTGCCCGTACGATGCCTGAATTCTGTGGTGTTATTTCAAAAAGCCCGACGGTAAAAGCCGTTAAAGCTAAAATTGAAGCAGAAGAAGCGAATTTCGATTTTAATATTCTGGAAAAAGTGGTCAGTGAAGCTCAGAATATTGATATTCGCCAGATCGCAGAACAAAGCAATGAGCAAGTGGTTGAAATTGAAACGGTGACAGCGTTCGCTCCAACGGATGTGTTATTGGATATTCGTTCGCCTGATGAACAAGATGATCGGCCATTGCAGTTAAATGGTGTGGAAATCAAATCATTGCCATTCTATAAGTTGAGCAGCCAATTTGGTGATTTGCCAAAGGATAAGACCTATCTACTCTATTGTGAACGTGGAGTTATGAGTCGTTTGCAGGCACTCTATTTATCTGAACAGGGTTTTGATAACGTGAAAGTTTATCGGCCTTAATTGTTTTAGTTATACATTTCGGGGTTCTTATTACGTGAACCCCGAATCGTATAAAGTAAGATGCTTTTGTCTATTTTTTCAATCTTGATAAGAATATACACCTAGTGGCAATATGAGTTGAGTCGCCACTTCTGCTGCTGTTTCTCGTCCTTTTAATAATTCAATGAGTTTTAATGCGAAATCGAAAGCTGTCGCTGGCCCTTGGCTGGTCAATAGATTGACACGATCATCAAAACAGACTCGGCAATCAATCCATTTATCGGACGAAATTTTGTCTTGCAAACCGGGGTAACCGGTCATTTTGGCAGTAGGGAATAAGTTGTGGTGTTCAAGTACGATAGCAGGCACGGCACAAATTGCAGCGATAATTTTCCCTTGATAATGTGCCTGGCGGATTTTTTCGATAACGAGTGAATTATCACGGAAACACTCGGCACCTTGCATACCGCCGGGTAATATAATGGCATCGAAAGATTCATCAATAACCTTTTCCAGAGGGACATCAGCAACTAGTTTTACACCTCTGGAGCAAGTTAAAACCAGTTCTCCATCGCTGGCGGTGCTGGCGATCGTAACATTGATGCCAGCGCGTACCAGTAAATCAATAGTTGTAACGGCTTCTGTTTCTTCACTACCGTGAGTCAGGCAGATGAGTGCTGAAGGGGTCATAATCATCTTTCCTTATGTTTAACTAGGTTATAGATACGGGTATTTTCAGGGGCTGCCAGACCATGTGCACTGGCCCGGCGTAATAAATAACCGGTGATATAGTCAATTTCAGTGCGACGTTTTGCGCGGACATCCTGCAACATGGAAGAATAGTTTTTTGCTGTAAGTTTAATCACATCGTAGACATAGGCAATCAGGTTATCAATAGTGGTATGTATGTTCTCTCGTTGTATAACCTGAATAATCTCTTCGCACAAAGTATTTAATTGTTCCGGATAGCGAAGCAAATCGCCATTTTGGCATTCATAAAGTGCAGTCAGCGGGTTTACGACACAGTTAGCGGCAAGTTTCAGCCAACTAATAGAGAGTATTTCGTTATGCCATGCAACGTCTGGCAAAGATTGGTGTAATACATTAGCCAGAGAGCTAAGTCCAGTTGCATTTGACGTTGCCGAGCCAATATGGGTTAGCCCGGACGCAGTATGATAAACCTGTTGATCATCCTGATATGCGCCATGTGTTGTGACGCCAAGCAGTATGGGATTTGGCGCTGATAATAGTTCTTCTTGGCTACCCATGCCGTTGTGTAGTAATAAAATTGGGCAATTAGGTGAAAGCTTGGGGAGTAAATTATTCACTGCATCAGCGACTTGCCATGCTTTCAGGCAGACAATCAGTAATTCGCTGTTAGCAAGATGGTTACTGTTATTAGTTGGGATTGGTTGGTTGAATACTTGCCCATTCATTTCGTCAATATGAACAGATAAATGAGATTGTGGGGTTTTTAACCAGCCCTGTACTTGATGTTTTTGTTGTGATAATGCAGCTAGCCACAGTTTTCCTATAGCGCCACAGCCAAGAACGGTTATCTTCATATACACCTTTTGAAAGACGCTGCCATAATATTGGATGGAAATAATAAGATCCCGCTAATCCAAGTATAGCGCTTTTGCTGACAGTGGAAAGCGGTTATCATGCCAACTTATTGATTATCAGGAGGTCATGGATAATGCCATCTTTCGATATTGTTTCAGAAATTGATATGCATGAAGTTCGCAATGCGGTAGAAAATGCGCAGCGCGAGCTTGCTAGCCGTTGGGATTTCCGTAATGTCAGCGCCAGTTTCGAATTAAATGAAAAAAGTGAATCTATCAAGATCGCTAGTGAGTCAGATTTTCAGGTAAGTCAGTTGGTTGATATCATACGTGAAAAGTTGGCTAAACGTGGTATCGATGGCGCTGCATTGAATATCCCTGATGATATGTTGCACAGTGGTAAGACTTACAGCGTTGAAGCGACTTTGAAGCAGGGGATTGATACCCCTACGGCGAAAAAGATTGTGAAGCTGATTAAGGACAGTAAACTGAAAGTGCAAGCACAGATTCAGGGTGAGCAGGTGCGAGTGACAGGTAAAGCTCGTGATGATTTGCAAAGTGTTATGGCATTAGTTCGTGGCGCAGAGCTGGGACAGCCATTCCAGTTTACTAATTTCCGGGATTGATTTTCCGCCTAATGGTTTGAGATATCTAGCTTAATGTGGAGTGGGGTATTCTGACTAGGAATACCCCACTCCCAGTTTCCCTTAATATCGAATCGGGTAGGGGTTATCTGGTTTGATACTTAATCTATCATGTCACTATTGTTAGCTATCAATTGTTCAAGTTGTGCTCTGCTTGTCAGTTTAGTGTCTACTTTTATGTAGGCACTATGCTCCTCCGGCACAATAACGACGTCGCAAACGCCTGGCTGAACAAGAATTTTTTGTTCCAGCAATGCTTTATTGACTATATTTTCTGGCAGAGAAATTCTGATGCTGCTGACATAGGGGGATTGTTTCATTGTTGTGCTGATAATCAACCAAATGATTGTCAGAACGATACCTGCCATAAATACCAGCGGTGCTCCTTTTAATTCAGATAACCAACCACCAAGGCTCCCCCCTAAAGCGACACCTAAAAATTGGCTAGTGGAGTAGACGCCCATTGCTGTACCTTTATAACCTGCCGGTGCTTCTTTACTGATAAGTGATGGCAGGATAGCTTCCATTACATTGAAAGCAATAAAGAAAATTTGTATGCCGATGAAAATTACCCATAAGTGATGTCCCGCCGCCCACAATACAATTTCAGCAATCAGTAGCATTGTGATACACAGTGAAAACACTTGTTTCATGCGGCGCTTTTTTTCTGCGTAAATAATGAAAGGTAAAACAGATACAAATGAAACCAGCATGGTGATCAGGTAAACCTTCCAATGTTGTTGGTTAGGGAATCCTGCTTGTTGCATCACCAAAGGAAAGGCGACAAAACTTGCCATTAGCAAAGTGTGCAAACTGAGTATGCCAAAGTTGAGTTTCAGCAATTGGCTATCAGCCAGAACCTTACTGAAACTGTGACGAACAATGCCTGATTCGCGGTTGAGGATGTGTTTATCTGTGGAAGGAACAGCAAATAGTGTTATCAGAATGCCACAACCAGCCAGAATGGTAATTACCCAAAACAGACCGTTTAACCCAATAGCGTGAGCCAGGATTGGGCCAAGTACAATGGCTGCGGCGAAAGTTATTCCGAAACTAATGCCAATAAAAGCCATCGCTTTAGTTCGATTTTGTTCACGGGTTAAATCAGAAAGTAGCGCCATAATTGCAGCAGATATGGCTCCAGCGCCTTGTAGCGCTCGTCCAATTATTATGCCCCAGATAGAGTCACTGAGAGCAGCAATGATACTGCCGAGGACGAATAGTAGTAACCCACCAACAATTAAGGGCTTAGCGCCAATTTTGTCAGAAAGCAGTCCAACAGGGATCTGTAAAATTGCTTGGGTTAAACCATAAATGCCAATGGCGATGCCAATAAGTGTTTTAGTGGCATCTTCTAGATTCAGGCCATAGGTTGTTAATACAGGAATCACCATGAACAGACCTAGCATTCGCAGAGAAAAAACTGAACCTAGGCCCCATGTCGCCCGAAGCTCAAGTGGCGTCATTTTATTATCGTTCATGATTACCTCGAGATATTTTGATGTGTCATTGTAGATAGGTTTTCAATAAGGGGTAAATAGTTAATTGAATTAATAATATTGAAGTATTAAGGAGAGGAGATAACAGGCTGGAAAGAAACTGATGGCAGAGGGGACACCTCTGCCATCAGGGAAAATTACCGGACGTAAGTTAGGAAGGCTTCTGAGGGCACATGTGGGTCAATAGACATCATGACACTCAGGGAAGTGATTGCCACAATGGAAAATATAAATAATTTACGAGCCCAAATGCGGTCATTATCAGTTTTGTAACCGGATAACGCCATTCCTAGCCACCAGACGCTCACTGCTGCTGCAACAACCAAATATTTGTAACCAGCGTAACCGCTGATGGCTAACATAAGGGTTGCAATCATAAATGCCAGGATATAAAGGATAATGTGGTTTTTCGCCACAGATATGCCTTTGATAACGGGCAGTACAGGAATATTGGCTGCCTGGTAATCTTTGAAACGAAAAATAGCAATGGCATAGGAGTGCGGCATTTGCCACAGGCTGAAAATCAGTAACAGGATCAACGCGCCCGTATCAAACTGACCAGTTACTGCACAATAACCGATAACCGGAGGTGCCGCACCGGACAAACTGCCGATCAACGTGCCATAAACAGATTTCCTTTTCATATAGAGGCTATAAACCCCTACATAGACAACAAAACCGATAATCGCTAATTGCATTGCTAAAGCATTGGCTGCTGCATAGAGCAGCACTATGCCAGCAATACCCAGTATTGATGCATAAATCAGGCTGATTTTCGGATCAATAAGTCCTTTTACAAGGACGCGGTTTTTTGTTCTTTCCATGATCCGATCGATGTCTCGGTCAATGTAGTTGTTAAATACACAACCAGAAGCCACGACTAATGAAACGCCGAGCAGAGTCGAGATGAACAAAGGGTAATCAATCACCCCTTTCGAGGCGAGTAGAAAACCACCGATCACAGAAATTAAATTGCCGAAAATAATTCCTGGTTTAGTTACTTGCAGGTATTGCTTAATCATATATGCAGCTCTTTAATCAACCATCATATTAATGTTGAGGTTGTACATAATCCATAGTGAGCCAACAACAACAATACCGATAATTAAAATGGTGAACAGCAATGCTACTAAGTTCCAGCGCTCTTCTGACGAAGTGTTCATGTGCAGGAAGTAGATAAAATGAACAATAATCTGCACCACAGCCAGAGCGACTACCGTTGTCAGGATAGTCGTATGGGAGGCAGAACCATCCATTACCATCCAGAACGGAATCACTGTCAGGATGACTGAAAGAACAAAGCCGATCAGATAAGACTTCAGGCTACCGTGGCTAGCTCCAGTATGAGCAGTATTAGAATGACTCATTACATAGCTCCTAACAGATAAACAACGGTAAATACACAGATCCATACCACATCCAGGAAGTGCCAGAACAAGCTCAGGCAGTTCAGACGGGTTTTATTGACATCAGTTAAACCGCGGCGGGTGACTTGGATTATCATGATGATAATCCAGACCAGACCACAGGTAACGTGGATACCGTGAGTAGCAACTAGTGCGAAGAATCCGGACAAGAATGCACTGCGGTCAGGACCGTAGCCTTCAACAATCAGGTGATGGAATTCGTACAATTCCATCGCCACGAAGCCAAGGCCGAACAGGAAAGTCATACCGAGCCAGGCGTTAACCTGGCCGATTTTTCCTTTGTTCATTCCCAGCATGGCAAAGCCATAAGTGATACTACTGAATAACAGTAGGAAAGTTTCAACCAATACAAAAGAGAGGTCGAAAAGCTCTTTACCAGATTTGCCGTCCGCGGTTCCGTTAACGAGTACTGCATAAGTCGCAAACAGACATGCGAACAGAATACAGTCACTCATCAAGTAGACCCAGAAACCGAATACTTTAGTGGCTCCCGCATTGTGGTGCCCATGATGCTCGTGGGCATGATTGTGGTTAGTCATAGTTTCAGTTGACATGGTTCAGACCTGCCTTGCTAATTTGTTCATGGTGTTGATTCTCAATTTGCTCAACTTCAGCAACGGGTACGTAGTAATCAACATCTTCATCAAAGCTTTTTGCAATCCAAGTGATAATCATGCCTGCAAAGCTTGCGATAACCAGCCACCAGATATGCCAAATCATGGCGAAACCAAACAGCAAGCTAAAGCCAGCAATGATTACACCTGCCCCGGCATTTTTAGGCATATGAATTTCTTCATACTGAGCAGGACGCTTATAAGCAGTGCCTTTTTCTTTCATATCCCACCATGCATCACGGGTTTGCACATGTGGAACGTCAGCAAAGTTGTAGAACGGTGGTGGAGAAGATGTTGCCCACTCCAAAGTACGTCCGCCCCAAGGGTCACCGGTCAGGTCACGGTTTTGGTCACGGTCACGGATACTCACGTAGAATTGAATGACCTGACACAGGATACCAACGGCAATCAGTGCAACACCAATCGCGGAGACGACCAGCAGAGTATGGAATTCAGGGTTGATATCTTGGCTAATACGACGGGTCATTCCCATAAAGCCGAGCGCGTAAACTGGCATAAAGGCGATAAAGAAGCCGATGATCCAGAACCAGAATGCGCGGACACCCCATTTTTCATTCAGTGTGAAACCAAAAGCTTTCGGGAACCAGTAAGCAGTACCGGCGAAACAACCGAAGACAACACCACCGATGATCACGTTATGGAAGTGTGCAATCAGGAACAAGCTGTTATGCAGAACGAAGTTTGCGCCTGGAACTGCTAGCAGAACGCCGGTCATACCACCGATAGAGAAGGTGACGATGAAGCCAACGGTCCACAACATCGGTGTTTTATACTCAATACGGCCTCGATACATGGTGAACAGCCAGTTGAAGATCTTAACGCCTGTCGGAATCGAGATAATCATGGTGGCTATGCCGAAGAAGGCGTTAACGTTCGCGCCAGAACCCATTGTAAAGAAGTGGTGCAGCCATACGATAAATGACAATACGGTGATGGCAATGGTTGCCCACACCAGAGAAGTGTAGCCGAACAGTCGTTTTTTCGAGAACGTCGCAGTCACTTCAGAGAAAACACCAAAGACTGGCAGCACCAGAATATAAACTTCAGGGTGACCCCAAGCCCATATCAGGTTGATATACATCATCATGTTACCGCCCATATCATTGGTGAAGAAATGGGTACCCATGTAACGGTCAAAAGTTAGCAGGGCAATGGTAACGGTCAGAATTGGGAATGCGGCGATGATAAGTACGTTAGTACAGAGTGCTGCCCAAGAGAATACAGGCATTTTCATCATGGACATGCCAGGGGCACGCATACGCAGGATCGTCGCAAAGAAGTTAACGCCTGTCAGCAAGGTACCGATACCGGATATTTGAAGACTCCATATCCAATAATCGACTCCAACGCCTGGGCTATATTCTATACCTGAGAGCGGAGGATAAGCTAACCAGCCGGTCTGAGCGAATTCACCCACACCCAGAGAGATGTTAATCAGCGCAACGCCAACGACGAAGAACCAGAAACTCAGTGAGTTCAGGAATGGGAATGCTACGTCACGAGCGCCGATCTGTAGTGGAACCACGATGTTCATCAGGCCGACAACAAAAGGTGTCGCCATGAAGAAAATCATGATGACGCCGTGGGCGGTAAAGATCTGGTCATAGTGGTGCGGCGGCAGGAAACCTTCTGCACCCGCAGAGGCGACAGCCTGCTGACCACGCATCATGATGGCATCGGCGAAGCCACGGAGCATCATGACCAGCGCCACGATAATGTACATAATACCGATTTTCTTGTGGTCAACGCTGGTTAACCACTCGCTCCACAGCCATTTCCATTTACGGAAATAGGTCAGGGCTCCGACAATCGCGAGCCCTGCGAAGAGAATCCCAGCAAGAGTGACCATGACAATGGGCTCATGCAATGGGATTGCATCAAGTGTTAATTTTCCCAACATTACTTTATTCCTCAACTCCGGCATGAGCGATCTCGCTCATATTCATGTTATGACCTGTCGTTGCACCGTGGCCGCCATGCATATTCATGTTGCCCATAAATTTGGCAATAATGTCTTGATACAGGTTAGGCTTAACGCTTGAGAAGTATTCAACCGGATGGTTCTGGCTCTGTTTAGCTAACTCGTTAAATGCCTGCATGGTATCCAAGGTTTTGGGAGAGGCTTTCACTTTTTGAACCCATTGTTCAAAACCTTCACGATCTGCGGTAGCGGTAGCAGTAAATTTCATGCCGGAGAAGCCGTGGCCACTGTAGCTACTGGACAAACCTTTATAAGTGCCAGGTTCATCGGCAATTAAGTGAAGTTTAGTCTGCATGCCAGCCATTGCATAGATTTGACCACCTAATTGTGGGATGAAGAATGAGTTCATCACAGAATCAGAGGTGATTTTGAAGTTAATAGGAACTCCAGTAGGGAAAGCAATTTCGTTAACTGTAGCGATACCTTGCTCCGGGTAAACGAATAGCCATTTCCAATCAAGGGAGATAACTTCAATAGTCACGGGTTTTTCATCACTGACCAGTGGTTTATATGGGTCAAGCTCGTGGGTTGTTTTCCAGGTAATGGTTGCTAAAATAATAATGATAATGATAGGAACGGTCCATACTACCAGCTCAATTTTATTTGAGTGTGCCCAGTTAGGGTGATAGGTAGCACTTTTGTTGGCTTCGCGGTAACGCAGGGCAAAAGTGAATGCCATGATGATCACCGGAATAACGATGATTAGCATCAGGCCAATAGCCGTAAGTATCAGCATTTTTTGTTCAGCGCCGATAGCGCCTTTAGGATTCATCAATACCATATCGCAGCCACTCAGCATAAGAGTAGCCGCTAGTATTGACAATATCCCAATACTTTTATTGTATTTCATAAGTCTCATCTAACGACCCCAAATAACAAAAGCTCTATTGTCGTTTCATCAGTGCGGGCATTCTACGGTAAGGCTACTGGAGTGTAAACATTTGTAATAGTTAGTTGAGGGGTTGTTAACCCTTTATGTTACTGGGATCACATGCAACTGTAAGATTAATCAGAAGTTAGCTTGAAAAGGTTATTTAATTGTAACGAAATAGTGCGGAAATATGAATTTGTACTGAATCATTTTATATTTTTTAGGTGAAAGGAAAAAAATAAAAAAATTTGCTTTAAAAATTTCCACCGTAGTCATTTTATTTAGGAATTAAATTAATTGTGAGCCACTTTTGGCAGCTCACAATTAAAATCAATAATTAGAAATTATATTTAATGGAGTAGACAATCGCATCCTGCCAGAAGTCTTCACCTAATTTATGATCGGCATATCGATATTGAATGCCGGTTGTGAAGGATTGGTGAGGTGTCCACCATAACGCGATTGCACCATTGGTACCGTTCCGACCACCGTTGCCGTAGCGTTCATTCCGGTTAAGTTCTATTTCATTCCAGTTAGTTATGCTGAATTTTTCTTCCCAGAGCTGAAAATCGTAACCCGCAACCCAGCCAACAACATAGCCGTTATTACCGGAGTAGAAAGTTTGGTCAACATAGTGCAGCGCAACAAACGGTTTGAACCAGACACCGGCGAAATCAGTGTTGTAGCCAATACCATAAAGGGTATTTACCTCATGAAAGTTCCCGCCGTGCGCTGTACCTGGGAGAGAGTAAGTACCGTAAACATGACCATAGAGATTGAAACCAGTATCAGCCAGATAAAAGCGACCGGTTGTTTTAAAAGTGTATCTTTGGTTATCCCCTGGTTCAGCATGCTGACTGTTGAAAGCATTTTCCAGATCAAAGAACCCGTATAATTCACCCCAGTCAAAGCCGGCTCCGCCTTCCAGTTCCAAATAGGCAAAGTCGTCTTTATGAGAGGTTTGCCCTGACTTGTGTGTGGTATGGCTAGTCCAGTCGAGGTAGTTCATGCTGATATTAGCAAAGCCCCCTTGATATTCAGCATAAGCGGGAACTGAGACGGTGGTGAGTAAAGCAGTAGCCAGAATGGTTGTTCTCATAAATTTCTCTAACGCATCCATGAAAAGAGGTTTTGGGTTTTAAAGCTATATTAAATAACCCTTAAAATGGTAGTCTGATTCTACGCAGATATGAATATTGAACAATCAAATAATCACTCGAAAATAGCACTTTTGGCAAATGACTATTTGAAGTGTGATCGCTATCACTTAAATATTTAAGAAAGAGGGCATGAATATCAAAGGCTGACAGTGATCAACCTTTGATAAATTAACTAAATATTTTTACCTTTTTAAATCAATTTGCACCTTACTTAATGCAAGATAATCTAGAAAGCTACCGAGAATGATGCTTGTGATACCAATTTGTACTCCCCATGATAGTAATGTTTCGGCCAGATCAGGTATATGAGTCCAGTTAAGAGCATTGGTGATGATGATAAGTAACCAAAATGTGAGCAAGATGCTTGCTAATGATAGTAAGCCAAGCGCTAGACGATAGAAATTTTTGAACTCAGTACGTGGCATAAAATCATTAGTTCGCTGGGTATAAACCAGAGTCTGGCGGCAGACAAATAACAGTAATAAGCCTGGAACAGAGGCCGCTATAGAGAATAGATAGAAGTTTGGCCAGCCATGTAATTCAACGAACCAACCCGCAATTGGGCCGACATAGACTCGTCCAACAGCAGATAAGGCAGATAATAAAGCAAATTGTGTTGCAGAGAACGATTTATGACATAACGCCATAATTAGGGCAACAAATGCAGCGGTTCCCATCCCGCCACAGATATTTTCCAGAAAAACGGCGCTACCCATAGCGTAGATATTTTTGTCAGTAATAGATAACAGCCAGTATCCGATATTGGAAATCGCTTGAAGGATGCCAAAGATCATGAGTGAGCGGAATAAACTCCATCGTTGCATTAAATAACCACCATATAATGCACCAATGATAGTTGCTATTAATCCTAGCGTTTTGTTGATCATTCCGACTTCACCAGCATCAAAGCCAATACCACGGATCAGAAATGGGGTACTTAGGCTGGCGGCAAAGGCATCTCCCATTTTGTACATGACAATTAACAGTAGTATCAGCCATGCATTATTGCGATTAAAAAAATCGGCTAATGGTTCTATTGCGGCTTGCTGGAGTGTTTTTGGTGGCGGAGCGTCAATGTCAGGTTCTTTAGCTTTTAACGTCGTATAGATGCCAATTAACATCAATCCAGCCATCAACCAGTAGGTGTGTTGCCAGCCAAGATAGCGGTCTGCGATCCATAGTGCTAACCCGCCTGAAACCAACATGGCTAACCGATAACCAAGTACTGAAACGGCAGCGCCTACACCCCGCTCTTCGCTACTCAATAAATCGGCTTTATAAGCATCAAAGACGATATCCTGTGATGCGGAGCAGAAAGCAACAGTTACCGCTAGTATGGCCAGCCACCATAAATGTTGAGATGGTTGGAGAAAACCCATTGCAGCGATACTGGCTATGAGTAATA
This sequence comes from Photorhabdus akhurstii, assembly GCF_018448925.1. Taxonomy (GTDB): domain Bacteria; phylum Pseudomonadota; class Gammaproteobacteria; order Enterobacterales; family Enterobacteriaceae; genus Photorhabdus; species Photorhabdus akhurstii. The sequence continues at coordinate 160,428 of NZ_RCWE01000007.1, read as the reverse complement.
ACTGTGTAACAAGTAGCCAACCACGGCGCCGTCCAAGAAAAGGGAGGGTAAATCGGTCCATAAAAGGGGACCAAAGAAATTTGAAAACATATGCTTGGCCGACAAGAGAAAAGAAGCCAATTGTTTTAAGATCAATGTCTTCAACAGTCATCCATGCTTGCAGGGTGCTGGCAGTCAATGCGAGCGGTAAACCAGAAACAAAGCCGAGTAAGAGCAGGATTCGTGAGTTATGTTGGGTAAAAACGGTGAGATAACGATAAGACATGTGCCTCCCAAAACCCTGCCCTTGGCGGGCAGAGTAAATAATTAGTCCTTTAATAAACAATTAATCCTTTAATTAGCGAGCATTTTGTTTGATGAAATTGCTGACGGAGGGATCTTGAGCCATATCGGCTATGACTTCTGATAAGACAGTATTGACCGCATCAGCAATTTTTTCGTTAGTTGCGCCTAAAGGGCCTTGTACATTGTAACTAGTGCGGTAATTCTTAACTTGTTTACTGCCGTTTTGCGCTGTACTAATGATGGAAATATCAGCTTTTGTTGAAATGTTATGGCGCAGGCTACCTTCTTTAACGTCTGCATATAGATTGTTCACAATAATTTGCAGATTGGCATTGGCTGGAGAGCCAATCATATAACCACGGGCGGTCATCTGTTTTTCCAGGATTTCCTGGAGTAGAAAGCGCAGATCACGGGAGGGTTTCAGTATTTCCAGCTTTGCATTGCGGTTAACTTGAGCAAGTGTCTGAGACTGACGATTGTCGGCACCGCTGATACTGATGGTAATCGCGCTCATTGTTGGATCTGCTGTTGGCAATGTAATTTTAGGTTCAATGGTCAAGGTATTGCTGGGAGCAGCACAACCAGCAAGAAGAAAAAGCGCAATGAGTGGGAATAAGATTCTTTTCAACATGTTAATTTTCTCATCGGTGATAAGGATATCCAGTAATACTTATCAATAGCATAAATTGCGTCAATAATAGCACCGCCTTTTGATCATGGCATATCCCTGATGGGGTAAACGCATATAAAAACCTTATGATGTGGGATTCGATTAAAAGATATTTTAATGCGTTGGGGCTATAACTCATGGAGAATAGACTAAAATTATTAGTATGGTTGGCAGTACGACTGCTGTGTGGTTAAGGAGAATGATATGGTGTATCAGGATATAGAAGAGAAATTACAGGCTGCATTTAATCCCTCATATCTTGAGGTCATTGATGAAAGTTATCGTCACAATGTACCCGTAGGTTCTGAAAGCCATTTTAAGGTCGTAATCATCAGTAATAAATTTGCTGGTGAACGTATGCTGAACCGCCATCGTTCTGTTTACAGCGTATTATCGGCAGAATTGTCCGCAGGTGTTCATGCTTTGGCGTTGCATACCTATACAGAAAAAGAGTGGAATGAATTACAGGATACTGTTTTAGCGTCACCGGCATGTCGCGGGGGTAATATTGTTGCCTGAAATCCGCTGATTGATACTTAGTTTTGGGCATTTTCTTACACAATAGAATAAATTTAGCAAACGGTCTTCGGGCCGTTTTTATGTTTTATATATGCATCCGTTTTGGATGTAAATTTAGCCGCTGAATAATCGTTATCCTGTGAAGTTGATGAATAGTTCGGCCTTTTTTCAGCAATTCTCGACTCACACCGTCTGCATCGCTATAATGTCGCGTCTAATTTTTAGAATGGTTTCGGGACGCTTCTGACATCAGGGATTCTCGGTTTTTAAATGCGACCGCCCCGGTTCTTAGAGAGTGTTGCGATTGGTACATACAAATATGTGCTGGTTGTATGGTCTCTGGAGTTGACCGAGCACTATGATTTTTTTGAGGTAAAAAGATGCAAGTTTCTGTTGAAACCACTCAAGGCCTTGGGCGTCGTGTGACAATCACCGTTCCTGCTGCCGATGTTGAGAAAGCAGTTAGTAGTGAGTTGGTCAATGTAGCAAAAAAAGTTCGTATCGATGGTTTCCGTAAAGGCAAAGTGCCTATGAACATTGTTAAACAACGTTACGGTGCTTCTGTCATTCAGGACGTTCTGAGTGATCTGATGCAACGTAACTTTATTAATGCAATCATCGAGCAAAAAATTAATCCAGCAGGTGCGCCAAGTTATGCACCAGAACAATTCAAAAATGGTGAAGATTTCACTTACTCTGTAGAGTTTGAAGTTTATCCAGAAGTTGAATTGAAAGATCTGGAAGCCATTGAAGTTGAAAAACCTGTTGTTGAAGTAAAAGACGAAGATGTTGATGCGATGCTGGAAACATTGCGTAAGCAGCAGGCTAATTGGAAAGAAACCGAAGAAGCTGTTGGCGCAGAAGATCGTGTTACTGTTGACTTCAATGGCTCTGTTGATGGTGAAGAGTTCGAAGGTGGTAAGGCTTCCGATTTTGTTCTGGCTATGGGCCAGGGCCGTATGATCCCAGGTTTTGAAGAGGGCATTGTTGGTCATAAAGCAGGGGAAGAATTTTCCATTGATGTTAATTTCCCAGAAGATTATCACGCTGAAAATCTGAAAGGTAAAGCGGCTAAATTTGCGATCACATTGAAAAAAGTGGAACAGCGTGAATTGCCGGAGTTGAATGAAGAATTCATCAAACGTTTCGGTATTGCTGATGGCACCGTTGATGGTCTGCGTGCAGAAGTACGTAAAAATATGGAACGTGAACTGAAAAATGCGGTCCGTAACCGTATTAAATCTCAGGTTATCGATGGTTTGGTTAAGGCTAACGAAATCGATGTTCCGGCCGCTGTTGTTGATAGCGAAATTGATGTTCTGCGTCGTCAATCGGCTCAGCGTTTTGGCGGCAATGAAAAACAAGCTCTGGAACTGCCTCGTGAACTGTTTGAAGAACAAGCTAAACGTCGCGTTGTGGTTGGCCTGCTGTTAGGTGAAGTTATCAGCAGTAATGAACTGAAAGCTGATGAAGAGCGTGTTAAAGCATTAATCGAGGAAATGGCTTCTGCCTATGAAGATCCTCAAGAAGTGATCGAATTCTATGGTAAAAACCAAGAATTGATGAACAATGTTCGTAATATTGCTTTGGAAGAACAAGCTGTTGAAGTTCTTCTGGGTAAAGCAAAAGTTTCTGAAAAAGAAACCACTTTCAATGAGTTAATGAATCAGAATCAAATGGCATAAGTTTTAATTTTGTCATGAGATAATGAATTTTTGTCTTAGTGAAATGAACCCGCAGATAAATCTGCGGGTTTTTTTATAAGTAAGAGGCAAGATTTTTCTTGAAAAAAGTGGGTTTAACCCCAGATCCTTTTTAATATTATGTATATGATTGCAAAATTTTTCAGGGGTAATTCCCCCTTGATTGGTTAACTTTGAATCATGGTCATCATCGCTTATCTCAAGTAGAATTGGTTATGAATGGCACCAACATGAATTCTATTAGGAGACGAAAATGTCATATAGCGACAAGCGGGATCAATATGCGCCTCACATGGCTCTGGTGCCGATGGTAGTTGAACAGACTGCGCGTGGGGAACGTTCGTACGATATCTATTCGCGCTTATTAAAAGAACGTATTATTTTTCTGACCGGTCAGGTTGAAGATCATATGGCAAACCTGGTTGTAGCTCAGATGCTGTTTCTTGAGGCGGAGAATCCGGAAAAAGATATTTTCTTATATATCAACTCGCCAGGTGGTGTGATTACTGCGGGAATGTCCATCTATGATACGATGCAGTTTATTAAACCGGATGTCAGTACTATTTGTATGGGGCAGGCATGTTCAATGGGAGCATTCTTGTTGACTGCTGGGGCAAAGGGAAAACGTATCTGTTTGCCAAATTCCCGGGTTATGATCCATCAGCCATTAGGCGGTTTCCAGGGACAAGCTACAGATATTGAAATTCACGCTCAGGAAATATTGAAAGTAAAATCGCGTATGAATGAGTTAATGGCAAAACATACGGGAAGACCTATTGAAGAGATCGCGAAAGATACAGAACGTGATCGTTTCTTGTCGGCAGATGAAGCCGTAGAGTATGGATTGGTTGATAAGATTTTCACCCATCGCGATTAATTTATTATTCCCGGAAGCTATAATATAAACATTCGGCTTACCATTTGGTAAAGCTATGACGTTTGGGGTAATAGCAGAAGTTTCCTGCTTTGCCAGATAAATCTGGGGGAGCAGTTGATAAAGTGAGGTTGTGACTGATGACAGATAAGCGCAAAGACGGTTCAGGAAAGCTGCTGTATTGCTCTTTCTGCGGGAAAAGCCAACATGAAGTGCGAAAATTGATTGCTGGCCCGTCAGTATATATTTGCGATGAGTGTGTGGATTTATGTAACGACATTATTCGCGAAGAAATTAAAGAGCTTGTACCACATCGTGAGCGTAGTGCATTACCAACGCCTCATGAAATCCGTCAGCATTTGGATGATTATGTTATCGGCCAGGAAACGGCGAAAAAAGTGTTGGCGGTTGCTGTTTATAACCATTACAAACGGTTACGTAATGGCGATATCAGTAACGGTGTTGAATTAGGTAAAAGTAATATTCTGCTTATTGGGCCGACAGGGAGTGGTAAAACGCTATTGGCTGAAACATTGGCTCGTTATCTTGACGTTCCTTTTACCATGGCCGATGCGACTACGCTGACCGAAGCGGGATATGTGGGAGAAGACGTAGAAAACATTATTCAGAAATTACTGCAAAAATGTGACTACGATGTACAAAAAGCTCAACGCGGTATTGTTTACATTGATGAAATTGACAAAATTTCACGTAAATCTGATAACCCATCAATTACTCGGGATGTTTCAGGTGAAGGTGTACAGCAAGCGTTGCTGAAACTGATTGAAGGTACAATTGCGGCAGTTCCTCCTCAGGGGGGGCGTAAACATCCACAACAGGAGTTTTTACAGGTAGATACCTCCAAAATCCTATTTATTTGTGGTGGTGCGTTTGCAGGTCTGGATAAAGTCATTGGCCAGCGTTTAAATACCAGTACGGGTATTGGATTTGGTGCGAAAGTCAAAGGTGAGTCAGAAAAAGCGACTGAAGGCGAATTGCTTGCACAGGCTGAGCCGGAAGATCTCATTAAGTTTGGGCTTATCCCTGAATTTATTGGGCGGTTACCTGTTGTTGCCACGCTCAGTGAATTGAGTGAGGAAGCGTTGATTCAGATTTTGAAAGAGCCTAAAAATGCGTTGACCAAGCAGTATCAAGCACTGTTTAACCTTGAAGGCGTTGATCTGGAATTCAGAAGTGAAGCCTTGACTGCTATTGCTAAGAGAGCAATGGTTCGTAAAACGGGGGCCCGCGGCCTACGCTCTATTGTTGAAGGCGCCTTGTTGGACACTATGTATGATCTACCATCAATGGAAAACGTTGGAAAAGTTGTTGTAGATGAATCTGTTATCAATGGTCAATCTGCGCCTTTGCTGATTTACAGCAAACCGGATGCCCAGGTTTCTGGTGAATAATTGAGTCTAGGGCAGAGAATTCACTAAACGAGATATTATTGAATAAAATGAGGGGATTACCCTCATTTTGTTTTTATTAAAGTGCCATACCATTGAATGTCAAATTCCTGTCCCCATATATTTTATATTCTATGGAGTGAAACTCGTGAGAACCGTGTTTCACGAGATTCCTAAAAACTGGCGAAAGCTAAACGAAGAGAGAGCTCTATGAATCTTGAGCGTTCCGAACGCATAGAAATCCCTGTATTGCCTCTGCGCGATGTGGTGGTTTACCCGCATATGGTGATCCCATTGTTTGTAGGGCGTGAGAAGTCTATTCACTGCCTGGAAGCAGCAATGGATCATGACAAACAGATCATGTTGGTTGCGCAAAAAGAAGCTTCAACTGATGAGCCAGGGGTTAATGACCTTTTCTCCGTTGGTACCGTAGCTTCTATTTTACAGATGTTAAAACTGCCTGACGGCACGGTAAAAGTGCTTGTCGAAGGGTTGAAACGTGCCCGCATTACGACTCTGGCTGATAATGGCGAACATTTTTCTGCTCATGCTGAGTATCTTGACTCGCCGCTCGTTGATGAGCGTGAGCAAGAAGTTATGATCAGGACTGCTATTAATCAGTTTGAAGGCTACATTAAATTAAATAAGAAAATTCCGCCAGAGGTTCTGACCTCGTTACACAGTGTCGAAGATGCCGCTAAATTAGCTGATACAATTGCTGCGCATATGCCATTGAAGCTTAGTGATAAACAGACTGTTTTGGAAATGTCTGATGTCGTTGAGCGTCTTGAATATCTGATGGCAATGATGGAGTCAGAAATTGATTTGTTACAGGTAGAAAAACGCATTCGTAACCGCGTGAAGAAACAAATGGAAAAAAGCCAGCGCGAGTACTACCTGAATGAACAGATGAAAGCGATTCAGAAAGAATTGGGTGAAATGGATGATGCGCCTGATGAGTATGAAACCCTAAAGCGTAAAATTGAAGCAGCAAAAATGCCCAAAGAGGCTCGTGAAAAAGCCGAAGCTGAATTGCAAAAACTGAAGATGATGTCTCCTATGTCGGCGGAAGCGACGGTTGTCCGTAGTTACATCGATTGGATGGTGCAGGTTCCGTGGGTTGCTCGAAGTAAAGTCAAAAAAGATTTGGTTAAAGCTCAGGAAACTTTGGATACCGACCATTATGGTTTGGAGCGTGTGAAAGAGCGTATCCTTGAGTACTTGGCAGTACAAAGCCGAATTAGTAAAATTAAAGGGCCGATTTTATGTTTGGTTGGGCCTCCTGGGGTGGGTAAAACCTCTTTAGGTCAGTCCATTGCGCGAGCGACCGGGCGGAAATATGTGCGTATGGCACTGGGTGGGGTTCGTGATGAGGCTGAAATCCGTGGTCATCGCCGAACCTATATTGGCTCTATGCCGGGCAAATTGATCCAAAAAATGTCCAAAGTTGGAGTGAAGAACCCTCTGTTTCTGCTGGATGAGATTGATAAGATGTCATCCGATATGCGTGGTGATCCAGCTTCTGCCTTGCTGGAAGTTTTGGACCCGGAACAGAACGTGGCATTTAACGACCATTATCTGGAGGTCGATTATGATCTGTCAGATGTCATGTTTGTTGCAACATCCAACTCTATGAATATTCCGGCGCCATTGTTGGATCGTATGGAGATTATTCGTCTTTCCGGTTATACCGAAGATGAAAAATTGAATATTGCCAAACGTCATTTGCTGCCTAAGCAGATTGAACGTAATGCCCTGAAAAAAAGCGAATTAACTGTTGATGACAGTGCTATTATTGGGATTATCCGTTATTACACTCGTGAAGCAGGAGTGCGTAGTTTAGAGCGAGAAATTTCTAAGCTGTGCCGTAAGACGGTAAAAGCATTGTTAATGGATAAAAATTTAAAACATATTGAAATCAATTCAGATAACTTAAAAGAGTATCTGGGTGTTCAACGTGTGGATTATGGCCGTGCAGATACGGAAAACCGTATTGGTCAGGTCACAGGACTTGCATGGACTGAAGTTGGTGGTGATTTACTAACCATTGAAACCGCGTGTGTTCCAGGGAAAGGTAAACTAACCTATACTGGCTCACTCGGTGAGGTTATGCAGGAATCCATTCAAGCAGCATTAACCGTTGTTCGTGCTCGTGCTGATAAGTTGGGTATCAACGCTGATTTTTATGAGAAACGGGATATTCACGTCCACGTTCCGGAAGGTGCGACGCCGAAAGATGGCCCAAGTGCGGGTATCGCCATGTGTACAGCATTGGTCTCCTGTCTGACCGGTAATCCGGTTCGAGCTGATGTTGCTATGACCGGTGAAATCACATTGCGTGGTTTAGTTCTGCCAATCGGTGGCTTGAAAGAGAAGCTACTGGCTGCTCATCGAGGCGGAATTAAAACAGTCTTAATTCCGGAAGAGAATAAACGTGATCTGGAAGAAATTCCCCAAAATATTATTGCAGATCTACAGATCCATCCAGTAAAACGTATTGAAGATGTTTTGGCTATTACATTGCAGGATCCTGTGTTTGGCGCAGAATTAGTGTCAGTTCAATAGTGCAAAAATAGTGAACTATCTTAATAATTATGGATGAAATATAGGCTGGTAAGCGAATTCAGGCTTGCCAGCCTTTTTATATTGCTAACTTGGATGAACTGTCTAATAAATATTTTGTTGTCTTATGATTTCTTGCCAATATCGGAAAGGATTGATATAACGGCACTGCTATCGGGTTATCCGTTAGGATTCTGATGCGATAGTAAAAACTATATGGGGATGATAAGAGTGAATAAATCACAACTGATCGACAAGATTGCTGCTGACTCTAATATTTCTAAAGCAGCCGCAGGGCGTGTAGTAGATGCATTTATTTCTTCTGTAACGGGTGCATTGAAGGATGGCGATGATGTTGCTCTGGTGGGATTCGGTACTTTTGCTGTTCGTGAACGTTCTGCACGTACAGGCCGTAACCCTCAAACAGGAAAAGAGCTCAAAATTGCTGCGGCTAAAGTACCTGCTTTCCGTCCAGGTAAAGGTTTGAAAGACGCTGTTAATGGGTGACATGAACCAAATATTGTTTATCAGTCCTTGTTATATTGGCAAACATAGACTGACGAGACAGGTTTGGTAAGTTAAAATAGAAGCGCATCAATTGATTGGTGCGCTTTTTTTCTCTTATCGCTTGAATTAGCGTAATATGGCGTTTTCAATTTCACCAAAGCGGAGTTTTGCCTCTTTATGATGGACAACCTACGCACGGCGGCAAACAGTCCTGTGCTTAAAATCGTGCTGGCTCTCATTATCCTGTCTTTTGTTTTGACGGGGGTTGGCGGCTACCTGACAAGTGGAGCTGGTAGTTATGCTGCCGAAGTGAATGGCCAGGCTATCAGTCGTGCTCAATTGGAGGGTGCGTTTCAGCAAGAGAGAAACGCATTGCAAGAGCAATTGGGAGATAAATTCTCAGTGTTGGCAAGTGACGAACAAAGCATGAAGCAGATTCGTAATCAGGCTTTGGAGCGTCTAATTAATAATGTACTGATTGAGCAATATTCCCGTGCATTGGGTTTATCTGCCAGCGATGAGCAAGTTAAGGATTCTATCCGAAATATCTCTTACTTTCAGACAAATGGTAAATTTGATAACAACAAATATCTGGAGTTGCTCGATCGTTCCAATATGAGTCCAGATATTTTTGCTGAACAAACACGCCAGAATTTAGTTAATCAACAATTAATTATGGCTTTTTCTGGTAGTGAAATAGCATTGCCTAGTGAGGTAAAACTCAGCGCTGAATTACTTCTGCAACAGAGAACTGCCCGTATGGCTACACTGGAGCTGAAGAAAATTCAGGCGCAGCAGGAAGTAACAGATAAAGACTTACAAGATTACTATAATCTGAATAAAAGCAGCTTTATTGCTCCAGAAGAAGTGAAAGTTAGCTATATCAAGATGGACGCTGTAGATGAAATGAATAAAGTTTCAGCTACATCTGCTGATGTTGATGCTTACTACGAACATAATCTGAAACGTTATACCCAACCAGAGCAGAAAAAATACAGTCTGATTCAGCTTGCAACTGAAGCTGAAGCCAAAACAGTGCTTGATGAGTTAAATAAAGGTGCTGATTTTGGTAAATTAGCGACTAAAAAATCTACGGATAAGTTTTCAGCGAAAAATAGTGGTGAGATCGGTTGGATGGAAGAGGATGCTCTTCCTGAAGAGTTGAAACAAGCTAATTTGAAAGAGAAAGGCCAAATTTCTTCTGTGCTTAAGGTTTCTAATGGCTTCGCTATTTTCCATTTGGATGATGTTAAGCCTCAAGTAATTAAGCCCTTATCTGAAGTTCGTTCTGAAATTGAGAAAACGGTTAAGCAGGAAAAAGCAGTAGATGCTTTCTATGCTCTGCAACAGAAGGTTAGTGATGCTGCTACTAGCGATAATGAATCTCTAGCTGCGGCTGAGGAAGTTTCAGGTATTAAGATTGTGACGACTGATTGGTTTGATCGCAATAGTGTGCCGACAGAGATTAATTTTGGGGCCGTCATTCATGCCATTTTTGAAGGTAATCTTGTTGATGGACAGGGGCCAACAGGGACTAACTCTGATGTTATCTCCGTTGAAGGTGATCGTGCATTTGTTCTCCGTGTAGATAATTATAAGCCAGAAACAGTACAACCCTTCGAGAAAGTTAAAGAGCAAGTTACTGAATTGGTTAAACGTCAGAAAGCTGAAAAACAACTTCAAGTCGAAAGTGAGAAATTACTGGCTGCCTTAAAAGAAGGTAAAGGTGAGCAAGCCTTGAAAGATGCAGGTATTCAATTTGGTGAATCTCAGGTTATTCAGCGTACATCTCAGGATAATGTGTTAGTTGGTGCAGTATTTGCTTTACCACGGCCGAAAGGAGGTAAGGCAGAATATGGTTTGACGAAAAATAGTTTGGATGATGTTGTGTTGATCCAACTAGATAAAGTTACTCCAGGTGTTGTATCCGAAGAACAAATTAAAAGCATGATTGATAGCTATCAGAGTGAAATGGGTAACGCTATGCTGGAGTCTTTACTGGTTAGCTTGCGTGAAAAAGCCAAAATTAAGTTAGGTCATATCGAATAAAAATTTGCGGAGAATATCGCAAATATCTTTGTAATTATCTTGTCAATAAAGGCCGCTTTCGCGGCCTTTCGCATATCTGATCTTTGTCCATTGTACTCAAATTTATCTGTGGCAATCTTTTTTCCGCTCATAAAACATGGAGGAATTAATATGAAAAAATCGGGAATTTTATCTGTTTTGCTCGTTGGCTTGCTTTATGCGTGTGGAGGGCAATTCGCGATTGCCACTGAACAAGTAAAAGATAAAGTAGCTAAAACAGCCAATACTACCAGTAATTCTTCATCAGAAAAGCAATTACAGCAGCAGGATGCTTTGAAAGTAGAAGAAAAGGGAAAGGTGAATATTAATACTGCAAGTGCGGAAGAGTTAGCAAAAGCACTAAATGGTATTGGGGTAAAAAAGGCACAAGGAATCGTTGAATATCGAGAAAAACATGGTGCGTTTACTACGGTGGAGCAGTTACAGGAGGTTCAGGGAATAGGACCAGTTTTTATTGAACGAAATAGAAGTAAGTTGAGTTACTAGTATATTATCTATCATCCTCATTCATGATTTTTTTTATGAATGGGGATGTTGTGATCAAGGTTGCAAATAAATCACTTTAATTAGTGTGAATTTTTTGTTTTGCTATTGTGAAATCAACCTGGTCAGATGAGTGACTTTAACATAAAGGCAATATTATGAGTTCAATTATAAAAGTTCATGGTTATCATATAGATTTGTTTCAGCATGTGAACAATGCTCGCTATTTGGAATTTCTGGAAAGTGCTCGGTGGGAATGGTTGCATAAGCATTCTGTAGTGGAATGGATACAGAAAAACAATGTTGGATTTGCAGTGGTCAACATTAATATTAATTATCGCAGTTCAGCAGTTCTTGGCGATGAATTGGAGGTGGATTGCCGATTGACGGAGCTGAGAAACAGAAGTGGTGTATTTTCTCAGGAAATCATACGCAGAAGGAACAATCAACTCATCGCAGATGCTAAGACTACATTTGTTTGGATTGATAGAAAAACGCAAAGAGCATTATCTATTGAAGGTGAATTACGTGAAATAATGGGAGCTTTGGTGAAAACAGAGCAATGAGAGGGGATGGCTCTCATTGCCATTTGGATTAAACTAAATGTGTTTTTGCTTTCATTTCAGCCATTATTTTATCCGGAGCATTCAAATATTGTTCTAATCCGTTAGCTCTGAGATGACAAGCGGCACATGTACCACATCCATTACCTTGAATGCCGTTGTAGCAAGTTAATGTCTGACTACGAACAAAGTCTAAATGCTGGTAGTAGTCGGACAATGCCCAAGTTTCAGCTTTGTTGAGCCACATTAATGGCGTTTCAAAACGGATATCACGGGCAATGCCAAGGCTTACAGCTTTATTCAGCGCTTTGACGAATTCATCACGGCAATCAGGGTAACCGGAGAAATCAGTTTCACATACGCCAGTAATAACCGCTTCCGCTTCAACTTGGTAAGCATATATAGCAGCCAGTGTCAGGAACAAAATATTGCGGCCAGGGACAAATGTACTGGGTATGGCACTCTTTTCACTTTCACTATAGTCGGGAACAGGGATGTTATCACGAGTCAGACTGCTGAGGGCCAGTTCATTAAGTAATGTGACATCCAGTACTTTATGTGCAACAACACCAAGAGAATGGCTGACATTACGTGCAACATCAATTTCGGCACGATGGCGCTGACCATAATCAAAAGTGACACAATGTACTTCGTCATATTGATTAATTGCCTTGATTAGGCAGGTAGTGGAATCTTGTCCACCACTGAATACAACAACTGCTCGTCTCATTGTAACATCCTCATTGGAATAAAATGGTTATGTTACTTATAACTACGGAAATTGGATAGTTGTTTGAGATAAGGTGAAATATCGCCGATGTTATTTTTTACCCAATCTGGATTGTAATAGGTATCGAGATAACGTTCACCACTGTCGCACAATAAAGTTACTATTGCACCTTGTTCTCCACGCTCATGCATTTGGTTAGCAAGCAGGAGAGCTCCCCAGACATTGGTCCCCGTAGATGCGCCAACTTTTCTGCCTAACAATTTTTCCAGCCAGTAAATTGTTGCAATGCTGGCGCAATCGGGTATTTGTATCATGTCATCAATAACCGAAGGAATAAAAGAAGGCTCAGCCCGAGGGCGGCCAATACCCTCAATCTTACTGCTATAATTGCCATGAATATCACAGCAATTTTGACGGTAATAGTCATAGAATATAGAGTTTTCTGGATCGACAACAATTAGTTTCGTGTTATGCCCTTGGTAACGGATATAGCGTCCTAACGTTGCAGAAGTTCCCCCAGTACCAGCGCTCATAACGATATAATCTGGTTCAGGAAATGGTTCCATTTGCATCTGGCGAAAAATACTTTCAGCAATATTGTTGTTACCTCGCCAGTCTGTTGCTCTTTCGGCGTAAGTAAATTGATCCATATAATGTCCATTTAGTTCTTTCGCCAGTCGTTCTGACTCGTCATAAATTTGTGCTGAATGGTTAACAAAATGGCATTTACCACCATAAAATTCAATTTCCTGAATCTTACGTTTAGCGGTATATGAGGGCATAACAGCAATAAAAGGTAACCCAAGCAGGCGGGCAAAATAGGCTTCGGATACAGCGGTACTACCCGATGAGGATTCAATAACCGGGGTACCTTCCTTTATCCAGCCGTTACTAAGTGCGTAAAGGAATAAAGAACGGGCAAGCCTGTGTTTCAGACTACCGGTTGGGTGGGTGCTTTCATCTTTTAGATATAAATGGATACCTGGGAAAACCGGTAAATTAAGGCGGATAAGATGAGTGTCAGAACTGCGTTGATGGTCTGCTTGAATCTCTCTGATTGCCTTGGTGGTCCAACTGTGTGACATTAATTATTAACTCTGTAATTTAAAAATAATTGGTGGCGGGTAGATTAACTTGATACTGGGAGAAAGAGATTGTTATTTTTCTTAATGTGTGGTTTCTTTATGGAAAAATTTTCTATGAGAGGTAGTTATGTTAGATAAAACAGACCGCAAATTGCTAAAGTTACTACAGAAAGATTGCAGTCTGTCTCTGAATGCATTGGCGGAAGCTGTTAATCTTACCTCTACTCCTTGTTGGAAGCGGCTAAAACGACTTGAAGATGAAGGTTATATTATCGGTAAGGTTGCTTTGCTTGATAGTGAAAAGTTAGGACTAGGGCTGACAGTAATTGTGATGATCAGAACTCAGCAGCATAATAGTGCTTGGTATGAGCAATTTGTCGCATTTATAAAACAAATGCCAGAAGTCTTGGCTTTTTATCGTATGGCTGGTGAGTGTGATTATCTGATGCATGTTGAAGTTGTAGATATGAAAAGTTATGATCTTTTCTACAAGCGTATGGTGAACGGTATCCCGGGGTTGATTGATGTTACATCCAACTTTGCAATGGAAAAAATTAAGTATACTACAGTATTGCCGATACCAGATTAGTCCATTATTATTCAGAGAATTAATTCAATTATTTTGAGTTTGGTTCAATGTTCTTATTATTTATTTAAATTTATATTTAAGTTTATATTTAAATATAAATTTATATTTCGGGATATACATTTGTGATATTATTTTCTCAATTAAGTTGGTACTTCCGTCGCGAATGGCGTCGCTACCTTGGAGCAGTAACCCTGCTTATTATCATTTCTGTTCTGCTACTGATTCCTCCATATTTGGTGGGTATCATTGTTGACGGCATTAGTACTCGATCTATGTCATCTTACCAATTGATGATATGGATTGGTGTTATGTTGGTCGTAGCGTTGTTTGTCTATATTCTACGATATATATGGCGATTATGGTTGTTTGGGGCGTCATATCAATTAGCGGTTAAATTACGGAATAATTTTTATCAGCAATTCAGTCGCCAAAATCCGGAATTTTATCTGCGTCACCGTACCGGCGATTTGATGGCTCGTGCTACTAATGATGTGGAACGGGTGGTGTTTGCCGCGGGGGAAGGTGTGTTAACGTTGGTTGATTCGCTAGTTATGGGCTGCGCGGTGTTGATTGTAATGAGTGTCCAAATTAGTTGGCAGTTAACGTTATTGGCTATGTTACCTATGCCTATTATGGCAATTATTATTAAACGATATGGTGATCAGCTACATCATCGTTTTAAATCGGCACAAGGTGCATTTTCTGCTCTGAATAATCAAGCTCAAGAAAGTTTGACTAGTATTCGTATGATCAAGGCATTTGGTCTTGAAGATCTACAAGCAAATCAGTTTGAGCAAGTTGCAGTAGAGGCTAGCCGTAAGAATATGTATGTTGCCAGAGTAGATGCCCGGTTTGATCCGACAATTGTTATTGCAATCGGTATATCAGATTTGTTGGCTGTCGGAGGGGGTAGTTGGATGGTGTTGAATGGGGGATTAACACTGGGTGAACTTACTAGCTTCGTAATGTACCTTGGTTTGATGATTTGGCCAATGTTGGCGCTAGCATGGATGTTTAATATTGTTGAACGGGGAGGTGCTGCATATAGCCGTATCCGTAGTTTATTACAAGAACCTCCTGTCATTAAAAATGGTCTCCGTCATTTATCACCTGAGCGTAGTATCCTGAATGTGGATATTAAATCTTTTAATTATCCTCAAAGTAATAAAAGTGTTCTGAATCAAATTAATTTCAGGTTATCTCCTGGGCAGTTACTAGGGATCTGTGGTCTAACAGGTTCAGGTAAGAGTACCCTGCTTGCTCTGATGCAGAGACAGTTTGATGTAACTGAGGGAGAAATTCTTTTCCAGTCGATAAAAATTGCAGATATCCAGTTGGATGAATGGCGGGCTCGTTTTGCCGTTGTCAATCAAACACCTTTTCTGTTTTCAGATACCGTTGCCAGTAATATTGCTTTGGGACGTCCGGATGCTACACAGGAGCAAATTGAAGAAGTTGCTCGTTTTGCCTGTGTTCATGAAGATATTCTTCGTTTACCGGAAGGGTATCAAACGGAGGTGGGGGAGCGTGGTGTGATGCTTTCTGGTGGGCAGAAGCAGCGTATCTCTATTGCGAGAGCATTACTCTTAGATACAGAGATTTTGATTTTGGATGATGCCTTATCTGCGGTTGATGGGCAAACTGAATACAGTATTTTGCAAAACTTAAGGCAATGGAGACAACAACGTACTGTCATTATTAGTGCCCATCGTCTGTCGGCATTAACTGATGCTGATAATATTTTGGTGATGCAGCAAGGTTCGATTATACAGCAGGGACAGCATCAGCAACTGGTGGAGCAACCAGGATGGTATCGTGATATGTATCATTATCAGCAGATTGAAGCAGCACTGGATAGTGAGGATGGAATCGTATGAAGGAGATAGAGATGACTAAGGTTCGTCAATTGTGGCCGTCTCTGAAACGTTTGCTGGTTTATGGGAAAGATTATCGTAAGCTGCTGGTGCTGGCGGTACTTATGTTGTGGGTGGCTGCAATTGCGGAGGTAAGTGGTCCTGTTCTAATTTGTTATTTTATCGATAATATGGTTGCAACAGGTAATATGCCCATTGGATTGGTTATTGGCTTGGCTGTAGCCTTTATTGCTCTGCAACTGATCACCGCTGTATTACACTATTTCCAGGCTTTATTGTTCAATCAAATATCAGTTGATGTTGTTCGTCAACTTCGTACTGATGTGATGAATGCGGCATTGCGTCAGCCTTTGAGTGCTTTTGATAATCAACCAGTAGGGCAATTAATTTCTCGTGTAACGAATGATACAGAGGCTGTTCTAGATCTTTATGTCAATGTGGTCCCTACGATATTCCGTGGTATAGCATTAATTAGCGCTATGTTGATTGCCATGTTTGTACTGGAATGGCGTATGGCATTGATTGCAATTCTTATTTTTCCTATCGTATTAATTGTTATGGCGATATATCAGTATCTAAGTACACCAATTGTCCGACAGGTACGTAGTTATTTAGCTGACGTTAATGATAATTTTAACGAGATTATCAATGGAATGAGTGTCATCCAACAATTCCGGCAGCAGGCCCGTTTTGGTGAACGAATGCTGGCAACTAATCTTGCTCATTATCAAGCAAGAATGCAGGCACTACGGTTAGACGGGCTTTTATTACGACCATTACTGAATTTTGTGTCAGCTATGGTACTGTGTGGCCTTATCATGCTATTTGGTTTTAATGGAATCGGCGTAATTAGTGTTGGGGTGTTGTATGCCTTTATCGATTACTTGGCACGGTTGAATGAACCACTCATTGAGTTGACCTCCCAGCAATCTATCTTGCAGCAGGCTGTGGTTGCTGGTGAGAGAATATTTGAATTAATGGATAGTCCTCAACAAGGCTATGGCATGGATAATCAGCCACTGTCTAGCGGTCGAATTGATATAGAAAATGTTAGCTTTTCTTATCGGGATGACAAAGTAGTTTTACAAGACATCAATTTACAGGTTCCGGCTCATGGTTTTGTTGCTTTGGTTGGTCATACCGGTAGTGGTAAAAGTACGTTGGCAAATTTACTGATGGGATATTATCCGTGGCAGAAAGGGGAAATTTACCTCGATGGTCGGCCTGTATCATCCCTGTCTCATTCGGTACTACGCAATGGTATAGCGATGGTTCAGCAGGACCCGGTCGTTCTTGCTGATTCTTTTTTTGATAATATTACGCTTGGCCGGAATATCTCAGAAGAGAAAGTTTGGCAGGTATTGGAAACCGTGCAATTAGCTGAGTTAGTACGTACATTACCTAATGGACTTCATACTATTTTGGGAGAGCAGGGTAATACGTTGTCGGCTGGTCAAAAACAGTTGCTTGCTATGGCGAGAGTGTTAGTGCAAACGCCACAAATTTTGATCCTTGATGAAGCGACTGCAAACATTGATTCTAGTACAGAACAGACGGTACAACAGGCTTTGAGGTTGATTCGTCAGCAAACGACGTTGATCGTGATTGCTCACCGCCTGTCTACTATTGTGGAAGCTGATACCATTCTGGTGCTACATCGTGGTGCAGTTGTTGAACAGGGATGCCATCAGCAATTATTGGCGAGGTGTGGACGTTATTATCAGATGTATCAATTGCAACAAGTCGGTGAGACACTAAATGAATGTGGCACAATCTCTGAAAAAGAGGTACTAATTTAATCAGGCTTGCACTGATTAGGTGCACTCTGGGAGAGTATATCCGCTACTCTCCCTCCTTCTTACTTCTCCAGAATTTTTATTTTCTTTATTATTATTTGATTTTTATATTCTTTTAGTTTCTGGCACACCCTTTGCTATTTCCTTATTGCAAACATAATAGCCGGATGGAAAGGGGATATATGAAGCTCATTACGACAATTATAAAACCATTCAAATTAGAGGATATTCGGGAAGTTCTCTCTAATCTTGGTGTTCAGGGGTTGACCATAACAGAGGTAAAAGGATTTGGGCGTCAGAAAGGGCATGCGGAGCTTTACCGTGGAGCTGAATATAGTGTCAATTTTTTACCTAAAATAAAGATAGATATTGCTGTAGCAGATGAATTAGTTGAGGAGGTAATTCATGCTATTCAGCAATCAGCTTTCACTGGAAAAGTTGGCGACGGTAAAATCTTTGTCGTTGAATTACAACAGGCTATTCGTATTAGAACAGGAGAAACTAACGATGCGGCACTGTAACTCACTGATAGAGAAGATAGATGTGAAAAGACAATTCTCAGTGGCTGCCGGTATTGTGGCCAGTTGTGTACCATCATTATCTCAGGCTGCGGAAGGCGTTGCTGACAAAGCTGATAATGCTTTTATGATGATTTGTACAGTCCTTGTTCTGTTTATGACCATTCCGGGAATTGCTCTGTTTTATGGTGGATTGTTACGGAGTAAAAACGTTTTATCGCTCATGGCTCAGGTTATGGTGAGCTTTGCTTTAGTATGTGTGTTGTGGGTGATTTACGGTTACAGCTTGGCTTTTGAACCAGGGAATGGTTTTCTCGGTGGTTTTAGTCAAATGATGCTAAAGAATTTGGCATTCACTGACTTAAGTGGCAGTTTTTATCAGCTAATTCATGTGGCATTTCAGGGTTCTTTCGCTTGTATCACTGTTGCTTTGATTGTTGGTGCATTAGGGGAGCGTATTCGCTTTTCGGCTTTGTTAATTTTTAGTGTGCTGTGGTTGACATTTTCTTACCTGCCTATGGCGCATATGGTTTGGGGCGGTGGTGTACTTTCACAGGATGGAGCATTGGATTTTGCGGGTGGTACAGTTGTTCATGTTAACGCTGCTGTAGCTGGATTAGTTGGTGCTTACTTGCTGGGAAAACGCACTGGTTTTGGGAAAGAAGCATTTAAACCACATAATTTACCGATGGTTTTCACTGGTACTGCTGTGCTCTATATTGGTTGGTTCGGTTTTAATGCGGGTTCTGCTAATGCTGCTAATGAGATAGCTGCTCTGGCATTTTTAAATACCATTGTGGCGACTGCTGCCGCTATTCTGTCATGGGTTTTTGCAGAATGGTTTTTCCGTAATAAGCCGTCTCTTCTAGGAGCATGTTCAGGCTGTATTGCTGGACTGGTTGGTATTACACCTGCTGCTGGAATGGTGGGTGTTGGTGGTGCATTAATCATTGGTCTGATCGCGGGTTTTACCGGACTTTGGGGGGTGGTGGCTTTAAAACGATGGTTACGCGTTGACGATGTATGTGATGTATTTGGTATACACGGCGTATGTGGGATCGTGGGTTGCCTCCTGACTGGGGTTTTTACGGCTAAATCTTTGGGAGGAACCGGGCATGCAGAGGGTATAACCATGTTGGAGCAAGTTGGTATCCAGGCTTTTAGTATACTGGTTTGTGTGGTTTGGTCAGTCATTGTTGCCTTTGTTGCTTTTAAAATAGCAGAGCTGTTGGTAGGGCTGCGGGTTACAGTTGAAGTTGAAAGGGAAGGGTTGGATATTAATTCTCATGGAGAGAGTGCTTATAATTAAGTTGTAATATTAAAAGGCAGCAATAAGACCATAAAATACAATGCTGGTTTCTTAATTTGCTGCCTTATTCATTTATCTGTTGCGTTTCCTAATCAGACCTTCCTGTACAGTGGAAGCAACAAGTACCCCTTCACGATTATAAATTTGTCCCCGAACAAAACCACGGGCACCGGAAGCTGATGGACTATCTATAGCATATAGTAGCCAGTCGTCTAGTTTAAACGGGCGGTGAAACCACATAGAATGGTCAATTGTTGCTATCTGAATATTTTTCTCAAGGAACCCGACACCATGTGGCTGTAATGCTGTTGGCAGAAAGTTAAAATCGGAGGCATAGCCAAGTAGATATTGATGAATAAAAGGGTCATCAGGCATATTGCCATTACTGCGGAACCAAACATAGCGTATAGGTTCTTCTGGTGGGCAATTAAATGGACTGTGATATTTTACGGGCCTCATTTCTAGCGGGCAGGGAAAGAGAAGAATATTCTGCATCTTCTGTGGCAGCAGATGCGACATCTTTTTCACGATTTCGTTCTGAGGGATAAGTTCTTCTGGATATGGTATATCCGGCATCATATTCTGATGTTCAAAACCTTCTTCGTGACTTTGAAATGAGGCAGTCATATAAAAGATAGGTTTGCCATTTTGAATGGCACTGACTCTCCGGGCACTAAAACTTCCCCCATCACGTAGAATTTCAACATCATAGACGATAGGTTTGTGGCTGTCTCCGGGGCGTAAGAAATAGCTATGGAAAGAGTTGCCCATCCGGTCATCGACAACGGTTTGTTTGGCTGCATACAGTGCCTGACCAATCACTTGCCCCCCGAAAACCTGAGGAAAACCGAGATCTTTACTTTGCCCTCGGTAAATACCTTCCTCAATTTTTTCCAATTTCATCAAATTTATCAGATTCTGTAATGACTTGCTCATAATATGCCTTTGTTTTCTATTAGGTTATAGAGAGTACAAGGGATAATTATTGTCTCATTAATATATGATTAATAAATAACTAAATTGTAAATGTTTTAAGTCCTGACAGTAGTGCAATAAAGAATATGAGATTTGTTGGTGTCTGATATTCAATTTTTTAATCTATAATCCAGATGGTTTAGATTTAATGATTTGATATTTCAATTTATTTTAATGTTTAATATATACCCTATGGATTTCAAGATGCATCGCGACGGCAAGGGAGCGAATCCCCGGGAGCATAGGTAACTATGTGGCCGGGGTGAGTGAACGCAGCCAACAAAGAGGCAACTTGAAAGATAACGGGTAGAGGTTAGTTAATAATGGAGGAATGTATATGAAGTTATGGCAACTCCCCGTTGGTGTACTACTAGCGGTTGCTTTGGTTGGGTGTAATGCTCAAGGTGCTGAGGTAGTAGATACTCAGGTGGAAAAGATTGAAAATCCAATGAAACGTTCTTTTGTTGAAGGCAATATTAATATACTACAGCGTATAGCATTGCCAGCAGATGCTGTTCTGACAGTGGCTTTATCTGATGTATCTTTGCTTGATGCACCTTCAGTTACTCTGTCTCAGAAGGTTGAGCGTTTAGGAGGGAAACAATCGCCTTTCCATTTTGTTTTGCCTTATCAATCAGACAAAATTAAGCCGGGTGCACGCATTGTTGTCAGTGCTTCTGTTTCGCTGCATAGTCGATTGATGTTTGTTACAGATACAGCGTATGAAGTGATTAATAATGGGAAGACTAAAAATATCGAAATTACGTTGAAAGCCGTTAGATAATACATTTCCTTAATTGTATTCACTTGTAATGTGCAATAAATCAGCATTCGGGCCTGCTTGTCTTGCTATTTGAGTAGGTATGAATGATAATGGCGCCGCTTTGAAGTTAAAGCAACACGTCACAATGGGGGCTCTGTTGGTTCTCCCGCAACGCTAACTTGTTAACTTGGTCAGGTCCGGAAGGAAGCAGCCATAGCAGGGGATGTGTGTGCCGGGATGTCGCTGGCAGAGCCCTCGCCAATTTTCATTGATAACCTAAATACATAGATGATCTAAATAAGCCGATAGCACTTTACCGGCTCGGATCACTTTCTATCTGATAAAGACTATTTTAGTTTAGCGAACGTATTTCCATACTGAAGGTGGAATTCTATCATACAGTTTATTCATGGTCAGCTCAGCTAGGCGGTGATCCGCAGCAGAGTAGAATAGTTCAAGTTCATCTCCTGAAAGTTCATATTTGTTCTTTTCAATCACACGTTCTAGTGTATCAATCGTGGTGCATTTTCTTAAACGCATCAGATAATCAGTTTTAGTCATAATCGCCTTTCTTATTTAACATATATAAAAAATTATTGAGGGAAATATTCAATCAAATTTTGCTCAAGGAACAACTTAAATCCTGTAACAGGACGCTGATTGAGCGTTCATTAGTTTTTACCATTCCACAAGTCTGGAAACGCTAATCTTAATTTGTTTCCAAGAGATTTGTAAGTATATGTATTATCAATACATTTATCAATTCAAGAGAGAAGGTTGAAATCATCAGAATATTTTATTTTAAAGTACTAAACGAAAGTTGATATGTATTCGTTCTATTTGTTTAGCTCTAAATTATTCTGAGATGTAAAAATTATTTTCACAACCAGTCTCATCTCTGTGTACTTTGTACTAGACGTACCTCTTGCCTTAGATTCTCACATAAGCATTTTAATTCATCAATATTATGTCATCTTGAGTGAATATTCATCCATGCTATGTTGATCTTCCAGTATATGCCATTACTTAATTTTTTGAGTTAAACACTAAGCATATACACGTATTATAAAATTTTTTTCGAGAGATTATTATTATGTATCTATAATCGTTCTTTGGGATTATTTATCTTTTTTACAGATAGCTCTGATTTTCTTCTAGTAAATCAGGATCAGCTCTTAACAAAAATTCATACCTTAACTCAATAAACTATAAATATCGGCTAGTATGTGTGAGTTAATATGTAGGTTTATATAAAACAGTATTACTCTCAGATACCAGTAACGGCAGATTATAGCCTGATGGCTACAATAATCAATGAATATAACATCATTATTACATAAGTCACTATGTGCTGGTATTGTTTTTTGTCATTTAGTGTAAAAAAAGATAAAGTAATTTTTGTCCGACAACTTTCATATTAATTTTATTAAAGTCACTAATGCTTGGATTTTTAAAGCTATTTTATACTCATAAGTGGTGATCATAATTAAATTTAAACAAAATTACTTAAAGATTAAGCGGATAGGTTAATGATCAGAATCTTGCCAGGTGGAAGCAACTATTATATTAAGAAGGCCGATCTGACGGCCTTCTGGTTATTGTTGGTAGCATTAATGAGATTCTGACGCAGGTTCAATCTCCTCCGCTTTCTTACTGAAACGTCGTCTTATAACCACAAAGAATACTGGCACGAAAAAGATTGCTAGCGAGGTTGCGGCAATCATTCCGCCTAATACCCCAGTACCCACCGCGTTTTGAGAGCCAGAACCTGCACCATTACTCAGTACTAGGGGAATAACACCTAACATAAATGCTAGTGATGTCATTAGGATTGGGCGAAGACGCATTCTTACC
Source organism: Photorhabdus akhurstii (assembly GCF_018448925.1). Taxonomy (GTDB): domain Bacteria; phylum Pseudomonadota; class Gammaproteobacteria; order Enterobacterales; family Enterobacteriaceae; genus Photorhabdus; species Photorhabdus akhurstii. The sequence goes on along the minus strand of NZ_RCWE01000007.1, from coordinate 137,272 downwards.
GCATCTAGCGTAGCTTCTATCAACCCCTTGCCTTCTTTTTCCATCAGATCCTTAGCGAATTCAACGATGAGTATCGCGTTCTTCGCCGACAACCCGATAGTGGTTAATAAGCCAACTTTAAAATAAACATCGTTATCCAAACCGCGGAATGTTGTTGCCAACAAGGCCCCAACAATACCCAATGGTACTACTAACATAACTGAGAATGGAATTGACCAGCTTTCATATAGTGCTGCCAGACAGAGGAATACCACTATCAACGATAATGCATACAGAGCTGGAGCCTGATTACCGGATAGGCGTTCTTGATAGGACATACCTGTCCAATCGAAACCGATCCCATTCGGTAGCTTGGATGCCAGCTCTTCCATCAGGGCCATTGCATCGCCGGTACTTTTACCTGGAGCTGCTTCACCCAGAATTTCCATTGATGGTAAACCGTTGTAACGTTCCAGACGTGGTGAGCCGTAGGTCCAGGGTTCTTTGGATGTATCTATAAAGGCAGAAAATGGAACCATTTCACCTTGTTTGTTACGGACATACAGCTTGTAGATATCACTTGGCAACATACGATAAGGTGCTTCCGACTGAACGTAAACTTTTTTGACGCGACCGCGATCAATAAAGTCGTTCACATAGTTACTACCAAACATCGTGCTGAGTGTTGAGTTAATATCAGCAATGGAAACACCCAGAGCTTCAGCTTTTTCCTGATCAATTCTGAGCCGATATTGAGGAGTATCTTCCTGACCATTAGGACGAACACCTACTAACATATCTGGATGCTGTTGTATCATGCCAAGTAATTGGTTACGAGCTTCTGTCAGTTTGTCATGTCCAAGGTTTGCTTTATCAATTAATTCAAAATCAAAGCCGGTTGCTGAACCTAACTCTACAATTGCCGGGATGTTAAACGCAAAAACCATACCTTCTTTGATTTGCTGGAAGTGAGCGCTAGCCCTGGCAACAATAGCAGGTACTTTGTTTTCAGCGCCAGGGCGTTCACTCCAGTCTTTCAGGCTTATAAAGCCCAACCCAGTGTTTTGCCCTTGACCACTAAAACCAAAGCCGCTGACGGTAAATACAGAAACCACACGATCTTTTTCTTCTGTATTGAAGTAATCGCTTATTTTATCCAGAACTTTCTCTGTTTGTTCCTGTGTCGCCCCCGCAGGTAATTGAACCATTGTCAGCAAAACTCCCTGATCTTCTTCAGGAAGAAAGGAAGATGGTAAACGTGTGAACATGACGGCCATACCAGCCACCAGGAATACATAAATTACCAGATAACGGCCTGTATTGCGTAGAATACGACCAACACTGTCAGTATAGTGGTGGGTACTTTTGTCAAATATTCGGTTGAACCAGCCAAAGACGCCGGTCTGCTTACCGTGGCTACCTTTGGCAATGGGTTTCAACATAGTGGCACATAGAGCTGGTGTCAGGATTAAGGCTACCAGCACAGAGAGTACCATTGCAGATACGATAGTAATCGAGAATTGACGATAAATTGCACCGGTTGAACCGCCGAAGAAGGCCATTGGGATAAATACAGCAGACAGCACCATTGCAATACCAACCAAGGCGCTTTGGATTTGTCCCATTGATTTCCTGGTTGCTTCTTTTGGCGATAGACCTTCTTCCTGCATAACACGTTCAACGTTTTCTACAACAACAATGGCATCATCTACCAGTAAGCCAATGGCAAGAACCATAGCAAACATGGTTAATGTATTTATTGAATAGCCAAATGTAGCGAGTATCGCAAATGTTCCTAAGAGTACGACTGGAACCGCAATGGTTGGAATGAGTGTTGCGCGGAAATTTTGGAGAAATAGGTACATTACCACGAACACTAGCATAATTGCTTCAACCAGTGTTTTTACCACTTCGTTAATAGAGATTTTAACGAATGGTGTGGTGTCATATGGATAGACAATTTTCAGCCCGTGAGGGAAGAAAGGTTCCATATTTTTTAGTGCTTCTTTTACTGCTTTGGATGTATCCAAAGCGTTAGCGCCTGTCGCTAGTTTGACACCGATACCCGCAGCAGGTTTACCGTTATAGCGGGCAATGATGTTGTAGCTTTCTGCACCTAGTTCCACGTTTGCTACATCTTTCAGACGGACTTGAGAACCGTCAGTATTGACGCGCAGGAGAATATTACTGAACTCTTCTGGTGAGGTTAGACGTGTTTGAGCAATGATCGAAGCATTCAGGCGTTGACCTGGAACGGGAGGAGTTCCCCCTAATTGACCGGCGGCTATTTGGTTATTTTGCGCTTTGATTGCATTTATTACATCTAAAGTCGTCATTTTGTAGTTAACGAGCTTGTCAGGATTTAACCAGATACGCATGGCATACTGGTTACCGAAAAGCATTGTGTCACCTACACCGGTTACGCGACTTAAAGGGTCCTTGACAGTTGCACCAACATAATCAGAGATATCGTCCTGTGACATGGAACCATCTTCAGAGATGAATCCGGCAACCATTAGGAAAGAGGTTGTGGACTTATCTACACGTATCCCTTGCTGTTGTACTTCTTGTGGTAACAGAGGCATAGCGAGTTGCAGCTTGTTTTGCACCTGTACCTGTGCAATGTCGGGGTTAGTACCTGCTTCAAAGGTTAGTGTGATATTCATGTTTCCAGCAGAATCACTGTCGGAAGACATATAAACCAGGTTGTCGATACCATTCATGTTCTGTTCGATAACCTGAGTAACTGTGTTTTGTACAGTGGTGGCATCTGCGCCGGGATAAGTTGCAGCGATAGAAATCGCCGGTGGTGCGATAGTAGGGTATTGCGCCACGGGTAATTTCATAATTGCCAGCAGCCCAGCCAGCATGGTGATAATTGCGATTACCCATGCAAAGATTGGCCGATCTATAAAAAACTTAGGCATGAATCACCGACTCCTAAATTAAGACTTTTTCGCAGGTTCAGTTTGGTTCGCAGCAGATTTTGCATTTAAGTCTACTTCTGCTGCTTTAACCGGGATGCCGGGTTTAATTTTTTGCAAACCAGTAACAATGACCCGATCACCTGCTTTCAGACCGGAAGTTACTAGCCATTTATCACCAATAGCTTGGTTAGCGGTGATAACGCGTGGTTCGACTTTTTCGTCTGCACCAACCACCATGACAGTAGCTTCACCACGAGGTGTACGGGTAACTCCTTGTTGAGGAACGAGTATTGAATCCCGGCGAATACCCTCTTCCAGTTTTGCTCGAACAAACATGCCTGGCAGTAACTCTTCATTTGGATTAGGGAATATTGCACGGATAGTGATAGAGCCCGTTGTTTCATCTACAGCGATATCAGAGAATTCCAAATAGCCTGTTTCACTGTAATTTTTACCATTCTCCATGATCAGGTGAACTTTAGCCTTACTGTCCCCTTTCTGCACAACACCTTTGGCGATTTCACTTTTAAGGCGCAGATAATCATCACTTGACTGAGTGACATCCACATAAATTGGATCTAGTTGTTGAACAGTTGTCAGTGCTGTTGGTTGACCAACAGAAACAAGAGCGCCTTCAGTTATAGTCGATTTGCCGGAACGACCACTAATCGGCGCTGTAACTTTGGTATATGCCAAATTGATACGGGCAGTCTCTACAGCCGCTTTTGCTGCCTGTACTATAGCGTTCGCTTCAGCATAGTCAGCGCTGGCTTTATCAAATTCCTGTTGACTAACATAGTTTGTACCTAACAGTGACTTATATCGGTTCACTGTCAAGCGTGTGATCTCTGCATTAGCTTGAGCTTTTGCCAAATCAGCTTTAGCACTGTCATAGGTAGCCTGGTAAGTTGCTGGATCTATCTGATATAAAGATGTGCCTGCTTTTACATCGCTACCTTCTTTATAATTTCGTTTCAGAATTATACCACTTACTTGTGGACGAACTTCTGCAATGCGGAAGGCTGACGTTCGGCCTGGAAGTTCTGTCGTGACCATCAGAGGTTCATTTTTCAGCGTCACGATACCGACTTCAGGAGCCTGTTGATTCCCAGCAGCTTGCTGAGAGTCTTTGTCGTTACATCCTGAAAGAGCTAAGCTGCCTGAGAATACCAGTATTGTAGCCAGAGGCAAAACTCCCCTGTTTATTCGCATAAGTAAACCTCAATATTTTTAGATGTTGACCCTTCAATCCGTAAAACCATTACTCCATTAATAACAGCATGCTATAATACAAACATACGTGAATGTATGTAAATCCATTTTAGGTTAAAATTAGAGTGTATGGCACGAAAAACTAAACAACAGGCTGAGGAGACCCGGCAACAGATTATAGACGCAGCTATAAAAGAGTTTTCTGAGCGCGGTGTCTCTGCTACTTCACTGACAGATATTGCCACAACGGCCGGCGTAACCCGAGGGGCAATTTACTGGCACTTTAAAAATAAAGTAGACCTGTTTTCCGAAGCCTGTAGAATAACAGATTCTAAGATTGACGAATTAGAAAAAGAGTATCAAGCAAAATATCCTAATAATCCACTCCTGATTTTAAGAACTTTAATCATCCATATCCTGACGTCGGTCATTGACGATCCGAAAAACCGGCTATTAATGGAGATTTTTTTCCACAAATGTGAGTTTGTTGGTGAAATGTCTGCCTTGGTGGAAGTCCGTCAGGAGCTGTGTGTTGCAGACTATGTTCGTATTGAAGAGTCTCTTTCTAGTTGTATTGCATCAGGCCAGCTTCCTTATAATCTTCATCTGCGGCGAGCGGCTATCATGTTAAGAGGATTGATAACGGGCTTGCTGGAAAACTGGTTATTTGCGCCAGATAGTTTTGATATTCAGAAAGAAGCGGAGTCGTTAGTAGATAGTTTTATCGATATGCTTAAATATAGTGAGCATATGAAAGTTGCTGAAAAATGAAGAACCAGAATAATAGAGGTGAATTCTATTTTGGTAATTGCTAACAATGTGGCTAATGGCAAAAAATCATTATCTTATGCTCTTTATTTATCTGCTGCTATATAAGAGATGAGACAGAGAAACTAAGTTGAAAATATTTCTAATATCAGATGCTGTTGCCGGTTTTGTTAGGGAAGAGGTCAAAGAAAAGCTATAACTTAAGGTAAATTTTTAAGATTCTGACTGTATAAAATGTACTGATTAAATTTAGAAGGGTGGAACAGGAGCTTGTGATATCAGCAAGTTGGAACTGGTTGATAACGCTGAAATCAGTATATTGATTGAATTTTCCCTACGGATTCTGTAGGCAGACACAGTGCTAAGTAGGAGTAGTGTTAAGTTGCTGGCTGCAATGTTAAGAGATAACCATCTATGTTGGAAGTACGAAATGTGACGCATGCCTATGGCGAGCGAGTAATATTGAAAGAGTTAAATTTGCAGCTTAAGGAAAAACGGATTGCCATCATAGGTAGTAACGGTTGTGGCAAAAGTACATTTGCACGTCTTCTTAATGGATTATTGGTACCGAAAAGTGGTGATGTTTTGGTGGATGGTTTGAACACCAGAACAGAGGGTAAGGCGATCCGACGTAAGGTTGGTTTCGTATTCCAGAATCCTGACAATCAGATCGTTTTTCCAGTCGTTGAGGAGGATTTGGCCTTTGGAATGAAAAATCTCGGTTTTACCAAGGACAAGATTCGGCAAAGAACGCAGGAAGCTCTTTCTCGGTATGATTTACTTCAATTTAGGGAGCATCCTGCCCATCTTTTAAGTGGTGGTCAGAAACAACTCCTTGCGATTTCTGGTGTCCTTGTGATGGAGCCCGATTACATTATTTTCGATGAGCCTACAACCTTGTTGGATTTACGAAACAAGCGCCGTGTTGCTGAAGCAATCGATAACTTATCTCAAACTGTGATTGTAGTTTCTCATGACCTTGATTTTTTGGCGGGATTTGATCGTGTTCTGGTTTTTGATGATGGTCGCGTTGTTGTTGATGACATACCCTCTATTGCTATTCCTGAATACGTAAGGATGATGTTATGAGCCTGTCTGGGTATGACCCTGGTTCATCATTTGTACATAGAATTAGCCCGGGGCTTAAAATTATTGCTTTGGTCATTCTGGGAACATTACTTTTCGTTATTCCACGTATCGATCTCTCTGTTGCAGCGTTGGCGTGCATAGTACTTTTATACTTATTAGCCAGAATCTCATTAAAAACTGCTTGGATGCAATTACGGTCAGCGCTATGGATCTTCGTACTTATTTTTATAGTCCAATTGCTTCTACACCACTGGACCGCAGGTGTACTTGTGGTAGTTCGTCTTGTCTCACTTTTATTGCTGGCCTCACTTGTCACTCTTACTACTCGCTCTTCTGATATGATCGACGCCTTGGAAAAGGGCCTTGGGTGGTTGTACTATCTTGGCATCAATCCTGGAAAAGTGAGTTTGGCTCTATCGCTTGCTTTGCGGTTTATCCCTGTTCTGGCGTCAATTACAGAAGAAGTACGGGAGGCGCAGAAAGCAAGAGGTCTCGATAAGAGTGTCATTGCAATTGCAGTTCCTGTTATTGTGCGAATGCTCAAAATGGCAGACGATATTTCTGCTGCTATTGAAGCTCGGTCCTATGATCCAGGATTTGACAGAAATAAATCAAGCAGCAAGTAAAGCAGGGGTTGTGGCTTTATCGAAAAGAAAGGGGGATTAAATGTCTACCAAAGATATTGTTTATATAGCACTATTTGCCTCTCTAACCGTAGCACTGGGTTTATTTCCGCCACTGACACTTCCCGTTGTGGGCGTTCCGATAACAGCGCAGTCAATGGGAGCAATGCTTGCTGGTGCCATCATTGGTGCGAAACGGGGTGGATTAGCACTGTTGCTCTTTTGTGTGTTTGTTTCCGTTGGATTACCGGTAATGTCTGGAGGGAGGGGAGGATTGAGTGTATTTCTCAGTCCAAGTGGTGGTTTTATTTTGTCATGGCCGATTGCCGCTTTTGTCATCGGCTATTTGTATGAGAAGAATCTTGCAAAACTGAATACCTTTAAAGAAGCTGTATTTCTTGTCTTTGGCGGCATTATGGTTGTTTATGTCATCGGTATCCCGTGGATTGCCTTATTTGCTAATATCAGCATTCGGCAAGCAGCCGTAGGTTCAATTGGGTTCATACCGGGAGATATTATCAAAATCGTACTGGTTATTTTGATTGCGAAGACGGTCCGTCGGGCTTACCCTACTCTTGAACCGCGTTCTTAAGTGTCATCATTGTGCTTATTATGGACCAGACGATTGGACGATAACCTTCAACGGTAACTTAAAGATATAATGTCAGTTAATTGTAGTTTTTCTGCATATCACGACATTTCCCTCGTGATAATTGTTACAACATATAAAATAGCGGTAGGGTAGGAAAAAGTGCTCTTAATGTTCAACTTCCAGATATCTTACTGAAATACTATTACGACCATAAAATCAACTTTTTCTCATTTAATACACCGATGAAGGAGCCTGTTGCAATGCGATTGCTGCTTGCAGGCAGGATAATATGAGGGTTACTGGTGTTGAAAATGACGACAGAGCCAACTTGAGGTCGGAAAGTGAAAGACTCACAATCAACCAATAAAGCACGATCATACGGTTTGTACGTTTTATCAACGACAGTACTCTTGAATGGTTGGTTATAGATCACGGTTTCTCCTCCCTGAGAGGGAGATAAAATATAGAGGTTCCAGGCAAGTTGAGTCGATATATCTCCGACGACTAAATTTCCTTTCGCAAAAGTAGGTGCGTAGTCCACATGTAGATCCGAACCACCGGAGATAATCCGGACGATACCGGCAAAATAGGGGCCAAATCCCGGTTCTTCAGCGACCGAAATGCTGAAATTTGTATCGTGATTGATATATCGTATGAACCGAGCAACTGGATCAAAAGCTTGATTGATAATTTGGGTGAGATCTTGTTCAGCTACGCTAACTTGAGCGAAATATTGCTCTTTTGGTCGATTACGGTAATGAGCGAGTGGATTTCCTAAATAAGACCCCGGCCTTCCAAACTCATATGGCTTTGCCTTCATGCTCAGTATTGCAGACGAAAGCTGTTCTGCTTCTTCTTGAGTTGCAAAATCATCTATCATCGCTGCTGGAATCTTGTTATCTATGATTGCCTGCAAGCTTTCTGATGATAATTTGACAAGCTCGTTTGATACCCACCGTGACGACATAGTAGTCGATTCCTAGCCGATTTTCTTTATATTAGAAAAACTGATCTATTGATGGTCAGTATTAATCATATAGCATTGGTTGTATAAAAATGCAACATCTGATCACATTCTGGAGCGCAATAATGACAATATCTCTGAGAGGTCATCACCTTTTGTGTATTCTTACCTACGCTGGCAACGGATATTCCCCTGATTTTGTTGAAAATTATAATAGGATTATTCCTCGAATTCGGGATGAAGATATTCTGATTGTGGCAGGGCCGGATGACATATGTATTCCTTTGCTTGGAGAAGACAAACCTCATTGTTTTGGCGAGAGTGTTATTGTCCGGGATGGTCGAGCTTTGGAAGCCATTGGTTCTCTTATGGGCCGATCAGTTGAGGTAGGTTATACGTTGAGGCTTGATGAAACCTATTTAGAACGGGCTCGATGGGCTTTTAATCGCGGGATCATAAGAGCCGCTTGTGTAGGTTGTGAATGGGAACCGCTTTGCACTCGAATTGCTGCGGATGATTATTCTTCAACGTTTCTTAAACGAAATAGCGGAAAGAGCGAGTGACGATATAAAGCCGTTTGAAATTTTGCAAAGGCTGATATTGATATGAATGTATGACCACATACTTAAGACAAATGTGAATCTCTTATAGTATCGATCAGGGTATCTATTAAGGTGTTGAAGTAAATGGCTCAATACTCCTTTGTCGACGGTGATTGCTTCGCTAATTTTGCTTGATAGTCGTGTTTGACTATTTCCAGTGCGGCGAGGGCGATTTCAGGAGTGATTTCATTGCATTCCAGTAAATAGATCAGATCAACAGCAAGTTGAACTTCGGGTGGTGCATGTTCGACGGACATAAAACATTCCTCATCTGAATCGTTAGTCCATGTTCTCTTTGTATTCGATTGATTTTTCAATTCGCATCAGAGATTGACGGCAACGTGCTAGCCTTCCGGCTAATGCCGCGATTTCTTTCTGTATTTTTTGTTGATGACTAAGTGTAGTTTGTTGATTCAATTTTAGCTCTCTATCATTGATCATTGCGAGTAGACGGCGTTCATAATCCTGATGTTCAGCCAGTTTGTGATACAGGTCAGTAGCTTGTTGTTTATGTTCAAATCGGCTCTCTTTTTTTCTCAATGATTGGGTGGACAATTCACGCTTTAATGCCTCTATTTGGGCAACTAGGCGTTCAGTTAGAAATGCGACCTGTTCGGTTCGGTGATCCTGAACACACTCTTTGAGTTGTTCCATGTTGTGCCTGACTTCTTGTAGATAGCCTCGGAGTTTATCGCTATGTCGGTTAAATAAAGCCTGATCAAACCGGGCAGTAGAGAATGGCGTGTCAGCTAATGGTGCTATCTCTTCTGCCAGTATATCGACCTGTTTTTCGAGTAAATTTAATAACGGCTGTGTATTCATTTATACCCTAAAATGGTTATGTCTTGCGAAGCAGAATTAATCTGGGACGACAAAAAGTAGGCTGATGCGTGTTCATCAGTTGCTTTTTTCTATCAGTTTACATAGATTTTAGAACCTCCGTGTTCTACTCATCATTGGCCCGATTATGACCGCAAACGCGCAGCAACTGCAATTTATTAAAGACAGCATTGAAACGATTCCTGATTACCCGAAACCAGGGATTCTTTTTCGTGATATTACTACTTTATTGGATAACCCTCTTGCCTACCAAATGACAATTGATCTTCTGGTAGCGCGATATCAGGACAAAGGCATTACAAAAGTTGTTGGCACAGAAGCTCGCGGTTTTCTGTTTGGCGCTCCGGTTGCGTTACGTCTTGGTGTTGGTTTTGTTCCTGTTCGTAAAGCGGGCAAACTACCTCGGGAAACATTGAGTGAAACGTACGATCTAGAGTATGGCGCTGATAAGTTGGAAATGCATAAAGATAGCGTAAAAGAAAACGATAAGGTGTTGGTTATTGATGATTTGCTGGCAACGGGGGGAACGGTTGAAGCCACTGTTCGTTTAATCCGTCGCTTAGGCGGTGAAGTTTTTGAAGCGGCCTTTATTATTGGTTTGCTTGGTTTAGGCGGTGCTGAGCGTCTGCAAAAACAAGGTGTAAGTAGTTTTACTCTACTTGAATTCCCAGATCATTAATCTACTTATTTTCGTATTACTAACATATCGGCCTCGCTGTCTGTAGTGAGGCTGTGTTAGCATGGTACCCAACTGTATTCGATTTTCCCGGTATCAATGAGCTATCAGGTACTTGCCCGTAAGTGGCGCCCACAAATATTTTCTGATGTCATTGGTCAGGAATATATCCTGACTGCGTTGGCTAATGGTCTTGCCCACGGTCGGCTTCATCACGCCTACTTATTTTCTGGCACGAGAGGTGTCGGGAAAACAACGATCGCCCGTTTGTTTGCCAAAGGGCTAAATTGTGAAACAGGTATTACTGATGAGCCTTGTGGTAAATGTGTTAATTGCCTTGAGATTGAACAGGGGCGATTTGTCGATTTAATTGAAATTGATGCGGCTTCCCGTACCAAAGTCGAAGACACGCGTGAATTGCTAGATAACGTGCAATATGCTCCGGCTCGTGGGCGTTTTAAAGTCTACCTGATTGATGAAGTGCATATGCTTTCCCGCCACAGCTTCAATGCGTTATTGAAAACGTTGGAAGAGCCGCCTGAGCATGTGAAATTTCTACTGGCAACGACTGATCCGCAAAAATTGCCAGTGACTATTCTTTCCCGTTGCTTGCAGTTCCATCTCAAATCGCTGGATATTGGTCAAATAAGCGATCAGCTTGAACGTATTCTTAAAGCTGAACATATAGAGAGTGACAGCCGTGCTCGTCAGCTATTGGCTCGCGCTGCTGATGGCAGCATGCGTGATGCGTTGAGTCTAACAGATCAGGCTATTGCTATCGGGCAGGGCCAGGTAACAGCCGAAATAGTTAGCTTGATGCTAGGAACATTAGATGATGAGCAACCGTTATCAATTATTGAAGCATTGATTCGAGCTGACGGTCAGCAGGTTATGGCATTGGTGGAACAAGTTGCTTCACGTGGTGCTGACTGGGAAGATTTGTTGGTAGAGATCCTTTCATTGCTACATCGGATTGCAATGCTCCAACTATTACCTTCCCAACCAGAGATCGTTTCTTCATCGATTGAAGGTCGTTTGCGCATATTGGCAAAAGCTATTTCACCGGAAGATTTGCAACTTTATTACCAAACTTTGCTGATTGGTCGTAGGGACTTGCCGTATGCACCGGAGCGCAGGATGGGGGTTGAAATGGCTCTGTTCAGAGCTTTGGCATTTCATCCCAAAAAAGTTATTGAAGAGGTTGCTGCGCCGGTGGTAAATCCTGCGGTTATACCATCAGTTACAACACCAGTTACAGCACAGCCGAAACATAAACAGAGTGATCAGGGGGATGTGCCACCTGCTAATGATATTAATGAACCGGCACAATTGGATAGAACTTCTCCGTCGCAACCTCAGATACCTCAGGCGCTTTCATCAAGCCCAACCGCGCAGTTGCTGAAAGCAAGGAGTGTGTTATCCCGACAACAAGAGCAAGCGCCAGCAAAAAAGCCTGAATCGGCTACGTCGGTTAAGATGAAGTCAGCAACTTCAACACTGGAACGGCTTGCCGCAGTGTCAGGGCAGCGACCTCAGTCATCAATAGATAAAAAACAGGAAAACAAACCTGAGAAAAAAGAAGCTTACCGTTGGCGTGCCAAGAATATTGAGGAGAAAACAGAAACTCATGTGGCTACACCAAAGGCTTTAAGAACAGCTTTGGAACATGAGAAAACACCGGAGCTGGCAGAGAAATTAGCGGAAGAATCTAAACAGAGAGATGAATGGGCCGCAGAAGTTGGTAAACTTAAAATTCCTAAACTGGTGCAACAATTGGCATTAAATGCGTTCAAAGAGCAGATTAGTGCAAATAATATCCGTTTACACCTACGTTCGAGCCAGCGTCACCTTAATTCCGCTTTCGCACAAAAATCATTAGCGGGGGCTTTGAGCGAGTTGTATGGCGCAACGGTTGAATTCAGCATTATTGAAGATGATAATCCTGCGGAGAAAACTCCGCTGGAGTGGCGACAAGCCATTTATGAAGAGAAATTGGCACAAGCTCGCCAATCAATTATTGCGGATAAAACTATTCAAACATTGCGGCAGGTATTTGATGCTGAATTGGATGAAGAGAGTATCCGACCGGTTTAACCATGCTGCAATCTGTACCTTGTTGTACGATGTAGCCATAGCGAAGAGAGAAATCTATGTTTGGTAAAGGTGGTTTGGGCAATTTGATGAAACAGGCCCAGCAAATGCAGGACAAAATGCAGAAAATGCAAGAAGAGATCGCCAATCTGGAAGTGACGGGTGAATCGGGTGCAGGTCTGGTTAAAGTGACTATCAATGGTGCCCATAATTGCCGTCGTGTTGAGATCGATCCAAGCCTGATGGAAGATGACAAAGAGATGCTGGAGGACCTGATTGCTGCTGCATTCAACGACGCAGCTCGTCGTATTGAAGAGACTCAGAAAGAGAAAATGGCAAGTGTTTCCAGTGGGATGCAACTGCCGCCAGGCTTTAAGATGCCATTCTGATGCAAACCAGTCCTCTCCTTGAATCCTTGATGGAAGCATTACGCTGTTTACCAGGGGTTGGCCCTAAATCTGGGCAGCGGATGGCTTTTCATCTGCTACAGCGTGATCGCAGTGGTGGAATGCGTTTGGCTCAGACATTGACCAGAGCGATGTCAGAAATTGGACACTGCAAATATTGCCGGACTTTTACCGAGCAGGAACAGTGCACGATTTGTGCTAATCCACGCCGTCAACAAAATGGTCAAATCTGTGTGGTTGAAAGCCCTGCGGATATTCATGCTATTGAACAAACTGGGCAGTTTGCCGGGCGTTACTTTGTATTGATGGGGCATTTATCCCCATTAGATGGTATTGGCCCAATGGATATTGGTTTAGATCGTCTTGAGGATCGGCTCGCCACTGAAGAGATTTCAGAGGTGATTCTGGCGACTAATCCGACAGTAGAGGGAGAGGCCACTGCCAATTATATCGCAGAGATATGCGTTCAATACGGTGTAACAGCAAGTCGTATTGCTCATGGCGTACCAGTTGGTGGTGAACTTGAGATGGTAGATGGTACAACATTGTCTCATTCAATTGCCGGGCGGCAGAAGATTACTTATTGATTTTCTGTTAGTGCCTTACGGTTTTGACCGAATAGTGTTGTAACCAGATTAGAGCAAATCGTAAAGGTTTTGAGGCGCTACATTTATGTGGCGCATGCCTTTTAGTTCATTATTGCTATGATCAAAAGTTACTTCATAATTCTTTTGGATAATCAAACTTGAAATTCAACTTATTTATCCCCATTTGCATATCATCGTCTGATTTTGTCTGTCTGAACTGGATTTAGATTGAGGTAATAAATGAGTATGAAAGGTCAGGAAACCCGTGGATTTCAGTCTGAAGTAAAACAACTTCTGCAATTAATGATCCATTCACTCTATTCCAATAAAGAGATTTTCCTTCGTGAGCTAATCTCAAACGCTTCCGATGCTGCTGACAAATTACGTTTCCGCGCATTATCTGCTCCAGAACTTTATGAAAATGATGGTGAACTACGTGTTCGTCTTTCTTTTGATAAAGAAAAGAGAAGCATCACGATTAGTGATAATGGCATTGGTATGACTCGTGATGAAGTTATCGATAATCTTGGAACAATCGCTAAATCGGGAACAAAAGCTTTTCTGGAATCTATTGGTTCAGATCAGGCTAAAGACAGCCAGTTAATTGGTCAGTTTGGTGTTGGGTTTTACTCTGCGTTTATTGTGTCTGATAAAGTCACTGTACGTACTCGTGCGGCTGGCGCTTCGATTGATCAGGGCGTATTTTGGGAATCTGCCGGAGAAGGCGATTACACGGTTGCTGATATTGAAAAAGAGACGCGCGGTACAGAGATCACCCTTCATTTACGTGAAGGAGAAGATGAATTCCTGAATGACTGGCGTTTGCGTTCTGTTATCAGTAAATACTCTGACCATATTGCTTTGCCAGTTGAAATTGAAACCAAAAACAAGAGCGAAGAAGAGGGAGAAGAGGATACAGTAACTTGGGAAAAGATTAATAAAGCTCAAGCTTTGTGGACTCGTGGTAAATCTGAAATTACAGATGAAGAGTACAGAGAGTTCTACAAACATATTTCTCATGATTTTTCTGATCCGCTTATCTGGAGCCATAACCGCGTAGAAGGTAAACAGGAATATACTAGCATGCTCTATATTCCGTCCCAGGCTCCGTGGGATATGTGGAACCGTGAGCATAAGCACGGTCTGAAATTGTATGTCCAGCGAGTGTTTATTATGGATGATGCGGAACAGTTTATGCCGAACTATTTACGCTTTGTCCGTGGCCTGATTGACTCCAACGACTTGCCGCTGAATGTTTCCCGTGAAATTTTACAAGATAATTCTATTACCCGTAATTTACGTAATGCATTGACCAAACGTGCATTACAGATGCTGGATAAACTGGCGAAAGATGATGCAGAAAAGTACCAGCAATTCTGGCAACAGTTTGGTCTGGTAATGAAAGAAGGTCCGGCAGAGGATAGTACCAATAAGGAAACTATCGCTAAATTGCTGCGTTTTGCTTCTACTCATAATGATAGCTCGGCACAGACAGTTTCTCTGGAAGAGTATGTTAGCAGGCTGACCGAAGGTCAGGATAAGATCTACTACATCACCGCAGACAGTTACGCTGCGGCGAAAAACAGTCCTCATTTGGAGCTGTTCCGTAAAAAAGGTATTGAAGTTCTGTTGCTGTCAGAGCGCATTGATGAATGGATGATGGGATACCTCACTGATTTTGATGGTAAAAAATTCCAGTCAGTCAGTAAAGCCGATGAGTCCCTGGATAAACTGGCAGATGAAAACAAAGCCGAGCAGGAAGAAATTGAAAAGCAACTGGAACCGTTTGTTGAGCGTGTGAAAACACTGCTTGGTGATCGCGTGAAAGAGGTTAAATTGACTCACCGTCTGACTGATACTCCAGCAATTGTGACAACAAATGCGGATGAAATGAGCACGCAGATGGCGAAATTGTTTGCTGCGGCTGGTCAACAAGTGCCGGATGTTAAGTACAATTTTGAACTGAATCCTGATCATCAGTTGGTAAAACTGGCTGCTGATATCAGTGATGAGGCTCAATTTGCGGATTGGATTGAACTGTTGCTTGATCAGGCATTGTTTGCCGAACGTGGCACATTAGAAGACCCAAATCAGTTTATTCGCCGTATGAATCAGTTGCTATTGTCTGAAAAAGCTTGATTTAACTATATTTCTTGATAACGATTGTAAACCACGCCTCTAATAATAAGATGGGGCGTGGTTTATTTTTACAGAAAAATATCACGAAATCGTTTACCTGTTTCCTTGAGCGAACCCCATGCTAAATGGTATGGTGATTCGTTTTCTGAAAATATAAAAACTAACTAGCAAGGGGATTTACGCAATGCGTATTATTCTGCTGGGCGCTCCGGGCGCCGGTAAAGGGACTCAGGCGCAATTCATCGTGGAGAAATATGGGGTCCCTCAAATTTCTACTGGCGATATGTTGCGTACTGCGGTTAAGGCTGGCACAGAATTGGGTTTAAAAGCGAAAGCGCTGATGGATCATGGTAAGCTGGTTACTGATGAACTGGTTATTGCTTTGGTCAAAGAGCGTATCAAACAAGATGACTGCCGCAATGGTTTCTTGTTGGATGGGTTCCCTCGTACGATTCCCCAAGCTGATGCAATGAAAGAAGCGGGGATTAATGTTGATTATGTCCTGGAATTCGATGTTCCTGATGAACTGATTATTGAACGTATCATTGGGCGCCGTATACATGTGCCATCTGGCCGTGTTTATCACATCAAATTTAATCCGCCGGCAGTGGAGAACAAGGATGATGTGACGGGTGAAGAGTTGACCGTTCGTAAAGACGATAACGAAGATATCGTGCGTAAACGTTTAGTTGAATATCATCAACAGACAGCACCTTTAGTATCCTACTATCAAAAAGAAGCAGAGGCAGATTATACCAAATATTTTAGAATTGATGGTACTCGTAAGGTATCTGAGATTAGTGAAGAATTATCTAAAATTTTGGATTAATCAACCTGAATGATTCTTAGAAGGCGACTAATAAGTCGCCTTATCTTATATTATTTATTTACTGTATCAGGTAAATTAGTCGGTTTTTCCTCATTGTTTTCGTATATAAACATGATTTTCATCTGTACTTTATTATGCTAGGGTTTTCACCAGCGAAACAATTAAGGATCGACATAATGAACAACGGTAAATATGGTGTTTTATTAGTTAATCTTGGTACTCCTGATAAGCCAACAACTGCGGCTATAAGACGTTATTTAGCCGAGTTTCTGAGCGATAAAAGAGTCGTAGACTTATCTCGATTTATCTGGAAGCCGATATTATATGGTTTTGTTTTGCCTTTACGTTCTTCACGTGTAGCAAAGTTATATCAGAAAATTTGGACTGATGAAGGTTCTCCTCTGTTAATATATGGCCGTCGGCAACAGAAATTACTGGCAGAGAAACTTGCTGACATCCCTGTTGAACTGGGAATGAATTACGGTTCTCCATCTCTTGAGCAAGCGATTGATAACTTACTTAAGCAGAATGTTGAACAATTGATTGTTTTGCCGCTTTATCCCCAATATTCCAGCTCCTCATCTGCGGCGGTATTTGATGGTATCAGTCGGGTATTGCAAAAATATCGCACTATTCCTGGGATTCACTTTATTCGTAATTATGCTGCTCATCCGGCTTATATTTCTGCACTGAAAGAGACTATTGAGCAGAGTTTCGATAAGCATGGTCAACCAGACAGATTATTGCTTTCCTATCATGGCATTCCGCAGCGTTTTGTTGATACGGGTGATATTTATGCTGAGCAGTGTAAATTAACAACACGATTGCTAAAGCAAGCAATTAATTATCCGGCAGAGCAGGTAATAATGGCTTATCAGTCGCGTTTTGGTCGTGAACAATGGTTGACGCCATACATGGATCAAACAGTGAAATCCCTGCCTAATCAGGGAATAAAGCATATTCAGGTGATTTGCCCCGGATTTTCGTCTGATTGTCTGGAAACTTTGGAAGAGATAAAACAGCTAAATAAAGAGATATTTCTTAATGCTGGAGGGGAAAAATTTGAATATATTCCGGCGCTTAACGACAATACTAGTCATATTTTACTCCTTGAAGCGTTGGTTAACGGGTTTGTCAGAAACAGAAATGAATAGTGATAGGATTAATCTATCATTAGGGTTCATTGGCTTTTTAAGGTATATTGCTACAAGGATGCCAGCCTAGTGGAACTGCCATACTTATTTCAGAGTAAATGGGAACTAACCTATAGGCTAGTGGGATGATTTTTTGTATATCAATTAGTAACAGCATATTTGAATTTGGATATAAATAATGAGTAATAAACCGATTAAAAGCACTAATTTCAGTGAAGAATATTTTAATTATTACAACTCAAAACAAGATGATGAAATTGATTTGTTTGAGTTATTCTCTGTTTTATTTCAATCAAAGTTATTGATTATTGCTGTTACTATTCTTTTTGCTGTTATTGGCTTTGCAGCAGCTTCTTTGATGCCACAAAAGTGGAGTAGTTCGGCTTCTGTTGTTAAACCTCAACTTGAAGAGATACAACCACTTAAAGATACCCTGACTAAGTTAGAGGTTTTAAGTTTACAACCATCAATAACTTCGTCGTCGTTGTATAATAATTTTTTAAATAATTTTAATTCACGGGTTTTACGTGAAGAATATCTGATCAATACAGATTATTTTAAAAATCTGATAGCGAAATCAGATGATCATTCACCGCTTGCAAAAAGAAAACTTATTGAAAAGATTGTAAATGATAATATTTCATCTTCTTCAAAAGCGGAGAAAGATGATGAAAATGGTGAAACTAAATTGATTTTCAGTGCTGGAACTGCTGAGGATGCATATAACCTGTTAAATGGCTATATTGACTATGTGTCGTCTGTTGTTCATGAGCAGGTGAAGAGTGAATTAAGTGATATGGTAAAACAAAAGCTTGCTTACTCTGAAGGTTTATATAAGGTTGATTTAAATCGTGTGAATAACGTACAGGAAGCAAATATTGAGCGATTGAAACATGCATTATCTATTGCTAATTCAGCAGGAATTAAAAAACCTATTTCCAGTGAAGGTGCAATGATCAAAGACGATCCAGATTATTCCATTGCTTTGGGGGCTGATGCATTACAACGTAAGCTGAAAATTACGGAGGATATTAAAGATCCCGCCTCAGTTGATGCTGACTTACGTAACCGTTTGTTCTATATAAAGGCGCTTAAGGCACTTAAAATAGACACAGTTAATTTCCAACCATTCAAATATATGCAGGCTCCTTATGAGCCAACGGCGAAAGATTCACCGAAACGTTTACTTATTTTGGTAGGCAGTGCTTTTATTGGGCTGATCCTAGCTGTGGTGTTTGTTCTGATCCGTCATATGGCACGTAGTCGTCAGAAAGCGGCGTAGTTTTTTTGGTAGCAAATGTCGAATGACATTTGCTGCCTGTTAGTCTTTTGTTGTGCTAATATGCTGCATCTTTTAGCGTTATAGCATCAACCAAAAATGAAATTCCCCGGTAAACGTAAATCAAAACACTATTTTCCCGTCAGTCTGCGTGATCCTTTACTCCAGCCAATTAAAGAGATGATGGATGGTGAGAATAACCGAGCTTATATCGTTGGCATCGATCAGACATTAGTAGATATTGAAGCGAAAGTAGACGAAGATTTTATCCAGCGCTATAACCTCAGCCAAGGGCATTCATTAGTTATTGAAGATGATGTCGCTGAAGCCCTGTATAAAGAACTTACTGATAATAATCTTATTAGCCACGAATTTGCTGGCGGCACTATTGGTAATACCTTACATAATTACTCGGTTCTTGCCGATGATCGTTCTGTCTTACTAGGTACTATGTGCAATAATATTCAGATTGGCAGCTATGCTTACCGCTATTTATGTAACACATCTAGCCGTACTGATCTGAACTACTTACAAGGTGTGAACGGGGCAATTGGGCGCTGTTTTACGCTAGTAACGGAAAATGGTGAGCGCACTTTTGCCATCAGTCCTGGGCAAATGAATCAACTTAAGCCGGAGAGTATTCCTGAGAAGATTATTGCTGAAGCTTCTGCGTTGGTGTTAACTGCTTACCTGGTTCGCTGTAAACCGGGAGAACCAATGCCAGAAGCGACCATGAAGGCCATTGAATATGCGAAAAAACATAGTGTGCCTGTCGTGCTGACGCTGGGGACAAAATATGTTATTGCTGATGATCCACAATGGTGGCGTGACTTTTTAGTTGAGAATATTTCTGTTTTGGCAATGAATGAAGATGAGGCTTATGAGCTTACTGGTTGCAGTGATCCGCTATTGGCTTCAGATATGGCGCTGGATTGGGTCGATTTAGTTTTGTGTACCGCTGGTCCAGCTGGATTATACATGGCAGGTTATACGGAACAAGATTATAAACGTCAGACAACCCATCCATTGTTACCGGGGGCTATTGCTGAATTTAACCGTTATGAGTTCAGCCGCGCTATGCGTAAATCTGATTGCCAAATCCCAATGAAAGTTTATTCGCATATTGAACCTTATATGGGGGGGCCGGAAAAAATCATGAATACCAATGGTGCTGGTGATGGTGCTTTATCTGCTTTACTGCATGATATAACGGCTAATAATCACCATAGAATGAATGTGCCTAATTCCAGTAAACATCTCCGTACTTATCTGACATATTCATCACTTGCTCAGGTTTGTAAATATGCTAACAGAGTTAGCTATCAAGTATTGAGTCAGCATTCCCCACGATTAAGTCGTGGCTTACCTGAAAAAGAAGACAGTTTGGAAGAGTCTTATTGGGAGCGATAATTCTGAAATTTCGGCGCCGTATTAATTTATACGGCGCCGAAATTTAGGTATAAAATCATTTATTAAGATTATGAATGATAGTTAAAGTTTATTTTATTAAGAATAATGATTTTTTGTTGAATTGATAAAAGAAAAAGTATTTTGTTCTTATTTATATATCTGTCTAAATAAATTCACATAATATGTAAAAACATTCTGAAATAGAATATTTATATCATTCAGATAGCAAAAATATGCAAATGAAATTTTCTGTTTATTTTTCTTTTTCAACTTACCCTATTGTTTTATATATGATAATTACGTATGGTAGAGCATTTATAATATAGCTAGATATCGCTAAAATTATCAACCAGATCTGTGCTGATTTAATGATCTCTCTAATTTTTCTATTTATTTTATGAGGGAACAGATGGAAGATGAGTTTGGACTAAAATCACAATTTTTAAAAATATTGGAACTGATTTTTCAATTGTTGATTCTAATAATTATAATCAAGATGATTGGCTAGAGGATACTCCTTTATTAGTAATATACTGAAATGATATTCTTTATATATTGAAATGATATCGACCATATATAGAAATGATATTAGTTATATATGGATTGGTGCTGCTATATTTTAGAAATAGCCCCTAGGCTGATACGGAGTTTCATATTTTTTTGTATAGTATTGATATGTGAGTTAGTGTTTTCTAGTGCTAATTCCGATAGCGAAATTTTATCGATGATTGATAACTTAGAAGGATCATTTAGCGAAATACTTTTTGTTTACTATAATTATTTGATTTTGTGGCCTATATTAGGATGGTTTTTTGTATCTTTTATTATTGAATTGGAGTTATTGAGACTACTAACATTTGAAGAAAATACGCAGCTAATAGCCATTAAATGAAAGTCATAGTATTTAATGACTATAACTTATTATTGCTAATTTAAATAAATGGAGGAACGTGATGAAATTTTTTATTAAAAATTTCCTATTATATTTCAAGTAATTAATTATTATCTATAACAGCTATTGAGGATACTATGAATAATTATTACGATTATATAAGAATTGCCAGTATGGTCAGTATGGTCTTAATTATGCCGGGACCAACCAATACTCTATTGGTATCGTCTGGATATTCACATGGTTTTATTAGTACACTCAGGCTGATATTAGCTGAGGCACTGGGTTATATAACAGCAATTAGTTTGTGGGGGTTGTTTTTATCTACTGTCTCTCATGCTTTCGTATGGTCATTAGTTATCTTAAAAATGTGTGCTTCGACATACATTGCTTATTTGGCTTTTAAAGTTTGGCATTTCTCATTAGACAAGAATGCGGCGAAAATCCATTTTATCACGGTATTATTTGCCACGTTGCTGAATCCTAAGGCTTTTGTGTTTGCTACATATATATTTCCTCTTACTGCATTTACTTTGTGGTCAGAATACATTCCATGTATGGCGGTTTTTGTTTGCGCGTTATTGCCTGTTTCTTTAATTTGGGTGGGGGTTGGGAAAATGCTATATGCAGGAAAGCTGGGAAAAGGGAGTTTAAAACCTGATCTGTTTTATCGTCTCGCTTCTGTAGTGTTATGTGTTTTCTCTGTTTCAATGTTTTACACGTCAATGAAAGGTGTTTTATATCTTTGACGTAATGAAATATTTGATATTACGACTTTCCGATTGATTTTTGCTGTACAGAATTGAGTAGATCGATATTGTAACTGAAAGCTTTGTTTCCTCTGAGCCGTTCTTATCGCTGGTACTTAAAGTGATAAGAACGGCTCATATGGTTCACTATAGAATAGAAGAAAAAACCCTACTCGGTAACGAATAGGGAATGATTTCATCAACAGTCGCGTCTTCTTAGATTAATGGCGAAAAGGGCGACGCAGGGGGAGGCTCAGTCGGATAGCCTTGCTCACTATTGGCTAATACACTTGCCATTGTTTTGGCAATTTCACGCTCGCCAATAATAACGTGGCTAGCCCCACGCTCCGTGATATAGGTAACTTCATCGTCATAGTCAGCTCGGACAATGATATTAATATCTGGGCGTGCTTCTCTTGCACTAGCGACAATCTCACCTGCTTCATAGCCATTGGGAATGGTCAGTAGAAGGGAGCAGGCGCAATCCAAGCGAGCCAGTGACATAATATCTTTGCTGGCGGCGTTGCCCATGACGGCACTGATACCTTGTTCACCGAGTTCCTCAAATTTGGCTCTGGTGTTTTCAATAACAACCAGAGGGATCTCTTTTTCCTGCAAGCGTTGGCATAGCAAGCTGCCGATACGTCCGTAGCCGACAACGATAGTGTGACCGCAGATATCGACAGGAATTTGCGTCTCTTCTTCCAGCGTTTCTTCCAGCAACTGTTCCTCAATAGTTTCTGTTTTTTCCAGATAGCGATCCAACAGGCTAAATAGAACTGGGTTTAGCATGATAGAAACAATCGCGCCAGCTAGAACAAGGTTACGGGCATTTGCATCCAGTAAGCCAAGTGCGACCCCAAGACCAGCCAGAATAAAGGCAAATTCACCGATTTGTGCCAGACTGACTGAAATTGTCAACGCAGTCCGGCGTGAGTGGCCGAACATCTTTACGAGTAACATTGCAGCCGCGGACTTACCAATAATAATGATTGCTAACGTTGCCAATATAGATAGTGGCTGTTGAATGAGGACCATTGGATCGAACAGCATGCCAACAGAAACGAAGAACAATACGGCGAAAGCATCTCTGAGTGGCAGCGTATCTTGGGCGGCACGGTGGCTTAGTTCTGATTCGTTTAATACCATACCGGCGAAGAACGCCCCTAGTGCGAATGAAGCATCAAACAGAGCAACGGCGCCGTAAGCGATACCCAAGGCGATAACCAACACGGCAAGGGTAAACAGTTCCCTGGAGCCAGTACTGGCGGTTTTTGCCAGTACCCACGGAATTAGACGACGGCCAACAACAATCATCAGCAGGATAAACGCGATAACTTTGCCGACGGTCATGGCGAGTTCGATAACTAACTGCCCAATATCGGCTTCTTTATTACCAAGAATACCGGCAGCCGCAGGCAGTAATACCAGAGTCAGCACCATCGCCAGATCTTCGACAATCAGCCAGCCAATAGCTATTTGACCTCGTTGGCTATCGATCAGTTGGCGCTCTTCTAGCGCTCGTAACAGAACAACGGTACTGGCGGTTGATAGACAGAGACCAAAGACGATACCG
Organism: Photorhabdus akhurstii; assembly: GCF_018448925.1. Taxonomy (GTDB): domain Bacteria; phylum Pseudomonadota; class Gammaproteobacteria; order Enterobacterales; family Enterobacteriaceae; genus Photorhabdus; species Photorhabdus akhurstii. The sequence goes on along the minus strand of NZ_RCWE01000007.1, from coordinate 113,887 downwards.
CTAAATAATTCCCACCCCAGTATTGCTGATAATCCTACTCCGAGTAATGTCGCGACCAATATTTGCGCAATCGCTCCGGGGATAGCAATGGATTTTACAGCGAGTAGATCTTTGAGTGAAAAATGCAGTCCAACACCAAACATCAATAAGATGACACCAATTTCTGCCAATTCTGGGGCCAGTGATGCATCAGCGACAAAACCAGGAGTGAAAGGACCAGCGAGTACTCCCGCAGTAAGATAACCAACCAGCGGTGAGATTTTCAGGCGTTGTGCCAGCATACCGAGCAGATAAGCGATAAAGAACCCGCCAACGATAGTGGTGATAAGTGGTGTCGAGTGCTCCATTAAGACTCCTTCGTGCTGAGGCTAGTAAATAGCATAGTGAAGAGGTAGGTGTAACTGTATTTTATAGATAATTCGAGGTAAATTCGCTAAAAAAATGAATAAAACATCAAAAAATATGGATTGAAAGGATTAAATTACCCGTAACAGGGATTTGTGTTGTTCTATTTGAATATTTATAAGGTAAATAAGCACTATTCCCACATAAAAAGTAAATTTTATGTGGGGTTGGATGGTGATTTTTCTAGTTCTTATCTTCTATATTAGGTAATAAAGCGGTAAATATGCCAAGTAATGGCAGAAAAGCACAAATCTGATAAACCAGTTCAATACTTGTTCTGTCTGCAATATCACCAAGTACCGCTGCGCCAATACCTCCCATACCAAAAGCTAGCCCAAAAAACAGGCCGGATACCATCCCGGTTTTACCTGGAATAAGTTCCTGAGCGTATACCAGGATTGCAGAGAACGCAGATGCTAGAATCACACCAATAATCACTGATAGAATACTTGTCCAGTATAGAGAAGCGTAAGGCAGAACTAAGGTAAAAGGTGCAACTCCTAGGATAGATATCCAGATAACATACTTTCGGCCGATCCTGTCGCCAATTGGTCCACCAATAATGGTTCCTGCTGCAACTGCGAATAAAAAAATAAACAGATGAAATTGGGCGTTTTGTACGGAAATGCCAAATTTGTGTATTAAGTAAAAAGTATAATAGCTACTGATACTGGTGAGATAAAAATATTTGGAAAATATTAAAATTAGCAAAATAACCAAGGAACCTATCACGGTTTTTCTTGATAAAACTTTGACGGCGAGGTCAGTTTTAGCTTGATTTTTCTTGATGTAATTCTGAGCCTTATACCATTTACTGATCTGTAGCAGCACGATGATGCCGAGTAATGCTGCCAGAGTGAACCAGCCAACGTTGCCTCTGCCATAGGGAGCAATAAACACAGCAGCTAGCAAAGGCCCAAGGGAACTGCCGAAATTACCGCCGACCTGGAAAAGAGATTGAGCTAATCCGTGTCGACCACCGGATGCCATACGTGCTACGCGCGACGATTCCGGGTGGAATACCGAAGAGCCTGTACCAATTAATGCAGATGCTAATAGAATTAACGAGAAATTGTTGGCGTAGGCCATCAGTAATAGACCGGATAAAGTGAAACTCATTCCAACAGGTAATGAATAGGGTTGTGGATGTTTATCAGTATAGAGGCCTATCAGTGGTTGTAATAAAGAGGCGGTAATCTGATAGGTCAGTGTGATCATACCGATTTGCACAAAACTTAGGTTAAATTCTAATTGTAGTAAAGGATAAATCGCCAGAATCAGCGATTGGATCATATCGTTCAATAAGTGTGAAACACTGATTGCACCAAGAATAGTAAAAACAGTATTCCTGGTTTTTCTTGTGGGAGATGGGGCTATAGTAGTATTGCTCTGTTCACTCATATTCGCTGCCAACCTGTCTTAATCAGTAATCAGTAATCAGTAATCAGTAATCAGTATATTGGTTATTTGTTGAATTTTAATACATATTAGGTAGAGAGTTGATTTTTTACTATTTTGGGTATAGTTTTATGGTACTCCCGCGAAGACGAAGCAAAACATGTTCTAATAACTGCATAACATACATAACCTATCTCAAGAAATGATCAATTTATCCCGCCTTGTTAGCTTTTGAAGCTGTTTTTGCATGGCAATTCACTAAAAAAAACATGGAGATATACCATGAAACTCTCGTTCAAGACCTCAGCTTGCGCTTTGGTTGTATCTATAGCATTACTTCCTGCAATCGCAAGTGCGTGGGAGAAGGACAAAACCTATGACATTACCATTTTGCACACCAATGACCATCATGGGCATTTTTGGCATAACGATTATGGCGAGTATGGTTTAGCCGCTCAAAAAACGGTAGTTGATGAAATCCGCCAAGAGGTCGTGAAAAAAGGTGGTAGTGTGTTGCTACTTTCCGGCGGAGATATTAATACCGGTGTACCAGAATCTGATTTGCAAGATGCCGAACCTGATTTTAAGGGCATGAATTTGGTGGGCTATGATGCAATGGCGTTGGGGAACCATGAGTTTGATAATCCTTTGTCAATACTACGTCAACAGGAAAAATGGGCAAATTTTCCATTTCTGGCTGCCAATATTTACCAAGCAAGCACCGGCAAACGTTTGTTCAAGCCTTATACCATTTTCGATAAACAGGGTGTGAAAATTGCCGTTATTGGTCTGACGACTGATGATACGGCGAAAATCGGCAACCCGGCTAATTTTCCTGATGTTGAATTTCGGGTTCCTGCGACAGAAGCCAAAATGGTTGTTGAAGAACTAAAGAGAGATGAAAAGCCAGATGTGATTATTGCCGCAACCCATATGGGGCACTATGACAACGGTAATCATGGTTCTAATGCGCCGGGCGATGTTGAAATGGCTCGCAGTTTGCCAGCAGGCTATCTGGATATGATTGTTGGTGGTCACTCACAAGATCCGGTCTGTATGTCCGCGGAAAAGAAAAATTATAAGCAGATCGATTATGTGCCAGGAACGCCATGTTCGCCGGATCGTCAGAACGGTACTTGGATTGTTCAGGCTCATGAGTGGGGGAAATACGTTGGTCGAGCTGATTTCCAATTTCGTAATGGTGAATTGAAGTTGACTCACTATCAGTTGATCCCTATTAACCTCAAAAAGAAAGTGCAGAAGGGAGACGGTTCTACTGAACGTGTTTACTACACTCATGAAATTGCACAAAACCCGGATATGTTAAAGTTGCTGATGCCTTATCAGGATAAAGGTGATAAACAGCTTGGTGCAAAAGTGGGTTCTATTGAGGGTAAATTGGAAGGGGATCGCAGCAAAGTTCGTTTTGTTCAGACTAATATGGCCCGTGTTGCCCTCTCTGCCATGATGGAACGCGCGGATGCCGATTTTGCGATTATGAGTGGCGGTGGTATTCGCGATTCGATTGAATCTGGCGATATCACTTATAAAGATGTGTTGAAAGTGCATCCATTTGCCAACTCATTGGTTTACGTTGATATGAAAGGCAGCGAAATTGAACCATATCTGGCAGTGATTGCTAATATGAAAGTTGATTCTGGTGCTTACGCACAGTTTGTGAATGTTAGCCTGATCGCTGATGGTAAAGGCGTTAAAGAGGTAAAAATCGGTGGAAAACCACTAGAGCCGAATAAAACTTACCGCATGGCAATGCTTGACTTTAATGCTATTGGTGGTGATGGTTATCCACGAGTTGATAATTATCCAACCTATGTCAACACCGGTTTTGTTGATGCAGAAGTTTTGAAAGACTATATCGAGAAGCATTCACCATTGAAAGCGGCTGATTATGAGCCAAAGGGTGAAATTATTTATCAATAATCCCTGACAGAATGATAAATCGACAGGGCTGCAATCTTGGCAGCCCTTTTGGGGGAATAATTTAAACTCTTGCGATATCAGCGAAGGTGCCTTTCGCTAACCTACAGAGATCAGATGGCGCTAATTCAATATCTAACCCTCGTTTGCCACCAGAGACAAAGATAGTAGGGAACTGTCGCGCCTGATTATCAATAACCGTTGGCAAGAGTTTTTTCTGTCCTAGCGGACTGATCCCGCCGACGAGATATCCTGTCACTTTCTGGGCGATTTGCGGATCAGCCATCTCGGCTTTTTTGACTTTAAAAACTTTGGCGACCTTTTTTAAATCTAGTTCACTTGAAACGGGGGTGACCGCTACTACCAAATTTTTAGCCTCACCATTAAGTGCAACCAGCAAAGTTTTGAAGACTTGCCTGGCATTGAGTCTTAATTTCCTCACTGCTTCATCACCAAAGTTATGCTCATTTGCGTCGTGTTCGTAGGTATGAAGAGTAAAGCTAACTTTCTGTTTCTCTAGCAAAATGATCGCAGGTGTCATGATTTCATTACATAGGATGATTTTGTAATTAAAGATAATGGATGAAATGGAATGATGGAATTGATAATCTGACTACGGCTCTGTTGCTTGTATACAAACAGGTAATATCCCGTACTTAAGAATAACAAAAATGACAGATTATACCTCATATGATTGGCCAATATTATTATAGCGATATATGTAATATTGGCCTTTTTTTAATGCTGTTCTTCTGCCAGCATCTTGGGCAAATTCCCCTCACCATACAGATGCAAAACGCCAACAGCAACGAGGTATCGACCGGCAGGTAATTCCTGTAAACGCTTATTCCATCGTTTATTGCGTTCAGTCATCAATAGTTGGTATATCTCTTTACTGAAAGTTGTTGGTAAAGCATGTTCTTGTTGTTCTGGTTGATAGTCCATCCACCAACTGATCATAGTTTGTAAAGCACGGGCATTTGCGTGCCAATGGGTTAATGTATCTTCCAGTAGTGGCAGGCCGTTATTGGGAATTTGATTAAGTAAATTAATTTGTGATTCGGTACCTTCTAGTTCAATAATCGTTTTCCCTTGAGCCTTGGCCGCATTCAGGAGCTGATAATCGATACCGTATTGGGGATGCAATCCAAGGTTTTGTGCTTGTCCAGCTTGTAAAATTAAAGCGATTTGCCATGAGGGCAATAGATTGAGGAATTCTTCTTGCTGTTGGATCTCATTGCAACAGTCCTGAAAATTCTGATACATCTCAGAAGATAAACGTTGTTCGATACGGTGATATGATTGAAATTCATCATGAAATGGAGAGTCTGACTGAGTAATATCCGCTTCCACGATTAATGTATCGGATTGATTAAGCTGTGCTATCAATATTTCCGACAGCGGGAACATGTTTTTCGTACCCATATGAATACTGCCTACCAGATGCAAATGTCTATCACCTGCCAGTGTAATATCGTGAGCGGGATAGGGATAACGATGGAGAGCATTGATTCCTAATATATTGGTAAGGTGTTTAATCAGTCGTCCCATTTGAGCTCCGGTTTAGCATTTATTCTTTAAACTAGCTATTTTTCTAGGTTAATATTACAACTGTATCTCTATCCATTTCCATTGAATGTTCTTTTACTACTATTCAGTATACAAGGAGATTTTACTTGACCTCCGCATTTACCTTTCCAGTTCTTTAAAAATGATAACTAGAGATTTGTAATGAAAACATTGTCGGAGATGTGGTGATTTGATGCAGTAACATGGGGGACATTGCTATATGAAAAAGTGCTGGGGTAGAAGTGTAAAATGCGATCATGGATGCGCATTTTTACGACTCACCCCAACATCATCAAAGCAGACTTATTTCTTTAGTAATTCATAATTTAGGTTTAAACCTCAATAAGCGGTTAGCATTACTTACTACCGTAATTGAAGAGAGCGCCATTGCCGCACCTGCGACTACCGGATCTAACAGGGTTCCGGTAAAGGGATAGAGCACACCAGCGGCGATGGGAATCCCCAATGTGTTGTAGATAAATGCGCCTAATAGGTTCTGTTTCATATTGCGCAGCGTTCCTTTGGACAGTTCAACCGCATCGGCCACACCATGCAGACTATGACGCATCAGTGTTATCGCCGCGGTTTCAATGGCGATATCGCTACCACCTCCCATTGCAATCCCCACATCAGCTTGAGCTAGGGCAGGAGCATCGTTAATACCATCCCCCACCATAGCAACCTTGCGACCTGCTGCTTGCAGTTTCTGAATCGCCTCAGCTTTGCCATCAGGTAATACACCCGCAATCACTTGATCAATACCTGCTTCTTTTGCAATCGCATTGGCAGTAGCCGGGTTATCACCGGTTAACATCACTAAACGGTAGCCTTGGTGATGTAATCGCTGCAATGCAGTAATGGTATCTTCACGCAGTGGATCGCGAATTGATAGCACTGCCGCCGCTTTACCTCCTGCTGCCAGGAGAACCGGTGTGATGCCTTTTTCTGCCTGTTGAGCAATCAGCGGTTTTAATTCTTGCGTATCAACTTGATTTTGTTCTAGCCAGACTTGATTACCTAGCAACAAGATTGTGCCATTCACTTCACCACTGATACCGAGTCCAGCCAGAGTGCGGAATTGTTCAACTTGCGGTAATTCCAGCCCTTCGGCTTTGGCAAGAATGGCTTTGGCTAATGGATGGTTAGAACCTTTTTCCAGTGCGCCAGCCCAACGCAATACCTCTTGTTCACTATACCCATTAAAAGTATGGATATCAGTCACTTGAGGCATCCCTTCCGTCAGCGTACCGGTTTTATCGAAAACAAGGGTATCTAAGGTGCTCGCTTGTTGCAGCGCATCCGCATCCCGAACCAGAACCCCAAATTCTGCTGCCCGGCCGACACCAGAGATAATTGACATCGGAGTCGCCAGCCCAAGAGCGCAGGGACAGGCAATAATCAACACGGTGGTAATAATGACCAATGAATACATGATCTGTGGCGCTGGACCTACGAAATACCAAATAGCACCGGCAATCAGGGCAATGGCGACCACAACGGGAACGAACACGGAGGAAATTTTATCTGCTAACTGACCAATTTCGGGCTTACTACTTTGCGCCTGACGGACCAGTTTAATGATTCGTGCTAATGTTGTCTGACTGCCAACTGCGGCGGCAGTAAACAGTACCGTACCGTCTTGCACTGTCGTACCGGCATGAATGTTATCGCCTTTAGATTTTTGCTGTGGAATCGGCTCACCGGTGAGCATTGCTTCATCTATCCAGATCTCACCTTGAATGATTTCACCATCAACGGGAACACGATCACCGGTTGCCAAACGTAATGTCATGCCGGGTTTGACATCAGCCAATCGCATCTCTTTTTCGCCATCTTCTGTCACCACACGGGCCGTCGGTGGTGTCAGGTCTAGCAGACGCTCCAGTGCTTTTGAAGAACGCTGACGAGCACGTTGTTCCAGAGCATGACCCAGATTTATCAGACCAATAATCATCGCGCTGGCTTCATAATAGAGATGACGGGCTGGTGGCGGAAAAATATCCGGCCATAGATTGACACTGATAGAGTAAAGCCAGGCTGCGCCGGTTCCTAATGCCACCAATGTGTCCATTGTGGCACTACGGTTTTTCAGGCTTTGCCACGCATTGCGATAGAAGTGACCACCGGCAAAGATCATTACGGCAAGCGTGATAACGCCGATAGTCAGCCAGATATGACGGTTTTCAGGCGTGAGCATCATATTATCGCCCATCATGCCCCACACCATCACGGGAATACCGACGACCAATGCTAATGCTGATTGCCAACGAAAACGGCGCATATTAGCGTCAGAAACTTGTTGCTGACGTTCACGCCGTTCAGCTTCGTCCTGAATCAGTTCTGCGCCATACCCGGCTTTTTCTACTGCTTTAATCAGCGCCTCCGCTGAGGCGCTGCCGGTAATTAAAGCGCTGCGTTCAGCAAGATTCACTCTGGCATTTTCCACGCCACCAACGCCCAGCAATGCTTTCTGAACTTTGCTCACGCAACTGGCACAAGTCATGCCGTCCAACAACAACTGGATGCTCTCATCGCTATCACTCACAACGGAGGCGTCAGTTTTTTCGACCGGAACGGAAGAGGTTGCCGCTGCCAAAGGTTCCGGTCTATTCGAAGCAGGTAATGTCAGCGGCTCAGATTTTGGGGAGTGTTGACCAGAAGCGAGTTTTGCGTGATAACCCGCCTGCTCAACGGCGGCAATCAGGGTAACGACATCGGCTTTACCGTAAATTTTAGCTGTTTCAGTGTTCACATCTGCGGCGATAACGCCATCTACGTCCTCCAGCGCTTTACGAGTCGTACCGGCACAATGCATGCAACTCAGGCCGGAGAGCGCCAGTTCAACGTCAGGTTGGCTGGCGATTATCGCATCGTAACCGGCTGCTTGAATTGTTTCGATTAATGATTCAGCAGAGGCTGCGCCGGTGATTTTGGCATAATCAATCGTAATATCCGCCTGTTCCACATCTGCACGATTTGCCAGTGCCTTTTTCACACTGTTAACACAATGCATACAGGAGAGTCCCTGCAAGGTTAAAATGATTGTGTGTGACATAAAAAAACTCCTAACACATAGTGATGTAATTATTCTTCACACCTGTGTGATAATTGATGATATCTACACAGTTCAAGTGAGTTTCTGACTTGTTGCGAAGGTTAAACCTTCCCGCAAGGGTAAGGTCAAGGGGAAAAAATGAACATCAGTGAAGTTGCCCAAAAAACCGGTCTTACCAGTAAAGCTATTCGGTTTTATGAAGAAAAGGATCTGATTACACCGCCGGCAAGGGGGGATAACGGCTACCGTTATTATCAGCAGAAACATATTGATGAATTAACGCTGTTGCGTCAGGCGAAACAGGTCGGTTTTACGCTTGATGAATGCCGTGAATTTTTAGTGTTATTTCGCAATCCCAATCGTCACAGTGCTGATGTAAAAACGGCAACCTTGCATAAGGTGGCTGAAATAGAAAAGGCGATTGAAGAGTTGCAGAAAATGAGAAGTAAATTGTTATCTTTGGCGGAAGAGTGCCCTGGAGATGATGGGGCTGAATGCCCCATCATAGATCATTTATCGGGTTGTTGCTCTCATCACTGAGAACTGACCGGCTTTACTTTCAGGGTAATGCCATCAACAGCGATTACCTCTACTTCGGTATGGGCGGGTAGTTCACTGTCACAGTGAATCCGCCAGCTTCCATCAGCCAGTCTGATCCGGCTGTAACCATTTTCAGTGTCTGTAGCTAGTTTGGCCCGGATACCGATGAGCTGGTGGTCTTTCTGGTTCAGGGTATCGCTGCCTTTTGAGGGGCGGCGACGTAACCAGTAGCGCCATAGCATTGCGGAAAGCAGTGTCAGAGTGGCAAACAAAATGCCTTGCCATTCCCAGCTGATTCCTGGTAGCAGCCAAGTGACAAACGCAACAACGATAGCGGCTATCCCCGTCCATAACAGATAGCCGCCGGTTCCAAGAAGCTCTGCAATTAACAGTAAGCCGCCAAAAGAGAACCAGAGCCAGGGGGTTTGAGCCGCAATCTGTGCAATCATGATTACTTACCTTTTTTGCTTTCGCCAATCAGTTCAGTAATACCGCCAATCGCCCCCATTAGGTTGCTCGCTTCCAGAGGCATCATAATGACTTTGCTGTTATCGGAGGCGCCGATACTGGTCAGTGCGTCCGTATATTTCTGGGCAACAAAGTAGTTAATTGCTTGCATGTTACCGTCAGCAATCGCATCGGACACCATTTTAGTTGCGCGAGCTTCCGCTTCGGCGGCGCGTTCACGTGCTTCTGCCTGGAGAAATGCCGATTGACGTTCCCCTTCCGCTTTCAGAATTTGAGACTGTTTTTCTCCTTCTGCTTTCAGAATAGCCGCCTGACGGATACCTTCCGCTTCCAAAATATCAGCACGTTTTGTACGTTCTGCTTTCATTTGGGCGTTCATGGCGGAGATCAACTCTTTGGGTGGACGCACATCACGGATTTCAATACGGGTAATTTTCACTCCCCACGGGTTAGTGGCTTCATCAACAATATGCAATAGACGGCTGTTGATAGAATCACGCTGTGATAGCATTTCATCCAGCTCCATTGAACCCAAAACGGTACGGAAGTTGGTCATCGTCAGATTAATAATGGAGAGCTCAAGGTTGCTGACTTCATAAGCAGCCCGAACAGGATCGACAACCTGAATGAAGCAGACCGCATCAATGGTAACATTGGCGTTATCGCGGGAAATCACCTCCTGTGAAGGAATATCCAACACTTGTTCCATCATATTAATTTTACGGCCAATGCGATCGATAAAAGGGACGATAATATGCAAACCCGGTAATAAAGTCCGGGTATAACGACCGAAGCGTTCTACCGTCCATTGATAGCCTTGTGGCACTGTTTTTACGCAAGTAAAGACAATAACCACCGCAATAAAGATCAGAATGGGTACGGCACCAAAAGCGAATAAATCCATAGCAATTCCTTACAATTAAATAAATCAGTAAAGCAGTGAATAGACCTGGCGACGGTATTTTGAAGCCAGGGTGTTACTGGTCCCCATTGCAGACATAATATCCATCATTGTTTTCCGTACTGCGCCATTGGCAGCGGAAAGGTCCTTTTTCAGGAAGCTAAGTAATAATTCCAGCGCTTCTTCATTACGACTAACTTCGTGCAGTTTCAGCGAGAGCTTAACAGCCAGCTCTGCATTTTCTGGTTGAATGGCGAATTCTTGCTGCAATTGTTGGATCTCTGGTGTATCCGCCGCTTGCTTTTGTAACTCAATTTGAGCCAGTAAACTGTGATAATGAGTATCTTGGTCCTGTAATGGAATAAGACTCAGAATTTCCTCGGCCTCTGCTATATTATTGAGCATAATTTGCACTTCGGTCAACATAAGTGCGATTTCACTGTTTTTGGGGGCTAATTGCCAGGCTTCTTTCAGTAGTGGCAGCGCTTCCTGATGTTTTCCTGCTGCGATAAGTTCCTCTGCCTGAGCGACTTTCAACTCTTCCGGCTTGGGTAATACGCGGGCAAGCATCTCTCTAATAACTGTTTCAGGTTGTGGCCCTTGAAAACCATCTACCGGTTGGCCTTGTTGCATAATATAAACCGTAGGAATGGCTCGTAAGCCAAACTGTGCCGCGACCATTTGCTCTTTATCGCAATCCACTTTTGCCAATATGAATTGATTTGCATATTCTGCGGCCAGTTTATCCAATATTACGCCTAATTCTTGACAATGAGAGCTACGTTCAGACCAAAAATAAAATAAAACAGGTACAGTCATAGACTGTTCAACGGTTTGATGTAGATTGCTTTCGTTAACATTAATTCCAGTAGAAGTTGGTAACATATAATTAGTCTCTTAAATTTGGTTGTCGCAGGGTATGATTAAATAGATTGAGGTTATTTTCTTAACTTTCAAGTTGTACCACTCTGCTTACTCAGTATTTTATCCATTACTCTTCCTGGTAAAATCCGGCGCATAATCGTGACTGCGTGGGTTATCCAAGTCACTGGATAACGTAATTTGGGGTTCGGACTTTCCAGAGCATGGATCAGTTTGCGCACAACGGCTTCGGGGGTTAGGGTAAAATGGCGGGCGATCCTAGGGTTTCTGACCGGTTTATCGCTTTGCGTTTGATTCACGTTTTCTGCGAAACGTGTTTTTATCGGGCCGGGGACAATCAGACAAGCTTTAATTCCGGTTCCGGCTAATTCCATTCTTAATGCATCTGACCAGGCTTCCAAGGCATATTTACTGGCGGAGTAAGCGCCGCGGCCTGGGGTTGAAATTAGTCCCATAACTGAACTGGTTTGGATAATACGGCCTTCACCATGAAGTTGCATTGCTGGAAGTAATAAGCAGGTAAGTTGATGGGTACCAAATAGATTAGTAGAGAATTGCCGTTCCAGTTGTTCACGACTGATCGTATTTAGTGGGCCATAAATACCAAAGCCGCCGTTATTAAACAGCCCGTAAAGACGGCCATTGGTGAGCCTGATGACCTCGGCGGCGGCGCGTTCAACACTCATTTTGTCATCAAGATCCAATTCGATAGGTTCCAGTCCTAACTCGCGCATATGTTGTAAATCTGCGGGTTTCCGGCAGGCTGCTAATACTCTATAGCCCCGCTGATGTAGTGTTTTGGCCGCCACCAGACCAATTCCACTGGAACAGCCGGTGATAAGAACGGACTTTTGCATAACTTTACCTGCTTATAGACATCAATTTGTTGAAACTAATAGTTTACTACTTAAGAATAATTAAGATGTGCTGATAGTGTGTCAGACATCCAGTCGGCGATAAATGGTTGGGCTGCCAGATTAGGATGTAATCCATCTTGTTGCACCCACTCCGGTTTAATAGCGACTTGTTCCATATAAAACGGAAGCAGGGGGATTTGATTGTGTTCTGCCAGTTTGGGATAAATCTTGGCAAAAGATTCGGTATAACGGCGCCCATAGTTTGGCGGCAGACGGATCTGCATCAATAAAGGTTGAATATTGGCTTGTTTCACTAACGTAATGATCTGTTGCAGATCTTGCTCTGTTTGTTGTGGAGGAAAACCGCGTAGTCCATCGTTGGCGCCCAGTTCTATCAGTACCCAACGGGGTTTATGTTGTTTAAGTAATTCAGGTAGCCGCTCAAGACCTTGAGCGGCGGTATTACCGCTGATACTGCCATTGATGACCGTGATTTTATTACCGGATTTCCGCCACTTTTTTTCCATCAAAGCAGGCCATGACTGCTCAATAGGCAGATGATAACCGGCACTAAGGCTATCTCCGAGAATCAGAAGGGTATCAGCCGCAGTCGCTCTGGCGCTAAATAGCATCACTAATAAAAGGAAAAGTAAATGGTAACGGGGAGTATTCTTGAAGTTCAGCATCTTAGTAAGCACGTTGGTCAGGGAGAAAATAAGATCACTATATTGCAGGGAGTCGAGTTGGTTGTCGAGTCGGCACAGACTATCGCTTTAGTGGGAGAATCGGGTTCGGGTAAATCCACATTGCTTGGCATTATTGCCGGGTTAGATGATGGCAGTGACGGCGAGGTTTGGCTGCTAGGGCATAATTTAAGCCAGATGAACGAGGAACGGCGGGCGCAACTGCGGGCTGAAAATGTCGGTTTTGTCTTTCAGTCATTTATGTTAATTCCGACGTTGAACGCATTGGAAAATGTCCAGCTTCCTGCTTTATTGCGTGGCGAATCTGAACAGAGTAGCAGGAAACAAGCGGTTGAATTGCTGGAACAATTGGGATTGGGAAAACGTTTGAAACATATGCCGGCCCAACTTTCTGGTGGTGAGCAACAGAGGGTGGCATTGGCACGGGCATTCAGCAGCCAACCTAAAATTCTGTTTGCTGATGAGCCGACAGGTAATTTGGATCGGCAAACCGGTGATCGGATTGCTGATTTACTGTTTTCTCTCAATCGTGATTACGCCACAACATTAATTCTGGTGACGCATGACAGCCAGCTTGCGGCTCGTTGTCAACGTTGTTTGCGGTTAGTTGATGGCAAATTGAGGGAAGAAAGATGATTTGGCGTTGGTTTTGGCGCGAGTGGCGCACCCCTTCTTTATTGATTGTCTGGTTATCGCTTACGCTGGCGGTGGCTTGTGTGCTGGCACTGGGAAGGATAAGTGATCGGATTGATCAAAGTGTTCATTATCAGAGTCGGGATTTTCTGGCGGGTGATTTAGTCCTGCGTGCGGCTTATCCGGTAGATGAAGGATGGTTACAACAGGCGAAAAGTCTGGGATTAAAACTGAGTCGCCAGCTCTCTTTCACCACAATGACTTATGCCGGGGATATTCCTCAACTTGCGAATGTAAAAGCGGCGGATAGCCGTTACCCGCTATATGGTGAACTGGAAACCCATCCACCGGGTTTGAAAGCGGAAAAAGGAACAGCACTGGTTGCGCCTCGTTTGCTTGAACTGTTGAAAATCAAAGTTGGCGATAATCTGGATGTCGGAGATACCACGCTTAAGGTGAGTGGAGAATTAATTCAGGAACCGGACAGTGGTTTCAATCCCTTTCAGATTGCGCCTCGGATTTTAATCAGTCTTGATGATGCTCAATCTACCGGAGCGATTCAACCGGGTAGCCGTCTGACTTATCGTTATATGTTTTCTGGCGATAAAGAAGCGATTTATCAGTATCAGCAGTTCATTGATCCCCAACTTAAAGTTGATCAGCGCTGGTATACCTTGAAACAGGATAGCGGGGCGCTCGCAAAATCCATTGAAAGGGCGCAGCAATTCTTGTTGTTATCGGCTTTGCTGACGTTATTACTTGCTGTCGCTGCGGTAGCGGTATCAATGACCCACTATTGCCGTAGCCGCCATGATTTAATTGCAGTACTAAAAACACTGGGTGCCGGGCGTTGGGCGTTGCGTAAATGGGTGATTGGTCAATGGCTAGTGATATTGATTGCGGCGGCGGTAGTGGGGACACTTCTGGGATTGATGTTTGAATATCTGCTCGTACAGATTTTGGCGCCCATGTTACCGAAAATGTTGCCGCAAGCCGGATTCTGGCCGTGGATATGGGCGTTAGGCGCGTTATCGGTTATCGCTTTACTGGTGGGAATACGTCCGTACAAGCAGTTAATGGCAACTCAACCATCAAGGGTGTTGCGTGATGATATTATCGCACCTATCTGGCCGTTGCGCTATTACCTGCCGTTGGCGGCATTGGTGGTCATTAGCGGGTTGGGTCTGTTGGTTGGAACCAAACCTATGCTATGGGCGTTACTGGCTGGCATGGTGATGGTTGCGCTATTACTGGCGGTGTTTGGTTGGGGAGGATTGTGGCTATTACGCCATTTGAAACTCCGCCAACTCAGTTTTCGCCTGGCGGTTAATCGACTATTGCGGCAGCCGTTCCAGACAGTGGCCCAACTGGCCGCTTTCTCTTTATCCTTTATGTTATTTGCTTTGTTGCTGGTGGTCCGGGGAGACTTGCTTGACCGTTGGCAGCAACAATTGCCGCCGGACAGTCCAAACTATTTTCTGATTAATATGACTGGACAGCAAATTCCACAAGTAGAACATTTGCTGGCTCAGTATCAGGTTAAACCTACGGCATTCTATCCAGTGGTATTGGCTCGCTTAACGGAAATTAATGGTCAGTCAGCTATCGCGTGGGCAGAGGCCAGGGAATCGGATAGCAACACGGTACAGCGGGAGTTGAACCTGACATGGAAAGAGGAATTACCTCCGTTTAATACTTTGGTGGAAGGTCACTGGCCGCCAAAGGCGGATGAAGTTTCTATTGAGCAAGGGCTTGCTGAGCGTTTAGCAATCAAGATCGGCGATAAGCTAACATTTAGTGGTGATACGCAGCAATTTAGCGCCATAGTTAGCAGTATTCGACTGGTGGATTGGGAAAGTTTGCGGCCAAATTTCTTTTTTATTTTCCCGAAACAAGCATTGGAGAATCAGCAGCAAACCTGGCTGACTAGTTTCCATTATGAAGGCGATGGCCGACTTCTGACGGATCTTAATCGTCAATTTCCAACCTTGAGCCTGCTTGATACCGGCGCGATGATTAAGCAAATTCAGGCTATTTTGCAGCAGGTCAGTAAGGCGTTGGAGGTCATGGTTGGGTTGGTCATGGTCTGCGGCGCATTACTGCTATTGGCACAGGTTCAGGTAGGGATGCATCAACGGCAACTTGAACTGGTGGTTTACCGCACCTTGGGAGCCAGTAAACAGTTACTGCGTCGTACCCTTTGGAGTGAATTTGCTTTGCTTGGATTAATGGCGGGTTTTACTGCGGCACTGGGAGCTGAGGTTGCGCTTTGGTTGTTGCAGACCAAGGTATTTGATTTTCCGTGGCAACCAGCATGGCAGATGTGGCTATTACTACCAATAATCAGCAGCTTGTTACTTTCATTGTGTGGAAGTGGGTTGGGGCTTCGGTTGTTACGGGGTACGGGATTACACCGGCGAGTTCAGGGATAAAAGGGCGATATTTGCAGACATTCAGGGAATGGGTAATCGCTCGTCGAGATGTGATGAACCCATTCCAGGCTTATTGGCCTACTATACCCTATGGATTTCAAGATTCATCGCGACGGCAAAGGAGTGAATCCCCGGTCGCATAGCGAACTATGTGACCGGGGTGAGCGCAGCCAACAAAGAGGCAACTTGAAAGATAACGGGTATATCGTTGTTTAAGTAAATTCGGCTCTAAGTTGTGGCAATATTTGCTCGCCGAAAGTGGTCAATCCCTTAACATAATCAGGGAAGATCAACATAACCCCGTCCAGTTCGCATTCACGCAGTAAATCTGACAATTGTTTACGACATGTTTCCGGGTTGCCGATAGCAGTGTGGGTCATAAAAGCGTTTTGGGATCTTTCAACCATCGCATTGCTTTTTCCGCCAATATCGACGCCAAAACTGTGCATCATGCTTTTAACTGCGTCTATATCCAAGCCATCACGATAGAACTCAGCCAGCGTTTTAGCTTCTTCATCTGTTTCAGCGCAAATAATCGTACACATACAAAAGGTTTTGGTGGTTGTGTCGTATTCGGCTGCAAGACGCTTAGCCATTAGATTAATTTGTCGCGTTTCTTCTTCATCTTTACCACCAATGAAACACACATCGGTGTTCCGTACACTAAAACGTAGCCCACATTCTGATTGACCGGCACAGACCAAATAAGGGCGCGGAACGGAAACAGGTTTAGGCTCAGAAACACAATTCTTGAAATTAAAGTAATCTCCCTGATGATTAACCTGCTTCTCACTCCAAAGCCGTTTGATCAATTGGGTCCACTCTTCGGTCATTGCGTAACGTTGATCGTGGTCTAAATTGTTATCCCATTCCCCCATCTGTTCAAATTCGTCTTTGAATGAACCAGAGACAATATTCAGCCCGGCGCGGCCATGACTAATTTGATCCAGTGTCGCAATCATTTTGGCTGTCACGGCGGGATTATGCAGCCCGGCATGCATGGTTGCGATCAGCCGGGCATGATGAGTCACTTCGGCAATACCTGCCATCATCGTAACGGATTCCAGCGAACAGCCCCAATGTTCCGTTTCACCGCCAAAGCCGCGCCATTTACTCATCGACATGATGAAATCCAAACCAATTTGATCAGCCAGAATAGCCGCTTCACGGTTTTGCTGATAAGAAGCATCGAGTGGTGGTGTATTTTTGGAAATAATCCATCCACCTTTCGCTATGGGTAGAAATACACCGAATTCTTTTTTTGCCATGATTAATTCCTTGTTTGTCTGTTGTAAGGAATATTTTATAGGTTCATTTTATTGTTAAATTCAGTTAAGTAGTGTGTTGTCATCAGAACATTTCTTCACGACTTGTGACGGTGGTTGCATCATGAATGTGATGATCAGAATAGCTAGCACTGGTATGGCGATAATGAGAAATGCCGGTGTAAAACTGCCTGAATAATCCTTAATTGCGCCCACTAGGAAAGGGGCGATACAGGCGGTAGTAGAGATTAGATTCATCACCGAAAACAGTTCCAAGTAAGGCGTGCGCCCAAAATAATTGAATAGCAATATACTGGATGCCAGAAAAGTCATGCCATAACCGATGCCAATACACAATGTGAACAGGATTAAAAATGTCCATGAAGTGGCGGCACTGAGTGCGATAAGGCCGCAGATAATTATCGACAGACTACCGATAAGCAATTTTTTGGGATCGAGCCATTCACCAACTGCGCCTCCTGCAAATCGTGAGAATGCGTTGATAAAAGCCAAAATACTGAGTGAGGAGGCAGCGACAGATTCACTGAATCCGTTTTCAGTAATATGGGCGACTGCAAAACTATTAACGGTTATCCCACACAGTAAAAAAGAGGTATAAGCGGCGGCAATGGCATAAAATTGCCAGGTGTGCAGCGCCTGCCGGACGTTCCATATTTCCTTGGTGCGATAGATACTGGTGGGGAGCTGGTCTTGTTGATTTTTACTAACCTTTTCTGCGTGGGCGTTTTCCTTTTTACCTTCGCGCATAAATAAAATGGTCAATAAACTAATCAGGGTGAGTGATATCCCGGAAATTGCCCAGTGCATACGCCAGTTTTCCCAAAATATTGTTGCTAGGAAATAGATCCACGGACCGACCACGCCTCCTAATCCCCCAATGGTGAAATAGATACCAAAAGCCAATGACTGTTTTTTAAAAAGTCGGCTAATGACATAAGTACCGGGAACCGTCGCCATAAGACTAAAGCCAATTCCTAATAATGTGGTACCGGTAAAATAGGCTGCGATACTGTGGGTGTTATAGAGGATGTAAAAACTGGTGATAAAGGTGAGCGTACCGATCATTAAGGTAGCGCGGACGCCGGTACGACGAATAAACATCGCTGGAAGGTAACTGGACAGCCCACATGACAGGCCAAGTAACGTGAACCCCAAACCGGCATCGGTCCAACTCCAGTGTAATTCCTTAATCATGCTAGGTAATACAACTCCCAGCGAAGTAAATGTGGTTGCGGTGACCAGAAAGTAAATCAAACCCAAAAGTATCAGTAGGAGCCACTGATAAGTACGTCCGAACTGGTCATGTTGAATGGGCATTTTGACTCCATCAGGATAAAGGCCATCAGAAAATTTCTGATATTTTATTCCGATATCAGAAAAAACTATATCGAATAAAGATCCCGTAGCTAAATTGATCCGTTCGATAATAAGGGGTATCTCTTATTTTGTATTTATTTTTTATGGGGTTCAGAACAATGCCTGTCCATAAATGACCGGATTGATGACCAAGGAGTTTCCCTAAATCGTAATGTAACTCTGGTTTGAAATCGATAGTTTCAGGCTGTCCATGCAAACCTAAGGTATAGTCAAAAGTGCCGACAACCCGAAAATCTCCTAAGCTATTATTGAAGGGAATGCCGTAATCGATATGAATTCGCTGATCATTCCAGCTTCCTTTGGCATTATTCTCAAAATAAAAAATTGTACGTAGCCAGCTAATCCAGCTAGCTTGCCAGTCAATACTGATACCGGGGAAGTAGTCGTAATCTATCCCTTTCGTTTTGGCAATCCATTGAGTGAACAAAATATCTTTTACCGGCCCAAAAGAGATGTCATTACCAGTGACTTTACTCAAGCTTACTCTGGGGACAACTTTATAATAGTAGGTGCTTTTATCACCTTGGTAATCACTTTGCAGCGAGTTTTGCCAAATACTATAGACGTACATATCGCCGATACTGTAGTCGCCGAAAGCCTCTAAAATCGGCGAAATGGTTTTTTGGGATCGACCCGATTTTCAAATTGCATATAAAGGCTGGTATCAATCGATTGAAAATTAACAAAATGACCGGCTTGAGCTTGATTGATTGCCGACAACAATAATAGCATTGCAGGTAATCCGCTCTTCTTTAATCGAGTGCCTATCCAGCGCCAAGTCATTGCCAGATAAGCGGCGCCACAAAATGGAGAAGAGAGCCTTGAGGTGAAAAAAAGCGGGGGATAGTTTTTCGTATTATGGATTTTTGTGGCAAGTAACACGAAGATTCCCTTTCTCATGCGGTATCGGGCTGGTGATTGCTAACATTGATCTAATGAGACGGTTTTGTCAAAGGGATATTTGATTTTATTGATGAAAGGAGGAGGGAGTAGAAAGATAAGATTATTTTAACCTTAGTGATTTTTCAGTGTTACTAATACACTGATTATTGAATTAGTAATAGGTTTTTTATTTAACTTTGTGTTGAGAGTTGGGGAAATATTGTTGATTAATGGTTTTGTGAAAATATTTTTTAATTATATTTTAGTTAACTTAAATATATAATTTATTTTAAATGGAAAATAGTAATGAAAAATAATAATAAATTGGCGTCTTTTTTTGTATAATCAAAATCATTTTCGAATTTAAATAATTATTGCTTTGGTTTTAAAATATATAGATAAAATATCTTTGTTAATATTTATCTTGAGTAATTAACCCTAACTAGCTCAATGTATCTTTGCATTTTTCGCAAATCACTTATACATGAAATACATATTCAAAAAATTAAAATAAAGAATAGATTATGGATAGTTAGGTATTCCAAGACTAAATCGTCTTGGCAAGCCATTTTTGCAATAGTGACATAAATACCATTAATTTTGCTGGCGGGTGAGCAAGTGCCCGCAGTAAATAAATATCTTCTTTACGTCCATCAGGATCATTAAATAAAGGCACCAGTTTTCCAGAACGAATATCGGTGGATATCACCCAATTAGGTAAAAGTCCTACCCCAAATCCACTGACAGCGGCCATTCTCAATGTTTCAAAGTTATCACTGCGAAAGATCCTGTTATCATCGTTGAAGTTAATAGCACTGCGATAACGTGACCAGCAAATACCTGCGGGGTCATGATGTTTATCAAGCAAATAGTGTTCACTCAGTTCCGTCAGTGTTGTCGGTGTTCCATGCTTTTGAATGTAGTTTGGGTTGGCACAAATAACCCAAGTTTGTGTGGCGATGCGTTTTGAATAAAGTGTGCTGTCCTTTAATTCACCAATACGAATAACCGCGTCGAGACGATCCCTGACCGGATCAGTCAAACGCTCGGTTTGATCAAGTTCAACCTGAATTTTAGGATATCGCGTGAATAGTTCCGCTAGCATCGGAATAATATGTTGGCGTCCAAACGTTGGCAGGCAAGCTATGCGTAATGCCCCTTGCGGTTCGCCATTCAACGCCGCCAACTCAGCCTGGACATCGACAAGATCATTGATAATACCTTGCGCCCTTGCAAATAAAATCTCCCCTGCGTCAGTCAGTGATAAACCACGAGTAGAGCGAAAGAATAGTTTTGTCTCTAGCATTTTTTCAAGGTTGTCTATCTGACGAGTGATAGAAGACGCAGTCATACCTTGCAAACGAGCAACGGCAGAAAAACTTTGTGAACGGACAACATGAATGAATGTTGTTAGCATATCGGTACGTAATAAATCTTTCATCGCAATTTTTACCTATACATTTCATATATTACAAATAATACATAACATCTGGTAGCGCTATCACTTTTGCATTCTATGCAAAACAATTTCGTTCGCTCTCTTTATTCCCACGATTTCAAAATAGTGCCAGAATCACTTCATCATAATTCCGGCCCAAATGCTGAGAGTTCCCATGTCAAATACAGCAATTAAACCAAATCCTATTTCTTCCATTTCTCTTATCTTATTATCTGTAGCTTGTGGTTTTGCTGTCGCGAATATTTATTATAACCAACCACTATTGCCAACAATTGGGACAAGTTTTAGCGTTAATGGTTCAATATCCGGCTGGATCGCGACACTAACGCAGATTGGCTACGCGGCGGGGCTTCTCTTTTTTGGGCCGCTTGGCGATACACTAAGCCGTCGCAAGCTGATTTTCTGCCTCTTAATCGGTAACATAGTCAGTCTTATCTTATGTGCCACAGCCCCAAATTTTACATGTCTTTTGACAAGTAGTCTGATTGTGGGGCTAACTTCTATTTCAGCACAAATCATCATTCCCGCCGTATCCGGTTGGGTAATACCAGAAAAGCGTGGCCGGGCGGTAGGAAGTCTGATGAGTGGCCTTTTCGCTGGAGCACTGCTTGCCAGAGCATTGAGTGGTGCGGTTGGAGAGCATTTCGGTTGGCGTGAAATGTTTGTATTAGCAGCTTTAATTGATATCTTCCTGTTTTTTCTGGTCTGGTTTGTACTGCCAGAAATAAAAACATCACACACTATGACTTATAGCCAACTTCTTATTTCACTTGGTAAGTTGGTAAAGCAACAACCCCTTTTGCGTGAAGCAGCATTATCCGGTTTTTTACTGTTCGCCGCTTTTAATACTTTATGGGGTTCTCTGGCCTTATTACTTTCCCAACCACCTTACGGTTGGGGAAGCGATATCGCCGGTCTTTTTGGCTTAACGGGCATTGTGGGAATGCTAGCTTCACCAGTAATAGGTTCGTTGACAGATCGCCTCGGCGGGAGAGCGATTGTTACCACAGGCGCTTTATTGGTGACGTTAGCCTTGTGCCTAATTAGCGGCGCGAACCACAATATTCTATTTTTATTCGCCGGTATTATTCTGTTAGATCTTGGCAGCAGAGCGGGTTTAGTGGCAAATCAAACACGGTTATATACATTATTACCTGATGCCCGCAGTCGACTAAATACCGTATTTATGACCTGTTATTTCGCCGGTGGCGCAATAGGTTCTTCTTTGGGAGCTGTCGCAGCCTGGCATTTTTCTTGGTATGGCGTCGCTTGCAGCGGCGGAGGATGCGCATTATTAGCCGCTCTAGTGGTTATATTTAGTTCAAAGAGCAGTTAGTGATGAATATTCAAATTAAAGTGTTTCCATAAGTTAGAAAAATAATCTTCGATTCTATCTTGGTTTATGTTTGATAATTGTCAATTTAATAGTAAGAAATCATCCATTCTACAAAAAGCTTGATATAATTAAAAACTATAGGGTAAAGTAGTTTATTGGCTTTTAAATGTTTTATTGAAATTTTTATTTAAATCAAGTATATAAAAGATATTTTGTAAATATGGGGTAGGAAAATATGGTTAATAGAGCTAATAAAATTTTATTAGATATATTCATGAAAACCATAAATTCTCTTAATGTAACAAGGGCATTTCTACTTAATATAAATAAAAGAGGGTGATTATGTATACTGGAATTGTGCAAGGAAAAGAAAGCGTATTATCTCTTGATAAAAAAGACGGGTTTAGTACATTAACCGTCAGTAATAATAACCATTTCTTTGATAATGTCTCTGTGGGGGCTAGTGTGGCGATTAATGGTACATGCCTGACTGTCACCCAATTTAAGAACGATATCGTCTGGTTTGATATATCAGATTTTACGGCTGATGTGACCACATTAAAGTTTTTAAATGTGGGGGATGAAGTTAATATTGAAAGATCACATCAAATGAATAAAGAAAATGGCGGTCATAGTCTATATGGGCATATTGAAGGTGTGGCAGAAGTCGTTGAATTTATCAAAACTGGCGAAACTTATCGATTGGTGATTAATATTCCTGGAGATAATATAAGATATTTTTTCCATAAAGGTTTTATTGGGTTACATGGTTGTAGCTTGACAATAAATGGTATAAATGAAGAAGATAAAACCATAGAATTGAATTTAATTCCAGAAACGTTAAGGGCTACCAATCTTAGTAATATTAAAGTTGGTAACTTACTTAATTACGAAATAGATCAAACAACCAGAACGATTGTAGACACAATATCCAGATCGATGAATGCTAATAGATCAATATGATAATTGAAGTTTGAAGTTTGAAGTTTGAAGTTTGAAGTTTGAAGTTTGAAGTTTGAAGTTTGAAGTTTGAAGTTTGAAGTTTGAAGTAATATATACCCTATGGATTTCAAGATGCATCGCGACGGCAAGGGAGTGAATCCCCGGGAGCATAGAAAACTATGTGACCGGGGTGAGCGAGTGCAGCCAACAAAGAGGCAACTTGAAAGATGACGGGTATAAATAAGCTGGAATGTGGGGCGGTAAGTTATTTACCTCCGCTTCCATAGTTAATCCCAAGCCATTAAATGACAAACGTTTGATTATTTTGATGGACGTTTGTCATCTATTATTTTATCCCAAAATTCATCTATGGTACCTACACTTGTACCGCCACCACTTTCCAGCTCATGGATCGCTGCCTGTGTTGTAGCATTAGGAACATGGTGTTCTTTTGTCGCTCTAGTTAATACCAGACGGACAAAGCTAGACATATTCAAATTATTATTCCGGGCGGCTTGTGCCATCGCATTTTTCAGTTTTTCAGAAACACGAACTTTTAATATAGCCGTATTCATATGTCCCTCTTTGTCTCTTAATTTGTATCCTTACTGTGGGACTATTGTGGATACAAATCAAGATAACAAGATCGATAAATAAACAACGTTAGTGTTAGGCGTTAGTTAAATTAGTTTTTCCTGCGCCCATTCAAGGCCACTCTGATATTCAGGAGGCAGCATAGGAACAAGTTTCTGCAATGTATCTTTTAATTCATTTTTATCAAAGTGAGAAAGATTAAGATGACCCACTTTACGTGCAGGACGGACTTCTTTCTCATACCAATGTAAATGTACCAAGGGCAAACTGAGCCATTGTGTATTGATATCTGTACCAATCAAATTGATCATAACTGACGGCGCAGTGACTTCTGGCCGAGGCAGGGGCAAATCCAGAATAGCGCGAAGATGTAATTCGAACTGGCTGATAGACGCGCCGTTCTGAGTCCAATGACCGCTGTTGTGAACGCGTGGCGCGAGTTCGTTAATCAATAAATTATCACCGACAATAAAACATTCCATTGCCATCACGCCGATATATTTCAACTCGTGCATAATAGCTGACAGCATACTCTCAGCCTGCTGTTGTAAATGGTAATGTTGTAACTGGTTATTTTCCTGAGGAGAAACAATACTGGCGCGGAGAATGCCATCTTGATGCAAATTGTGGGCTAAGGGATAGAACACACAATCGCCATTTTTATTGCGGGCGCCGACCAGTGAAACTTCGCCCGAAAAAGGAATGGCTTGTTCAGCAATACATTCACCATAAATATCAGCGGGTAATGCTATTTCATCTCCGGGACGAATACGCCATTGCCCTCGGCCGTCATAACCACCAGTACGGCGCTTAACGATAACGAGATTACCGAGTTCAGAGAATAATTGCGGCCATTGGTTGGTATCAGAGAGTAATTGCCACGGAGCCGTTGCCAGCCCAAGGTTATCCATTAACTGTTTTTGCGGCAGCCGATCGGCCAGACGAGGAAAAATATCTCGATTAGCGAAAGCCTTATGGCGGGCAAGTTCCTGAGTAAGAGCCGTTTCCGGCCAGCGCTCAATTTCAGCGGTAATCACGCTATTCTGATAAGGAACCGCTTCGGGTTCTGCATCCAGGCCAACAGGATAAACCGTGATACCTAAAGGCTCACCAGCTTGACGTAACATGCGACCGAGCTGACCATTGCCTAATACACAAACTGGCTTCATGCTTCCTCCCGCGGATCGGGATTATCAAGCACATACTGAGTTTGTATTTCACGCCAATGGCTGAAGCGTTGCAGTAAATCTTTATCATGACGAGCCAGAATCTGTGCCGCCAGTAGAGCTGCATTTGCCGCGCCGGCTTTCCCAATTGCAAGTGTGCCGACAGGAATCCCTTTTGGCATCTGTACGATAGAGTAAAGACTGTCTACCCCATTCAGTGTAGCGCTTTGTACGGGTACGCCGAGAACCGGCACCAGCGTTTTAGCCGCCAACATGCCGGGTAAATGAGCAGCGCCGCCGGCGCCGGCGATAATGACATCAAAACCATTTTGTTCAGCTTGCTCGGCAAAACTGAATAGTTTATCGGGTGTACGGTGAGCAGAAACAATTTCAACATGAAAAGGTACATTAAGAGAAGTGAGAATATCAGCCGCGTGCTGCATCGTCGTCCAATCGCTTTTAGAACCCATGACAATGGCGATTTTGGCATTGTGTTGAGTTGTTCCTGCTAAATCAGGCTGGGCAGTCATAAATCAAATGCTCCTGTGTTTTAACGTCCACCAGAATGAAAATAACGCTTTAAGGCTGCGGATCATATCATGCTCACAAGCTAAGGAAAACGATTGCGTTACTTTATACTTTTGTTGTGACACTTGGATGTCGGGGTTCCCGGTTAATCAGAATGGGAAAGAGATAAGATCGATTGATGTATCCGTTACTTTGAACATCGATCCCTGATGATGCCATGCGCCAAGCACACCACGGTAAACGGTTTTATCATGCAGAGGAACTTCATGTACAAAAGGGCGGTGGGTGTGTCCATGAATCATCCAGTCAGCTTGATGCCGCTCAAAAGTATCAATAACAGCTTGCTGGTTTACATCCATAATGGCTTCGGATTTTCTGCTGTTGACCGATTGGCTGTTGGCTCGCATTTTTACGGCAATTTTTTGGCGGATAGACAGAGGTAGCAGTAGAAACAGACGTTGGACCCACGGGGTATGAACCCGCTTACGATATCGTTGATAATCTTCGTCATCAGTACACAAGGTATCGCCGTGCAGAATAAGTACTCGCTTACCGTGCAGTTCTAGTACTTTTTCCTGTGGAAGCAATATGACGCCGCTCTCTTTAGCAAAGCGCGAACCGAGCAGAAAGTCACGGTTGCCGTGAATAAAGTAACAGGTAACACCTTGTTGTTGCACAGTTTTTAATGCGCTAGCGATTTCACGGTGGAGAGGATTGTTATCATCATCGCCGATCCAGTAATCGAACAGATCACCGAGAATATAGAGGCTATCGGCCTGAATGGCATCCTCATGCAAAAAACGCAGAAAACCGGCAGTGATTGCCGGTTCATGTTCGCTGAGATGCAAATCTGCGATAAAAAGTGTGCACATATTCAGTGAGTTATTCGCTGACAGTTACTTTTTCGATGATAACATCTTCGAGTGGTACATCTTGGTGCATACCGCTGCGACCGGTAGAAACGCCTTTGATCTTATCAACAACATCCATACCTTCGATCACTTCGGCAAAGACGCAGTAACCCCAACCATCAGGGCGCTCAGAACGGAAGTTCAGGAAATCATTATCAACAACGTTAATGAAGAACTGCGCAGTTGCTGAGTGTGGATCGTTGGTGCGG
This sequence comes from Photorhabdus akhurstii, assembly GCF_018448925.1. Classification (GTDB taxonomy): domain Bacteria; phylum Pseudomonadota; class Gammaproteobacteria; order Enterobacterales; family Enterobacteriaceae; genus Photorhabdus; species Photorhabdus akhurstii. The sequence goes on along the minus strand of NZ_RCWE01000007.1, from coordinate 87,415 downwards.
GCCATTGCCAAAGTACCACGGTTGTTTTTCAGACCGTTATTGGCTTCGTTTTTGATAGCTGCATCTGTCGGCTTTTGTTTCATACCAGGTTCAAATCCACCACCCTGAATCATGAAACCGTTAATAACACGGTGGAAAATAGTATTATCGTAGAAGCTATTGCGGCAGTAGTTCAAGAAATTCTCAACAGTTACAGGAGCTTTGTCGGCGAAAGTATTAATTACGATATCGCCAAAATTGGTATGGAAAGTCACCATAATTGAAATCCTAATAATAGTTTTGACTAACCCAGTTAGGGCATTCGGACCAGGCGGCTTTTATATCACATATACCATAATGAGTCAGTACCTATTAGTTTCAGTAAGCTATATTGATCGCTAGCCTTGCAAAGCGCTTGATATCAGGTTTCAATATCCTATTGGACTATGCCATATCGAGCCGTTATTGATGAGATAGGGACATAAATCCAGAATTATCAATTCGTTATTTTTAACACACGTACAGTGAATTTACGGAAAATCTCGATGCTAAAAATTTTCAATACCCTCAGCCGTCAGAAAGAAGAATTTAAGCCAATCCATCCAGGGAAAGTAGGGATGTACGTGTGTGGTATCACGATTTATGACCTGTGTCATATTGGTCACGGCAGAACCTTTGTTTCTTTTGATGTGGTTGCTCGTTATCTGCGTTATCTGGGATACGATTTAACTTATGTACGCAATGTGACCGATGTTGATGACAAAATCATTAAGCGGGCGGCAGAAAACCGTGAAAGTTGTGATGACCTGACCGGCCGTATGTTGGCGGAAATGTATAAAGATTTTGACGCGCTGAATATCCTACGCCCTGATCTGGAACCACGTGCGACCCGGCATATCCCGGAGATTATTACACTGACCGAATCGTTGATAAAACGTGGTCATGCTTATGTTGCGGATAATGGCGATGTCATGTTTTCCGTCGAGAGTGATCAGGATTACGGATCACTTTCCCGTCAGGATCTCAGCCAGTTACAAGCCGGGGCGCGAGTGGAAGTGGCTGATGTTAAGCGTAACCCGATGGATTTTGTGTTGTGGAAAATGTCCAAACCCGGTGAACCAAGCTGGGAATCGCCGTGGGGAGCGGGCCGTCCGGGTTGGCACATTGAATGTTCTGCCATGAACAGTAAACAGCTAGGTAATCATTTTGATATTCATGGTGGTGGCGCTGATCTGATGTTTCCCCATCATGAAAACGAAATTGCACAATCTACCTGCGCCCATGATGGTCCGTATGTGAATTACTGGATGCATTCAGGGATGGTGATGGTGGATAAAGAGAAGATGTCCAAATCGCTGAACAATTTCTTTACTATCCGTGACGTATTGGAATATTACGATGCAGAGACAGTGCGTTATTTCTTGTTGTCAGGCCATTACCGCAGTCAACTTAACTATACAGAAGATAACCTAAAGCAGGCCCGTACCGCACTTGAACGATTTTATACAGCTCTGCGAGGTACAGATGCTTCTGTACGGCCAGCCGGTGGTGAAGTATTCGAGGCGCGTTTCATTGAAGCGATGAATGATGACTTCAATACGCCAGAGGCTTATTCGGTATTGTTTGATATGGCACGTGAAATTAACCGTCTGAAATCAGAAGATATGGACGCAGCGAATGGTTTAGCGGCTGAATTACGCAAGTTGGCTGGTATTCTAGGTTTATTGCAACAAGAGCCGGAGCAATTCCTGCACCGTGGTGTTCAGGCTGACGATGAAGAGATTGCTAAAATTGAAGCGCTAATTAAGCAGCGTAATGATGCCCGTAAAAACAAAGATTGGGCGCTGGCAGATTCTGCTCGTAATCAGTTAAATGAGATGGGTATTGAACTGGAAGATGGTCCGCAAGGGACAAGCTGGCGTCGTAAGTAAGTTCGATCTATTTTTGGTGTTAATTTATAATTTAGGCTCCCTACTTAGGGAGTCTAAGATTGATGGTTTATCTCTATTATCCCACTTGTTGCTTTATGAAATTTCCTGATTAAGAAATAAGGCAAGTTTGAAAAAAATGTTTATGATTTTTTGAATAAATTCAAAAAAAACTCTCTGGCTTATAAGGTTTCTATTTAAACAAGTCACAATCTTTTAATTCCCACAAGCTGAATATCTATAAAAGTATATTGCTTGTCATGTCTGAATGGATAACTCAACAACCACCGACTAAAATCGGTGGTTGTTGAGTTGAGACTGTCACCAAGGTCTCAGTGACAATCTCATGCAACATTATAGTCCTAAAAATTCAATATGCTGAATTAACCCTTGACCAGATAGACGTTTACCTTCTTCTTCATGTAATGTTAACAATAGAGGCCCTGCCTCTAAATCAACTTCAGTTGTACGATATACAACCGGCCCGTAGTTTGAACCTGATTTATAAGGTGTTAAAACTCTTTCGGTAAAGAATTTGATATTTTGATCGAAAATAGTGTTGTTTGATTGTTCTAACTTCATTTGGATTGCCGAATCAAAATTGAATGAATCTGCCATATAAGCATAATACATTCGTAAACGATACCGTCCTGCTGATTTAACCTGTAAGGTAATTTGAGTCGGGCCACGCTCATACATTTGCGGTTCTGCCGCTGAAAGATAATTATAGCCCTTGTTAATAGATGTCCTACCGCCATTCAAAAATACATCACCGAGAAAAATATTGTTATAGTTATGGTCGATAAATAAATTATCTGTGTCACTTGGATTTAAACAGACACGTGAAGATTTTCGTTGTGCGCCAAAAGTTAAATGGGATTGAATATTAGTATAGTCACTTGTCCAATATATCATTGAACGCTTTGCCTGTGATTCCGGCTCGTAAAAGTCGTCACTGTTATATCTATGAATAGCAGCAACTATGATATCGTTAAACATAATATCTGCTTGTTCGGCTATTGCTTTGCTGTATTTTTGAAGATCATCAGGTGAATAACCCCATTCCGATCCATTAACCAAGGTATCTCTTAATGTAAAGAAATATAATAAACAGGAAAGGGAACAAATGCTGGATAAGAGCGTAATACTGTTTTTCTTCGCTGTATTAATACTGAGAATACACAAACGACGCATATCCGCTATCGCGATTTCATTACGAACTACAATTAATTGTCTTGCTTCATCTGTGGGATTTTTTTGATAAGATGCGATGGCATCTTGTAAACTTTCTGCATCTTTTCTTACGGCTTGATACTCTGCTTCTAACCATTCACTAGTATATTTAATTAATGCATCTTGAATAATCCCAATGACATCGACTTCTTTAGGTTCTGTCAGTTTTTTGTACGTCAGTTTTAATAAAATACTTAATACACTGGATACAACACCTTGTGGAGACACAGAATCTGACTGATTAAAACTTTTCTTTTTAATCATATCTAACGCTTCTAAAGTCAAAAGGTGTAATTTAATATTATTGTCTTGTACATCTATATTATTTTCCAATGATATTGTCATTTTAGTTACCTTATTTTTGGTTATAAAATACATTCTTGTTTTTAATTATATTACACGACCATTTGATGGAATGGAATTTTATTTCATAATATTTGGTTGATAAACAAGACTTATTATTTAAATCCTTAGAAATTTAATTCGGTTCTGATGTCAATCAAGCGAACAAACTATAGCACTATTGTGAAATGCTATTTATATCCAGTAATTTATAGCCATAATATTTCAAGCAATTATTTTCTTTAATAATAATCTTGGTAATAACCGTTAGAGTAATGAATTGATAATAATAAGATTATTGATAAAGTTTTTTTACTTTTATTGAATAACTTATAACTTATAACTTGTAAAATAATAACGATGAATCATCTAATTAATAAATGATGAGGTAGTGAATGTAATTATTGTTGTTTTTGAGCCAGACTGTGATTATTGTGAATTATAATGAGTTATTGACATAATAATTTAATATGTTAATTGTAAGGTAATATTATTTAATCTAAGGAGAGTATATGAGCCAAAAAAATGATTTTAAAGCTTTTTCTATTAGTAATAATGCAAATGTAGTGAGCCAAGAGGGATATGAAGAAAGCCGGAGTTTGAGTACTGGATTTCCACCTGAGAATATTACTACTCACTTATTAAATAAGGTATTACGTCAATCTTCAACAATAGCATCCGTGGTTGCTAATTTTATTGCGACACAATCTGGCGATAATGTTTTAGATGATGGTAATATCGCTAAGCTTTCTGCTCAATTAAACAGAGCGTTGGAACAAAAAATCACTACAACAGCACCAGATGCTTCGTTAACACAAAAAGGGGTTGTTCAGCTTACTGATGTGATTGGTAATAGTGACTCATTGGCAGTAACGCAAAAGCTTGTCCAGGAGATAATAAATTCGTTGCGTGAGAATATTAATAGTAGAGTACTTAATACCCGAAAAGTGAATGGGAAGGCATTGTCGAGTGACATCAATCTGAATGCCGGGGATGTGGGAAGTTACGATAAATCTGAATCTGATTCTCGTTATGGTAATAAAAATACATCCTTAAAATCGGTAAATGGTTGGTGGAAATGTGGCAATACTGGGATGATATTTTAATGGGGAGTTTCAGATGTTACTGCGTATGATAATCCTGATAGACATGTTAATTTCCCAATTCCGTTCCCAGAAAAGGTTGTTGTAGTTAGTGAACACGACAACGGAGGTGGTGTTAATAAAGCAATTTGGCAAATAAATAATATTCAATTGTCAGGTTTCACTGCGTCAAATCTTGGCATGTTAAGCCGAGGTGTTAAAGAATTTGGACCGATACCTGGGGCAAGATGTGCTTGGTTTGCCTGGGGATTTTAATATGGAAACCGATGACAATAGTTCTTTGCGTTAATAATCATTCGTAATTTAAATTGGATTGATTTATTTTAGTCATTTGTTATTAAATGTATTTAATCGGTGATCTTTCCTTTATCAGAATGTTTTATGGATGAAAAAACAAACCTCGCTATTTTGAACGAGGTTTGTTAACCGATTTTCTGTGTTTCAATGAGTTGTAATAATGCAGGAGAGCTAAGTAGCCCTGATTACATTATTATGACTTCTCAGGTAGTTGCACACGAATATTAATTACTCTTCCGTCTGGAATATCGCATGGTTCAGCATCATGGTAATAAACGACTTCTCCTGTTGCAGTTACGCTTTTGACACGCTTATTTTGAGCAAATTCAGGAGCGTCTTTATTTTGACGATGGTAACATTCGATGGTTATATCGCCGCTGGCGGTGTCTACCGATTCACGAACCCAAATGAGATTTAACCCGTTGCTGTCTGCCGGAATGATAGTACCGCCGTGAATTCCCCACGCGCCATCTTTGGCAAAACCATTGCAACCGCTGATACGATATTTCCCTGTATCTATACGCTTAACCGTCACTCCATCAGCTTCGCTGGTTAACTCGTAAGTTCCGTCTGGATGAATATCTACAACTGGGCTGGATGCTCTGAGAATGCCGTTAGTGTCGAAGTGTGTGTTTTTATCTGTCCGAAGTTGGCTAACTTTTGTATTTCCGCCTACATCATTTCCGTGGATAAAGCTAATACCGGCAGAGTTATAATCCGCGACAAATCCCGCCCATATGTCATGCATTCTTGTTACATAGCCGCCTGACCACGGATATCCAATGCCACCATGATTTTCTGCAAATCTGAATGCATGACCACCCTGCGGCAATGATTTTATCCATGCGGTAAGATCACTGATATTCGCTGGATTAATATACTTTGGCTGGATAAATTCAGATCCTTCGGATTTTGTATATGCCCCGATATCCGCCGCCGTTGGTTTATTTTTTGTTGTATAAATATCAGTCCAATCTTCCTCAAAGCCATAATTATCACGGGAAGAGCGATAAGCAATCCCGCCGTTTCTGTATCGTACTTTCAACTGAAAAGCTGGGCAACTTCCAGCTCCATTATTGAAATGAGCAATATGTGAAGAATCTATGCCAGGGTTCAGTAAATCATATAACCCTGTGTTTACGTTCCAAGGGACTTGATTACTAATAGTGTATCTTTCTGTTAATCCGAGCTTAACTGCCCCAATATCCGCCGCCGTTGGTTTATTTTTTGTTGTATAAATATCAGTCCAATCTTCCTCAAAGCCAAAATTATCACGGGCAGAGCGATAAGCAATTCCGCCGTTTCTGTATCGTACTTTCAACTGAAAAGCTGGGCAACTTCCAGCTCCATTATTGAAATGAGCAATATGTGAAGAATCTATTCCCGGGTTCAGTAAATCATATAACCCTGTGTTTGCGTTCCAGGGGACTTGATTACTAACCGTGTTGTTTCCTGTTAATCCAAGCTTAAATGCCCCAACATCTCCGGCATTCAGATTGATATCCCCGGTTAACGCTTTCCCATTAATTTTTCTACTATTCGGTACCGCATTTTTAGCTAAATTGCCGGTTTCTGCTAAGCCGAGATTTTTCACAAACGCATTTTTATCAGGAATGTCTGCGCCATTTTGGTTTTTTGCTAATCTGTTGTTAGCATTATCATTTACATCAGAAACAAGTTTTTGAGTGACTGCAAGTGAATTGCTGTTGCCTATTTTATCTGTGAGTTGAACAATTCCTTTCTGGGTTAGTGAAGCGCTTGGAACTTCTGCGGCGATCTTTTTTTCTAAGGCTTTATTTAATTGAGTAGTGAGTTTGACTATATCCCCATCATCCAGAACATCATCACCATATTGTGTCGCGATAAAATTAGCTATTACAGAGGATATTGTTGAAGATTGGCGTAATACCTTATTGAGTAAATGAGTAGTAATATTCTCTGGTGGAAATCCGGTCTTTAAAGCCGGGTTTGCTTCATACCCTTCTTGGCTTACTACATTAGCATTATTACTAATAGAAAAAGCTTTAAAATCATTCTTAGGACTCATATACTTTCCTTAAATTAAATAATACTATTTTATAATTAACATGTTGAATTATTGTGAAAATAACTCCTGGCAACTCCCTCTGAACATAGTCTAGTTAGGAATGGGAATAATGGAATATTCTTATATCTTATGAGGTTAATTATTTTTGTATGGTTGGTGGCAATAAATAACTGTAAATTTTGTAACCATAAACATGTCAAAGTTATTTATATTTAATATATGAAATTACTTCTTATATCTCTTCCTGCTTTTTCTGTCAGATGTACGGTATGTTTTTTTATTTTTAACGATTGAATAGATTGCTAAAAACGGATTGAATTCTATTAAGTGATCTACTGTTTGACATGGTTATTTAGTAATAGAAAACATATTGCATTTATTCTGAATAATATGTTTTCTATATAATGACGCTCTGTTTTATGCCTATTTCTATAACTTCATATTACCAAGAATTAAAGTTACAGTAATAATGGATAGCAACGTTGTCCATGTAATAATAGATGCCATTGCCTCATGATCACCACCCATTTGTTTAGCTAATATATAAGCATTACCAGCACAAGGCACTGCGGAATATAGAATAGCAATGTTTGCGGGAACGCCTGATACACCTAGATATTTTATTATCAATATGGTGATAAGTGGCATTACAACCAGCTTAAGTATAGTCGCATAGGAAATAGAAAGTATCTTTTTTATATGCATGCTGATGATCAATCCAGCGCCTACGGACATTAAGCTTAATGGTGTAGCTGCGTTCGATAAGTAAATAAAAAGTTGCCTGATTGGTCCGGTAATATGAATGTTAAAGTAGTTTAGCAATACTCCAATAATTGCACCAATGATTAGCGGGTTTTTAGCTAAAGCAAGGATAGCGCCACCGAGACTTTTCTTACTTCCGTGACCATAATGATTCATTACGAGTACACTCATAATATTGGTAATAATTATCATATAGGCCACAAAGAATCCGGATAATGCAACTCCCTCACTGCCGAATAGTGATTGTGAAAGTGCTATAAAAACATATGAGTTATATCTAACTCCTCCTTGGAAAATAGATGTAAATAGATCTGGTGTAGTGTTAAAGAAAAATCTACTGATGAAAATAATAATAGCGATTATTATTGTTGAACTTATGGTTGATACGATTGGATAGAAGTTATCGGAACCAGAGAAATTAGCCTCACTAATATCTAATATTAACAAGCAAGGAAAAAAAAGATAGTAAACAAATTTATCTGAAAAATTCCAGAAAATAGAAATATCCTTTATATATATTTTAGATAGGAATCCAAGAGTAATTAGTAAGAATATAGGTAGGATTGAAAAGAAAACATTTAACATCTGGTGGTCCTTTTAGACAGAGAAAACTCTATGCTCTATTTGATTTAAATACCGATGATTCCAAAGGTTAGATGAGATAAATACGCGTTGTAGTCGCCAGTTAAAATATTTATATTGATGTTTTATAATTTTCCAAGAGAATATATTGGCTTAGGGTTTATGGGTGTTCGTTGTTTATTTATGGTTGATATTATTCTTATAGATAAAGAAGACATCATGGAGGATTTAACTAAATGAATATATAAATCGCCACCGGTAGAATCGTAATCAATTTTGTTTAATGCTGAAAATAGATCCTGTTTTTCTTGCATGGTTAATTGAAATATATTTTGGTAATCCATTTATATTCTCTTTGAAAAATTATAATGTTAACTAACCCTAAAAGTAGGAATATATTACATATATTGTTCTTCTTTAAAACCAAAATTAATAGATAGTGTGATTTGAATCACCTAAAATAAAATTATTATATTTGATTTTTTAAATCTTAAAGTGTGATAAAAATCATCTTTTTAATAGCTAATGATCACTGTAGCTAGATAGTCTAAAGATTAAGTAGGATGTATTAATGGAAAAATAAATTGATTTATCTGTAGCCCTACAATTGACAAAAAACGATAAAAGTTATGTGGTTGCATGAATACGCCTATATTAAATAGGCTGGCATGATTACAGTTATATGTTAACTGTTTCGTTAAATAAGAATACTAAGATTCTTCTTGTAAAAATAACTATATAATTTTATGAGAATTCAATGAGTATTTATTATAATTACTCTATGCTTTATCTAGAATAAAGAGACAGTTCTTGAAGGGTTATTACTTCATTTTATTAATATTTGAGTGGCTATTTGTTTTAATTACAGTATCTTCAAATTTCTTGATGTGATTATTGATAATGATGATGAGTTAGCGGGAATATGAGCAATGCTAATAATTAGCAGATTCCAGCAGCCATTGCCTCACATCTGAACTGTCTAGATTGGTGGGGCGGTAGGATAGTACTGATAAAACCAGCTAATGATTTCGCTAATTATGCTCATTTCTCCTGTACCGGAATAGGCATGATTTTGAGGTCATGTGCGATACTAAATTCTGCTTCGGTTTTTTCTCGCAGAGCCTCTAATGTGACATTTGGCGCATGTTCTTTCAGGATTAACTGGCCCTGTTCAAAGCAGAAGACAGCTAATTCAGTGACAATCATGCTGACTTTATTGATGGCAGTGAGTGGCAAAGTACACTGCTTGAGGATTTTTGCTGAACTGTCTTTGGTGCAATGTTCCATTGCAATGATGACTTTACGTGCGCCGGTGACAAGATCCATTGCTCCTCCCATACCAAGGACCATTTTCCCCGGTATCATCCAACTGGCTAGATTGGCGTGCTGATCAACTTGCAGACCTCCCAGAATGCAGGTATCTACGTGACCACCGCGGATCAGGGCAAAAGAGAGGGCACTGTCAAATATGGCAGCGCCGGGCAGGATGCCACAGGGTTTTCCGCCCGCGTTGACCAAATTAGGATGTACTTCTGTAATCGGTCCAAGGCCCAATATGCCGTTTTCTGATTGGAGAGTAATATGAATGTGATCTGGCAGATAGTTCGGGACTTGCGTGGGAATGCCGATGCCAAGATTAACAACGTCGCCGTCTTGTAGTTCGAGAGCAGCGCGGTGGGCAATAACTTGTTGAGCATTCATTATTAGTTTCCCCTTGGATAAACGATGTAGTCGATCAATGCGCCAGGTGTTATCACGCAGTCTGGTGTAATCTCGCCGACTTCAACCAGCCTATCGGGTTCAGCAAGCGTGATGTCCGCTGCCAGAGCGATCACTGGGTTAAAATTTCGGGCGCTTAACTGGTAGGTCAGATTACCGTGATAGTCAGCAAGATGAGCTTGAATCAACGCGAGATCAGCGCGTAGCGGGAGCTCCAGCAAATAGTCTGTTCCATTGACGGTGATTTTTTGTTTTCCCTCTTCTACAACAGTACCTACCCCGGTTGGGGTCAGGAATCCGCCCAGACCGGCTCCGCCGCAGCGAATACGTTCGATCAACGTACCCAAAGGAACCAGTTCCACTTCTATTTCTCCAGCAAGCATTTTGCGTCCGGTTTCTGGATTAGTGCCAATATGTGAGGTGATGACTTTTTTCACTCGGTTATTAACCACAAGGGGGCCGATACCAACGTCAATCCCGGCGGTATCGTTAGCAATGATGGTCAAATCTTTGACGCCGGAGTTCAGCAATGCGGTGATTAAGTGAGGGGGTGTACCTACGCCCATAAAACCGCCAGCCATAATAGTCATGCCGTCATAAAAATGCTCCATAGCTTGTTGTGTGCTAATAAGTTTATTTTTCATATTGATTCCCTATATAGGATATGTTGGACATAGGCGAATGTCCGTAAGGCAATGAATATGCCAGTAAAGCAATATCTTCAGAACGTCCCCGGAGGGGAGAAAGATGAATAGCGTTAAGGCGGTACAGTTTGGCCTGTAGGGTAAGGGGCATTTCTCCAACTTTCACTGTATCACAGCACAACGCCATCATTTTGGGGCTGTTAGTCAAGATCCGATCCCAACCGTAGTTGTCGGATGAGGCACGGTGTCGTTGATTGACTTCCTGCTTCATCAATTAGCCTCCGAAAAACCTCGCCATTTAGGATAAGGGGAAAGGCGGTAATTGGGAGTATAGAAAGCGTTGCCGAATGGGAGCAAGGGGGAAAATGGGTAAGTGTGAGGGGCTTCTAATGGGTTTGACTCACTTTAGCCTTATAGGTGTATGGCGTAGGGATGATCTGTTAATACCGGGAGGCACAGCGTTGTATTCTATGCTGCGCCTTGAATCTATTTGCTAAGACAATTTTAGGTGAGGGTTTCTAAGAGAGATAATTATTGTTCCGACTTGATTATCGTTGCGGGTATCTTTTCCATAACTAAAATCAAAATATTTCATTTGGTCTCCAGTTTCTACCACTGCTCCATTAATCGCTATGAAATTTTTACGGAGCATGGTGTTAAGACCATAGGCATTAGCATCTTTTGGTGCAACATCAATGACGACTTTTCCTGTGTTCTCTTTTCCTTCGGCCATGAAATTGAATACACCTTTAGGATAATCTTCTCTGTGAATATCTAATGGAAAGTCGGTGCCATTTGGAGAGTTAAGATTTAATAAAGTCGCTCCGGCTTTTAGAGTGAAATTTGTGTAGAATAAAGGTTGACCTTGTTCATCTAAATCAGTTCTTATGTTTAATATTTGAGAGCTTATTAACATCTGTGCATTATCTTGTAAGATAATATTGCTATTGTATATATTGACCAGATGGCTTTTAAGCATAGCTTTAGAGGATTCAGTGATAGAGAAATCACATTCTAGTGAAATATTACCTTTTATCACTTCATTTTCTTGCTGTATTTCTACCGAAGCCTCTACAGTAAGGTGACTTAACCCTGATATAGCGACTGCTGATTCTTCTGGTTTCAGTGTTTTATTTTTAGGACCGCTAATTCTTACCGTGTTTGCCTTTGCTATTGCAAGGGTACTTGAATTTTGTAATTTTATTCTATATCTATCTGTAATTTGAGAATTAAGATGAAAATTAACAGGTTTTTCTTGACTTCCTGATATTATAAGATTTCCTGAGGAGATATTTATTGTTTCTCCTAAAGTTTTATCTGTATTTTCTGCCTTATGTACTATCTCATATTGCTCTTTAAGTTCAACTGGAATTGATGGTCTGGGCCAATGAATATCGTGTGCTTTAATGCTATTTGTGTTATCCGTATTCAGTGTTAATGTATTTTCTCCAGCGTCCATTTTGAAGGTGAAACCAATGTTTTTATCGAAAGAGCTTGATGGAGTAATAGTTTGACTGCCGTGTTGATGACCGTATGATTGATCTTCATCAGGGACCCAGATAAATTTTTCGCTCATTAATTTTACCCTTTTTTGAGTTAATATTATTTCATTATTAAATGTAGATTAATATAAACATAGTTCAAAATAAGTAAGTTTCAAGATACTTTCTCCTATTTTATTGTGATTTTGTTGCTGATCAATGGAGTTTGATATCAGCGCTTTTTCCTGTTTTTGCTAGAGATTTTTCAACGGTTTATTTATGTAAGGAATGATATTATCGGAGAATAGTTTATTACTACTTGCTAACTGAATAATTCGGTTTAAATGCAGGTTTGATTGAGCATAATTGGTGAAGAGAGTTGTTCAAGTTGATAAATAATTCTTTGTGAATGAGAAAATAACGATAGGTGAAAATCCTGTGTCAAGATAGTTATGTTTGGTGGGGCGCTGATGTAATCAATACATATTATGTATAATCCGAAGACGATATTAATTTCAAGCTGAGAATTTTACTCTCTGTGAGTAGCCAGATATCTTAGTCGTAAATTTAATCTATTTTTTGTATCTGTTTTGTTGGATAAGTTGATGTTAGGTAAGCTTATCAACGCATTTTAATAGGTTGTTATTACCTTATTTCTTGTCGTATAGAAAATTAAGGTACTTGATTGAACTAATCGGTTTACCTATATGTGATTTAAATCTCAAAAAAGAAAATTTCTAATTTCTGCACGCTTTATTGTCGATTGTCAAATGAAGTAATCCTCTGACGAGGATCTTGTTGGGGAAATATGTGCAAAATACTATAATGCATTGTAAATACTGAAATAATTATAAAATTAATTGCGAATACATCTGAGTGTGATGATTTTTAAAATGGTTAATTTTATTATGAAATAATAATAAGTATGAGCATAATATTATTCTGTTTTATATTGTTTATTGGCATTAATATAGAAATAATTATCTGATTTTATTTTTTTGGATAAATGATTTTATGGTTTTTAATGTTTCAAAGTGAAAATGGATAAGATGTCATTAAATAATTTTTAAATTTAGTGGAAAGGAATAGAACTTTGTCTATATTTAATTAACAACGTAACATGATAAATAAAAATAGTAACGCCTTCGTAGAATAGAAGGGAAAGTTTTACGTCAACAATCCATTTCAAGCTTAAGGAGGTGCTCAGAGATTAGTTCATCAATTTAATTAAGTCAGGGTTTATATTTAATTTTTAATGTGAAGATGAATGTTATTCAAGATTCTATGACGTTTTTTATAATTTTCTAATAATATAGGTGAATGAAATGATAGAAAAAACAGAGCGTATTGCAGAATTAGAAAAGATTATCGATTCACAATTAACTTCATCTATTTATAGTGTTAGTAATTTCGTAGGTAACGATAATGATGTACATTTGACTGGAGGCAGTCTGACGAGAACATATACGATTATGCCAATGGAGACAGTGTGGGGCATATATGCAAGCGTTCCAATTATAGGTCCTAATACGGATATTAAAATTATTAAGCCACTTGATTTCCATGTTATGACAAAGTATTGGGAAAATGTTGGAAAGATTTGGTTATTCCAGGAAGCAAGAGCTATTAATGGTGTTATTAAATATTGTGTAGGTGATAATTTTAATTACTTAGCTTCAAGAGAAGCGCAAGGTAATAATAATAGTGGGGGAAGTAAAAATCTGAAAGTTGTGTGTAGGGTTCCGGGAGATTTGAATACTGCTCAAATGATATTGTACTAACACAAGATAGCTCGGTTTTTAAAGTAGAGTTTTTACAGATTAATTGTGTTCTTGATATATTATAAACTGGTTGTAAACTCGAATAAGCTTTTTTAAGGTTATAAATGAAAAGAGACATGATTGCTTGACGAGTTCTCTGGTTTTTAATTCTGGATTTAAGGCTACACTCCGATGTAGCCTTATCTTTTTATTTTAATATAAGGTATTGTATATTTTGTTTGATATTTAGAGAAATAATGTGTGGCTTGCTAAATATATGTAATATTACTGTGTTTGTATTTTCATGAGCATAGAATTTGTTTTTATGGATATTCTTACCATTTTAAGAAATTACTGAATATAATAACACAGAGTATTTGTGATGACTGTTTGTGAAGTGATGACTCGATATTTTTCGGTTTTGTTAATTCATGTTAAATATATTGTTGAAGTATAAAATTGTTTAATTCTGGGTTTTATGAGTAAATTTACACATTAGATATCATTTATAAAGTATGTGTTTTATAGTTTACCATGATTAAATAATAGCTGATTTATATCGATGTTAAGTGGTACATTACCTTATTTGATATCGTACCACAAAGAGTAAAATTAATTTTGAACTGCTAAACATTTACTTTTTGATATGATTGGTATTGATCTTTAAGTGATATTGTTATAATCATAAATTTATGATCATTTTTTAATTGGTCTGGTTTATAACCAATATTAAAATAATCTTCGTGTTTTTCTTTTTTAATTATTTTATTATTGATAGCTATTAGTTTTTTGTCAAATATCTTATTTATATTGTCTTTTATATTATTAGGATTTTGTTGTGAGAATTCAATCATAATTTTTCCTTCATTCTTGCCTTCTGTAGTAATGAAATTAAATAGACCTTCTGGATATTCTACGTTGTCAAGGTAGAGTGGGAAATTGATACCATCGAAAGATTCTAAGTTTAGTAAAGGAGAACCTGCTTTAAGCTTGAACCATGTCTTGTTTTTTTCTATGTCATTTTTTTGCATTATGCCATTATTAATCAAGGTCACTGTCGATTTATCTTGTATGCTTATATTGCAGTAATTAAAGTTTCCATCTCCAAGGTAGAGATTACTACTTTCAAAAGTGAGCTTAGATGATTCACTTAAAGAAATTTCACTAGCTAGAAATATAAAAGCCGGAACATCATCTTCTATTTTTGTTGTTTGTTTTATTTCAAATTCACTGTTCCCTGACATTATGAGTTTTGGCGGTTTATTGGAAACGACATAATCTATAAACATAAATACAGTTCCTGGATTTTTGATGCTTAAGGAGCCTGAATTTTTAAGAATAAAATTAGCGCTTTCAGAACACCCTAAATAAGCAACTGTATGGCTTCTATCAACTGTATGGTTTTGATCATTTAGCCGATAGTCTACTAATAGTGTTCCAGCAGATACATTTATATCTAATCCTTTGCCGCTATCAGTCATTGTTCCGTCATTGTTGCGGTTAAATTCTGGCCAATAGATAGGTATATTATCGGAATCATTCTGTAGTGTTAATGTTTCACTTTCAGCGTTCATTGTGAAATTAGCGCCACCTAATTTATCGAATGAATCTGACTGAGTAGATGAAAGAATAATAGATCCAGTTCCATAATCTTTGGTATATACCTGAGAATTATTTGGGTCCCATTCAAAGACTGTGCTCATTTTTAACCCCTCATAAGGATGAATATTTTTTTCATAATTAAACATAGTTAAAATAAATATAGTTCAAAGTGAGAGGGTTTCAAGGTATTGAATGAGATTATTGTATATTTACTCAAATTTTCTTGCTAGAAATAAATTCAATTACAGTGCATAGCATAGTGCCCTTTACGTCAATAATTTTACCTAAAAATATATTTTATTGTAATTCGGTTATTGTTTAATACTGGAATTAATTGTTAACATTATTCCATATTTATCTTATAGCGTCTCTTTAATTATTACTTTGTTATTAGGATGGTTACATTACAGATGAATAGCCTGGAATTATCTAACGCTTGTGGGGATAATTGAAATATTTATCCAGTTTTAAAGTAATATCATAGATATAACTTATAATGTATGGTCATAATATTTCTTTTTGTCAGTATTTTTCCATAGCGATTTGCATTATTTAAAGCATATAAATATTATAGTGAATTGATTTATCTCAGTTTTAATTTAAGTGCTGTTTGCCCGGAATTTATTCATATTGCTCTGTCTAATTAATGCTTGATGAATAAAAAATAATATTTAACTCACTGGAATCTTGTAGGGTAAATAATATCATTTTAATGATAACCATTTGAAATCAATATATGGTTTTTTCATATTATATTCCAATTGACTTGTAATAATGTGAAAGATGGACTACTTTCTTAATGTGGATATATGAAGCTCTCCGATTCACTAAAGAATATTGATTATATAATTTTATTCAGAAATTAAATATTATTTAAGAAAGATATTTACATACCTAAAATAGCTATGAAAATTAATTTCAATTAGTTAATGCCATTATACGATAATTGAATGATTCTTAAAGGATATATAAATATGAAGAAATTTATGTTAGGAGTATTGCTTCTCGGAATTGCGTCTGCCGCAAACGCAGGCAATGGAGCCGATAAGTCTATTGAACTAACTGATCAAGAGTGTATTGCGCAGTGGTATATGTCTAGTGCTTCCCAGTCTTGTGATATATTATCAATTTGGAAACTCGGAAATGATACTTGTGCTATTACAGCACAATGTCGTGCTGTTCATGGACCAGTTGTCGAGAATGGTACTCGGTTTTTCCCGTATTCTCAGGTATCACAGATCGCGAACTGCGGTGGTTATTTAAAGACTGATGGATGTTAATTTTATTTTCATTAATTTCAGGCTACGGATTGTAGCCTGATTAGGGCGTTAGGGAAAAGTTGTAAATTCAAATCAGTGCCGTAATCTCGGCAAATAGGGATTATGGATGAAATTTTTTATAATTAATTAGTTATGGCTATGGCAAAGCCGAAAATTACAGTGCATAGATCAATGTTCTTTCCGTCATTAAGTTTACCTGAAAATATATTTTATTGTAATTCGGTTACTGTTTAACGCTGGAGTTAATTATTACTTTGTTATTAGGATAATTACATTACAGATGAATAACCTGAAATTACTTAATGCTTGATGAATAAAAAACATATTTAATTCACTGGAATCTTGTAGGGTAAATAATATCATTCTAATGATAACCATTTGAAATCAATATACGGTTTTTTCATATTATATCCCAGTTAACTTGTAATAATGTGGAAGATGGACTACTTTTTTAATGTGGATATATGAAACTCTCCTATTCACTAAAGAATATTGATTGTTTTATTCAGAAATTAAATATTATTTAAGAAAGATATTTACATACCTAAAATAGCTATGAAAATTAATTTCAATTAGTTAATGCCATTATACGATAATTGAATGATTCTTAAAGGATATATAAATATGAAGAAATTTATGTTAGGAGCATTGCTTCTCGGGATTGCGTCTGCCGCAAACGCAGGTAGTGGAGCCGATAAGCCTATTGAACTAACTGATCAAGAGTGTATGGCGCAGTGGAATATGTCTCGTGCTTCCCAGTCTTGTGATGTATTCATTTGGAAGCAAGGAGATGAGACTTGCGCTATTACATCACAATGTCGTACTGATAATGGAGGATTTATCGATAACGGTACTGAGTATTTTCCGTATTTTAAGGTATCAGAGATCATGAACTGCAATGGTCGTTTAAAGATGGGAAGATGTTAACTTTATTTTCACTAATTTTAGGCTACGGTATTGTAGCCTGATTAGGGCGTTGGGGGAAATTTGTAAATTCAAATCAGTGCCGTAATCTCGGCAAATAGGGATTGTGGATAAAAATTTTTTATAATTAGTTAGTTATGGCTATGGTAAAGCTATTGTAATATTGGTTAAGGTCGAAATTTAGGATAAGGGAGAGCAACAAATAGGAAAAAATAAATGAAATTAAGATTTGCTAACAACCGATCAATGTGATTTAATAGCGTCACTGGTTTGGAAGTACAGACCTATTTATGAAAAGTTTTTATGAAAAGTATTAAAGTTAAAGCAGTTCACCATTTAGCGTTATCCCTGATACCACTTCATTGCGAATTCCTTCTAATTAGTACCCGTAATAGTACCCATAAGTAAAACTGAAAAACAGACCTCATAACGCCTTATGGCAACTTAAAAATTAAAGGAAAATTCTATGTCTAATGCAATGACTGGTTCAGTAAAATGGTTTAACAACGATAAAGGTTTTGGCTTTATTTCGCCAAAAGATGGTAGCAAAGATGTTTTTGTTCATTATTCTGCAATTCAGAGTAATAATTTCAAAACATTGGAAGAAGGTCAGGAAGTTTCATTCTCTATTGAGAATGGCGCTAAAGGTCCATCCGCAGTAAATGTTATCGTATTATCTTGATTTAACTTAACTGCTTAAATCTATTAGCGACTTTACGATAGCGATGAAGGTAATATCCTGAGTAGTTAAAGTTGTTAATAAGTAAAAACCCGCTTAGTTGCGGGTTTTTTGCATGGTGACAGTAGTATTTTGCTTTGATTATTTTGTCTTGGTAGTTTAAAGGGAACCAAATATTGAAGCTCCCATTGAACTGATATTCCGGTAGTGGTTTGTATTTAGCGCTCAAACCCGCATCAAGGAAGGCGGCAGATTTTTAGGCTGTTGGGTTGTGTTAGGTGTCAGGCGTTGTTCAATATCATCAATAAATCGTTCCAGCCAGGCTTGTAGCTCGGCGACATCTACTTCGGCCAGGGGACGTTGTGACCATAGAATGGTTTGTCCATCCAAATCTCCCTGGACATGAGCCGGCCAATGTTGCCCAAAAAGATTGTTGGCATGACTGATTTCGGCCCCTAATTCGCAGAACAACTGTAGCCAGTTGTCGTGATAACAACCAATCAGTACTTGAAAGCGTCCATCAACTTCCAGAGTGTAGATATTATCGTCAGTAGAAGATGCAGGTACGCCAAGTTTAGAGAATAGAGCTTCTATAAGCTGGTGATAGTCGTGTGTCATCGTGTTTTAGGCTCGAAGTTGGAAACGTAGAAATTTTGTCCTAGTCCGATTTCCTTGTTATACATGGATTTAGACCAGAAGTCTTGAGAGAACCAGTTGGAGAATGAGGTTTTGTCCGGGAAGCTGAACTCGCCGAAGTTAGGATCGAAGAAGGTAACACCCTTTTGGTCATCTACATAAGCGGCTACTGTGTGCCCGGCCATTTGTCCTTCAAAACTGATCTTCTTGTAGCCTGAGCCTTTATCACCTGTATCCAGGATGGCGTTTAATAGATCTTTTGTGCCTTTACTGCCAGTTTCTCCGCTTACTTCAAGTGGGCTTCGTGGTTGGATACCGTTCTCACGGAGCCAGGATTCGGTTATTTGGCTTTGCTCGGCATATGGGTCCAGGCCATCCATTTGTAACTGCTTAATGGAAACCAGAGAGTCGATATGAAATTGACCTTTTTGGCCGCCCACATAGAGCTGGTTGAAGACGCTTTCACCCTTGGCATGAGCGCTTATCCAGTGTGCGGAGATGGACTCACAAACCCCGCCGGAGGTGTCTTGATGTTTCATGATTTGGTCCAGAAAGGCGCCTTTGGTCTGAGCGAACTTGAAAGTAACTTCGCCGCCGTGCTTACTGGCAGAATCTCGAACACTCCCTAATTTGGTGCTCACCGCAAAGTGAACGATTCTGTCTTTTATCATGCTGAACGAGAAGCGGCTCTCTTGATTCTTCTTGCCATCGGTGGTCAGTTGACGATCGAGCATGGAGTGGCCCGGTAGATTGCGTTGAATTGTCGCGGAAAGGCGTTCTAGTAATCCTGGTCTGGGTGAAGAGACTTTCAGAGATTTACCCGACAGTTCCCCCTGTGGTTGATTAACGGCTGTGGTATCAAGCTGTTGGGTAGGAAATATTCTTTGGTGATTAATACCTGAGATGGGAGACAATGGTCACTCCTTTAGTAGTTTCTTTTGAGATTATTCCAAGAGATACGCATATGCGCTTGGATATCAGATAGAGTGAATCATAATGTTTTGTTGAAATAGAGAATATTAATAACGGCGGAAGAAATTTTCATTTTCCGTCGAAAACTGGTTATCTCTTTGAAGCGTGATGGCGTCTTCAATTTTGCCATTGGTTATTGATGGCAGACATCAGCGCTTCTAATTGGCTATCCAAACTGGCATCTATGATCCCGACTTCTGTTTCCAAAATACAACCCCCTTGATCGAGACGCTCATCAGCGGTGATCTCTAAGTAGCCGATCTCAGGGAAATCTTTGTGTACCCGTGATATCTGTTCACGAACTGTCGCGGCCTGTTCAGGATTAACGCGTAAAATAACCTGTTTTTGGTTGCTGACTAATGACAAGGCTTCACGAACTATCTGTAAGGTGAGGGAAACTTGGTCATAATTCTTTAGGATTTTACGTACAGCTTGCAAGACTACATTGCTCATCTGTTGTTCCACCTGCCGGTAGTATTGCTGGCATTGCAACTGGGTTTGATGAATCAGATTAGCTTGTTCCGCGCGGGCAGCATCAATACCAGCTTGCCAACCTAACTCTTTTTGTTGCTCATATACCGCCTGTGCGTCACGTTCAATTTCTTGTGCCTGTATCCGGGCGGCATCGAGCAGAGATTGCGCACTCAGACAGGTCTGATAGTCCGCTTTACGCAGTATCTGGAGTTCAGGAGCCAGTTGAAGGTGCTCTGTTGTTATTTTAATAAATGGTAACATTCTGTGTTCACTTGCTTAGCCAATTTAAGACACAATGCTTGTGCCAATGGTCGTTCTGCCTGGCTGACAGGCCAGGCCGCGAGGTTTTCATAAGGTGGAAGCCGTAGGCTCAAGCGTTTAGCGAAATCAATAGAAAGAGGCTCCATTGCTGTTAGCCAGAACTGTAAGGCACTGGTACGAAAATAGTTTACATTGATTGCCGGTGGTAATGAGCGTTGCCAGCCAGTCGGCCAGTTGCCGATAATGATGTCGAAATATTTTAAGCAGAAGCGGTGCCCCTCTTTTCCTAGTGAATCGTGTAAGTGGCGAAGTTCTGTCGCCAGCAGGCAATGGCGGATAGCTTGCCCGTGCAGTAAGGCTCCTAGCCAGGTAAGAAGTTGTTCTAAGCACGATTGTTCTAACAGGGCGAGATTTCCCAACCCGGTTGGTAATTCATAATCCACATTCAGATCAAATTGGGTTAGCAGTAGCCCATTTAGTCTGGGAGAATTTCGCCACTCAGGCAGGGAAGATAAGACTGCAAGCCATTCTGATGGTAGGTGGTCAGAATGAATATAGCTGGCAGGGCAAAATCGAAACTGATAGGGCGTTAATACTGTTGCCATTTATTGCATCCTGCTTCGATGCCACAGGAATTGCGCCAGATTACTGACAAATAATAAAGCTAATAATAGTACCAACAGCCCAATCAGACGCCCCTGTGACTCTTCGGTAACTTGGATAGAGAACAGAGTGGAGTAGCGTGGCGCCAACGGTACCTGACGTACGCCCGCTGCGGGCACTAGTACGACACTGATCCGATCATAACTCAGCCCTTCAATGCTGTTATTAACCAGTTGCTTGATTTGGGGAATGTAAGTGTCGAGTTGCACGTCCGCCGCATGTTTGATAAACACCGAAGAAGAAGCTGGAGATAGCTTTTTACCCAGTTTGTCTTGCTCCTCGGGTAAAACAACATGTACCCGTGCGACCAGCACTCCGTCGATCTCAGAAAGTGTTCGGGCAATCTCCTGTGCTTTGGCGAAGTTAAGTCGCGCCCGCTCTTCTATTGGCGAGGAGATAAGGCCGTCTTTGGGGAAGACATCTTGTAACGAAGAGAAGTTCTCCCGTGGATATCCTTTACGTTTGAGCACTTCAACCGCTTGCGCCACATCAGACTCTTCGACTAACAGTTTGATATTGCCATCTTTGTCTGGCTGTTTATCAGAGGAAATGCCCGCTTCCCTGAGCAAGGCTAACATTTCGTTGCCTTCTTTTTGACTGACGCCGGTGTAGAGTTCGATTTTACAGCCAGTTAGCATCAGGACAGCGAGCATAACGCAGATTATATAGGGTTTCTTCACAGCTCCTCACTGGGCTTTCATTAAGGTTTCAATGTTTTGATTGAGCCGTCCTACCGTTTTGGCGATTAGCTCCTCTTGCAGGGTGATTCGCATCAGAGACCACTGCATTTGCATCAGGCTGTTAGGGTCGCTACCGGGCACGGCTAGTTGCGCTTCCAGCTCCTGTTTGGCCTGAGTGAATTGTTGTCTGAGCTGACCCAATTCACTGATCAGATTGTTTTCAATCCCCTGATCTTGATTGGACATAGCGTGTTCAAAACTCGCAATATTTTCGGCACTGGCCTGAGGTGTGTTGAGTTCATCCAGGCTGGTGATCAGTGTCTCACTTATCTGTGGTAGATCCATTGTTCCTCCAAATTTGAGGTAGGTTGAGTTTGTTTAGGTTGTCTATCCCTGTTTCACTGAGTTGTGGTTGGTCCATTATTCTTCCAAATCGAGTTTGTGTGAGTTTCGTATCAGGTTATCCACCATACCGTTACGGGGGATCAGTGTTTTCAACTCTTGCCGGATAAGGTCACTCAGGTACTCATTGCCCGGAATAGTCCCAATCTTGCCGAGTATCTTGAGAAGCGCCGTCTCCTGTTGTCGGCCTGTGGGGGCGAATTCACGAACAATCGCTCTCAGTTCTGGCATATCCAGCGGCGGATTGACGGGCAATGTCAGGCCGCCAAACTGTGACCATAGCCGCTCTTGTACCGGAGCGATCAGCTTGTCTTCTAACTGAGCACGCTGGGCGGGCTGTTTATCAGATGTTGAAGCCTGATACCACTGCCATGTCACTTGGCGCTGTGTCGCTGGATCAAAATCGCCTAAAACGTTTTCCAGCGATTCTCCCTGTAGCCAGCGTTGTTGGCGCTCTTTCAGCATTTGCTGATCCGGTGTGGTTTCCAGTGCTTGCTCAAAGCTGTGCTGGTGCTTGGAACTGGCCGAAGGCTGTACCGTTGGCTGCGGCACGGTGTTATGGGATGGCCCTTCAATCCTATCCATGAGCTATCTGTTCCCGCATGCCGTCAACAAAGGAGAGCAATTGTGGATCGTCACTGCCAGCCATTCGCGTCAGTCTCTGCTCCAGAGCTGATGCCAGCCCCAGACGCCACTCGCACAACGCTAACCAAGGTTCCAGACTAGGCCAGGGAAGATCCCGACCAAAATCCAGAGCCTGTTGATATTGGCCTTGGTTCGTCAAAGAAGAGAGCCGAATCAGGTTTGCTGCTTCTTGCCCCTCTTCGCTTGACATCAGCCAGTCAGCAATCATATTGGCTTCGTCATGGCAGTGATGGCCGCTTCCAACCAGAGCAATATCTGCCAGTAACCCTTTGAGTGAACGTGTCATGATTAGATCTTCTGTAATATACCCTGCATCAGGTCTTTCATGGACCGGGTGACAGTAGAGTTAATGTTGTAGATTACCGACCATTTGTTGATTTTGTGCTGTAAATCAGCTAGCAAAGCGGGGTTGTCTGGGCCATCCTTGAGGGCTGTAATGGCGTCATTGACATCTGAGTTGGCTGTGTCAGCTTGTTTCTTTAATTGGTCAGCAACCTTATCGAGGGTATTAACTGTTGTTGCGGAAGTAAAAATTTGGGCCATGATGGTCTCCTTCTGTTGTGTTAAGTATTGCGATTGCTGCTTGGATGGCATCAGCCTCCAGTTGCCATTGTTGGTATTCTTGTACCGAACCGCCACGTCTCAGTCGTTGTTGGATATCGTTCAGCGCTTGAGAAAGGCGGTGCTGCATTTCGTTGACATAAGTGGGATCGGCGCCAAACAGTCGTGCCTCCAGGGATGTCATCATAAAACCGGGCTCCTGTTGAGTTTGATAATAAATTGCTGCTCGCCCTTGGTAATAACAATCGCATCTTGGCGGATGGCCTCGATTCTTAAACCGTTTTCTGTTGTTGCTCCGACGGGGTAACGCAGGTTGTTTTTGAGTACCACATAGGGTATACGCCCGAGGGACACTGCCCGGACATCGAAATTTAGCTCATCATTGCGGGTGAGCCGCTTATTATTCAGTAATACCAATGCTGGCCGGTTGCCGAACTCTTGTTTAAATACTTGCTGTAAGCGTTGGAAATTGTGAGCTTGGTGTTCATCCAGTTGACCTGTGAACTCGATACGATCATTTTTATCTTTGTAGGTCAGCGTGTTGGGTAAATCATGTTTAGCTAACAGCATATCTAGCCGCTTGATATGATTACCCGTGAACTTCGTTTGGTTTTCTATGCCTAGTAAGCCCGGAACATCACGTTTGAGCAGTGATTCGATATCGTTCCATTGCTGGCTGGTATCAGTGACTTCGCCCATAAGGCGAACCCAGCCCGGTTGTTTGCCATTGTAGCTTTGAAGCTGGGCATAGCCTAGTTTTTGTAAAATGAAATCCACCCCTTGACGCAATTCTTCCATAGTGCGTAATTCCAGCCGATAACTGAGAGAGTGAGTATCAAGATACTGTTGCAGCGCCAGTCGTTGTTGATTGAGGTTTACATAACCTTTGAGCAATAGCGGCTCGTTATTGGGCATCATTTGTACACTTACATGACGATAGGCTGAATCGCCATTGAGAAAACGGCGCAGCTCTTGCTCGGCCATACCGTTGGACATGCTGCTTCTTTGCCATCCTTCATGTCCAAGCAGCATCAAGAGACCAAGTGCCAGTACCAAACACAGTATCAACATTCCACCAGCTACCCGGCTGCGATTTTGGCGGACAGGATGCTGGCGTGGTGTGACCGCCGGTTCTGCGAGTTGGTTTGGGAATGTATGTTGTTGGTCACAAAAAGCCCACAATAACGGACCTGCCTCCTGACGGGCTAACGCTTGCAATGTCGCTCCCGGTGATAGCGGTTCGCCATTCTGACTTGGCGCGGTTTCACCGGCCCATTCCAACAGGCGAATTGAGTCCGGTTCGACTTCTAAGATCAGGTGCGCTGGGGCAACATCTTCATCCACCAGAACGATATCTGCCTGTAGGGGGTCTGAGCCGATGGCTAAACGCCCCTCAGCTAAATTGACCTCAATACTTTTATTCAGTCCGCGGTAAAAGCGAATTTTCCAACTCATCTGTTCGCCTTATTTTGCACACGAACACACCAGGTTTCTTTCAGTGAACATTGTTGCTCAATGACTCGCCATCCGTAAGTTTTACCCATTCGGCATGAGTCTAAAAATGAGCTTTTACCTGCTTGCCGTAGTGTTTCTTGTACTTGACGGGCCGAGGATAGTGGCTGGCATTGCGCACTCCCCAGAGCTTTACTCAACGATAAGCTATGATTAGAGATATCTTGTGTTGCCAGTAATCCAGGACGCAGATCTTGCCCGTTGCCAAGAGCCAGATAATGGGCTATCCCACTATCAATCAGACGTGGTTCAATAATGAATAGCCGTACTGATCGCCGAACTTGCTCACTGGTATTGCGAAACAAGACGCCCAAATAGGGGATATCGCCTAAAAATGGCACCTTACGTGTTATTTGACTCATTTCGTCGCGATAGATGCCGCCGATCAGCAGACTTTGCCCATGTCCAACTCTGGCAACGGTATCGACAACGGTTCGGCTGATAGTCGGGATACCATCCCGACCTGAACTATTAGGTTTCTGGTTACCATCCTCAATATGCAGATCTAAACTGATTTCGGGAGAATCTCCTACTTGGATGACTCTGGGGATCATGCGTAGCATAGTGCCATAGGTCAGGCTTTTAAGTTCCGCAACCCGTTCGCCATTCACTTTCACGTAGTAGGTTTCATTGTTGTCAATGACCGCTTGCGTATTCTCCTGCGTTAAAAGCGTTGGGCGGGAAATCACCTGAGCGCTTCCTTTACTCTCTAGTAAGGTTATTTTGGCGAGCAAGTAATCCAGACCACGGCGATCAACCAGACTACCTAATGCGGCTGAACCAATGCTTTCACCTTTTTCCTTGCCCTCCTTTTTTTCCCCAGCGGAGGTTGTGATATCAATAATATGACGAGGCCCGGTGTTGATGCCGACTTGCCAGTCAACTCCCAATTCTGAAAGGTTGTTTGCGTCGATGTCGACAATGGAAAGGGCGACTTCAATCCGGGCGGAAGGTTTGTCCAATACGTTGATCAAGTGGGCATACATGGGCATCCTTTCCGGGTTATCCCGTACAATGATGGCATTGAGGGAGGGTTCTGCCTGTACAACCGCACGGCTTGAGTAGCTTCCTCCCGTAGAAGAAGACGCTTCACCAGTAACAGTGGTCACATTGGTATCACTGAGCAAACGAGAGAGAATGGTAGCTACGCCAGGTGCTTCAATGCTGGTATCACGATATTGAATCTTGCGATCGACTACTGAGGCGTATTTAAGCGGGAAAATTTCCACTGTTAAGGCACCGGTTTTTTCGCTACGCAGCAATGATTGCTGTTCCAGCGCAGATGCGGTTTGATCAACCAGTTCGAGATAACGGGGAGGGCCTGATATGTAAACCAGTTGATTGCCTGGATCAGGACGCCAGCCAAAGCGTGGTTCCCAAATACCTGAACGTTTTAGGGCCTGCTGTAGTTCCGTTGCGTTGGTTTGTTCAAGCTTAAGCAGGCGCGATTGTATTTCGCTGTTTTTGAATACATACAGCACGCTCCCGTCGTAATACCAGACCAGATTATAGAGAGAGGATAAATGTTGCAGGAATTCCTGAGGAGTGTTCTGCTCAAAATGGCCGTTAACTTGATCGGTCACTTTGTCACTGACAACCACTGAGGCTTCATAGTTAGCGCCGAAATCAACCAGTACATCCCGCAAGCTTTCTCCTTTTGCCAAATAGCTATAAGGCGTAGGAAACCAATCCAGATCTTGGCTATAAGCAGAGGGAATCATCACGCCGCTGATGCTCAACGACAACAGTAGGGAACGGCATAACCGTTGGAACTGTTTCATGGTTGCCATATTACCTGTTTCCATTGGGGGGAGGATTGGGTTTCTGACAATAAAGCCATAACTTGTTCCAGTAGATCGACGTGCATGGTTAGCATCTGTTCCAGTATTTGAGCATCCAAACTATCAAGGTCAAGGCGTGCCTCCAGAATAAGATTCTCTGATTCATCCAAGGTCAGTGCGTGGGGAGCATGGCGTCCCCAACGTGTGACCTGCTGCAATAGTGTTTTCAGTAACTCTGCGCCTGACGGATCTTTTGGGTTATGGCGCCAGCTTAACGGGCTGGATAACACAAGTTCAGTTCCCTGTTGGCGAAGGAACAGGTTGTAGTTATCAATGTGCAAATGGTAATGCCCTTGTCTATCGGAAACGAAAGGCTTCTGGCCCAAGCGACTGGCCAAATGATTGAGTAGAGTTTGCATGTTTCCTCTAATAATTAGGTCGTCGTCGATTGCCAATAAAAACTGTCCTGTGGCAGACACAGAACACGGGCACAAAGCCATTTTTGTAAGTGAATGGCCGACTCGTTGTCATGCTCTAAAGCGGTTAACCACGTCCAACAGGATGACAGTGCTTCGGGAACTGGTGTAAAAGCGGTCAGGTCGCCGCCAGCTTGGAGTGCATCCAGCCCAGTAAACCAGTTGGGCCATGCTTCGCGAGCTTGGGTTTCCGTTGTCAACAGCAATTTTTCTAATAGTTGTTTGCGTTGGTTAAGCGCTGTTTGCAAAGATATAACCTCTTGATGATGTTGTTTACGGCATTGAGATGGGACACTTTCCACCTGCTGCCAAAAATGCGCTTTAGCCCGCAATTGCCGTTCTTGGATCTGTAACTGCTCAAATTCAGTGAACCAGAAATCTATCTCTGGCTCCAACAAACGGAGCCACCAGTCAAATAGCGGCTGTAATACCCAGTGCTGTAAAAGATGCCTGTCAGCCAGGTTTATGCGGTCGCCCAATACCTTATTCCAGTCACATTCCGGTTCTGCCGCCGCTCTGATGAGCTGTTGTAGATCATCACGCCGCAAAGCTTGTCCACAATTTAACCGTCTACGAAACCAGACGGACTTCATCAAGCTTTCCAGCAGATGTCTGGGTAGCAAGCGTTGTAATAAAATAAACTGTTGGCTATTAATAATGTCGCTATTTTGATACTGAATAGCCGATGATTTTCCGAGTAACTGATCCCGGCGTGGAATTCCCGACTGCATGACAGAGATCTTGCGGCCGAGAAACATGCTGGTTCGAGTCTGATTATGGTCTTGCTGGCTCATGCTATGCTCATCTTGCTGCTAGTCACTCTTGTCGATTAAATTAGGAATGGCCTTATTTTATCTGTCAGGCCAATGGTTAACTTGTAAAAAACGTCAGATTATTTTAGCCAATCGTTACTCTTTGCCATACCTGGCCCGACTGGGGGTGCAATCAAAGCGTCTTCGATAGCTTTGAGTAAAGTAAGATTGGCTGGAGAATCCAGCTTCCATTGAGATATCAACAATACTCATCTCACTGTTGAGTAGTAGTTGGTGTGCATAAAGAATGCGGCGTTCACTGATCCAGGCGCGTGGTGATATTCCGTATACCGAACGGAACAACTCTTTGAAGGTGGTTAATCCCATACCAAATTCTTTAGCGAACTCACTGAGTTTCCACTCCTTAAGGTAGTGGTTTTCCATAAAACTCTGCAAACGTTCCACTTGGCGGTTGCTCAATTGTCGTAATACTGACATGAGCAAAGTGCCTTGTTCTCCAAATGCTAATAGCAATAACAACTCTTCTGTTCTGAGTTGACCCAACGCTGTGGGGTAATCATGAGCCAGTAAATCGACCAGCCCATTTATACTTTGAGATAACAGAGGCGATGAGGTAAATGCAATTAATTCGGGTGTTGGCATATTGTGCCGCTCGACCTCACTGAGCAGAGTGCCAAAACGTTGCAAAAAACCGTGGAGAAAAGCGGTGCTCAGAGGCAACCAGAGTAGCTTACAGGTATCACTACGCGTTTTTGCTGCATAACTGCCACGACGAACAAAAAGCAGTTCGTTGTGGGAGATATCGTAGGTATTGGTACTGTCCTGCCATGTCATTTCACCTTCGAGTAGGATATATATCCCTTCCTGAGGATGTTCTATAACGTTAAAGGCAGGCATGCTACGTTGGAATAGCGAGATATCCATTCCCTTCCCTGATGTTGTGATGCCGTTCATTCTATTGTCCTGGATCTGTTGGTGTATGTCTTAAAAATACAAATCACATTATTATTATTAATAGATATTTTCTTCGTTTTCGCTGCCTGAAATAGACAGAAAGAATAGTTTATGTATTTAACCTGATGGTTAACTATAGCACCTTTTAATTAAAATGATTTTTGCTAGTGGGCCTATTTATGTTCTTTGGCCCGAATACCGAATTATTCTCACGTTTTATAAACGAAGAGTAAAAAGCGATCAAATTTTTATACGATAACCATTGCCGATAGATTTCGCACTTTTAATCATAAACTGGGCCTTTTTTCCTGACTGATATTGATAGTTATCTCCTTTTATTCAGACAATGTATTAATGGTTTAGAATACGTTAATAATTGTAATGACTAGAGTAATATTAACGGATTAACAGGTATAGAAGTCAGCGCAAAGTGAAACCCAAATGGCTATATGTAATATAAATTACTTAATAATAAATTCAATCTGGTTTCAACGATTTGATCAATCGATAAAAAGGTAAAATCAACCGAACTGAATTGGATTGTTTATGATAATATTGTTTAAGAAATGTTGGTTTATTAGCAGTAATTTTTATTTATATTAAATTTGTTGTTATTATGTAATTTAATCGTAATAATTGAGAAACGAATCTGCATTATATTTCGTTTATATTGAGCATTGGCGAGGTGTCTTGAATGTCAATGCTCAGTCATATATGTAGTTTCGCTTTCAAAAAACGCTATTTGGGAATAGGTTACGGCTCAGGAGCACGATCCTGCCACTGTTCTAGCCAGCGTAAAACTTCTGCGGTAGCTTGGATAAGATCGGCAGGAATATAGTGGTCGATTAGGCCATCCTGATAAAGCGCCCGGGCCAGAGGAATACGTTGTAACACCGGAATACCTTCCTCTTCGGCAATACGTCGAACTTGTAGGGCCTGAGCATCGGTGAACTTGAGCGTGATAAGGGGTAATGGTGTTTCCCCTTTCTTGTAACGGATACCCACTGCAATGTGAGTTGGGTTGGCGACGATCACTGATGAGTTCTTGACGCTAGCACGCATATTGCTCGACTGTAATTCTTGATGAAATTGACGTCGCTTACTTTTGATCTCTGGGCTGCCTTCACTCTCTTTGTATTCCCGTTTGATCTCGTCTTTGCTCATTCTAAGCTGCTTAATATGTTGGTAGTGTTCGAAAGCATAATCAGCGATAGAGATCACGATAAATCCAATGCCACACACGGTCATTAACTGGGTTAACATCATTCCCAGTACAGGGGTGATGCATTTTTCCCCACACTCTGGTAGGTAGAGTAACGCCTGTAGGTTGCCAGCCAAAGTCACCCAAACCAAGGTACAGAGCAGCCCCACTTTAAGTATTGATTTGATGAATTCCACCAGACTCTTGATAGAGAAGATTCTTTTAGCGCCTTCAACAGGATTGATCTTTTTAATATCAGGTTTGATGGAATGTCCACTCAGTAGAAAACCGTATTGGGCGAAGTGTGAAGCCAGCGATAGCAAAGCGGAAACGCTCAGAATTGGCAAGCAGAGGTAGACCAGCTCCTGCATCAAGTTTTCAACCACATGGTTTAAGGCTTGGGGAAAGGGTTTATCTAGCAGATTAGCCGGGATTAGCATCAGTTTACTCAGATGCTCCAAATAGTATTCAGACATGACCATCATCATGCCGATTAGCCCCAAGATTAAGGAGGTAGAGACGACTTCGTTACTCTTGGTTACTTGGCCTTTCTTCCGGGCATCTCTGAGTTTCTTGGGGGTAGGCTTTTCAGTCTTTTCTCCACTCATGGCGCCTCCAGAATAGGGATTAACATGCGTACCGGGGAGAGAATTAACAGCACCTTATCATAGGCGTGATGCATCAATAACTGGATATAGATAACCAGTAGCAGGCTGGCAATTGCGCTTTTGATTGGCATTGCCAACACGAAAACGTTAAGAGAAGGAGCGAAGCGGCTAATCAGTGCTAACCCGAACTCAGCCAGAAACATGGCAATTAACAAAGGGGCGGCCATCAGGGCGCAGAGTTGCAGCAAATAACTAAACTGGCCGTAGAAAAAATGGAGCCATTGGTTGGTAATTTGGGGGAAGAACTGCGTTACCGGCCAACTGTTATAGCTCTGAAAGAGAGCGCCAAGTAGGCTAAGAAAAGCGCCGCCGGAGAAAAAGAGTGTGATTAGCGTTTGAGTTAATAACAGACCTGTGGGTGAGGTTTGACTTCCCAAGGAAGGGTTAAGCACTGACGCCATTGTTGCTCCCCGTTGGTTATCTATAATAAAACCGGTGGCTTCCATCGCCCAAAATGGAATAGAAGCGATAAAGCCAATGAGCAAACCAAGCAGGACTTCTTTACCGAGTAACAGCGTCAACTCCAGGCTACCTAATGTGGGCAGTGGGTTACCGGCTACAGTTGGGTAAGCATAGAGGGCCAGTGAACAAGCCACGCCGTTGCGGATTAACCCACCACCTAGCATCTGTTTGCTGAGCACAGGGAATATCACAAAGCAGCTCATGATGCGCGGTAATAGCAGGGTATAAGCCAGCATTTGCTGCTGGAGCTCTGGTAGGGTCATTTGATCAGCGGCACCTTAAGAAAGGTCATGTTGGCAAAGCTATAGAGTTCGTTGCCAAGCCATGTAGCTGTCGCGAACAAGGTGATAACGACCGCGATTAATTTAATAACAAAACCCAATGTTTGTTCTTGTATTTGGGTGAGTGCTTGGATTAGCGAGACTAATGTTCCCACTGCCGCAGCCATGAGTACCGGAGGCAGGGAAAGGATTAACACTAACCAGAGCGATTGGCTGGTGAAATGCAAAATATCAGCATTACTCATATTCAATCTCCGTAACTGATAACAAGGCCGTGTGTCAGGCGTGTCCAGCCATCAAGCAGGACAAATAACAGTAACTTGAAAGGAAGAGAGATAGTCATTGGAGAAACCATCATCATTCCCATTGCGAGCAGAATGTTAGAAATAATGAGATCGATTGCAATAAACGGCAGATAAAGCAGAAACCCGATTTCAAAAGCTCGGGTTAATTCACTGACTGTAAAGGAGGGTAACAGTATCAACAAGCTGTCTGGTTCTAGCCGATCTGCATACTGGCTTGGCCAAATTTGTCGGGTACTGTCGATAAAAAAAGTACGTTCACTGGGCTTAATATGCTGTTTAAGAAAGTTTCGGTAAGGCGTCAGACCCTCTTCCACAAATTTCTCTACTGATTGTGCGTTGCTGAATGAAACTTCATTTTGACGCAGGTAATCTTGAGTGGCGAAACCCACCGGAGCCATCACATAGATAGTGAGGATAATGGCTAATCCATACATTGCCATGTTAGGTGGGATCTGCTGTACGCCCAACGCGTTACGCAGTAAGGAAAATACCACGGCCAGTTTGAGAAAAGAGGTCGCCATCACCGCAATAAAGGGAAGCAGAGCCAGCAAAGCCAGACCGATGATGAGATCCAATTCGTTTGGTAACTGGATCATGATTGTTTCTCCACGGAGAGATGTTCGATTCTTACTCCCAGACGCCCCTCAATATCGACCAATCGCCCTGAACCCAGGCATTTCTGATTGACAAGAATACGTACTACACCATCTGAGGGAACGCCAAGATCGAGTAATGAACCGGGTTGCAGGCTGGTGAGTGTTTGTAGATCCAAGGTCTGACGACCCACTTCGAAACTGACATGAACCTCTAGGTCGTTTAAGTCCGTTACTGGCAGAGTGTCGTCAGAATTGTCAGAGGAGGGGGTGTGCATAGTGATTAACTCCAGTTTATGGTCATGGGATTTAAAGTAGGCCCAAGGGCGTCCTTCCAGATACGCTAATAAAGGGGCGTCTGGTTGTTGCTGTGGGGGCAGTAGCAGCATATCCCCTGATTCCAGGGTGCGAAACGCATCTAAAGTCAGGGTTATTGCCCCCCATTGCAGAGAAAGTCGTAATGGAATGGACAGGCGCTCGCCAGGTTGACGTTCTGGCAATATAGCAATTAAAGGGGATGGCTCTGGTAACCAGAGCGGCAATGTGGCCCCCGGCCGTTCAAGGCGTAATTGTAAACAAGCTGACAAAGGGCGTTTCGACGTGGTATGCAGTGCTGACCATGACAGAGTGGGTAGCACTTTGCTCTGATATTCCAGCAGTGCCAGCAGCAGATCTTGAGGGAGCGAGGTGAGATCCGCTTGTTGTAGATCAGGAGCGAGCCACAATGCTAGCTCGGCTGCATGGCAGTAAAAGGAAAAAGTTTGTCCCTGCCAATGGGCGATCAATACCCTGTCCAACGTTTGGGGAGGGGGGGCCACATCCAGCGAGAGATGGCTATTATCCCAACTAAATTGTTGCTGGTGGCGACTCAGGGTCTGATGCAGCGTTAATTCTTCTAATGAAACTTTGGATAGGGTTAGGTCATTCATGCATCTTTTTTCCATTCTTCATATACGCTGCGACGTTGACGTGATCCGTGTTCACTATCCGTTTGAGGCGGAAGAGAGAGTTCGACAGTTTGTGTTGGGTAAAGAAGTTGTAAACGTTCAATCAATTCAAAGCGTGCCTGTTTCAGGAGTTGTTGAGCTGCGGGATTCGCCAAAATCTCTATTTGAAGTTTGCCATGCTCATTAGTGAGTTGGATCTCAAGCGCCCCCAGACTAGGAAGTGTCAAATGTAATGTGGCCGGACGCGATTGCTGGGTGAGTTCGATACTGATCTCCACACTCAGTTTGTCGATCAATGCTTCCAAAAGGGGAGATATGGTTGAAGTTGCTTGCATTGCGGCGAGGATACGTTCCCCCGGCAGGAGTTGTGTTTGTGGCAAGAGAGGTGTTTGTCCATCTGATCCGCCGGAGTGAGAGGATTGAGAGTCAGACTTTTTTGGTTTTGATGCCAACAAATGGTAGGTCTCGATTTCATCCAACGCTTTTTTTTCCGTGATGTTGCTTTCGTTGGTATAGCGAGCAGGTATAGGTAAAGTCGGATCTGTTTGTTGGTGAGGAGTAGCACCGCGTTGTGTGTCTGGCTGAGATGGAGATTGGCCAGGCGCTGTCTGCATCACTGCATGATATGCCAGTTCATCGTTTGCGTCTTGCTGTACAGGCGTCATTGTTGCGTCAGGGTGGCCAGTCACAGTGATATCAACCGGTTTCAGGCCAGAATCAGACAAGACGTTCAGGTTTGGCTGATGCGTTGGGATTCCAGGTGCTGACAGAGACTCTTGTATCTCGCTAGCGATCTCACTAAGGCGATGAACAGAGGTCGATAAATTTTTTTTCTGATTTTGAGGTGGCGCAGGCATGTCATGGACTGTCAATGGTAAGGCTTGCTTGCGCGGATCATCAATTACCGGTTGGGGAGAATCGAATAGTGGAAGCTCCTCATCTGAGTCATGTGTAGCATGCCGATCCGCTGTTTTACTATTTGTTGTGTTAGTTAACGTTGTTGTATTAGTTAACGTTGTTGTGTTAGTTAACGGTTGTTCCGTCCGCCGTGTGGCTGACTGGCGCGTGTTGGCGGCATGAGAGGTGATAGCTTGCTCGAAACGGCGTTGCAAATCTGCGTCTGCTTTTGCGGGAGACGACGTTGGGAGGGAGGAGACATCTTTGCCGATAGCTGTCAGTGGGTTCATACTCTTCTGTTTTACACTCTTTCTTGGCGATGGAACTCTTCTTGTTCCAGCTCTTCCTGGTATTCACCTTGGGCACGGATCGCCTCCTGCTGCTGACGACCCAATTCATTAAATTTTTCTTGCTGCTGGCGTGCGTGGTGCAGTACACGCTGACACTCTTGTAATTGACGGAGTTCCAGCTCCACTTTTTCTTTCATTTCAGCCGCTTGCTTTTCCAATTGCGCTTCATTTTCGCGCAACAAGGCAACTTGTTGTTGCCAGCGTTCAAGACCTTTACGGTCAATAGGTTTGCCCTGACACAGTGCAAAAAGCCGCTGTTCCTCTTCTATTCGCCATTGACCGTAATCTTGCAGGGTTTGCAAAGCCTGTTGATGGTTTTGACGGGCTGTTTGTAGTTTCATTTGTTGCAGAGAAAAATGTTTTTCAGCGCGTTCGACTCGTAAGGCTTTTATGCGTTGTAAACGGCTAATCATTATCTTGTTATCTGCTGTAATAGCGCTAAAGTTTGCGGTAAATCACTTGGCTCATGAGTGCCTTGGCGTAACCAGCTACGTATTGCGTCAATACGCGCAATGGCATTGTCAGCAACGAGATCTTGCCCCTTTTGATACTCTCCAATCTGCAACAAAAGCTCCACTTCTTCATATTTAGCTAACCAGTTGCGTAACAGGCCAGCTTGAGCCTGATGTTCAGGAGTAATAATTTGATTCATTACCCTGCTGGCGGAACGTAGCACATCGATAGCGGGATAGTGGTTAGCCGCAGCCAGCTTACGTGACAAAATAATGTGACCATCAAGGATAGATCGAGTCTCATCTGCTACGGGTTCTGTCATGTCATCGCCTTCCACCAATACGGTATAGAGGGCGGTAATCGAACCTTTGTCGGATTGACCCGCGCGTTCCATTAATCGTGGCAAAGCCGCGAACACTGACGGAGGATAACCACGCCGGGTTGGTGGTTCACCGGCAGCTAAACCTATTTCTCGTTGCGCTCGGGCGAAACGGGTCACAGAATCCATCAATAGCAGTACACGTTTGCCTTGATCACGAAAATATTCAGCGATTGACGTAGCGACAAACCCTGCTTTAGCTCGCTCCATTGCCGGGCGATCTGAGGTCGCGACCACCAACACTGAACGTTTTAGTCCCTCTTCACCAAGATCCGATTCGATGAATTCCCGTACTTCACGGCCACGTTCACCAATGAGCGCCAGCACGGTAACATCAACTTCGGCGCTACGAATCAACGTAGATAGCAATGTACTTTTTCCGCCGCCCGCCGCGGCAAAAATCCCCATACGTTGACCTTCACCGCATGTGAGTAAGCCATCAATAGCGCGTACACCGAGTGAAAGCGGGTGTTCAATCCGTTTACGGCTCATAGGAGCCGGGGCATCTCGATAAACGGGATACCAGGCTTGTGGTTCCGGCAATTGGCCGCCGGCAAACGGATTACCTAGCCCATCAAGGACTTGTCCTAACAGGTAATCACCCACACCAACTTGGTGCATGGCTCCGGTTGGACTGACTTCAGTATTTGAAGAGATGCCAAACATTTCACCAAGTGGCGTCAACAGCGCTTGATGTTGTTGGAATCCAATCACCTCCGCCAAAAGCGACAGCGTGTTGTCAGGATTGCGTAAGTGACAAAGTTCACCTATCCGTACACCAGGAATGACGGCTTTAAGTAGTGTACCCGTGACCTGTGTAACCCTGCCGCGAATCTGAATTAGCCGGCATTCATTAATGGCGTGGCGCATTTGGCCGGGAATATGGTCAAGGGAAAGCTTCATGATCGTTTATATAACCTCTGCTGCAAATACTATAAAGAAGGGAGAGGGGGAGGGATTGCAACCTGAGTCGGGAGTTTTTAGAAAATGGTTGGAGTTTGCCTGGACGTTCCCTGCTTTATCGGTGAGATTTCCTGATCTTATTCACGGCGTATTGTTCATGCTTGATGCGCTTTACACCAGACCAATGGGACTCTGCCTTGGGTTACGACGGATTTTGCTAAAAATTCACGACTGATTTTGGCATAGGCGCTGGGACGGTATCTTTATAATTTGTTCATTATTAACTCTGATATGACAAGGTAGGCTATGGATATTATCCAGAATCATCTTCATTCGATAACTTTATCAGAACCGGGTACCGGGGTTACCGCACAACAGGAGCAGGCTAAGGTTGGTCAGTTTCAGGGAGAGAAAGTCGTGTTGGTATCGGCATCCCAATCTTTTGCTGATGCGGCTGAAGAGCTGACCTTTGCATTTTCGGAGCGCAAAGATATGCCGCTCTCCAAGCGTAAAGTTAGCGATGGGCATGCCAGGGTACGAGAAATTGAGGCGCTGGTGGGCGAATATTTGCAGAAGGTGCCGGATTTGGAGCGTCAACAAAAGGTCAAGGCATTGATCTCTCACTTAAATAGCGCTCAACTGACTAATATTGCTCAGTTACAGGCTTATCTGGAAAGTTTCTCTGGCGAGGTGAGTGAGCAATTTTATGCGCTGAGTCAGGCCCGTGACGCGCTGGCTGGCAGGCCGGAGGCACATGCCATATTGACATTGATTGATCAGGAGTTGTCACGTTTAGCGCAAGAGCAAGGGATTGCTATCGAGTTGGGAGCCCGCATTACGCCTGATGCCACGACAGCGGCGAGAAATGGGGTTGGCAACTTGCAAGCGTTGCGCAACATCTATCGTGATGCAGTGATGGATTATCAAGGGCTGTCGGCTGCCTGGCGAGATATTCAAGCCAATTTCAAGAGTAGTTCCCTGATGGAAGTAACCGGATTCATCATGAAAGCGCTGAGCGCTGATTTGGACAGCCAACAGCGACAACTCGATCCGATTAAGCTGGAACGTGTAATGAGTGACATGCATAAACTCCGTTTGCTTAACAGCTTATCGGTTCAGGTTGAGCAGTTATGGAAAAGCGTGATAGAGGGGGAGAGTCATGGCATACGGGCCTTCTGACCTTATGGGGGATGTCGTTTCTCTGGTTGAGAAACGTTGGGCCAACGTGCGGGATATTGAAATGCTCGGTCATGCTTTGGGATTGCAAGATAGCCAAACTCAAATTCATTTCTATCGGGAGTTGAAGCGATTGATTCGCTTGATTCCGGTGGAAGTGTTCAGTGATGAAGAACAGCGTCAAAATTTGCTTAATGCTTGTCAACTGGCGCTGGATACAGCGATTGAGAGAGAAGAAGACGAATTGTGGTCGGGAGAGGGAGCGTCATGAACTGGATAGAGCCACAGTTGCTCCAGTTTTGTCAGGATTTGGGTATGGAGATGTCTGATGTTTCTAGTCCCTTGATTCAAATCGATTTTGAGTATTCTGGTACGTTACAAATTGAGCGCTATGGTGGCGCATTAACACTTTGGCTGGCCCGCGAAATTCCTTGGCATCAGGGAAAAGAGGTCATGATTAAGGCGATGTTACTCACTTTCAGTGGTCAGGGGCCAGAACTGCCCTTGCGTTGTGGCTGGTTGGGGGAAGATCGCCTGTTATTATTTGTGACACTGGATGAACGAGATATAACCTTGCCTTTGCTGCATCAGGCATTTCGCTCTTTATTAAGAGTACAGCGAGAGGTGCTCGCTTCGTGAGCAAAATCGCTGCCGCCCATATAGGAATTGAACAACTAACGGCGATCAGTCGGGAAGAGATAGGGGTTAGTTTACCTGATCGCTACGCGTTATTGCCTGATGGTCAATCCGTTGAGACTCACTCTGCACGTCTTTATCCCGCTAACAAGGCTGATCAGGCTTTGTTGGCTTTTGCTTGCCCGCAAGATGGGTTTCACTCTCTGTTGCGCCCACATGATTTCCGTCAGGCTGTGAGTGGTCTGCGTACAATTTTGCAACAAGATGATGACGTCAGGGTACAGCATGCTGTCTCCCTGTTGGAAAAAATGAATCAAGATGAACAGTTGTTGCAGATGGCTCTGCACCTGTTGCACAAGGTATGACCATGACTCTCAGTGCTAAACAGCAGAGCGCCCTGTTGCTGCTCGGCTGGCTACAACTTCAATACGGTCATCCTGACCGAGCGCGTATTTTATTGGATGCATTGCTGGCTTTGCATCCAGAACATCAGGAAGGGCGTCGCGCCTTGGTGGTTTCATTACTTAAACTGCAAGAGGGGAGCGCGGCAAAAGAACATTGTTCTCTCTTACAAGAACAAGGCGAACAAAGCGCTGCCCTCTGGCTTTGTGTTAGCCGCGCCTGTCAACAGGAGGGGAACCTGGAAGAAGCGCGCAGTGCTTATCAACGTTATCTCGCTCAAGGGGCGCTATTATGAGCCGTGGGTTTGCGTTATTGCGTCTGATTGGCGAGCGTAAAGACATCATGTTGGCGATATTGTTGCTAGCTGTGGTCTTCATGATGGTGTTGCCGCTTCCGCCTATCCTGCTTGACATTTTGATCGCTATTAATATGACCATCTCTGTTGTGCTCATGATGATGGCGGTCTATATCAATTCCCCCTTACAGTTTTCCGCTTTTCCTGCGGTCTTACTGGTGACAACGCTATTTCGTCTGGCGCTTTCAGTCAGTACCACCCGGATGATTCTCCTACAAGCCGATGCCGGTAAGATAGTCTATACCTTCGGTAATTTCGTTGTCGGCGGCAACCTGATTGTCGGGATAGTGATCTTTCTGATCATCACCATTGTACAATTTATCGTCATAACCAAAGGTTCGGAACGCGTAGCTGAGGTGAGCGCCCGTTTTTCCCTTGATGCCATGCCCGGTAAACAGATGAGTATCGACGGAGATATGCGTGCCGGCGTTATTGACGTCAATGAAGCCAGAGAGAGGCGCAGCATTATCGAAAAAGAGAGCCAGATGTTTGGTTCGATGGATGGTGCGATGAAATTTGTTAAGGGTGATGCGATTGCAAGTCTCCTTATCATCTTTGTCAACATTTTGGGTGGGATAACCATAGGAGTCACCCAGAAAGGGATGTCGGCGGCTGATGCATTGCAGCTCTACGCTATTTTGACCGTTGGTGATGGTATGGTCTCTCAGGTTCCGGCGCTATTGATCGCTATCACCGCGGGTATCATTGTTACCCGGGTTTCGTCGGAAGACGCCTCGGATCTGGGTAATGAGATCGGCGAGCAGGTTGTTGCCCAACCAAAGGCGCTGCTGATTGGCGGTGTTTTATTGGTGCTATTTGGCCTTATTCCCGGATTCCCTACATTAACCTTCTTAACGCTTGCACTGGTAGTGGCAGGTGGCGGTTATTTGCTGTTCCAACGCCAGCGACAAGCCAGCGCCAGCCAGGAAACGGATCTTCCTAGCCTATTAGCCCAAGGAGCAGGCGCCCCGGCAGCCAAACCTAAGCCCAAAAGCGGTAGTAAGGCCAAAGCTGGCAAGCTGAGTGAGAAAGAGGAATTTGCGATGACGGTTCCTTTGCTTATTGATGTGGATGCGGGATTACAGGCTGAACTGGAAGCTATTTCACTGAATGATGAATTAATACGGGTACGACGCGCCCTCTATTTGGATTTAGGGGTACCATTTCCGGGTATCCACTTACGCTTTAATGAGGGAATGAAGGAAGGGGAATACCTGATCCAGCTACAAGAAGTGCCTGTTGCCCGTGGTCGGCTTCGTTCATCACATTTGCTGGTGCAGGAACCGGTCAGTCAGTTGGAATTGCTGGCTATTCCTTATGAAGAGGGGGAACCGCTATTACCTAATCAGCCTACTCTGTGGGTAGCCGAAGCACATCAGGAACGTTTGGCGAAGTCCGGGCTGGCGGTTTTATCCATGTCTCAGGTGATCACTTGGCATTTATCACATGTGTTGCGGGAGTACGCCGAAGATTTTATTGGCGTGCAGGAAACCCGTTATCTTCTGGAACAGATGGAGGGTAGCTATGGTGAATTGGTCAAGGAG
The DNA here is from genome assembly GCF_018448925.1 of Photorhabdus akhurstii. Classification (GTDB taxonomy): domain Bacteria; phylum Pseudomonadota; class Gammaproteobacteria; order Enterobacterales; family Enterobacteriaceae; genus Photorhabdus; species Photorhabdus akhurstii. Next base: position 46,711 of record NZ_RCWE01000007.1, on the reverse strand, counting down.
GCCATGCGCATCATTCCATTGCAGCGGATGACTGAGATATTGCAACGGTTGGTCGGTGAGGATATCTCCATTCGTAATACACGTGCGATTCTTGAAGCTATGGTGGTGTGGGGGCAGAAGGAGAAAGATGTAGTGCAATTAACGGAATATATTCGCAGTAGTCTCAAGCGTTACATTTGTTACAAGTATGCTAATGGTAACAATATCCTGCCCGCCTATCTATTAGATCAACAGGTAGAGGAGCAGATCCGGAGTGGTATTCGTCAAACGAGCGCAGGTAGTTATCTGGCGCTGGACCCAGCGGTGACGCAAAGTTTCCTTGAACAGATGAAGAAAACAGTGGGCGATTTAACACAAATGCAGAATAAGCCAGTGTTAATCGTATCAATGGATATTCGTCGCTATGTCCGTAAGTTAATTGAAGGTGATCACCACGGCTTACCGGTACTCTCGTATCAAGAGTTGACTCAACAGATCAATATCCAACCTCTTGGCAGGGTGTGCCTATGAACCATGATCCACTTACACCTTGGTTTGAGGAGCGGGGTTATTCGGTTCACCCTCACTATATGGGAAGTAGCGCGATCCCTCTTGGTTGGCGTGTGTGGTATGAAGATTGTGAAATTGCCTGGCGCTATGATGCGCCGCGAGTTTGGATCATCATGTTACGTCGCACCCGGCAGCGCCGGGGGCTTGCTAATCCATTTGCGCCTCTTTATCTGTTAGCGACAGCAACGATGGCAGTGCTTGGGCCGGGTAGCCGACTTTATGGTCAAGTAAATACTTTGGTTGATTCTCCCCTTAATGATGAACGTTTGGCCCGCTTTTATCACCGCTGGACAGGCGCAAGTGAAATCGAGCCTGGCTGGTTCGAGTTAGAAGCTAGTTGTGTTATCTCGCTACATCAAATGAGAAAACAACAAAAAAAAGTCCAACTTTGACAGGAAGAATCAATATCTCTCTTTATTATAGGAGTCGCTGATGCAAGAGAAACCTAACGCCAAAGTACTGCAAGCTGCTGAGGCGGCCATTAAGGACAGTGATCACAGACTGCAACTATTGCAGGAGATGTGGCAGTCTCTTGGCATCAACCCAAGTGTGGGTACAGAACTGTTTGGTCATGCTGACGTTACTTTGGCTCAGAATGCTGAGCAAGAGTTGCTGACAGAAGTTAATCGCTTACGAAGCAACCAACCTCCTTCTTTGGAAGAGGGAAAGCGTCTCCGTCGCCCACCTCGTATGCGTGGCATTATTGTATAAGGAGTTTGAAGGTGGAAATTAGGCCATATCAAAATGACCCACAGCTTTTTTTGAAAGATCTGAACGGGGTTTCGCTAGAGCAATTACAAGGTTCTGGATCTTCTGAACTCAATGAATTGGTTGAGCTTATTCTTAATAAAAAGATCAAGATTGAAGCAAAGTATGATCCGAATAGGGATAAAGAGGTATTTAGCGATCAGGTTATTACTCAGGATGGTAGGGACGATAAAGGACTCTTGAAAAAACTGATTGCCTATTTTCTGCCAGCGAACGCTATTGTCGAAAATGGTCATTTCGATAGCCAAATAAAGAATGGTATCAAGAATCTTAAATCCTTCTTGAATAGCCCGACATTAAAAACTGATTGGACATTAAGGGATTTTCTGGCTGCGGTTCATTTTAATTTAACGCCGGATCGTCTTGATGATGATGTAATCGATATATTCGTTTCTGTTATGTCAGGTCATGATAAAAAACGGGAGGATTTGCGCAAGGAATTAGGTGCATTGACCGCAGAGTTAAAGATTTACAGTGTTATTCAATCGGAGATTAATGCGAAATTATCCGCAGGGAAAGACAAACAGAAACTTGATATTAGTGATATATCTTTTGATTTACGGGACCATAAGAAATATGGCTTTAGCGATGAGACTGCTTTTAAAGATAGTGCTGAATATGCTCTGTTAAAAAAGATGTTCCCTAAATTAGAAGAAAGAGTTTCTATTAAGAAATTCTTAGAAAGCCCCAACAAGCAAAGTGGCGCTATGACGGGTCTGGAGAACTCTTACGAATATGACAAGGATAATAATAAGTTAGCCAATTTCTCTACTTCGGTTAATGATCGTGTAAATCCACTAAACAATACTGTCCAGGAAAAAACAACACGCTTAAATGAGGCGAGTTCCCGTTATAACGCGGCTATCGAGGCGTTAAACCGTTTTATTCAAAAGTATGACAGCATCATGCGCAATATTCTCGGCGCAATTTAAGGAATGATTATGGAGCATCAAGAAACATCAACGACTTCTGACCAATATGCACAAGAACTGGAATCTTTTCTTCATGATGGCGGCACCTTTGCCATGTTGAAAGATATTTCTAGTGATACGTTGGAGCAACTTTACTCATTAGCGTTCAACCAGTATCAGTCAGGCAAATGGCAGGATGCACATAAGATATTCCAGGCTTTGTGTATGTTGGATCACTATGATTCCCGGTTCTTCCTTGGATTGGGCGCGTGCCGTCAGGCTATGGGGCAATTGGAACAGGCAATTCAAAGCTATAGCTACGGAGCGATGCTTGATATTAATGAGCCCCGTTTTCCATTTCATGCTGCCGAATGTCTCCTGCAATTAGGAGAACTTGATGGGGCCGAGAGTGGCTTCTACTCGGCTCAACAACTTGCGGCAGCTTTGCCGGAACAGGCCGCTTTGGCTGCCAGTTCCAGTGCAATGTTAGAAGCTATCACAATAAAAAGGACTCAGGAAAATGGTTCAAGTCAGTGAATCTAAAGTTCTTCAACCGAGGGTCGACAGTTTTCAAGTTGATGAAATCCTCGCAACTATACCCCCTAAAAGCGAGCAGCATGTTACGCCTAGCCAGGCAAGTGACTTGTCTACTGATGTAGCTAAGTCACGAAGGGTATCATTGCCAGCGCCATTGGCTGTGAGTAATACCCGCCTTGGGCGAGAAGAAATGGCTAAGCTCGAATCGATTATGCAAGAGGCTAAGCAGGCTACAGGGCTGATAAAGGCACTGACAGCAAAGCTGACAGAAACTTCGCGGTTGGCTTCTCTATTACTATCTTCATCTGAGGCAATAGAGATTGAATTGGGCAAATTGACCAGCGAGCTTGATCGTAATCAGACAAATCTCAAAATCCAAGATATCCAGCGAGCACGTCAGCAAAGCTTGCAGAAAATGGATGAGAACCAGCAGAAGATTAAAGAAGCTGAAAATTCTGCTAAAGAGGCGCAAAAATCTGGATTATTTTCCAAGATCTTTGGTTGGATCAGTGCGATTGCTTCAATTGTGGTCGGAGCAATTATGGTGGCCACCGGTGTTGGCGCGATAGCTGGCGCGATGCTAATTGCCGGAGGAGTAGTGGGAGCAGTATCTCAGGGACTACAACAGGCGGCTCAAGATGGTTTAATCAGCAAGGAAACCATGAAATGGTTGGGTCCAGCAATGATGGCGATTGAGATTATAGTGTCTTTGGCGGCGCTGGCAGTCAGTTTTGGTGGCTCGGCAGCTGGGATTATAGCCAAAATGGGATCTAAGATTGGCGGTAAAGCGGCTGAGATGGCAGCTAAGGCTGCGGAGTTTTCTGCTAAAGCTGCCAGTATGGCCGCGAATACCACGGCTCGGAGCGTGAAATTGGCTGTACAGGTAAGTGACATGACAGTGGATTTTGCTAATGGCGCCGCTCAAACTGTCAATACAGCCTTCCAGAGTAAAGCGGCTGACCGACAAGCTGACGTACAGCTTTCACGTAGTGAATTGACTGCGTTTCAGGCTGTTATGGACAGGCTTAAAGAGGAGTTGTCCCAAATGGTAGAGTCTTTCCAACATGTGATGGAAATGATTTTCCAGATGCTCAATGCCAGGGGAGACATGATAAATAACCTTGCCAGCCGACCACAGGAAATTTAGGGAGTAAGAAGATGGAAGCTATTAATAATATCAGTAGTTCTCAGGTGAACAGTGTCAATAATAGTGTTGATATTGTAACTGACAAAATCCCCACACCGACAACACATGAAGCTGCTATTCAACAGTCGGAAAAAACCAGGCTCACGGATAAGGTTGAATTGATTGTACCGAAACAGGGTTTCGATCCCAGTCGCTTAGGAAATGTCGGACAAGAATTAAATAATACGCTAGATATGATGTCGCTGCTGTTTGAGATTGCAAAGAGGATGCGTGAACTGGGTATTTTGCAGCGTGACACTGAAAATAAAGCGTCCATTGATGCTCAGAAGTCACAAGTGGATGAGATGCGACATAGCGCCAAATTGATGATTGCTATGGCAGTGGTTTCAGGCTTAATGACGATTGGTTCGGGGCTGATAGGTGGTTTTTCTTCCGCTAAAAATAGTCAAGCGATTAAGCAGCAGAAGACGTTGGAAGGTAATATTGCTGGTCGTAACGAATTAATTGATCTTAAGTTGGAACAGCTAGGTAAGAGTAGCGATGCGGATCGGGCAGCAATTGGTAGAGTATGGAATGTAGCACAAGATGCTGACAAGAGTGCTCTGAAATCTATTACCTTGGTTTTTGAAAGTCGTAACAGTAAGCAGCAGTTCTTAAGTTCAGTGATGAAATCTTTAGAGAGTATGTCCAATAATTCGGTGCAGGTAGAACAGGGACTTTCTCAGGCTAAAGCTAAAGAACATGAAGTGGATTCATCTATTTCTCAACATGAAAAACAGAAGAGTGAAGATCAGATCTCATTGAATAACAACTTCATGAGAGAGGTTTTGCAATTGATACAGCAGCTTTATCAGAGTCATGTCCAAGCATGGCGCGCGGCGACTGGCGTGGTGTAATGCTAGCGAATAAGTCTGAGTGCACCGAGAGGTGCGCTCTTATCGATGGATGCTGCTATTTAAGCTCGTTTTTAAAATCTACTAATAGCGTTAAAGGTAAAAGTATAGAAAAGCGAAAATACCCAATTAAGATTTCAATCTTTGACAGGCAGAACGTGTTAAGGAAAAAAAGCACGCGTCTATGCTCTGGTGTTTGGTTTTTGATAATCACCGGAGTGACCTTTTTATTAAAAGAATTGCCCTTGAGTGACAGAGGCACAAAAGATGATGGTAGTAAACTGGCCCCCTTTTCTGCGGGAGTAACCCGTTTGTTTGACCATTCGGTAGTTCAAGTTGGTCTGATTGCCTTCTCTAGCAGGAGTAACCCATGATGGATGTGATAGCCATCGTCAACCAAGTTTTGTCTGAATTTGCTGTTAAATTCGGCTTGCCGCACCTGGCTTTAAATCATGAAGGTGTGGCCGCTCTCTGTTTTGATGAGCACCTTCACCTCTCTTTGATCTTAATTCCTGAACGCGACCAGCTCGTTTTACAGATAGATGTAGCTGATATTACTGCGGTTGGAGAAGGGATTTTCCGTCAATTAGCCAGTTTTAATCGTCATTGGTATCAGTTTGATCTTCATTTTGGTTTTGATGAGTCAACGCTAATGGTACAGCTTTATCGGCAGATGTCAGCTAGTCGGCTAAATTTGGCTCTCTTTGAAGAAAGCCTTTCAAGTATGTTAGATCATGCTGAGTTTTGGCAGGAGTTATTGCAAGCTCAACTTCCGGCTGACTCTCAACAGCGCGAATCTTTGGGAATGCGAGTATGAAAATTGAAAATTCGTTACCCATTCATTTAACAAGCGTGCCCCATGAAAATAATAGTCTTTGTTGCGGCCGTCGGGTTACTTTGGGACACATACCGCAAAATGTTAATGAGCCACTTTCTGTGGTGCTAAGTAGAGGTCTTGTCGTAGGGCTTGAACATGAGACAACATTGCAGCGTTTGTTGGATGGGCAGCATACTCCGTTGTCACAACGTAGGATCAGCCAGCCGTGACCAAAATAGGGCTGGTCTTGTTGTGCTTGCTGATTACTGGTTGTGTCAGTGAAGTAGTCAAGCATGATGCATCACGGTTGATTGAGGGAGATGTGACCATGCCGGTTTCTCTGCCTAAAACGGCAGACGTTGAGGTGTCGTTGCTTACTGTGGTTGAAGGTAAAGTATTGACAGTGGGTGAGATGTATTATCGCTTGGACATGTTACCCCTCACTTTTTCTATGCGTTTAAGCCCACAGTTTTCTCATGGTGAGTTATTCTTAAAGGCCCGTTTACGTTGGGATGGGAAACGAGCGATACAGGCGAAAAGTCAACAACGAGTTGTTGCAGGAAAAAGAATTATAGTGCAATTGTCTCCTTTACCGTGTTATCCAGAATGTTTATGAGTTTTAAATATTTCTCCATTAATAAATAAGGCAATAATTATTGCCTTTTAAATTTTTAAATGCCATTTGATTATAGGTTAAATAAGAGTAGCATCTACTATAATATCTATTTTAATATTATTTTCTAATTGGTCATGATAAGCTTTACATCTATTATATTATTATAGCTAGTAAATATAGTTAATGTTTTTCGCCCTTCTCTATTGTTTTATTCTATTTCTTATTTTTGATTACATTTGTTTTTTTACCTTAAAATATTTAATTGTATTTATATGTGTAAGATTACAGTAATCTTAGTAAATCAAAAATATTCTGTTGATTTTATCTGCTACATTTACCGATTTATTTAAACTGTTCCAATAGGTTTGGATGAATGTTTCTATCTTTACAAGAGACGGTAATGTGTAAATTACAGATATATTCTTTCATCATTATCACACTTAATCATCTGCTTTTTTGATGAAAATTTTAATCCCATCTATAACTGATGCTTAAAATATTGTATGGTCTGTGAATAGCAATGGGGAAAAGGCACATTTTTACTATGAAAATAATGTTCTTATCAAAAACAACTAATTCATTAAAAGGACTATAGATGTTTCAGTTTGATATTACTATCATTATCCCACTATTTAATAATGAAAGTTATATAGCCTGCTTGTTAGATTCAATATCTGTGCAAGAGAATGTTAATTTTGAGGTTGTTATTATTAATGACGGCTCAACGGATAATAGCTTAGGAGTAATTAATGAATATAAAAAAAGAGATAATAGAATACGGATCTTTAATCAAGAAAACCGTGGTGTTTCAGTAGCTAGAAATCATGGCATAAAATATGCAAGAGGAGAGTGGGTTTTATTTATTGATAGTGACGATTGGCTGAAACCGCAAATATTAAGAAAATGGCTTGATCAAGCTATTGCACAGAAATTAGATGTGTTAATTGGCAATGGAGTTAGTTTCACAGAAGAGCCATACTTACAGGAGAATAAAAGAATAACACGTAGACAACCTTATGGCAGGGTATTAACGGGTAAAGAGTGGATAGAGTATTGTGTTGAATGTAGAGAATGGCCACATTTTGTTTGGTTACAACTTATTAAAAAGGAGCTGATTATAAATAACCAGCTAAGTTTTAAAGACAATACCCTTCACGAAGATATTTTATGGACCATTAATTTGTCACTTATCGCGAATCGAATTGGCTTTTGTGAGGAGTTATTATATTGTTATCGACATAATTTGGAATCAATAACTCGCTCAAAAGAAATTAAAAAATTATATCATCGGGCTGATAGCTATATTACTGTAGTTGATTCAATTATTAACATCTCAAAAGAAATTAAAGGTGAAAAGTCGTTAAGAAGATCACTGAGCCGTCATGCAATACGAGAGGTTGGCAGTTTTTTTATTTTGTATAGAAAAAGGATAAAAGATCCTGCCTTAAAAAAATTACTTGCGAAACGTTTTATTGAAAAAATTGCTTTGAGAGATTTATTGCCAGGTGTACATAATTATCATGAATTGTGGTTCATTATACGTTGTAATCTAATATTAGTATTAAGGAGATTTATGGGCTAGTGGCTATGATATGTTAGATGCTCTATTTTTTAATTGTTTTCACCTGATTACTTTGTCATTTCACAATCTATTGGGAAGGGTAATCCAACATTTAAGTTGGCGGTGAGGATATAAAATATTTTGGATATAATTGTTTGTTTGAGTAACAAAAATCTTCCTGTGAACGTTCATTTTTCCAGGTTAAATGATTGAAAATATCAGCATATATTTAGGGGTATTTGCGCAAATTGATAGAAACAAAGGTTTTTATATTAGAAAGATGGAGAAGTGATTTAGCCTTGATTTAGCGTTTATTTTGTTTTTAAATGAATCAGCAGAAATGAGATCACTATAACAAGATAAAAATACATTCCAGATTTTAAGTACACGGTGATCATGTTGATACTTGAAAGTAACAGGTTCAAGGCGAAGTAATAATTCTTTGCTTTTGATTGAAGGATGGATTATTGGGAAATTAAAAAATAGATAGAATATGGTTTCTTGTAGAATAATAGCTAACAGAAAGAGTATTGTTTAATTGGAATAGTTAATGCCTTAATAAATTATGTATCTGTTAATTATTATTATTCCCTTATACGTAATGACATACAACCAGAGTTTGTTGATGAGCTCGATATTATACTAAATGTAAGTAATCACCTTATAAAATTTAAGGCTGCGCTATGTGTGGCCTTTTCTTATTCTACTGATTTCGCAGTATTCCTATTAACTGAAATTTAAGGCTACACGGCAGCCTATGGATTCCCATTATATGAATGGGAGTAAAGGATGAAATACATGGATAAACAGCCTGACATCTGGATGCAGCTATGGGTATGGTTGCTGTCAGTCAAAGAACAAGGTATAGGAGCGGCACTGGCTGCCGCAATGGCTTATCTCAGAGGTCGATATAACGGCGGTAAATTTTGGACGTCAATTATGGATTCTATTATGTGTGCCATGATTGCTTGGTTTATCCGTGATGTGTTGAATTTTTTTGGTATGAGCACGGACTTGGCTTACATCGGCAGTGTCATTATTGGTTATCTGGGAACTGACTATTTTGGTCAGATCTTAAGAAAAGTTGTTAATAACAAAACAGGTAATAAACAGTAGGAGTGAATTATGAGCAGAGGTATTCGAAATAATAACCCTGGCAACATTCGTTGGGGTGATGATTGGCAAGGTTTGGTACCAGAATCACAACGTACCGACAAATCTTTCTGCCAGTTTGTCAGCCCTGAATATGGTATTCGGGCAATGATTAAAATTCTGCATAATTACAATCGGAAATATGGTCTTAAAACAGTGAAAGGTATCATTTCACGATGGGCTCCCCATAATGAAAATAATACTGATGCTTATATTAGCCATGTATGTAAAGACACTGAAGTGACTTGTGATCAGGTTGTTGATGTATTTAATGAAGTATTTATGACAAAGCTTCTTAAGTCCGTTATTACCATGGAAAATGGTAGTCAGCCTTATAGCAATGCGGTCATTGATAAAGCTTTTTCACTTTTGTAGAGCGATATTATGAAGTTTAACTCTCATGGTTATACTGTTATTGCACTAGCGCTTGTCTCGCTTCTGGCTTACCACTATTACGGTAAGTATACCAAACAGCTTGATACGACAGTTAAGCTACAGAGTGAGTTGCTGGAGCAGCAGAATGAAATCGTTAATCAGCAGGAGCGGATAAGGCTCCTGTCTGAACTGGATAATCAGCATACAAAGGAGCTTGCTAATGCGAAATCTGAAATTGATGTGCTTCGCAACGATGTTGCCGCTGGTCATCGCCGGTTGCGCATCGCGGCCACCTGTAATCAAGGCAAAGCCGGTTCCTCCGGCAGCGTGGGCCATGCAGTCCCCCCACGACTTAACCCAGCAGCTGAACAAGATTATTTCGATCTCCGAAGAATGATTGTTGAGAACGAACAGCAAACGAAATACTTGCAAGAATATATCAAAACTCAGTGTCAATAGCTGAGTTTTGATAATGTTATTGCGTAATATAAAACAACGTAGGTATGGGTTGGTTATTAGGGCAAGTATGCTTAAGGTCGATTAATAATCAAACAGGGAATACTGTGTTTTGTAACACAACCCGATAACCATCAATATCTTCGAATGTTTTACCATCAATATCCCAATATGGGTTGTAAGAGGGGACTGCAATAAAGCCAGCGTTTCTCATTAATGATATCTGCTCTAACCATTCTGAATGGTCTGATATATAGAAGGCCAATAAATTGTCCTGCGTGGGGGATCTTCCTACTGTTGTGCCACGATGATGGGTAAATTCGAGATGCCAGAGATGGTTTGGATGCCCTAGAATAATACCATCAAAATTTTCATGATCTTCGAATTGCTCCAGGATAATAAATCCTAAACCTTGGCAGTACATTTCAGAAATTTTAGTTAAGTTGTCAGTTGGTCTGGCGATTCTTAGTATGGTTGATTTTTTCATGGTAATCCCAGTTGATAAAGTTTTTGTGGAATATGCCCAATTCTCAGATCTTCTATTGCTATATAAAACAATCGATAATGGTAGTTGATAAAAGAGAAAAGTACAAAGTGGTGAGCTTCAAAATTAAAACAATCTAAAAATATTCGATACTACCGAGCTATTATTTATAATATGGCAAAATTTATGGTTTTATAATTGGCGTTTTTTGATAGGTTAGTTGGTTGTTTTTTTATTTTCTATCATCTTAATTACTAAAGTCTCTTATATGAACACGGATTTGATGTAAGTAGGTCCGTGTTTTTTCACAATGTTATCGAGAGTATGTATTCAGTTCCGATAAATTCTGATAAATATCTTCACTATTATTTTATGGGTCGCTCTTACTTTCTGTTTGCAATAATATCTTATAAGATATATTAAATAATAAAATAATTAATAAATTTACTACCTATTATTTAATGGCCTGAATTTTTCAAAGCCATTAAGTTGATTTCTATTGTTTTTACCAAGTGATACGACCAGTAGCCTAGTGTCTTGTGGCCCTTAAGCAAAATTTTTATATTATATTATATTTTATTATATTATAATCTAGTTTTGTTAGGGAGATTATAATTAATACTATTTTCTGTATTCTTTTTTGTTTATTATTTTTTAAGGATAAATTTCTGATGAATATTAAGGAATTAATTATAGTTCTGGCGTTGTCCTGTTCTACACTATTAGGTGGTTGTACTGTTGTGCCTGGGAGTGGCCTTACTGTTTATAATAAAGAAATAATCAATGATGATGATAGTAACTATGATATTAATAATTTGGTAAACGTTTATCCAGTAACACCACAGTTAATTGAAAAGTTACGAGTGAATTCTGCTATTGCACGTCCTAATCCTGAATTAGATAAAGAGTTACAACAGTATGAATACCGTATTGGTGTGGGGGATGTCATTATGGTTACTGTTTGGGATCATCCTGAATTGACGATACCAGCCGGGCAATACCGTAGTGCCAGTGATACGGGAAACTGGGTGCATTCTGATGGAACGATTTTTTATCCCTATGTTGGTAAACTTCATGTAAAAGGGAAAACGGTCACTCAGGTGCGCACAATGATTACTGATAAGTTATCGAAGTACATCGAATCACCTCAAGTTGATGTTAATATTGCTGCTTTCCGTTCACAAAAAGCCTATGTAACAGGTGAAGTTGCCAGGTCTGCTCAACAACCTATCACTAACGTTCCTTTAACCATTATTGATGCGATCAACCATGCTGGCGGCTTAACCGAAAATGCTGACTGGCGGAGGATCATTTTGACTCATAAGGGAAAAGAGACGATTATTTCTCTTCAAGATTTAATGCAGAATGGTGATCTAAAGCAAAATCGTCTGCTCTATTCTGGCGATATTTTATACATTCCTCGTAATGATGATTTGAAAGTGTTTGTTATGGGGGAGGTCAAAAAACAGACTACTCTGCGTATGGATCGCAGTGGAATGACTTTGACTGAAGCATTGGGTAATGCCGAAGGTATAGATCAATTATCAAGTGATGCTAATGGCATTTTTGTCATCCGCTCATTGCGTAATGTAACTGATAATAAAGGGAAAATAGCCAATATCTATCAGCTCAATGCGAAAGATGCAACGGCGTTGGTGTTGGGAACTGAGTTTAATTTGCAACCTTACGATATTGTCTATGTCACCAGTGCTCCAGTCGTTCGCTGGAATCGGGTTATTAATCAGTTGGTGCCAACGATATCAAGCATTAATAGCCTGACTGAAACAACTAAGTGGATTCGTAAGTGGCCGAATTAATGTTTAATTCTATTCTGGTCGTTTGTGTGGGTAATATCTGTCGATCTCCGACAGGAGAGCGTTTATTGCGGCAGATATTTCCCCAGAAAGAGATTTATTCTGCGGGGATATCTGCTTTGGCTGGTAATCCTGCAAATGAGCTTTCAAGTAGGGTTGCGGCTAAGTATGGATTGTCCTTGGATGGACATACAGCACGTCAGCTAACCAGTGAATTATGCCAGCAGTCAAGCTTGATTTTGGTTATGGAAAAAAGACATATTGAAGCTGTAAATAGGATAAATCTAGGAGTCAGGGGGAAAACAATGCTTTTTGGCCATTGGTTAAATAAAATGGCAATTCCCGATCCATATAAGTCTGATATCGAGGTTTATGAATATGTGTATCAGTTATTATTTGAGAGTGCTAATAGTTGGCTTGGGAAATTATAACTTATAAGTATTTTCAAATTCTGGGTTTTCTATTTTTCATTACTTATCAATAAAGTAATTATAGGCTTTTTATGACTACATCAGATAAATCAAGTCACACTCATACGGATAGTGATGAAATTGATTTAGGCCGTCTTCTTAGTGCCTTATTCGATTATCGCTGGGTGATTGGTGGAATCACTCTATTGTTTACCGTTATTGGCCTTTGTTATTCCTTGATTGCAACTCCGATATACAAGGCAAATTCTTTATTGCAGGTTGAAAAGAGAAGTAGAGTATTGCCTTTAATCGGCGACATGGCGGATATGCTTTCTGGGAGACCGTCAGATACATCGGCAGAATTGGAGTTATTAACTTCCCGAATGATATTGGGAAAGACGGTAAAGGATCTAAATTTGGATGTTCAGGTTACTGCGGATTATTTTCCTGTGATAGGTAAGGGAATTGCCCGTCTCCGTGGTATGCCAAAACCAGATATTGTTATTAAACATTTTGCAGTATCACCCGAATATATGAACAAAGGGATAAAAATATATGTTGACGATTCAGAAAATTATCGGTTGCTGTTTGATGATCAGGTTTTCCTCGGGCAAGTGAACAAAGTATTTGATACTGATGGCATAAATTTGCTTATCTCAAATATTTCAGCTTCTCCAGGGCAAAGTTTCACGTTGGTTAAACGGGGGCAATTGGGTGTTATTCGTGGGTTGCAACAAGCTTTGCGGGTAAAAGAAAAAGGTAATAGTACAGGTATTATTTCGCTTGAAATGGAAGGTGATGATCGTGCAAGAATAAAGTCAATACTGGATAGTATTGGTAAAAATTACTTGCAACAAAATGTGACAAGAAAGATGGAAGAGGCTGAAAGTAGTCTTAATTTCTTAAAAAATCATTTACCTAAAGTTAAAATTGAGCTCAATCGTTCTGAGGAGTTGCTTAACCAATATCGTCAAGCGAATGAATCTATCGATTTATCACTTGAAGCAAAATCGGCTTTGGAGACATTGGTCCAAATTGAGAAACAGATTAATGAGTTGACTTTCAAAGAAGCTGAATTACAGCAATTGTATACTAAACAACATCCTGCTTATGTTGCGTTGCTTGATAAACGTAAGACTTTGGTTGATACCAAAAAGGAGCTGAATCAGTCAATCAAACGGTTACCTAAAACACAGCAGGAAATTTTACGTTTGACCAGAGATGTTCAAGTTGGTCAAGAAATTTATGTGCAGTTACTCAATAAACAGCAAGAGTTGAACATCTTGAAAGCAGGGACAGTGGGTAATGTACGTATTATTGATGAAGCTATTGTAGAAAATTCAGCGGTAAAACCGAAGAAGTCACTGATTATTGTATCTATGATGGTATTGGGGTTTATATTGTCTGCTGGATTGGTTTGCATACGAGTCATGTTTCGTAAAGGAATCGAAAGCCCTGAACAATTGGAAGAAATAGGTGTTTCTGTTTATGCCACTATTCCACTATCTGGGACTCAGATTAAACTTGAACAACAACAGAAAAAGCGAACTCATCGTCATAAATTACGGTTATTAGCGATTCAAGATCCCACAGATTTAGCTATTGAAGCATTACGTAGCCTTAGAACAACCTTGCATTTTTCAATGATGGAATCTGCAAATAAAATTATTCTTCTTTCAGGTTCTGCGCCTGAACTAGGAAAATCTTTTATTTCAGTAAACCTTGCTGCTGTATTGGCATTAAGTAATAAACGTGTGCTTTTAATCGATGCAGATATGAGAAGAGGTCGTTTACATAAGGTGTTGGAAAGTCCTCAATCTCTGGGGCTGTCTGAATATTTGGCTGGTCAGCATCAGATAAAAGAGATCATTACCAGAACTTACCTTACTGAGCTTGATTTTGTTAATCGAGGTGTTATTCCGCCTAATCCGTCGGAATTACTTATGCATAACAAGCTTAAAGAATTATTATCTTGGGCAGAAGAGCATTATGATTATGTCTTGGTAGATACTCCTCCTATTTTGGCTGTAACTGATGCTGCGATTATTGGGAGATATGCAGGAACTTCATTGTTAATTGCTCGTTATCATAAAACAAGGGTTAAAGAAGTTAATATTGCTATTCGCCGGTTTAGACAAAATGGCATTCATGTTAAAGGTGTGTTGCTAAACGCGGTAGAGAAGAATTCTGGTCTCTATTATGATTATGGCGGATGTTATCAATACAGTTATAAGGATTGATCACCTTTCTCCGGCTTGTGGGGCCGGAGAAATTTTATCAATGAGATCTTATTTCCTTTCATATGTTTCTTCATAGTCAGTCAGTTCGTTCAATTTAAGGGAAAATGGATCATTTTTCCTTTCATCTTACAAACATAGCTATGGTGAAACCCAGAGACTTTTCTTCTGGCGACTTTATGGCTTTACAGTTGTAGAATACCGTCATAAGATGTATTTTAAATGTAGTTTATGGTCAGGGAACCTTCTATGAGCGACCTCATTTGTTATAAACGAATACCAATCTGGCAGAAAAATACTATTCCTGAAATGTTCACTGAAAGACATAACACTAAAGAAGGGACTTACGCTTGTCTTGAGATCTTTGAAGGTGAACTGGAATTTGTGATTTTCGATGGTGATCAGGAAGAAACCGCTTATTTTAATGTGCAAAAGCAGCCTCCCATTATTCAGCCACAGGTCTGGCATAAAATTAAATGGGTGAGTGATGATATTAAGTGCCAGCTCTCTTTTCTATGTGAACCACAATATCTGTTTTATAAACAAAATAATTTGTCATTACCTCACTCTGAAATTAGATATCTGGCAAATATTATTTCTCCTTGTAAGACATTAGATCTGGGGGCTGGTCGTGGCCGGAATACTTTCTATCTGGCAGAAAGAGGTTATGATGTTACAGCCGTGGATATTAATCCACAATATATTAACGCAATTAATGCTATTAAAGAAAAACAGCGGATTAAAAATATCTGTACGGCTGTTTATGATATCAACTCTCACAATATTATCGAAAAATATGATTTAATTATTTCAACGGTGGTGCTGATGTTTCTGCAACGGGAAAAGATCACCGATATTATTTACAATATGCAGAAACAGACGAATAAAGGTGGTATTAATCTGATTGTTTGCCCGGTTGAAACAGATTCTGCGCCATATTCATTATTGCCATTCAAAAGTTTCCTCATGTCAAGTGAATTGGAGAATTATTATTCTGACTGGGAAATTATTAAATATAATGAAAATCCTGGTCATCTTCATAAAACAGATGAAAATGGTAATAGAATAAAATTAAATTTTGCTACGCTTATTGCCAGAAAGCGATGAAACATTTATACCCGTTATTTTTCAAGTTGCCTCTTTGTTGGCTGAGCTCACTCACCCCGGTCACATAGTTTGCTATGCTCCCGGGGATTCGCTCCCTTGCCGTCGCGATCCATCTTGAAATCCATAGGGTATATGCCTGTTTTTATCATTAAAAGTTAATCGCCGATTTGCATGATTTCGTTATATCGTTGCTGGTCCCGGTACATTTGCAGATAGACCTGATATTTGGCTTGATGAAATGAAAATGTCTCTTTTTCCGGTTTGATAATGTTGCCGTCACTTACCATCGATTTCGCTGCTTGAGCGAAGTCGGTAAAGGAACCACAAGCAACGGCACCAAGCAAAGCAGAACCAAGATTGACAGCATCCTCTTCCTGAGTGAGATGGATTTCGCGCCCGGTGGCGTTGGCATATTCACGTAACCATAGTGGGTTTTTAGTTGCGCCGCCACACATCACTAGCCTGTTTATCTTATGACCTGCTTCTACTAATGCATCAATAATATGGCGGGTGCCATAAACGATAGATTGCAGCGTTGCCAAGTAATGGCGGGCCAGAGTATCACGGCTATCTGCCAGCGTCAGCCCGCTTACCACTCCTTTGGCATTAGGGTTTGCCCTTGGTGAGCGGTTGCCGTGATGGTCACCTAAAATATGAAGTTGTGCGGTCGGGTATTTTTCTTGCTTTTCTAACTGTGCGACAGCTTCATTCAGTAGTTGGTAGTAATGGTGACCAGATTCCTTAGCTTCGATTTCTAGCTCCAGCCAGTTATTGTGTTGACGAATTGACCACTCAACTAATGAACCGGCGGCGCTTTGTCCACCTTCGTTGAGCCAATAACCGGGTAGCATAGCGCCGAAATAGGGGCCCCAAACCCCTGGAACCATGACAGGATGAGGACTGACAATCATATGGCAGTTTGAGGTGCCGCTGATAATGGCCAGACTGCCCTCTGGATCGGCGCCAGCCAGGGCCAATCCGCCGGCATGAGCGTCAATAATACCACTGGCGACGATGACCCCTGTGTGCAGCCCAAAATCTTTAGCCACTTCAACAGTCAGGTAACCTGCTTTTTCGCCAAGTTCAATGATGGTAGACGGAACTTTATTTATTAAATCTTCTAACCCCACATCATAAAGTAGTTTTTCGCTGAACTGTTTTTGATGAGCCAAATAGTTCCATTTACAAGTGAGCGTGCAAATACTGGCTACATCAGCGGCAGTTGATTTCCACACCAAAAAATCAGCTAAATCAAAGAAACGCCAGATATCCTGATAACGTTGAGGAAAGTGGTTTTTTAGCCATAAGATTTTCGGTAGTTCCATTTCAGGGCTGATTTCACCACCTACATAGCAGAGTGCAGGATCATTGGTTTGATTTATCGTGATGGCTTCTTTGATTGCCCGATGATCCATCCACATGATGATATCGTGTTCAGGATTGCCATTTTCAGCCACAGAAAAAGGACGTCCTTCTGTTGCTACCGCGACTAATGAACAGGTGGCATCAAAGCCGATTGATTTAACATCAATAGGATTAATATTTGCCAGTGCAATAGCTTCTCTTACTGTTGCACATACTTGCGCCCAGATATCAGTAGAAGATTGTTCAACAAAATTAGCTTTTGGGTGAAATTGTTGGATAGGGCGAGCAGAAAATGCGTGCCGTTTGCCGCGTTGGTCAAAAACCGCAGTGCGGACACTGGCGGAGCCAACATCAACACCAATGAAATATTGTTGTTCCACCATGAGGTTCTCTCTCATTCATTAATCCAGGAGGATAAAATGAGTTGAGTGGAACAATAAAACAATGAGGTTATTCAGTTATTGTGAAGCGGCTCGAAAAAGATTTAGTGGTTTTATGATGATAGAAAGATATCACATATATTTTCTATTACTCTTTTGGTTGATGTATAAACCCATTCCAGAATAGGGATTTATTTCTTAAAAAATCGATTTTAAAAATAATATTAATCAGTTTACTAATGAGCAAAAAATGGAGTGTAAAGGATAATGTTCTGTTGTTTTACTTTAATGATTGGAAAGAGTTAAATGTTTCGGTAAATTATTTTGATTAAGAGAGTGGTTTATACGTAAATATTTTTTAATATATTTGGCGTGATAAATTTTTGAATGTTCTAATCTTAAAATTCTATCGAGTGATATCACTCACAAGTATTAAATCTTTTTCCATTTTTACGAAATTTTTTCTCGCATATTTTCTGTAAATATTCTTTATTAAATTGCTGCGCATATGTTGTTATTTTGTTATGAGATATCCGAGGGAATATATGGGATTAATCACAGAATGGCTGAGTGCTATTAACGGGGTAGTATTGGGAGTACCGATGATGGTCGGTCTTCTGGGGGTTGGATTGTTTATGCAGCTCCGTCTCTCTTTTCTTCCTATACGTAAATTGGGTACGGGTTTTAAATTACTATTTGAGCGTAATCATCAGCGGGGAGAAGGGCAGATATCGCCTTTCAATGCATTGATGACTGCGCTTTCTGCCACCATTGGGACAGGTAATATAGCTGGTGTAGCTACTGCGGTTGTATTGGGAGGGCCAGGCGCACTGTTTTGGATGTGGATAACTGCATTAGTGGGCATGGCAACCAAATATTCAGAGGCGGTACTGGCAGTCCGTTTCCGTGAGGTTGACAAAAATGGTCACTATGTTGGTGGCCCCATGTATTACATAAAAAACGGTTTAGGTAAAAAATGGGCCTGGTTGGGGACGCTGTTTGCGGTATTTGGCAGTATTGCTTGTTTCGGTATCGGCAATACCGTACAGGCAAATTCTGTTGCTGATGTGCTGCAAAGTAACTTCGGCGTTTCTACCACGGTAACGGCCGTAGTATTGGCGATTCTGGTTGGTGCAGTGCTTATTGGGGGTATTAAACGTATTGCTGATGTCGCAGGCAAATTAGTGCCATTTATGACGGTTGCTTATCTTGCCGCCGGGATTATTGTTCTGGGGGTGAATTTTAGTGAAATTCCCGCGGCATTTGTTCTGATTGTTAAATCTGCATTTACACCTGTTGCGGCACAAGGTGGCTTTGCGGGTGCGGCAGTATGGGCGGCAATTCGTTTTGGTGTAGCTCGTGGTATTTTCTCTAATGAAGCGGGATTGGGAAGTGCGCCGATTGCTCATGCAACAGCCAAAACCCAAAACCCGATTCGCCAGGGGTTGATCGCTATGTTAGGTACTTTCATCGATACCATTATCGTTTGTTCTATCACTGGCTTAACTATCGTCATTACTGGTGGTTGGTTGAACGGTCAGACAGGTGCGACACTGACAGCGACTTCTTTCGCTATGGCGATTCCCGGCGGCAACTATATTGTCGCAGGCGCTCTGGTAATATTTGCCTTTACCACAATTCTTGGCTGGAGTTTTTACGGTGAAAAATGTACTCAGTATCTATTTGGGCAAAAAGCTATCACGCCTTTCCGTGTCGTATGGATTATCGCTTTGATGGTAGGTGCTACTCAGTCATTGGATTTTGTCTGGTTATTGGCAGATACATTGAATGCGATGATGGCGATACCGAATCTGATTGCATTAGCATTGTTGAGTCCCGTTGTTTATCGGCTGACAAAAGAACACATTAAAGATGTCAATGCGGATAGTGTTGATATTAAAGCAAATATCTGAATAAAAGCCTTCCGTTTGGAAGGCTTTTCCATCACAGATTGAGATTATTCTTCACTGGTTTTGATATAGATGTTTTTGATCAGCGTGTAAGAATCCAACATCATTTTATGTGTTTCTCTGCCAAGACCTGATTTTTTGTAGCCGCCAAATGGTGCATGAGCTGGCAGTTCATGGTAAGTATTAATCCACATACGGCCAGTTCTGACAGCTTTAGCTACACGTAGTGCACGGTCGATATCCTGTGTCCAGACAGCGCCCGCCAGGCCATAATCAGAATCATTTGCCATTCCGATGACCTCTTCTTCTTCGCTGAACGGAATAACGGTCAATACAGGGCCAAAAATCTCTTCGCGCGCGACTCGCATGTCATTAGTAACGTTGGTAATAATGGTTGGCTGGATAAAGAAGCCATCATCATAACCTTCCCCAGTAATGCGTTTGCCGCCCGTGAGAATGGTTGCGCCCTCTTTTCTCGCAATATCGACATATCCAAGAATTTTTTCCATTTGTTCCTGGCTAACTTGGCTTCCCATTTGAGTATCTTTTGCTAACGGGTCACCAACCTGGATGGATTCGAATTCTACTTTTAAGGATTTGAGGAATTCATCATGAATATCTTTATGCAAGAATAACCGGGAACCTGATTCACACGCTTGACCCTGATTCAGCAAAATCGCTCTGGCTGCATATTTTACTGCCTTTTTCATATTGGCATCAGGGAAGATAATATTGGCTGACTTACCGCCAAGTTCCAGTGTTGCAGGGATCAGCTTTTTGGCTGCGGCTTCGGCTACGGTATAACCTACTCTGGTGGAACCAGTGAATGCCACTTTTTCGACATCTTTGTGATCCAGAATGGCTTGACCAACAACTGAACCACGGCCTGTAACAATGTTAACCACCCCGGCTGGCAGGACTTTATCCAATATTCGACCCAGTTCAAGCAGAGTGATTGGTGTCAGTGTTGCCGGGTTAATCACAACGGTATTGCCTGCGGCAAGAGCAGGAGCCAGTTTCCATGCTGCCATCAGTAGTGGGAAATTCCAGGGAATTACCTGCCCGACAACACCAATGGGTTCACGGATCACCAGGCTGAGTGTATTGGCATCCAGAACTGAAGCTTCATCGGTATGGGAACGGATCACACCCGCAAAATAGCGAAAATGGTCAATGGAGGCCGGTAGATCCATATACAGGGATTCATTTAATGGTTTGCCGGTATCCAGTGATTCAAGGATGGCAAAACGTTCTTGTTCTGCTTCTAGTAAATCAGCAATTTTCAGTAAAGCTGATTGTCTTTCGATGGCGGAGGTTTGACTCCAGGCGTGGAAAGCTTTTTTCGCGGCGCAGACAGCAAGATCGACATCTTCCGCATTACCGGATACATATTCAGCCAGTAATTCCCCTGTCGCCGGGTTATAACTTTTGGTTGTCGCTTTGGATACACTATCTACCCATTGCCCATCAATAAGCATTTTGTAGGATTCAACGGGCAACATCTCTTTCTCAATATCATGTAATCGTTTCATTAATATACTCCGAGTACTTTGGTTTAAGAATAGTTACATCGAGAATCTATCTCATTAGGTTATTTTATTTTCCATTCTTGTTAGTAAAGAGAGAATGATTCTCTGTATATCATGTATATAGCCTGATTTCTGTACTTTACCTGTGTATATGATTTATTGACAATAATGGCCCTGAATTACTGGGATAGATGCTTAATTAACAGGTTTTATATAGTTTCATTATGTGAATATATTTTTACTTTATATTTATTACTTAACCTAATTTATCTTGTCATGTTTTATATTTTTTTTAGCATCAACTATAGTAGAGCACAAAATAATAGATGTCTATTAGCACGTTATATAAAATATTAGGTATATTAACGAACGGAAATTATAAATGAATGGTGAAACTAAGTATCCGTTGGCGTATTCCAACGGATTGAAAAGAAATATTATTTTGCTGTAACCCAGAATATCCCGTTACCGTCAAGAGCGGTAAAGGTTTTATGCAGATATAGGCTATCAGCTTGTGGATCGATATCTTCAAATAACTTCGGATGCAGGAATTTAGCAATGATTTCAACCGCAATGATGTTAAACGGCGTATCGTAATATTGGTGGTACAGTGCTATTACTTGT
Source organism: Photorhabdus akhurstii (assembly GCF_018448925.1). Taxonomy (GTDB): domain Bacteria; phylum Pseudomonadota; class Gammaproteobacteria; order Enterobacterales; family Enterobacteriaceae; genus Photorhabdus; species Photorhabdus akhurstii. Next base: position 25,069 of record NZ_RCWE01000007.1, on the reverse strand, counting down.
TTTTCGCGAAATGCTCTTAATACGCTTAATTTAGGGCGTGTCAGTAATTTTTTCAGTCTTTCCTGTGACTGTTTTAGATTGCCGGTGTAGCCTAATGGCACAGAGAAACTTCCGGGATGGACTTTATCCCAATCTGCGGCGGTCATCAGATAAAACTCAGGATTACTGACGATTAATTGTTCTTCGTTTACCTCACCATCCATACCTGAGAACCAGCGAGCACCGAGGTTATCACCTCCGGCGGCCGTAACAAATTCGCCAAAATTGCCATTTCCGAAAGTTTTACAGCAATATTCAGCACCTAACATACCTGCGTGGCGTTCGATAAACACCGGAGGACGCTGTTCTTTACCTAACGTACCAACGCGTTGGTTAATAATTTTCATCCTCTCTTGATAAAACTCAATAAATTTTTGTGCATTTTCTTCTTTACTAAATACTTTCCCAAGTAAAACCATACTTGGAATCGTATTTGTTAGCGGATATTGACGGAAATCGATAAAGATAACCGGAATGCCCGCTTTTTCCAGTAAAGTTATGGTTCCACTATCATTGAATTTAGTTTGAAGACCAATATCAAAGATAACCAGATCGGGTTTATAAGTCAGCGCTTTTTCGACGCTAAAATCGTTTTGATAAGGGCTAGGGAATACCGGAATATCCCGCAATTGCGGGAAGTCTTTTTCATAAACAATTGCTAAATCTGGAGATTTAATTTCCAGTGCATTATCCCAGGCAACAATACTTTTAAGCGGATTATCAGGATGAAGAATATTTAGTGCAATCAATGCTCGGCTGTCAGCCAGCATAACCCGATTAACTGGCGCGTTAACTTTAACCTTCCGGCCCGCAACGTCTTTGACTGTAATTTCTTTTGCTTGCGCAAAGATAGACAGTAGCATCAATATGGCAGTCAGAAAATATTTTGCAGTGCGGTGGATGATTGCCATTATTTCTCCTTTGAATAAAGAATGTTCTTGGTTGAACCGCATAATTTGACAAATTGGGCCCACATCTATTTATACTCATCTTGAAATGATAATGATAACAATTTACATTAATCAAATAATTTTAGTGACTTTGGTAAAATAATATTTTGATTTTTTACTATTTTTAAATAATAACAATGAGTTGAGTGGTATTCCTGAGTTGAAAATAATTCTCATTTGGTGAAAAGTTATGGGGGTGGTTGGCAAAAAAACAGACTAAATTTGCCAAATTTTCTGGCAGATTGTGATGATTCCAACTACATTATTGATCTGAATATCGATAATTACTGTGGTCGTATCTGGGGCTATCATGTTGTCGGTTGGTCGGGTGTTTTAGTCGTCTGATAGATTTAATAGGCAGAAAGTCGTTTTTTATGCTGTTGAAGAAATAACAAGTGATGATATTTTGGTATTGTTGTTGCCAATCACAAGGATAATCATGCTGGAATAGCATGATGAGAAATTTCATCTTATTGCTATTCTTTATCTATTTGGCTAATTATAAACGGCTTATTGTTTCTGCTTCTGTTATTATTCCCTTGTTTAATATTCTGTGGGGGGATGAATATGAAAAAATTGTTAGTAATTTGTTTGTTAGGATTTGTATTAGCTGGTTGTGATAACCAACCTAAAATTGATGCGTCTAATGAAATCTCGTTGAAAGTATCCATTGAGAAAGTAAGAGATACGCTACCTGATGATAAAAAAGCGAAGTTTGATGAGTCAATTCAATCAGCTATGTTTAATAGTATCGATTTTAATGATTTGGTTAAATCAGGTGCTAATGGTGACATGAAAGAGTCGAAACAGAAGTTCTATAAATTGCTGGATGGTAAAACCGCTGACCAATTGATTGCTGAAGTTGAAAAAATTGAAGCTAAGAGATCAGAAAATGAGTAATTCCTTCATGGGATTATTTGCATTAAACGGCAATAAGGTGGAAATCTATGCCGTTTTTTTATTATCATCAATAACTTAAATGGAACTTAAACAAGCCAATTTTCAAATTTGAATTATTACGACTATTGCTTATAATGTGCGCCGCATTCTAAGTGCAGTATCTCGTTAGGCGAGGCTCCTATACAAACACAGGTTGCTGATCTCACGACGTCGAGAGACGCCCAAGATTAGGACAGGATATATCGAACCAAGGTATATCCCCATGTAACTTTCTGATAATTCAGGATACGTTGTATAGTGCTAAAACTGAGACGTAGAGATAGCTGTTGTATTCTCTCATCTGGTTTCGCCCCTATGTGAGTGCTGTTTGAAGTTCACAACAGTAATAGGGACCAACATCATGAAAACCACATCCCATGAAAAAATGGATGCATTAGCGATTGCTAATCATTCTATTAATGAAATAAATGCTGATCAGCAGCGGAAACACCAACTGAAAAATGAAGAGACAACTGTCAGCGCATATATGAGCCAATGTTTCATTTCTGTATCTGTTGCTGATTCTGTGTTGTCGGTAAAGAGTAATTTGATTAATCAGCTTGAGGGTGAACAGATCCCAACTTATTTATATGTCATTGATGATGAAGGCTATCTCAATGGCATATTACCGGTGAAAGTGCTATTAACTGTAGCCGATGATTTATTTGTGTCAGATATTATGAGGCAAAGCTATTTTTCCGTATCACCGGAGCAGTCGCGTCATGATGTTTATAGTTTGATAAATCACAGTGGCATGGATAGTGTTCCGGTCATTCATTTTGGCAAATTAGTTGGGGTGCTACGACCGCAGGATATTGCTGAGCTGATTGAAGATGAAAATACGTTGGATGCTCATTTGCAGGGGGCAACTTTACCTCTGGATCAGCCTTATCTGAGCACCAGCCCAATAACATTATGGCGTAAGCGTGCCGGGTGGTTATTATTGCTATTTGTTGCAGAAGCTTATACTGGTGCTGTGCTTAAAGCATTTGAAGATCAATTGGAAGCGGCAATTTCTCTCGCGTTTTTCATCCCGTTATTAATAGGAACGGGGGGCAATAGTGGGACACAAATTACTTCAACCTTGGTCAGAGCAATGGCTCTGGGGGAAGTGAGTTTGCGTAATTTAGGGGCAGTGTTACGTAAAGAGATTTCTACTTCATTTTTAGTTGCGGTAACGATAGGTTTTGCTGCGCTTATCCGTGCTTGGATATTAGGCGTCGGTATTGAAGTGACAATTGTTGTTAGTTTGACCATCATTGCCATCACCCTATGGAGTGCCATTGTTTCTTCTATTATTCCGATGGTATTGAAAAGGCTTTCTATTGATCCGGCTGTTGTATCAGCTCCTTTTATTGCCACGTTTATTGATGGTACAGGACTGATTATCTATTTCGAAATAGCGAAATTAGTGATGACAGAACTCGTTTAAAATTACCAATAAGATACCCATATTCATTGGGTATCTTATTGACTGGATAAGAGTTTATTCCATATTAATATCTTTTTATTAGGAGTGTAAATAGGGTTTTTATTTAAATAAACTTAATGTTTTTATATGTTTAATGTTGGGTTTAATCATCAATAAATATAAATAAAATGAACTGATTTAATATGGTGAAATATATATTAAAAATCACTTGGTTAAATAAAATAAGTTATTTTCTGTTTTTAATGAATTGATTTGTTTTATTTTTCATTAATCGATATTATTTAGATATATTTTCAAATGGTTTATTTTTAATTTTAAATTTATTTGTGGTAATAAATTAGGTGTTTTTTATTATATTGAATATGCCTGAGGTTTTAATAAAACTCTATTTTACCCCAAGCATAATCAGTGACGCGTGTCATAAGGCCAACTGCGTCCACAGAAGAATCTCTTTAAGTTAATAAAAATTTCTCAGGTATATAATGATAAAGATTATTGACTCGACAATATTCTTCTAATTGAAGAGTGGAGTTAATGTTTATTTTATGATATATCCTGTCTGTATGGTTTTCAATTACACTAGGATCAAGATTCAATATTGTTCCCATTTGATTTATTGTGTATTTCTGTAAGAAAAGGAAAATAATATCCCATTCACGATCAGTAAAAAGATCTGTCGGTGGTTGGAGTAAAATGGATGAGGGAAGTTTATTATGATATTGATACAGACTAATTAGTGAATAATCCTTCGCTTTCCAACAATGATATATAACGCCTATACAACTTCCATCATCATGATAAAAAGGCATCTTTTCACAGAAATAAGATGATAGAATTTTCTCTTTACCAAATAGATGTGTTTCAAGTGAGCATATTTTTTTCCCTTTTTTCATTACTTCTTGATCATGATGAATATATTCCTTTGCAAATTCAGCGCCATCCCAAGGGAGTTCATGATCATAAAGCCCATTGTAATCAAATGATTGTGAGAAATTTTTGATAGAACTTAACGCTTTATTACCATAAATAAAACATGAAGAACTATCTTTTACTCCCCAAGGTTCGTTGCTTATTTCCATTGTATTGATAATCTGAGGTGATATCGTACAGTTCTTCATAAAAACTCCTTGATAATTTGAAGATTAAATAAACATTCTACTATGGGATTCTCTGGTGTTTTCTGGGATATAGCAATAAAATTGACTTTTTTCATAAGAATTTTCTAGTTTTATGTATTATGACGGATTGAATTGCTGTTTATCATATTTAAAATAACGGGTTATAAATAAGATTTCAAAATAGTGCTACATCTTATACCATTCATAATTCTATGTATAACAATGGGTTGAAGAAGGCTATGTGTAGCATAATTACGAAACGTTATTTATAGTAATACCTGGCAATCTGTTAGTTCAAAAGTACATTTATTGGTTAATTGATTATCTTACACGTTCAGATTCATTCTAAGGAACTTCATGATTGTAAAGCTTTCTACAATCAAATAATTTCTCAATATTATGAGTAAATTCTTTTGTTGCTGAATTACCGTAAATAAAGTACGGAGCACTACTTTTTACTCCCCACGGTTCATGATTTTTTTTCCATATGTTAATGAGTTGCGGAGCGATATTTGACATAAAATGCATTATTGAATATCTATCTATTTTAATGTAATTTTTTATTATAGAAGAATTAAGTATAATGTTTAAATAGGACTGGTTACTTAATCGTATCCTTAAATTTCCGGTTTTTTTAGATAAACAAGTATATTCCATACGAGTTTCACTTACTTTATCTTTAAAAATTTTTTGACACTTGGCAATGGGTTATAAACAAGACCAAAAAGCGATACACAAGTCACATTTTTACACTTCATGAAACCGGTTACATGAACAGCAAACTCATCTCACATTCCATTTGAAATAAATTCATTACTCTATACTTCCGACTATGAGGGAATTCCCTTATAGAATGAATAGCTGTTCTTGCTAATTATTGAAATATTTTTCTATATTGAAGGCCATATATGAGTCAAATCACCCCTCAGTTAACGAATATGTGGGATAAAAGCCATGAATCATGGTTTGTAAAAGATAGGAATCTTCGTTTTATATATGCAAATAAAGTGTTTATCAAATTAAGTCAGCTACCTGAAGACTTTGATGTCATTGGATATACTGCTAAAGAATTACCTACACCGTTTAATTATCTTGCTCACCTTTTTGAAAAGCATGATCGTAAAGTCTTACAATCTATGCAACGAATATCATCTATTGGGGCTGATTTGCAAAGCAATGATCAACAATTTAAACCCTATTTTTGTGAAAAATACCCATTAATGGATGAAAATAACCAATGTATTGGAATAATTTGTCGCATTAAAGAAATAAGTCATTTTTCAGTACAAAATTATATTAAAAATTCCTCTTCTATATCTGTTAGGTTAAGGCCACCCAACGATATACTGACAGAGAAAGAGTGGATTGTGATTTTTTTATTCTGCCGAGGTGTTAGCAATAAAGATATTGCTAATGAAATGAACATTTCATGCCGTACCTTGGAAAGATATTTCCAAAGTATCTATGAGAAATTATCAATTAGATCAATTATTGAATTGAAACTTTTTTGCGAAAAAAATGATTATGATCTTTATATTCCACCAAAATACCTTAAATCTATGAACTATTTCCTGCTATATTGAAGGCGCTACTTCTGTTCTAGCTTTTCTGTCACTTAATCAAGGGGAATGATTTAAGTGACAGAGAGACATGACTTTCAGTAGATAGTGACATGGATCACCTTCGTAGCCAGAGCTAAGGATTTCATCGTTGGTATATTTGTCGGTATATTGAAAATCCTATCATGTTCATATTCCCAACAGTTCTTATTCTATTGTTAAGCCGTTCACTCAATATTATTAAGATAAACCCAATTCACATTATTCTCTTGAAATAAGGTATACAAATCCTTTCATGATAATTTGAATAAATTGAGATATGATTCTTCTTCATATTTATTTTGTATAACCGCTGAGGAAAAATTATGGCCACAATGAAAGACGTCGCCCATCTAGCTGGAGTATCTGTGGCCACTGTAAGCCGTGTTATTAATAATACCGCTTATGTTGAACCGGGCACTCGTGAGCGTGTAGAGAAAGCCATGCGTGAGTTCAACTACCATCGTAATTCTGCCGCGCTTGCATTAGCGAAAAGGTGCGGGAATATGTTGGGTTTACTCACCGGCAATTTGGCTGATCCCTTTTTTTCGCTTTTGGCTCGCGGGGTTGAAACAATCGCCCGGCAGAAAGAAGTAAAACTGATGGTTTGTAGTGGAGGACATCAAGCTGAACTCGAGAAATCGGCCTTAGATTTTTTAATCAACCAAGGATGTGAAGCAATAGTAGCGCATATTAGTAGAATGAGTGACATAGATGTATTACGTTATGCAGCTCATATACCAGGATTAGTGGTTATCAATCGATATTTTCCTGCTATCGCCAATCGGTGTATCTGGTTAGATAATGTCAGTGCTTCTCAGGTTGCTACCAACTATCTTCTTCAAAACGGTCATCGAAAAATTGCTTGTGTGACGGCAGATCTACCGATCGATGATAGAAGGCTTCGTCTGGAAGGATATCAGGCTGCAATGGCTAATGCAGGTATCACAGTACCTGGCGATTGGGTTATTAGTGTGCCATTCAACGAAAAAGGTGGGGAATTAGCAGCAGAAAAGCTCTTAGAAAGTCGCATCGACTTTACCGCGGCAGTAACATTTAATGATGTCATGGCTGCCGGTATGATGCGATCCTTACATCAACGGAAAATTAAGTTACCGGAACAACTGTCGATTGTTGGGTTTGATGATATTGTTCCGGCCCGATATCTCTATCCCCCCTTAACTACCGTACACAACCCAATAGAAAAAATGGCTCAGCGGGCGGCTAATCTGGCATTGCAACTCAGTGCCAAAAAAGAAATAACGCCACAAATGAATATGTTCTCAGCCGAACTAGTTATCAGAGATTCTGTTTTTTTAATCGAGTAATAAAAAGCGTCGTAATAAGCGTAAAAGTGATATACAGATCACATTTCACAACTCATGAAACCAGTTACATGAACAAGTAATCTTTGTCACATCTCATTCGAAATAAATTCATTATTCTGTTTCAACAACCACCTGAAAATGGAGTTTTAATATGGATGATAAGAAAAAACTTAATTTGGGACTTGCTATGTTGCCAATCGCAGCAATGCTCTTATTGTTAATTATTGGATATGGTCAACTGAGTTTACGCATCGAATCCCTATTGCTGATATCAGCAGGAATAACAGCAGCCTTGGCATATTGGCAGGGTTATCGCTGGAATGACATTATCGATGCTATTGTGGCAAAGCTAGCTAAAGCGATGCCGGTAATCATGATACTGATTTGCGTCGGCGGGTTAATTGGGACCTGGATGTTCAGCGGAACGATACCTTATATGGTTTACTGGGGATTAAAGCTGATTACTCCTCAATACATACTGATTGCTGCTTTCTTTATTACGAGTGTTATCTCAGTTTGTACCGGTACGTCATGGGGGTCAGCCGGAACAGTTGGTGTCGCTCTGATGGGAGTCGCTGCTGGCCTTGATGTGTCTTTGGCTGCGGCAGCCGGAGCGGTTGTTTCAGGCGCATATTTTGGCGATAAAATTTCACCGTTATCTGACTCAACTAATTTTGCCGCTATTGTTGCCGATACTGATCTTTACAGTCATGTTCAACATTTGATGTATACCACTATTCCCGGCTTTGTTTTAGCTGCTATCGTTTATTTTATTGCTGGTCATACAAGCTTAACAGGTAACGTGGCAACACCTGAAAAAGTCACAGAAATCGTACAATCTCTTGAAAGCCTGTATCACTTCAATTTATTGCTGATTTTGCCACCGATACTGGTTTTGTGGGGAGCAATAACAAAACGTCCGGTGATACCCGTCATGCTTGCTGCCTGTGCATTAGCTATTGTACTTGGCATAGGTTTCCAAGGGCTCACCCTTAAACAGGGCCTTAATGCGTTGATAGATGGTTTCAATCTCTCTATGTTCTCTGATCAGGGACATAACATTACCGGAGTCGTTAGCGATGTTCCCCGTCTGCTCAATCGGGGTGGTATGTTCTCAATGATGGGTACTATCCTGCTTGTATTTTGTGCATTTGCGTTTGCTGGCGCTTTAGCGCTCACTGGCTCCTTGACCATCATCATTAACCGGCTTCTACAAGTTGTTCATACAACCGGGCAACTTATTGCTGCAACCTTGGCAACAACTATTCTGGTGACGGGTGCCACCTGCGACGGAAAGTTGGCTCTCCTCATCCCGGCGGAGCTGTTCAAAGGGGCTTATCGTCGCATGGGACTGGATAATAAAAATCTGTCACGAACAATAGAAGATGGCTGTACTGTCATAGAGCCGTTGCTTCCCTGGACTTCTGCCGGTATTTACATGGCGACTACATTGGGCGTCAGTACGCTTGAGCTACTGCCCTGGGCTATCCAGTGCTATGCCGCCGTCTTCTTTGCTCTCATTTATGGTTTTACTGGTTTCGGTATCGCAAAAATCACGCCGGAAAACTCCCTGAATAAAAAGGAAATCCAAAGTGAAATTGCCTGATTTCAACCAGATAATTGATCGCTACAATACAAGCTCTGTTAAGTGGGATTTTTTAAATCGTCACTTGCACTTAAATAAGAGTGACCTGCTGCCAATGTGGGTGTCTGATTTCGATTTTCAATGCCAAAAAGAAGTCCTGCAAGCGCTTCACTCCAGGGTTGACCACGGTATTTTTGGTTATAGCGAACGCGACGATTGCTATTACCAAGCAGCAATAGATTGGTTTTCAAGACGCCATAAATTGACCTTGTACCGCGATTGGTTTACATCGATAGAAGGCGTCATACCCGGATTGGCTTTATTGATACAAATGCTCAGTAAACCGGGGGAAGGTGTCATTGTACAGGGGCCCTATTATGCTTCATTCGCCAAAATTATTACTATGAATGGCAGGGTAGTTATTGAAAACCCTCTACTTGAAAGCTCGGAAGGTTATAAGATTGACTATGGTCATTTAGAGCAAATGTTAGAACAACACAGGCCACCTTTGCTATTGTTATGTAACCCACATAACCCTACTGGCCGATGTTGGAATAGTGATGAACTGCTCCAGTTATTAATGCTCTGCAAAAGATACGGGACGACGGTAATTTCCGATGAAATCTGGGCTGATTTAATTTTGCCTTGGGGGAAATTTACCTCAATACTGCATTTGGGGAGTGAATGGCATAGCAACGTTATTGTTGCTACCTCGGCAAGTAAAACATTTGGACTTTCATCACTCCGTATATCAAACTTTCTCATTCCAGCTCCCGAACTTCGACGAGCCTTTATCGATCGGTTGAATGCTCATGGACTAGACGTATTTAACGCGCTATCTATGACTGCGGCTACAGCCGCATACCAACATGGGGATGTATGGCTTGATGGGTTACAGAGTTACCTGGCGGAAAATCGTTGCTGGTTCGAGCAAGCTTTAACGTCTGCTGCTCCTTGGTGCCGAATGACAAAAGCGGAAGGTACATATCTGGCTTGGTTGGACTGCCGTGATTTAGGTCTGGATGATGATACTTTGCAACGGGCCTTACTGCAAAAAGCCAAAATAGTCGTTTCAATGGGATTGAATTTTGGTGATCAAGGGAAAGGGTTTATCCGAATAAACTTGGGGTGTCCTCGTCAATATCTTGAAAAAGCAATTACTGGTTTAGTCCAGCTAGCATCATAAAATAAAAAGGTATCCACGGAATTTGGCCTGATTATATATTTTAGCCAGAGCTTGATAACAAAGTAGGGCGTTAATAGCCCTGCTTTAATTCTATGCTCATACCTGAAATTTTCCATGAAGAAAGTTTCAGGTAATGAGCTCTCTCTCATTGGTTTTATATGAGAAGCTCATGTTAACTTTGAAAATGACAACTCATTTAAAATATCTGCTCGGCCATATTTCGCAAGGTTCACAATTTAAAGCGGTAGCAATTAGCCGTTCACCTTTGGGCCACGGACGGTGTAGCGCATTACTTAAGGTAGATGATGCAAGCCCCGCTTCTCTTGAAATAGTAGAAAGATTTGTCCCTTGTTTTTTTAATGCTGCAATAATATCAGCCGGGTGCCAGTCGTCTTTTATAATCATTCCTTATTTTCCTCTCAATTTGGTTATTCAAGGTGCTATGTTCATACTCTCTCTTCAATTTGATATTTTTATATTTCTACAGCTTTTTCCCTGAGTCCGCACAGGCGCGGAATGTTAAAAAATAGCTGTACTAAGAGATTAAACCCCACCAAGTACAGCCAAATATTCTCCGAATAGAAAATTGTCTAACGATAAAAAGTTCATAAATGAACTCTGATTGTTCAAAATTAAACTTTAAATGTGCAGAAATGTTCTTTTTAGATCGCTAGAGTATTCAAAAAGTTTAGTTATTTTTGGAAATGTTGGAAGCGGATGAAATACTTTAATGAATGTCTTAAGCTCTTCAGTTACAGGGAATGGCACCAACTTAGTTAGCTCAGAGAATTGGTGTGCAAGGGGGTATATTTCAAAACTTCTAAATGATCACGCATCACACCTTGTCCATATCCATTGTAAAAATTACACGATCATTATCACCGAACCTCCTGTCATTGCTTACTCAGTTGTCTATCTTATAGACAATAAGACAATTAGTTTTAATGAGTTGCTAGGTTAGGTAAATTCAATTTTTAAATATTTATTAACTGATAAAATCAATCATATAAATAATATTTTATCAAAATAATAACTTTTTTTATATTTTGTGGTATTTATAATGTTATCTTAAAATTAATAAATTGTACACTTTTTGACTGGATTATTGTTGTGATATATTATATGGTTAAGCTGTTTTAAATATAATTCAGATGACAATTCATTCAGATAATGCCTTAATGATAATTAAGTGGTTACTATGTCAAATATAATAAAGGAACAATAGCATGAATAATAAGTTAATTATTTCACCTCAAGTTATTAACACATTGGCAATCAGTAACGATCCTTGGGGAATAAAAGATAAGAATTCGTGTTTTATTTATGGAAATAAAGCGTTGAACTCCATTAAAGGTTTTTCTGATTCATTTGATTTCGAAGGATTTTATGATGATGAGCTTCCTTGGGATGGAGCTGAGTTTGCAAAAGAATATATTCATCATGATCAAAAGGTAATGAAAGAAGAAAAATCATATGTTTCACTCGAAACCCATATTTGGGGAGGAATAAAAACATTATCCTCTTATTTCTGTGAAAAATTACCTATTTATCATGAAAATGGTGAGTGTCTTGGAATTATCTATCACTTGTGGAAAGCCCAAGATTATTCATTAACACGTTTATATCATGGAAAACTCCCTGCATCTATTATATTTCAACCACCGACCAATTTATTTACCCAACGGGAATGGGATGTCATTTTTCTCTCTTTACATAAATATACCAGTAAACAAATTGGTAGAATATTAAATATTTCCTACCGTACTGTTGAACACTATACAGCACAAATATATAGAAAGATTGGTGTTAGGTCTGCTCGGCAATTGGAAGAATACTGTCGCTTTAATGATTATGATCTTTATGTACCAGAAAGATTTTTACATTCTGAAAGTAGTATTTTGGTTTGAGTCTCAAGTCCTAGCAATGCTCACAAGAGGAAATAGACGAACTGAGTTATCGTTATATGTCGTATTTACCGGAAAAGCGTGCATAACTTATTACGCAATAACCTCCTTTACTGTGCGTTTTAAGGAAGAAACGGCAGTAAATACCCTTTATTACCGCCTAAGAACTATCTATTCGTATATCTATGATAGGTGAGAAAAGAAGATATTTTATCATCACGAAAGCCCAAATTTTAAAAGCTACTACCGTTTGTAATAAGACAAAAACGTGATGTAAATTACATAATAAAATTATTACGAGATTGTCACAGTTAAATATTAATCCATTAATAATAGTGCATTTTTCTTATTTCAGGCAGTCAAGCTGTAGACATGTCAGATCAACAACTCATTCATCAATAGGCACGTCAGGCAATTAGTGCCACCCCTTGCGGATGTTTCCGTCTGTGCCCGAAAAGGCGGTGACTACCAACACTTGCTATCTGATAGTTATCTCCCAATCCGCAATAGCATAGCGCCTGTTTTGCCAACTGAGCTAAAAGTCATCATCCAATCTAATCAGAAAAGGTCATTACTTATCACAAATTAAAAATAACTGTCACAGTTCAAGTCATTCAATGCTGAAATCAATCATCATAAATGTGATATCTATCACATTATTAAAATAAAACAATAAAATTAATTTGAAATTATTAATGCTGGTTATTAAATGATTAATATTAATCTATTTTTTATACAATGCTGTTACAAAATAATCACATTGGCCCGTTTTTTGCTTTGTCATATAACCTCTTGTTTTTGCTGCTATCTTAACCAATCCCCTATTTTAGTTGCCCGGTTGATAATCAATCCTAAATATTGATCGTTAAGTTAAATTCGTGGTTAATGCTGTTTCGACATTGTGGAATAGAAAGTCAATGAAAAGCAGTATTTTGGTATTAACGGTTTTTTGTAGCGTAGTCTCAGACAGTCAAGCCGCCGACATCGCAGATCAACAACTCATTCATCAACAGGCCCGCCAGCAAGCGCTGGAGGCGCGATTAGCCCCGCCGCCTGCGGAAGTTCATCTGTCGGTACCGGAAACCGGGGAGTCATCCGCCTTCCCGGTGGAAACCCCCTGTTTTCCTGTCACACATGTAGCATTGGCAGGTACCGGAAATTTCCCGCACTGGTTACCGTTCCGGCGTGTCGCTCAACAGGGCGAAAACCATTGCCTGGGCGATAAAGGCATTAGCCGGCTGATAACCCAATTGCAAGATCAGCTCATTAATCACGGCTATGTCACCAGCCGGGTTCTGGTTCCTCCCCAGGATCTGCGTACCCAAACGCTAAAACTGGTGATGATACCGGGCAAAATCCGGCATATCCGCTATACCCCTGACAGCGGGAAATATATCCAGCGGATAACGCCCTTTCCCGCGCGTGAAGGCAAGCTACTGGATTTACGGGATATTGAGCAGGGATTGGAAAACTTGCAACGTTTCCCGACCGTGCAGGCGGATATGAACATTGTTCCGGCAGCGCAGCCGGGGGAGAGCGATATTGTGCTGGACTGGCGTCAGTCACGGCACTGGCGAGTCGCCACGTATCTGGATGATACCGGCTCCAAAAGCACCGGGCGTTATCAGGGCGGATTCACTTTCTTTCTGGATAACCCGCTGGCGTTGAGTGATCTGTTTTATCTCTCCGGTGGACGCGATATTCATTCATCTGCCGGGAAGGGCAGCCAAAATGACACGCTCTATTACTCTTTGCCCTTCGGCTACTGGATGGCGAGTGTGACGGCCAGTCATTACGATTATACCCAGACGATAGCCGGGCTGAATCAGGCGATCCAATACCGGGGCAAAAGCCAAAACCTGGCGGTTCAGCTTAGCCGTGTTCTGCACCGTAACGCCGACCAGAAAACTCTGCTTAACGGTGAAATTTATCGCCGGACGTCGCGCAATTTTATTGATAAGACCGAAGTTGATGTTCAGCGCCGGGAAACCGCGGGCTGGAAGCTGGGGCTGTCCCATCATCACTTTATCGGCAGTGCGACGCTGGATACCCGGGTGACTTACCAGCAGGGCATGCGCTGGTTTGGCGCACAACCGGCGCCGGAAGAGTACCGCAATGAAGGGACCGCCTTACCCAAAATCACCCAGTTCTCGGCGACGCTGGCCGGGCCGTTAACGCTGTTTTCTCAGCCCTTTTCTTATCAGACCCAATATTTGCGTCAGATAAGCGCCAGCCCATTGACGCCCCAGGATCGCTTCTCGATTGGCGGCCGCTGGACGGTGCGCGGCTTTGATGGCGAGTTGACCTTATCCGCAGATCGGGGCTGGTACAGCCGCAACGAACTGGACTGGCAAACCCCGCTGCGCGGGCAGTCGCTGTATCTGGCAATGGATTATGGCGAAGTGGGCGGCCGGGGCAGCGACGCGCTGCTCGGAAAACACCTGGCGGGGAGCGCTCTGGGCTGGCGCGGCAGCCTGAAAAAGGTGAGCTACGACCTGTTTGTCGGCGTCCCGCTGTCCAAGCCCGCCGGTTTCCAAACTTCCCCCGTCACGGCCGGATTCAACCTGTATTGGCAGTATTAATTCAAATAACAAAACTGCCGGTGGGTAGTGTTGTGTGGAGCAAAAATCATGAACAAGCAGTTATATCGTATTATCTTTAATCAATCTCGCCAGCTGTGGATAGTGGTGGCCGAGATAGCGCGGGCCGGACGGGGAAGAACCGGACGCCGCGCTCATCGCCCCTCTTCACCGCAGCATCGTTGCCGACTCACCGCGCTACGGTTTGGATTGTTATTCGCCCTTGGCGGGATTTCGCTCACCGCGCAGGCGGCGATTGTGGCCGACGGACAGGCGCCGGGCCGTCAGCAGCCCACCATCATTCGCAGCGCCAACGGCACGCCGCAGGTCAATATCCAGACCCCGGGCGCCGACGGCGTTTCCCACAACCGCTACCGCCAGTTTGACGTGGATAAACAGGGGGTTATCCTCAATAACAGCCATGAGGCCACCCAGACGCAACTGGGCGGTATGGTCGCAGGCAATCCGTGGCTAGCCAAAGGGGACGCCAGCGTTATTCTTAACGAGGTCAACAGTCGTGACCCCAGTCACCTTAATGGCTGGATTGAAGTGGCCGGGCATAAAGCCGAGGTGATTATTGCCAATCCTTCGGGCATCACCTGTAACGGTTGCGGTTTCATTAACGCGCATCGCACCACGCTCACCACCGGACAGGCGCTGATGGAGCGGGGCCGATTGAAAGGGTTTGATGTCAATCAGGGGGAAGTGCGGATTGACGGGCGCGGCATGGACAGCACACAGCAAAGTTACACCGATATTATCGCCCGCTCCGTGGCGATTAACGCCAAATTACACGCGCAAGACCTGAAAGTGACTACCGGGCGCAATATTGTCGATGCGACGCATCAGCAGATGGAGAAAAAATCGATTGACGATGAAAAGCACCCGGCGTTTGCGCTGGATGTGGCGGCGCTGGGCGGCATGTACGCCCATAAAATCAGGTTGATAGGCACCGAGGCGGGGGTGGGCGTACATAATGCCGGCAATATCGGCGCGTCTGCCGGGGAGGTCCATATCACCGCCGATGGTCGGATAGAGAACCGCGGTACCCTCAGCAGCCGGGATACGTTGCAATTAACCAGTACCGCAAAGATAGACAATCAGGGCAAACTCCTGTCTCAATCGACGGCGACCTTGCAATCAGGCGAACAACTGAACAATAGTGGTCGGGTTGAGGCACGGGGCAATATCACCGCCAGAGCAGGCACGATACAAAGTGGTCACGGCAGTGTGTGGGCCGCGGGGCTGGATGATAACGGCAACACCACCCGCCCCGGCTCCCTGACCCTGACCGCGCAGCACGTTCAGGCTAATGGCAAAAATCTGGCCACTGATACGCTGACTATCCACAGCCAACAGATTGACCTGAGCGACAGCCAGACGGCGGCCGGGCAAATTCAACTGACTGCCAGTCAATCGGGCATCAGTACCGCTCGCGCTACCGTCAACGCCGACCGTTTTAGCGCGAAAACCCCGGGCCAGTTTAACAACGACAGCGGCCAGTTAGTGGCGCGGGAAATCCACCTCACGACCCCGGATATCTCTAACCTGAAAGGAAAAATTAACCAGACCGGGACCGGTGAACTGGCGCTTAACACCCACGCCCTGAATAACCATGAGGGGATGGTATTCAATCAGGGGAAACTGACCCTCACCACAGACCGGCTTAATAACCGTCAGGGCACTATTGCCAGTCAGGGCGAGGACCTGCATCTGACCGCGCATCAGGCCGATAATACTCAGGGCACCGTGCAACTGGCGGGCAACGGTCAATTATCACTCAATACCCAACGGTGGCTGGGCAATCAGGGCAAACTGCTCACCAATGGCGCCCTGACGATACAGGCCGGTGAACTGCAACTCAACCACGCCGAAACTCAGGCCGGGCAGATAACCGTCAACGCCGACACCCTGAGCCATCAAGGCGGCGTGATGCAACAACAGGGCAAAGATACGCTGTCCCTCACCACTCGGAGGCTGGATAACCAGCACGGCACCCTTGCGGGCAACGGCAACCTGAACCTTAAAGCAACGACCGTCGATAATCGTCACGGCAACATCGTGGCCGCCGAAAAAGGCTCGCTGACACTGGCGGTCAAAGACACGCTGGACAATCAGTCGGGCCGGGTGTTAAGCGGCGGGCAATTAACCCTGCGCGCCGGCGATGTTGATAACACCGGCGGGATAATCGCCGCGGACGGTAAAACCACGCTGACCGGCGCCAGGCTCACTAATACTCAGGGACAGATTGCCGGGAATGGCGGGCTGGACATTCACAGCCGACAACTGATAAACCGCGAGGGGACCTTACAATCCGCCGACGCCCTGACTCTGGATACCAACGGGCAGTTACTGGATAACCAGCAGGGCCAGATTATTGGCGCAGGAAAAACCACAATCACCAGCGGTCAACTGGATAATCGCCACGGTCATCTCCAGGGCGGACAGGTGGCTATCGATACCCGACACGCCGCGCTGGATAACCGGGACGGCAAATTGTTATCCACGGACACCTTAACCCTGAACACTCATCAGCTCGACAATCGTCACGGGCAGGTGCAGGCGGTGGGCGACACTCAGCTTCATGTTGATACTCAAACCGATAACACCGGCGGCCTTATCCGTGGCGGCGCACAACTGACCCTGAACACCGCTCACCTGATTAACCGGGAAACAAAGCAGACGGATAACGGAGTGGAAGCACAAAACCTGACGGTCAACGCTCAACAGGTGGACAATACCCAGGGTGCTTTACGGGCAGCTAACCATCTGCAAGCGAACATCAGCCAGACCTTGAATAATACTCAGGGGCTGGTCTCCGCGGGCAAACAGCTCACTCTCAAAAGCGAGGCCCAGCAACCGCATCTGGCGATTAACAACCGGCAAGGCACGCTGATTGCCGGGGAGCACGCCACGATTAACGCCCATGCTCTGAGCGGTGACGGCCAACTATTGTCGCAGGGCGATATGGCGATCACCTTAACTGAGGATTTTCATCATACCGGCAACACCGCGGCCAATGGCAATCTGACCCTGAAAACGACCGGTAATCTTATCAATGACCGCCAGATAAAAGCCGGTCAGGCGCTGCATCTTGACGCTCACAATCTCACCAATAGTGCCTCCGGTGAAATCAGCGCCGGGCAAACGCAAATCCAGGCTCACGATACCCTGAACAACACCGGACTGATTGACGGCGGCCTGACCCATCTCACTGCTAGCACCCTGAACAATACCGGCACCGGGCGCATTTACGGGGACCAGATCGCCCTCCAGACGAGCACGTTGAATAACACCGCGCAGGATGGCAAAGCCGCCGTCATTGCGGCGCGTGACCGGCTGGATATCGGCACCGGAACACTGAACAACAGTCACCATGCCCAGATTTACAGCGTGGGCGACATGCACATCGGCGGCCGGTTGGATAATACCCTGGCGGCCACCGGTCAAGCCCGTGAACTGAATAACCACGCGGCGACGATTGAAGCCGGGCGCCATTTGAAGATGAATGCCGACCAGATTAACAACACCAACGCCGGGTTAGTGACTCAGGTCGTCGAAACGGAAAAGTCTCAGCATCATGACGCGGTACTGAGCGGCCAGACCACCCGTTACGACTGGTCACAGGTGGACACTTCCCGCCACAATAAATACAAAGTGCACGATGCCATCATGCCGGATGGCAGCCGCAGTAATGACTTTTACGAATATCAGTACACCCGGACCGTCAAGGAAACTCAGGTTAAACAGAGTGACCCCGGTAAAATTCTGGCCGGGGGTAATATCACGCTCAACAGTGCGCAGGTCACCAATCACGACAGCCAAATTATCGCCGGTGGGGCGCTAAACGGGGAGATAGGCGAGCTGCACAATATCGCCACTCAGGGCGAACGCGTGACCACTGATACCGGCAGCCAGACCCACTGGTATGCCAAAAAAACCAAGAAGAAAAAGTTCGGGTTCGGGGGGACCAAAACCTCACAGGGGAAAAGCCGCAGCCATTATGACCCGGCCCCCGTCATAGAAACCCTCGACCTGAAAACGCTGGCCTGGCAGGCGCATACCCGTCCACAGGGTACGAATATCACGATTACAGACCGACAAACCGGTCAGATACATTCTGCCCCCACAGCGGTCACGCCGGTGAACGGTATCAAAAATCAGCCACTGAGTTTGCCCCCGGAGACCGTCAAAGGGCAAACTGTCGACCCGGTAATACGCGTGGTGACGCCCGATACCCGCCTGCCGGATAACAGCCTGTATACCGTGCAACCGGGCAGCGACAGCCACTATCTGGTGGAGACCGACCCGAAATTTACCCAGTACAAACAGTGGCTGGGCTCGGACTATATGCGGCAACAGTTAACGCATGACCCGGCGCTGGTTCACAAACGCCTGGGCGATGGGTTCTACGAACAGCGTTTGGTGCGCGACCAAATCACCCAACTGACCGGCCAGCGCTATCTGCCGGGCTACAACAACGATGAAGCGCAGTTTAAAGCGCTGATGGATGCCGGTATCGCCTTTGGCAAACAGCAGCAATTAACGCCGGGCGTGGCGCTGAGTGCGGCGCAGATGGCGTTGCTGACCTCAGACATTATCTGGCTGACTAACCAAACCGTCACCTTGCCGGATGGCACTACCGAGGTGGTCACCGTGCCGCAGGTTTATGCCCGCGTCCGTCAGGGCGACCTGAGCAGTGACGGCACCTTGCTGGCCGGGAATACCGTGGCGCTCAACAGTCAGGGCGATATCACCAACAGCGGCACAATTAGCGGGCGTGACGTCACCCAACTGACCGCCAACAATCTAACCAACAGCGGCTTTATTCGCGGCGGCAAAGTGGATTTAGCGGCCCAACAGACGCTCACCAACCGGGGCGGCCGGATTCAGGGCGATGACCGGGTGACTCTGACAGGCCGCGATATCACCAGCGCATCGACGGTGCGCGGGGATGAGGCTAACCGCTGGTTAGACCGTCCGGCAGGCATCTATGTGCGGAACGATAAGGGTGCCTTATCGCTGAGCGCCATCAACAATGTGCAATTAACCGCCAGTGACGTCAAGAATGCCGGTAAAGACGGTCACACCGAGATAACGGCAGGCCATGACCTGACGCTGGACGCCTTAAGCACGCGCCGCACAGAGCAAGGGAATTGGGGGAAAGATAACTATCGCCATCTGACCCAACAACAGGATATCGGCAGCCAGATAACCGGCGCCGGTGAGGTGACCCTGCAAGCCGGACATGACTTACAGGCCACCGCCGCCCAGGTCAACGCCGGTCGACAACTGACGGCGCAGGCCGGCAATAACCTGACGCTGACCACCGGGACGGCTTCATCCGATTTAGTGGAGCACAGTAAACAAACCAGCAAAGGCTGGCTGTCGAAATCGTCAGTGGAAACCCACGACGAAGTGCATGACCGGCAGGCGCTCAGCACCACATTCAGTGGCGATAAGGTGAATCTCCAGGCCGGTAAAGACCTCAATATCCGCGGCAGCAATGTCGCCGGTACGCAGGATATCAGCCTGAACGCCGGTCATCAGCTCACCGTCACCACCGCCGCGGAAGCGCACGATGAAACCCATTGGCGGCAGGAGAAAAAATCCGGTCTGATGGGCACCGGCGGGATTGGCTTCACCTTAGGCAAAGCCAGCCAGAAAGTCACCACCGACAGTGACAGCCAGCTGAGTAAAGGCAGCACGGTCGGCAGCAGCCAGGGTAACGTGACCCTCAACGCAGGAGAACAGCTCCGGGTTCACGGCAGTGAGGTGATTGCCGGTAAAGACCTGACGCTGGCCGGTCAACAGGTCGATATCACCAGCGCGGAAAACCGCCATCACACCACGACAAAAACCGAACAAAAACAGAGCGGCTTAACCGTGGCGCTGAGTGGCGCAGCCGGTGGGGCCGTCAACAGCGCAGTGCAAGCCGCCAGAACTGCCCGCACTGAAAGTGACCCGCGAGTGAAAGCCCTGCAAAACACTCAAGCCGCCCTCAGCGGAGTGCAAGCGGCGCAGGCTGGCCGACTGGCGGAAGCTCAGGGCAGTGATGATAAAGGCAATAATAATCTAGCTGGGGTGAGCCTGTCCTACGGTCGCCAATCTTCTCGTTCAGAACAGCAGCACCGCCAGACCACTCAACAGGGCAGCCATCTCACTGCCGGGGATAACCTGACCATAACCGCCAAAGGGGATGGCAAAGGCGCATCAGGCCAGAATGGCGATATCCGTATTCAGGGCAGCCAGTTACAGGCGGGTAAAGACCTGCAACTGAATGCTCACCGGGATATTCAGCTCTCCTCCAGCCAGAACACCGAACAGACCACCGGCAAAAACAGCAGCCACGGCAGCTCGCTGGGCGTGGGCCTGACTGTCGGGCCGGGGGGCACCGGCCTGAGCGTCTCAGCCAATGTCAGTCGGGGCACCGGCCATGAAAACGGCAACGGCGTCAGTCACACTAACACCACGTTACAGGCGGGACAGACCGTCGGGCTGAACAGTGGCCGGGATACGACGCTGAAAGGGGCTCAGGTCAGCGGCGAGCAGATTACCGCCGACGTAAAACGTCATTTGACATTAAGCAGCGAGCAGGACAGCCAGCGCTATGACAGCCAGCAACACAACGCCAGCGCGGGCGTCAGCGCCACCGCAGGTCCCCTCACTAACGGCACAGCGAGCCTCAATGCCAGCCGCAATAAACTGCACAGCAACTATGACAGCGTGCAGGAGCAGACCGGGCTGTTTGCCGGCAAAAGCGGCTATCAGGTTAACGTCGGCGACCACACCCAACTGGACGGCGCGGTGATAGCCAGTCAAGCCGACAAAACCAACAACACCCTGAACACCGGAACGCTGGGCTTCAAGGATATTAAAAATCAAGCGGACTTTACTGTTGAGCAGCAAAGCGCGGGCGTCAGCCTCGGCCAACCCACCGCCGGTCAGGTCCTGAATAATCTGGCGGTCAATGGGCTGAGCGGTTCCCATAACCAGGGCCATGACAGCACCACCACGCACGCCGCCGTCAGCGACGGCAACCTGATTATCCGGGATAAGGCGCACCAGACGCAGGATATCGCGAACTTAAGTCGCGATACCGATAATGCCGCGAATGTCCTGAGTCCGATATTTGATAAGGAAAAAGAACAGCAACGGCTGAAACAGGCGCAACTGATTGGCGAAATCAGCGCCCAGATGACCGAGATAGCCAGTACCGAAGGGAAAATTATCGCCACCAAAGCGGCGAAAGCGAAGCTGGACCATATCAGTGAACCGGACAAAGCCGCAGCCAGAAAAAAACTGGTCGACAGTGGCAATCCACACCCGACTGCGGCGGATATCAATAAGCAAGTTTATGACACCGCTTACACACAGGCGCTGAATGACTCAGGCTTTGGGACCGGCGGAACCTATCAGAAAGCCTTACAGGCCGCTACGGCAGCCATTCAGGGCTTAGCGGGCAACAATCTCGGTCAGGCGCTGGCCGGGGGCGCTTCACCGTATCTGGCAGGAGTGATTAAGGACTTGACTACTGACCCGCAAACCCATCAGGTGGATATCGCCACCAACACGCTGGCCCATGCGATTTTAGGCGCGGTAGCGGCGGAAGTGAGCGGTAACAATGCCCTGTCGGGTGCAGTCGGTGCCGCGTCGGGGGAACTGGCGGCTCAGGTCCTGATTAAGCAACTTTACGGCGACGGGGCCAACGTCAGTGAGTTAACGGAAGAGCAAAAACAAACTATCAGCACCCTTTCCACTCTGGCGGCCGGGCTGGCCGGTGGTATTGCCGGTGACTCCAGCGCCAGTGCCCTCACTGGGGCGCAGGCAGGGAAGAATGCCATTGAGAATAATGCGCTGGCCTCGCGAAATCTGGGTGATTGCCGCACGCTGTCACCGGAAGCGTGC
Organism: Photorhabdus akhurstii; assembly: GCF_018448925.1. GTDB lineage: Bacteria > Pseudomonadota > Gammaproteobacteria > Enterobacterales > Enterobacteriaceae > Photorhabdus > Photorhabdus akhurstii. The sequence continues at coordinate 2,503 of NZ_RCWE01000007.1, read as the reverse complement.
GGTAAGGCCAAAGAATTGAGCCAGCGGATTCTGGATAAAGGTCTGCCGTCGGTTGAAGACATGCGCGGTAAACTGGCATCGTGTCAGGATGACAGCTGCCGTAAAGGGGTCTGGACGGAATATCGGCAGGCCAGTGATGCGACCATCAATACCCTGAAACAGATGGCGTTGAATGGCGAGTTGAGCCGAGAAGAACTGGCGTTCATCAACCATGAGGTGGGTAAAGAACTGGCGGTATCGGGATACCGTGCCAATGACAAGATAGGCCGCTCAGAGCAGAGCAGCTGGTTAAATGGCGGTAGTGGACCCCTCTCCGGGTTCTTTAATACTGAATTGCGTCAGAAGGAGCTGGAGAACGCCGGATTATCTAAAGCGGATGCGGCACAGTACGTTAAGGAAGAGCAGCGTAACCTGTTGTTGCTGGAGACTGCGACCGGAATTATTGGAGGAGCAGCCAGTAATAAGATCCAGGCGAAGCCATCATCTGTATCGTCAACAAAAGGTTCGACGGATAACAAACCCCATGATGAAACTCAACCTGTTAGAGCGCTAGATGTTAGTTCCTATAAGGAGTTAAAATCTCGAGCGAAGGTAGGGGATGGGCTAGAACATGATCACATTCCGTCATTTGCGGCGCTTAAAAAAGCAAAAGAAAATGAACTGGGACGCCCTCTTACAAAGGATGAAACAAAAGCTCTTTACCAAAATGCAACAGCTGTTGAGATACCACGGGATGCACATAAAGCCAGCCCGACTTACGGAGGTAAAAATACTCCGGCTCAAGTTCAGAAAGACGCAATGGATCTTTGTGGTGCAGTATGTCGTGATACTGATGCATTAAGAAAAAATATGATAGAACGTGGTTATGATCCACAATTGGTTGATGACGCGGTTAAGAAGGTCATAGAACGTAATCGTCAAACGGGGGTTATGAAGTGATGATTGAATGGAACAAGTTTACTAGCGTCCTTGGTGTATCGGAATCATCCAAAGAATTTAATGAGCTGTGTCTGGCGATAGGAGAGCAGGCTCAAGTAACACAAGATCCCTTAGAATATAACGACCCAGTGGGACAAACGACATACTATAGCTTTGTTCGTGCGGGGATAGAGATAGGGTTCAGGCAAGGAGGGGTGAATCATATACACTTTTACTTTGATAACAGTGATGGATACGAAAATTTTAAAGGAGTCCTGATCTCAGATATACAAGCGGGATGGGATGAAGAAAAAGTACTTAAAGTACTAGGAACCCCGTTGATGAATGGTGGCGGTAAAACGGATATGCTTCTTGGTTATATTAATAGCTGGGTGAAATATGAATATCCAAAATATGCATTACATCTTCAATTTAGTTCAAATGGCTTATTATGCCGTAGTAGTTTAATACGACTGTAACGCTAAGGTAGCCCTGGGTTAGAACTGCACTCCAAAAGTTAGCTCTTAATTGATTAAAGTGCAGTTTTTATAGGTCTGAGAGCCGTCAGTTGTGCTCAACGAGCCGGATAATCAACTGTCCGTGCTCAACACTGACCTGTACTGGCTGCCCGGTCGCAAAGCCCGCTTCTTCCAGCCAGTTCCCTTTTAAGTGCAAACTGGGGTGCTGGCTGTAATAGCGGGTCATGCCAGTGTGGCGGTCGGCGTGACACCGGCTGATATAGCCGACCTTATAGCGGCGTTGCGCTTTCGAACTGCCTGAATTTACATTACAATCGCGTTCAGCCATAGCTAACTACCTCTGATAGTGGGTTGTGGTTAGCAGCGTTATCCGGGTGGCAGCCCGGTAATGCTGCGTTGATAAAAGTCGTCTCTTCTGTAGCAAATGTCTTCTACGATGTCAGTAACTGCGTCATCTTGGAACGTTTAAGTAAACTGTCCATTAATACAATCAGCGCCTGCTGATCTTCATCCGAAAGCGAATCCATCTGAGTCACGAGCGCCTGTAAACGGGGATTATGTATCTGTGGTGGTGCCATCGGTTCCAGCCCGACGAGTGCATCCAGGCTACTCTGTAATACCTGAGCGATCCTGACCACAGCATCTAGTTGGGGAACAGAAGCCCCCCGTTCCCAACGGTTATACACCCGGCGATCGACATTGAGCAGTTCAGCGAGTCTGGCCTGTGTCATTTTACGGGCCTCTCTGGCTTCCTTTAGTCGCTTGGCAAACAGTTGCATATCTTCCTCACAAATCCAGTTCGGTAATGAGATGTGCATTGTAAGCCCTCCTTTTTAATTGCTTGACTCAATGGCTATATTATAGTCTCATATTAATGCTACTACAATGTCTATTGACAGGTTTTTACAGGAGGTCACTGATGACCCGCGTTCCCGATACCGATTTAGCCCGCTTAAAGCAAACCGTCTCGTTGCTGGGGCTGGCGCGTAAGCAAGGCCGTGCGATGAAAAAACGCGGTGAGGATTATGTGCTGCGCTGTCCGTTCCATCACGAGAAAACGCCCTCAATGGTGATATCGCCGGCTAAGAACCTGTATCACTGCTTTG